>WYBL01000082.1 GCA_011526565.1 Acidobacteriota bacterium | reverse complement strand
CACCCACAGCGCGCCAGCCTGCTCGCCACCCTTGCCCATCGCCATAGGCACAAAGTAAGACTTGGATCCCGTTCGGCCACCTGTTTCTTCAGGGCAACCTGAGACTTTCACCACGGGCTGCTAGCCCATCCGCTCCAGGGCCTGGACGCCGCGCCGCATCGACCACCAGAACGTGAACGCGGAGAGCGCCGCCGCGCCTGCTCCACAGGCAGCCATCAGGCCGTACGCGGAACCGGGCACCGGCTGCGAACGGTACTGGTACCAGAGGTAGACGGAGGTGGGCCAGGCCAGCAGGGCGATCATCGCCAGGATGTACAGCACGGCCAGCACCATGAAGGCGACGCCGCCGTAGGAGCCCGCGACCTGGGTCAGGTTCTCCGCGTTGAAGCGCGGGTACATCGCACCGAGGCCGGTGGCCAGCCCCACCAGCGCGAAGGACATGAAGAAGATGGCGACCGCGCCGACCACCTTGAGCTCGGTCTCGGCGGCCAGGAACTCGTTGGCGATCACGGTCAGCACCTCGGCCATGACCAGGATCGGCAGCAGCCCGGTCCAGAACTTGGACCACAGGAACTGCCGCATGGAGACCGGGGAGGTGCGGACGATCCAGAAGCCGGGGCCCTCCGCCGACACCGACGGGAACACGAAGCGCACGGCGACCGACGAGAGCACGAACGCCGCCAGCGCCAGGTTGACGAAGGCGTAGGCGTTCTTGATGAAGCGGCTCATGTAGGGGATGCGCTCGATGTCGAGCACGCTGAAGTTGTAGAGGTAGACCATCACCAGCGCCAGCAGCAGCAGCAGTTGCGACCACTGGGTGGTGTCCCGCAGGAAAACCTTCAGGTCCTTCAGCAGCAGCGCCCGGGTGCCCGCCGCGAAAGGCAGCCGGCGGATCACGCGGTCGAGCAGCAGCAGCCGCGTGAAGCGCACCTTGCGCGCCTCCTGCGCCTTGCTGAAGCCGTCGAAGAAGAAGCGCCCGAAGGCGCCGCGGGCCAGCACGGTGAACGCGATCGCGGAGGTCCACAGGGCGGACAGGTGGAGCCAGTCGGCGCCGCCGTGCAGCGCGGCGAACAGCGACTCGCCCGCCCAGAAGGAAGGCAGCAGCGGGGTGACCGGCGACTGCAGCGTCGCGAAGAAGGCCGTGACGTCGGGCAGCGAGTCGATCCGCAGCAGCCGCTCGGGCCGCAGGAAGCGCAGCAGCAGGACGATGGTGATGCCGAAAAGCAGCCCGACCAGCATCAGGATGTCGCGGGCGCGGCGGGCGGGGAAGATGTTGACGAGCGCGAGCGTCGTCACCGAGCCGAGCGCCACCGGGATCAGCACGAACGGCAGCAGCACCAGCGGGATCGTGAGGTAGTAGCTCCAAGGCGCGCAGCGGGCGGAGCCGACTGCCAGCAGCACCGGGACCAGGAAGATGACGACCATCCACGAGGCCAGGCCCGCGGTCTTGGCGAAGCGCGAGTAGAACAGGCGGTCCTGCGGGATCGGCGCCGCCATCAGCAGCTTCAGGTCTTCCGAGAGGAAGAACGTCGACAGCGCGGTGACCAGCGCGGAGAAGGCCAGGAACGAGAGGAAGGTGAGGAACAGCCAGGAGAGTCCCAGGCGGATCAGGTACTCGCCGAGTTCCTCGTAGTCGAGCACGTTCCAGGTCAGCCAGAACACGACCGCGAAGATCGTGGCGGTGACGCCGGCCCCGATCGACCCGAAGATCAGGCCGCGGGCGGTGTCGCCCTTCTCGCGTCGCTGCGCGCGGTTGCGCGCCGCCCAGTACGACGGCAGCAGCAGGAACGGGAAGGGCTGGCCGAGGCTCGCGGGCGCCGGGCTAGACGGCGTCATCGATCTCCTGGAAGCCGCGGCCGCCCGTCAGCTTGAGGAACACCGGCGTGAGCTGGCCGTCGGCGGTGCCGGCCTGGGCCTGCAGCTCGGCGACGGTGCCGCGCGCGATGATCTCGCCGCCGAGGATGATGCTGATCGCGTCGCACATCTCCTGGGCCACCTCGAGGGTGTGGGTGGACATCAGGATCGCCACGCCCTTCTTCGCCATCGCCCGGAACACGTCCTTGATCAACAGTGCGCCGCGCGGGTCGAGGCCGACCATCGGCTCGTCGACCAGCACCGCGCGCGGACGGTGCAGGAAGGCGGCGCACATCACCAGCCGCTGCTTCATGCCGTGGGAGAAGCTCTCCACCAGCTCGCCGCCCCAGCGGGTCAGCTCGAACAGGCCGAGCAGCTCGTCCGAGCGGTGGTCGACCTCGGCGTCGCTCATCCCGAACAGGCCGCCGTGGAAGGCGAGGAACTCGCGAGCCGTCAGCTTCTCGTACAGGTAGGGCCGGTCGGGGATGAAGCCGAGCGCGGCCTTGGCGGCCTCGGGTGCGACCCGCGTGTCGTGGCCGTCGATGGTGACGGTGCCCGCGGTCGGCTTGAGCAGGCCGGCGATCATCCGGATCGTCGTCGTCTTGCCGGCGCCGTTGGGGCCGAGGAAGCCGTGGATCTGGCCGGGGGCGACGTCGAGCGAGACGCCCTTGACGGCCTCGAACGCGCCGTAGGTCTTCTTCAGGTCGCGGACGTGGATCATCGTCCTGCCCTCGGCCGCACCCAGCAGCTCTTGGGCCCGCCCACGCGCGTGGGGATCGCGATCTCGATCGGGCGCGCCTGGGAGGTCGCTTCCTGACCCACCAGGACCGGCGCCGTGCCTGCGGCCATCCGCATCTCCAGAACGGCGATCTTCGTCTGGCCGACGAGCGGCAGGATCGCCGTCTGCTGCTCGAGGCCTCCGCGCGCGAGGCGGACGTGGGTGAGGTCGGCCGGGAACTGGTTGAGTGTGGGGTCGACCGCGATCCAGCGGCCGCGGCCCGCGTTCTCCGCGACCCACACCTCGGGCCACGCGTGGTAGTAGAACGCGCCGCGCAGCGAGACCAGGCCGACGGCGATCCGCGCGGGCAGGCCGAGCGCGCGCGCCATCGCCACGTAGAGCGCGGTGTGCTCGTTGCAGTCGCCGACGCGCGTCCGCAGCACCTCGAGCGCCGAGGGCAGGCTGACGGTGGGCTTCTTCTCGAGCAGCGCGTTGACGTGGCGGACGAGCCGCTCGGCTCGGGCGCGGTTGCCGCTGACGCCGGCCACGGCCTTCTCCGCCTCGGCCAGGATCTCGGGTGCGTCGGACTCGATCAGCCGCTCGGGTGCGAGGTAGCGTTCGAGTCCCTCCGGCGTCGGCTGCAGCGGCTCCTTGCTGGAGTCGCGCAGCGCGAACACGTCGTCGCGCACCGTCTGGCCGACGCCCTGCAGGTCCACACCCGTCAGCGGGCTCGGCGTCGTGATGCGGAGCTCGAGGTACTCGACCTGGGTGGGGTCGTCGATCGGCTTCTTCGTTTCCGGCTGGATCGCGGCGGCCTCGATCATGTCGGCGCGCACGTCACGGGTCATCGCCATCGCCGTCGCCCGCTCCTGGGTCTCCTTCACCACGACCAGGCCCATCGGGCTCTCTTCCTTGACCACCTCGCCGACGTCAGTGATCCACGAGGTGGCCTGGATGCCCGAGAAACGGGTCTCCAGCCGGAACGCCGGCGTGGGGCGGCCGCCGGCGCGCACGACCTCGCGCTCCTTGACCTCGATCGTCATCGGCGCGTTGGCGAGCGTCGCGGGGTCGAACACGGAGACCTCGAAGCGCTTGCCGGTCTCGAGGCCGTCGGCGGCCAGCTTGCGCGGCAGGTTCAGGCTCAGGACCGGCACGTCGGCCAGGTCCCGGGTCTCGCGGCGGGTGCCGCCGGGAGTCGTGACCTCGAGTTCGAGCGCCTTGCCCCGGAGCGAGCCCTTCACCTTCACGGCGCCGGTGCCGGGGTCGAGCGAGAAGTCGAACGAGCGGAGCGAGTAGGCCGCGTCGACCTGGACCGCGGTGCGGATCTTCGCCGCCGTGCCCATGCCCATCAGCGTGATCTGGAGCTGGCCCTCCTCCTGGATCTCGTAGCCGTCGTCCTTCGGGAGCGTCTGGCCGACCATGAAGCCGATCTTCTCGCCGCGGTAGTAGACGCCTTTCCAGGCGGCGGAGGAGCCGAAGCGGGAGAGGTCGGTGCCGAGCGAGAGCGGGGCCGCGCGCAGCATCTCCTCGCGCAGCAGCGTGCCCATCGTCAGCAGCCACGCGCACACCGCGAGCCAGGACAAGGGCCGGGTCAGCTTGCGGGGCAGCGGGCGCAGCAGTCTCAAGCGATCGTTCCTGTGTGGTGAAGGCGGCCGGCCGGACGGGCCCGCCGCGGAGGCTGTGGCTAGTATACGGGCGTGCGCGGAGCGGACGTGGACTTCGTCCTGGTGCGGCCGGCCCGGGCCGCCAACGTGGGCGGGGCCTGCCGGGCGCTGCGCAACATGGGATTCGGCGCGCCGGTGCTGGTCGACGCCACGAGCCTCGACCGCGCGGAAGTCGCCCGCGTGGCGCACGGCGCGGAAGATCTGGTCGCGTCGATGCGCGACGCGGCGACGCTCGACGCGGCGGTCTCGGAAGCGCAGTTCGTGGCGGCCACCTCCGGCCGCGCGTCGCGGACGTGGACGCCGCGGGAGCTCGCGGCTCACCTCGCGACCCGGGGCGGGCGCGCCGCCCTCGTGTTCGGCCCGGAGGCCGACGGGCTCCGCGTCGACGAGCAGCGGCGGTCCGACGTGGTAGTCCGCATCCCGACGGACCCCGCGCACTCGTCGCTGAACCTCGCGCAGGCCGTGCTGCTGTTCGCGTGGGAGCTCCGCATGGCGCTCGAGCCCGCGGACGCGCCCCGCGCCGAGGCGCCGGAGCCGCGCGACTGGCACGCGGCCCAGGACGAGTTGGCCGCGGCCTGCGCAGCGATCGGCTACGTCGACCCGGGGCCACCCGGGCCGGTGATGGCGGAACTGCGCCACCTGCTCGCGCGCGCGGAGCCGACGGCGCGCGAGGTCACGCTGCTGCGCGGCCTGGCGCGCCAGATGCGCTGGGCCGGCCGGCGGGCCCGCGGCGAGCGCTGACGACCGCGTAGAATCCGCCCGAATTGGCGAAAGCGACCCCGACGGTCACGCAGGCCGACCCGCGCGAGCGCGCGGTGCTGGTCGGGCTGTGCCTGGGCGGGGCCCCGCGCCACGAGACCGAGGCCTCGCTGTCCGAGCTCGCGCACCTCGCGGAGGCCGCCGGAGCCGTGGTGGTCGGCGAGGTGATGCAGGAGCGGCAGCGGCCCGACGCCGCCACGCTGATCGGCAAGGGCAAGGCCGAGGAGGTGGCGCGGCTCGCGGACCAGGCCGAGGCGGGGCTCGTGCTGTTCGACGGCGAGCTGACGCCGGCGCAGCAGCGCAACCTGGAGAAGGTCGCGAAGGTCAAGACGCTCGACCGCACGCAACTGATCCTCGACATCTTCGCCCGCCGCGCGCGGACCCACGAGGGGCGCCTGCAGGTCGAACTGGCGCAACTCGGCTACCTGCTGCCGCGGCTCGCCGGGCAGGGCGTGATGCTGTCCCGGCTCGGCGGCGGCATCGGCACTCGCGGGCCTGGCGAGACCAAGCTGGAGACCGACCGCCGCCGGATCCGCACGCGCATCGCACAGGTAAAGCGCGAGATCGAGCGCGTCCGCCGCGGTCGCCACACCCAGCGCGGCGCGCGACAGAGGGCCGAGGTGCCACAGGTCGCGCTGGTCGGTTACACGAGCGCGGGCAAGTCGACGCTCTTCAACACCCTGACCCGGGCCGGCGCGCCCGTCTCCAGCCAGCTCTTCATGACCCTCGACCCGCTGGCACGGCGGACCCGGCTCGGGGACGCCGGCGAGGTCGTGGTCGTCGACACCGTCGGCTTCATCCAGAAGCTGCCGCACACGCTGGTGGCCGCGTTCCGCGCGACGCTGGAGGAGGTGGTCGAGGCCGACCTGCTGCTGCACGTGATCGACGCCGCCGCCGAGGACCTCGAGGCGCGCGAGGCGGCGGTGGCGGCAGTGCTGAACGAGATCGGCGCCGGCGACGTGCCGCGGGTGGCGGTGCTCAACAAGGTGGACCTGGTGCCGGTCGCGCGCCGCGAGGGCCTGCTGGCGGCCCACGCCGGGGGAGTCGCGGTGTCGGCGCTGCGCCAGACCGGGATCGAGGCCCTTCACGAGACGATCGCCCGCCGGCTGGAGCTGGAGCCGAAGCGGGTGCGGCTCGGGTTCGACCCGGCCGAGGGCCGGGCGATCGCCGCGCTCTACAGGGTCGCGCGGGTCCTGGGACACGAGGTGGAGGAAGGCGAAGTGAGGATCGAGGCCCTGCTGCCCGCGCGCTGGCTCACGCGCTACCAGGGGCGGATGCGATGAGGCGGACGCTCGCGCCCCTTGCGGTGCTGGCGCTCGCGGGGCTGGCGGGCTGCGCGCGGCCCGTGGTCGTGGCGCCCGAGGTCCGCGAACTGTACGTCCGGCCGGCGGTCCGGCCCGGGGAGCTGTCGCCCCCGCAGCGCAAGGCGCTCGAGAAGGCCTGGCCCCAGATCCTGGCCGGCGACGCGGCTGCCGCCGAGAAGCGCCTGCTCGGCGCGATGCGCACGCCGGTCGCGCACCTGGACACGGCGCTTGGCTGGGCGCGGCTGCGCCTGGGGCGCGTCGAGCAGGCCGCGGCGGACTTCGAGGCCGCGGTGGCGCGGCGCCCGGAAGACGTCTCGGCGCTGGCCGGCGCCAGCGCGGCACTCGCGCGGCTCGGCCGCGACGAGGAGGCCGTCGGCCTGCTGCGCCGCGCTGCGGCGCAGGCGCCGGCGGACACCCGCCTCTCCCGGCGCCTGGCCGCCCTGAAGCTGGCGGTCAGCGAGCGGCTGCTGCCGCTGGCCGCGGAGGCCCAGGCCGCGGGCCGGGCCGAGGAGGCGCTCGCGCTCTACCGCCGCTGCCTCGAGGCCGTGCCGGAGCTGGCGCCGGCGCGGCTGGCCGCCGCCGAACTGCTGCTGGCCGCCGGGGCGCGGGCCGAGGCGATCGCGCTGCTCGACGCCGAGCCGAACCGCGAGCGCGGCGCCACCGCCCGGCTCGCGGAGTTGCTGCTCGAGGACCGCCAGCCGGCGCGCGCGCTCGATCTGCTGCGCGGGCTGCAGGCCCGCGAGCCGGCCGACGAGGCCCTGCGCGCGGCCGCGGCGCGCGCGCTCCAGGAGGTCGAGAACGCGCGGATGCCGGAGCCCTACCGGCGGATACCGCTGGCGGCGCGCGTCACGCGGGCCGACCTCGCCGCGCTGCTCGTCGCCAAGGTGCCGCAGCTCGAGGCGCTCGAGGCGGGGGAGCCGCCGCTGGCGGTCGACGTCTCCGGCTCCTGGGCACGGCCGTTCATCCTGCGCGCGCTGGCCCTGCGCCTGATGGACGTCTACCCGAACCACACCTTCCAGCCGGCGGCGCAGGTCCGCAAGGGCGAGCTGGCGGTGGCGCTCGCCCGGGTGCTCGACGCGCTGGGCCACCCGCCGGGCCCGGCGCCGGTGCTCTCGGACATGTCGCGCAACCACCTCCAGCACGCGGCCGCCTCGCGCGCCGCTGGCGCGGGGCTGCTGGCGGTGACGCCGTCGGGCGCTTTCGAGGCGTGGCGGGTGGTCAGCGGGGCGCAGGCCGTGGAAGTGGTCGAGGCGCTCGCCCGCCTGGTGAAGCCCTGATAACATCGCGGCTCCCGCTGGAGGTGGATCGTCCATGACGGATCGCGAGCTGCTGCTCTCGGTTCCGATCTTCTCGGAGCTGACGCCGGCCGAACTCGAGTCGCTGGCGCGCGTGTGCAGCCGGCGGCAGCATCGCAAGGGCGGCGTGATCCTCTACGAGAAGGACCCCGGCGACACCCTGTTCGTGATCGTCAGCGGCCGGGTCAAGGTCGGCATCCAGGGCGACGACGGCCGCGAGGTGATCCTGTCCGTGATCGGCCCCGGCGAGTTCTTCGGCGAGATGTCCCTGCTCGACGACGAGCCGCGTTCGGCGACGGCCGTCGCGATCGAGGACACCGAACTGCTGAGCCTGGCCCGCGCCGATTTCCAGCAGGTGATCCAGGGCCACTCCAGCATCCTGGCCGGGCTCGTGCGCGTGCTGTCGGCCCGCCTGCGCCGCGCCAACAGCCAGATCAGCACGCTGGCGCTGCTCGACGTCTACGGGCGCGTGGCGCGGGTGCTGGTCGACATGGCGCGCGAGGAGGGCAAGCGGCTGAAGGACGGGCGCATCTCGTTCCGCCGCGCGACCCACCAGGAGATCGCCAACCGCATCGGCACGACCCGCGAGACCGTGACCCGCATGCTGAAGGACCTCGAGCGCCAGCACCTGCTCGAGGTCACGCCGCGCGAGATGATCGTCGGCGCCGACTTCGAGAAGGCCTTCGAGCAGGTCACCGACGGCTAGAGCGGGCGACCGGCGCCGGTCGATCCACGGCGTCGAAAGCGGTCCTGCCTCAGGCCCGGGGCGGAAACAGCGCTTCGAATGCCGGGTCGCCCTGGATCAGGGCCAGGTCGGGGTCGCGCCTGGCCCACTCGCCACCGCGGTAGCCCGCCCGGTGCGCCTTCTGCATCGCCTCGAGGGCGTCGGCCTTGCGGGCGAGCTTGCAGAACACGCAGGCCGCGTTGTAGTGCACGGAGGCCTCGTTGGGGCGCAGCACCATCGCCACGTTGGCCTCGCGCATGGCGTCGTCGGCGCGGCCCTCGTCGGCGAAATCGGACGCGAGCAGGATGCGCGCGCGCGCGTCCTCGGGCACCTCGCGGAGCTGGGCCTCCAGCACCTGGATGCGGCGCAGGCGCAGGTTCTTGCGTGCCTCGACCTTGCCCAACGCCTTCAGCGCGTTGCCGATCGGCACGTAGACGTTGTAGTCGCTGGGGTTGGCCTCGATCGCCTCCTCGGCGATCTCGACGACCTCGGGGTAGCGCCCGGCGGTGAACAGCGCCCGCAGCAGCAGGTAATGAGCGCCCTCGGTCTGGTGCCGCGCCAGTACCTGGCGCGCGGTCGCGACCACCTCGTCGGGGCGATCGCCCTGCGCGTACAGGATCCAGGCCTGGGCCACCTGCGCCTCGGGCAGGTCGGGACGGAGCGCGATGGCCTTGGCCGCAGCCTCGCGGGCCCGCTCCAGCAGCTTCAGATCGGAGCCGAAGGCGCCCTGGTACTGCGCGCACACGTTCGCCGTCGCGGCGTAGGCCAGCGCGAAGTTGGGATCGTGGCCGACGGCGCTCGCGTACATCTGAAGCGCGAACTCGAGGTCCTGGCGGGTCAGCCGGCGGGCGTACGCCTTGCCTTTCAGGTAGAAGTCGTACGCCTGCAGGTTGTCGGTCGGCTTGGCCGCCAGCGCCTCCTGTTCCTGCGGGGAGAGGGTGATGCGCAGGGCGCCCGCGATCTTGCGCGCGATCTCGTCCTGCACCTCGAACACGTCGGCCAGTTCGCGGTCGTAGCGCTCGGACCACAGCAGCGAGTCGGTGCCGGCGTCGAGGAGCTGCGCGCTGATGCGCAGCCGGTTGCCGCCGCGGCGGATGCTGCCCGCGAGCACGCAGGCGGCCTTGAGCTGCTGGCCGACCTGGGCGGTGGCGACCGGCTTGTCGCGGAACGGCATCACCGCCTGCCGCGACAGCACCTTGAGACCCTTGATCTTCGACAGCTCGGTGATGATGTCTTCGGTGATGCCGTCGCGGAAGTACTCGTCCTCCTTCGCTCCACTCAGGTTCTCGAAGTAGAGGACGGCCACCGAGCGCTCCGCGTTGGGGTCCGACTTGCTCCGCGCGTCCGGCAGGTCGGCCTGCCGCTCGCGGGATTCCACGTCGCGCCTCAGCCGCAGCAGGTCGGTCTTCAATTCGGTGGCGCTCTGGCAGCGCAGCACCCGGTCCTTCTCGAGCGCCTTGGCGAGCACCGCGTCGAGGGCGGCGGGCAGCGCCGGGTTGGCCTCGGCCAGCGGCCGCGGCCGGCGGTTGAGGATGGCGTCGAAGACGACGGCGTTGGTGTCGCCCTGGAACGGGAGCTCGCCGGTCGCCATCTGGTAGAGGACGGCGCCGAACGAGAACAGGTCGGTGCGGGCGTCGGTGGGCAGGCCGCGGGCCTGCTCCGGGGACATGTAGTGGACGGTGCCGAGCACCGTGCCCGCGACCGTGAGACGCCCCGGCTCCTGCGAGGTCTCGACCTGCGAGGAGGACGCGGGGCCTTCCGCGTAGTTCGTGACGCCGGCGATCTTGGCCAGGCCGAAGTCGAGGATCTTGACCTGGCCGCGGGCGTTGACGATCAGGTTCACCGGCTTCAGGTCGCGGTGCACGATGCCCTTGGAGTGCGCGGACTCCAGCGCGTCGGCGATCTGGATGCCGAAGTCGAGCAACTGATCGAGGGGCAGCGGCTGGCGGCCGATCCGCGAGGCCAGCGTCTCGCCCTCGATCAGCTCCATCACGATGAAGTGCTGGCCCTCGTGCTGCTCGATCGAGTGCACCGTGCAGATGCCCGGGTGGTTGAGCGCCGACGCGGCGCGCGCCTCGCGCTGGAACCGCTCGAGCACCGCGGGGTCGCGCTGCAACTCGGCGGAGAGGAACTTGACCGCGACCCGGCGCCCGAGCTGGGTGTCCTCGGCCTCGTACACGACACCCATTCCGCCCGCACCCAGCGGGCGCAGCACCTTGTAGTGGGAGATCGTCCGGCCAGCCAGGGAGTCCGTGATCGTCAAGCGCGTCCCTTCCTCGTGGTTGCGGAGAGCCGCGCGATGGTAGCGCACTGCGGGGCGGGCCCCCGGGCGTTACGGCGCGTCGTCGACCTCGACGCGCAGCTCCTCGCGGCGGCCCGCGCGCTCGATGCCCAGCCGGAGGCGGGCGCCGGGAGCGGCCTCGGCCAGCAGGTTGCGCAGCTCCGGGGCGCCCGCGACCGCCTTGCCGTCGACCGTGACGATCACGTCGCCGGGCTCGAGGCCCGCGCGGTCGGCCGGGCTCCCGCGCAGCAGCTCCAGCACGACGGCGCCGGGCGGTGGCGCGCCCGTGGCCGGCGCCTCGACCGGCGCGATGCGGGTGATGCCGACGAAACCGCGGCGCACCCGCCCGTGGCGCACGAGTTCGTCGACCACGTGGCGGGCCAGCGCAGCCGGCACCGCGAAGCCGATCCCCATGTAGCCGCCGGTCTCCGAGTAGATCGCGGTGTTGACGCCGATCAGCTCGCCGCGCACGTTGACCAGCGCCCCGCCCGAGTTGCCCGGGTTGATCGCCGCGTCGGTCTGGATGAAGTCCTCGTAGTCGGCGATCCCCACGTTGGAGCGGCCGACGGCGCTGATGATGCCCATCGTCACCGTCTGGCTGAGCTGGAACGGGTTGCCGATGGCGAGCACGTATTCGCCGACCGCCACCCTCGACGAGTCGCCCCAGCGCAGCGACGGCAGCGAGCGGCCCTCGACCCGGATCACCGCGACGTCCGTGGCGGGGTCGGTGCCGACCAGCGCGGCGCGGTAGCGGCGCCCGTCGGAGAGCGTCACCGCGATCTGGCGCGCGCGCTCGATCACGTGGTTGTTGGTCACTATCAGGCCGTCAGGATTCACCAGCACGCCGGAGCCGAGGCTCGTGCGGCGCTCCTCGCGCGGGACGCGGAAGGGCAGGTCGCCGCCGAAGAACTCCCAGAACGGGTCGGCACTGAAAGGCGAGCGGCCGGCGCGCACGAGCTGCGTGGCGGAGATGTTGACGACCGCAGGCGTCGCCAGCCGCGCGATCGCCGCGAAGTCGGGGCCGGCGCCCGGGGCCGCCAGCGCGGGGGCGGGGTCGACGCGGCCCTGGAAGAGGCCCGCGACATAGCCGAGGCCGAGCAGCAGGGCCGCGGCGAACGCGCGCTTCGACTTCACTCGTGCGGGCCGCGGCCGCGCCGCGGCAGCTCGACCCGCAGCACGCCGTCCTCGAACGTCGCCCGCACGGCGTCGGGGTCGATCGCGGCGGCGAACTCGAAGTGGCGGTTGAAGGCGCCGTGGGCGCGCTCCACGCGGTGGAAGCCGTCCGGCCGCAGCCCCTCGAGCTGGCGGCGCACCCCGCGCACGAAGAGCCGGCGCTCGTCGGCGACGATCTCGACGTCCTCGTCGCGCACCCCGGGCAGTTCCAGCTCGACGACGTAACCCTCGGCCGTCTCGAAGACGTCCGCGGCGGGGGAGAAGTGGGCGTAGTCCGGCACCGGCGCGTCGAGCCGCGCCAGGCTCTGCTCGAAGAGCCGGTTCATCCGCTCCTGCAGCGTCAGCAGGTCGCGCAGCGGGTCGGGGCGGCGGAGCGACATGGGCTGAAGGTAGTCTAGCTCCCCGAGCCGCCCAACCGCTTCTGCAGTTCGGCGAGCAGCGCCAGCGCCTCCATCGGGCTGGTGCGGTCGAGGTCGAGGCCGCGCAGCTCGCGCACGACCTCGTCCTCCGGCCCGGCGAACAGCGCGAGCTGGCGGACGCCGGCGGCAGGCGCGGCGTCGGAGTGGGCGAGCCGCGGCCGCCCCTCGCGGTCGAACTCCGTGCGCTCCAGGTTGCGCAGGATCTCCTGGGCGCGGGCCACGACGCCCGCGGGCAGGCCCGCGAGGCGCGCGACCTGGATGCCGAACGAGCGGTCGGAGCCGCCGGGCTCGATCTTGCGCAGGAAGACGACGCCGTCCTTCCACTCGCGCGCGGACACGTGCAGGTTCCCGACCGCGGGCAGGTCGGCGGCGAGGTCCACCAGCTCGTGGTAGTGCGTCGCGAACAGCGTGCGTGGCGCCCGCTCCGCGTCGCGGGCGAGGTGCTCGGAGACGGCCCACGCGATCGAGAGTCCGTCGAAGGTCGCGGTGCCGCGGCCGATCTCGTCGAGCAGGATCAGCGAGCGCTCGCTGGCGTGGCGCAGGATGTGGGCGGTCTCCTGCATCTCGACCATGAACGTCGACTGGCCGCGCAGGATCTGGTCGGAGGCCCCGACGCGGGTGAAGATGCGGTCGACCAGTCCGATCCGGGCGTCGCGCGCCGGCACGAACGAGCCGACGTGGGCCAGCAGCGTGATCAGCGCGGTCTGGCGCAGGAAGGTCGACTTGCCGCCCATGTTGGGGCCGGTGACGACGAAGACCCGCGGCGCGCCGTCGCCCATCTTCAGGTCGTTGGCGACGAACGGCTCGTCGAGCGCGCGCTCGACGACCGGGTGCCGGCCCACGACGTAGTGCAGCTCGACCTGGTCGGACAGCCGCGGCTTCACGTAGTCGTGGCGGGTGGCCGCTTCGGCCAGCGACTGCAGCACGTCGATCGCCGCCACCGCGCGTGCGGTCTGCTGGATGCGGGCGGCGGCCGCGGAAAGCGCCTGGCGCAGCTCCTCGAACAGGGCCGCCTCGCGAGCCAGGATCCGCTCGTCGGCCCGCAGCACCTTGTCCTCGTACTCCTTGAGCTCGGGCGTCACGAAGCGCTCGCCGGTGGCCACGGTCTGCTTGCGGATGTAGTCCTGGGGGACGAGCGCGAGGTTCGACTTGCTGATCTCGATGTAGTAGCCGAAGACGCGGTTGAAGCGGACCTTGAGCGAGCCGATCCCGGTCCGCTCCCGCTCGCGCTCCTCGATCGCCGCGATGGTGGTCCGGCCCCCGCGGCTGATCTCGCGCAGCTCGTCGAGCTCGCGATCCGCCCCGTCGCGCACGACGCCGCCGTCGCGCAGGCTGGCGGGCGGCTCGTCGACCACCAGCCGCTCGATCGACTCGCACAGGTCGGCACAGGGGTCGAGGTCCTTGCGGGCCGCGCGCACGAGCGGGGCCAGGTTCTCGACGGTCGCGGCCTCGATCTCGGGAATCGCCCGCAGGGAGCGCAGCAGGGCGGCGACGTCGCGCGGCGAGGCCGCCCCGAGAGTGACCCGGCCCATGATGCGATCGAGGTCCTGGACGCGGCCGAGGGCCTCGCGCAGCGTGCCGCGCTCGACCGTGCGGAACGCCAGCTCCTCGACCGCGTCGAGACGGTCCTGGATCGACTCGAGCTGGCGCAGCGGCCGCAGCAGCCAGTCGCGCAGCAGCCGGGCGCCCATCGCGGTGCGGGTGTGGTCCAGCACGTCGAGCAGCGTGCCGCGGCGCGATCCGTCGTGCAGGCTCTCGACGAGTTCCAGGTTGCGGCGGGTCATGGCGTCGAGGGCGACCTGGTCCGCCTCGTCGCGGGTGCGCAGCGAGGTGACGTGGCCGAGGTCGCGCTTCTGGGTCTCGCGCACGTAGCGCAGGGCGGCGCCGGCAGCCGCCGCGGCCAGCGGCTGGTCCTCGCAGCCGAAGGCCGTCAGGTTCTGGACGCCGAAGTGCCCGAGCAACTCGTGGCGCGACGTGCGCGCGTCGAACGCGCGGTTGTCGAGCTCGCGGCGAGGGATCGCGGCCTCGGGCTGGGCCGGGTCGTCGAGCCACGGCGGGAGCGGGGCCCCGCTCGGGACCAGCACCTCGCGCGGGCGCATCGCGCCGAGGTCGTCCCGCAGCCGCGCCAGGCGGTCGGGACCGGTCCATTGCGCCGCGACGAACTCGCCGGTCGTGGCCTCCAGGTAGGCGGCGCCGAGGCCATCCGCCGCGGGCAGCAGCGCCATCACGAACGAGGTCTCTCCGCCCTCGAGCGCGCCGCCGTCGACCTGGGTTCCTGGCGTGACCACGCGCACGACCTCGCGCCGGACCACGCCCCTGGCCGCCTTCGGGTCCTCCATCTGCTCGCAGACGGCGACCGAGAGGCCGAGCTTGACCAGCCGCGCGACGTAGCCCTGCGCGGCGTGGTGGGGCACGCCGCACATCGGGATCGGCTCGCCCGCGTGGTCCTTGCTGCGCGAGGTGAGGGCGATGTCGAGGGCGCGCGCCGCGACCACCGCGTCCTCGAAGAACAGCTCGTAGAAGTCGCCCATGCGGAAGAAGAGCAGGGCATCCGGGTGCTCCGCCTTCATGCGCTGGTACTGCTGCATGGCCGGCGTCTGCGGCGGCGTGGCTTTGCTCATCGATTCCGTTCGGGGTCGACCGGCGGGAGTGCGGAGTATAAGCTCCGCGCGACCGATGATCGTCCTCGCCGTCGACACCTCCTCGCCCCACGCCTCGATCGCCCTCCAGTCAGGCGGCCGGCTGCTGGCGGAGTTGCGTTGCGGGGGGGAGGCGCTGCACTCGACGAAGGTGCTGCCCCGGATCGAGTTCCTGCTCCGGGACCAGGGGCTCGCGCCGGAACGGGTCGACGGGCTGGCGGCCGTGGCAGGGCCCGGCTCGTACACGGGGCTGCGGATCGGACTCGGCACGGTCCAGGGGCTCGCCCTGGGCTGGGGCAAGCCGTGCCTGGGGCTGTCGGCGCTGCTGCTCATGGCGCGGCGCGCGCGGGGGAGCGGGCCGATCGTGGCCGTCCGCGACGCCTGGCGCGGCGAGCTCTACGTCGCGTTCCACGACGCGGAGGCGCGGCCCTGCGGCGACGTCGAGGTGCTGACGCCGGAAGCGCTGCGGAGCCGGGTGCAGCCGGGCACCATCGTGACCGGCGACGGGATGGAGCTCGCGCGCCCGGCCCTGGCCGACGCCGGCGTCCGCTTCGTCGCCCGCTCGCCGTTCCTCGCCGGGGCGCTGGCGGGCGCCGCCGTGGAGGCTTTCGCCGCGGGACACGCGGGGACTGCCGGCGAACTGCGGCCGATCTACGCGCGCCCGGCGGCGGTCGCCGCCAGCCGGTGATCGCGGGCCCGGGGACGCCGGCCGACGCGGCCGCCCTCGCGGCCCTCGACGCGCGGTGCAACCCCGCGGCCTGGAGCGAGCAGGCCTTCGCGACCCACCTCGCCGCCTCGCCGCCGAACGCCACCCTCGTGTTCCGCGACGGCGGCGCGCTGGCGGCCTTCTGCGCCTTCCGCGTCGTGTTCGGGGAACTGGAGATCCTCCAGCTCGGCACCCATCCCGATCTCCGGCGGCGGGGCCTCGCCCGCGCGCTGCTTTCGGAGGTGCTGGCGGCGGGCGGCGCGGCCGGGGCGGCCGCGGCCTGGCTCGAGGTGCGCGTCGGCAACGCGGCGGCGCGCTCGCTCTACGCAGGGCTGGGCTTCGCCGAGGTCGGGCGCCGGGCGGGGTGCTACACGCGGCCGCCCGAAGACGCGCTCGTGCTGCGACGCGCCATCGGGCCGCCTTGAAATCGCCGGCCGCCCGGTGCTAGCGTCCCCCCGGATCGACGGTCTCACCTCGGAATGCGGTCCAGTGGAGGTGCAGATGACGAGTCAGGCCGAAGCTTCGAGCCAGGAGCTTCTCGACAACGACGAATACCGCAGGCTGGCCGACGAGCACCACTCGCTCGACGCCCGCCTGCAAGTGCTCACCGACAAGATCGTGCTCTCCGACGAGGAGCAGCTCGAAGAAGCGACGCTCAAGAAGAAGAAGCTCCAGCTGAAGGACCGGATGGAGTCCATCGCCCGGGAGTTCCGCAGCCGGGCCCACTGACACCTGGGGCGCGCCGCCGGCGACGGCGCGCGCCTCGGCCACGACCGGCGGGGGACCCCGGTTCTCGACGAGATCCGCGGTCCTCTGCCCTTTTTGTTTCGAAGACAGGATGTCCATCGCCCGCGAAGGTTGGCCCTACATCGCCGTGCTGCTGCTGGCCGGCGGCATCGTCGCGCTCCGTTTCCCGTGGGTCGGCGGCGTGCTCGCCTTCCTCGGCCTGTTCTGCGCGTTCTTCTTCCGCGACCCGGAGCGCACGACGCCGACCGATCCCCGGCTCGTGATCTCGCCCGCCGACGGCAAGGTCGTGCAGGTGATGCCGGCCCCGGAAGGCCACCCGCTCGGCAACCCGCTCGGCCCCGGCGCCTGGCAGGTCTCGATCTTCCTCTCCGTGTTCGACGTCCACGTCAACCGCTCGCCGATCGCCGGCACGGTGACCGACGTGCGGTACAACCCGGGCGAGTTCCTGCCGGCCTTCGACGACAAGGCCTCGCTGCGCAACGAGCAGAACCTGGTGATCGTCGAGGACGGGCCCCATCGCATCGCGTTCAAGCAGATCGCGGGGCTGATCGCGCGCCGCATCGTGCTCCGCAAGAAACCCGGCGACGCGGTCGCGCGCGGCGAGCGCATCGGCCTGATCAAGTTCGGCTCGCGGATGGACGTCTTCGTGCCCGCCGGCACGACGATGCGGGTGCAGGTCGGCCAGCGGGTCAGCGCCGGCAGCTCGGTGCTCGCGGAGTTGCCGGAGCCGCCGCGCTGATGGGCCCGCGGATCGAGCGCTTCCGTCGCGGGGGCGCGATCCTGCCGGCGCTGTTCACCGTCGGCAACCTGTTCCTCGGCTTCTGGTCCATCGTCAAGGCGCTGCACGGCGACTTCGGCGAGGCGGCGATGCTGATCTTCTGGGCCGGCGTCGCCGACGCCCTCGACGGCCGCATCGCGCGGATGACGGGCACCACGTCGGAGTTCGGCGGCGAACTGGACAGCCTGTGCGACGTGATCTCCTTCGGCGTCGCCCCGGCGATCCTGGTCTACACCTGGGCCCTCTCCGCGATCCCGCGCGCGGGCTGGCTCGCGGCCTTCCTGTTCGTGATGTGCGGCACGCTGCGGCTGGCGCGCTTCAACGTCCAGCGCCACGTCGTCGACGGCCGCTTCTTCGTCGGGCTGCCGATCCCGGCCGCGGCGGGCCAGGTCGCCGCCGTCGTGATGTTCGCGCCGGAGCCCCTCTCGGAGCGGGTCACGGCGATTCCCGTGATGGTGCTGGTCGTGATGCTGGCGTTCCTGATGGTGTCGACGCTGCGCTACCGCTCGTTCAAGGGCGTCGACCTGCGTCGTCGGCAGAGCTACATCGCCGTGCTCGGGGTGGCCATCCTGTTCCTGGCGATCGCGCTGCACCCGGCGTCGATGCTGCTGGCGATGGCCTCGGCCTACTCGCTGTCGGGCCCCACGGGCCACCTCATGGGGCTGCTGCGGCGCCGCGGCGAGCCGCCTCCGCCGGCACCGGCCGAGGCGCATTGAACGGGGGCGTGCCCGCGGTCGGGGTGGGGGCCGTCGTCGTCCACGAGGGCCGCGTCGTGCTGATCCGCCGCGGCAAGGAGCCGCTGTACGGGCGCTGGATCGTGCCTGGCGGCACCGTCGAGCTGGGCGAGACGCTGGAGCAGGCCTGCGTGCGCGAGCTGCGCGAGGAGACGGGGCTCGAGGTGCGTCCGCTCGAGCTGCTGACCGTGTTCGACCGCATCGAGCGACAGGGCGACCAGGTGCGCTACCACTACGTGATCGCGGACTACCTGTGCGCCTGGGCTGGCGGCGAGCTGCAGGCCGGGAGCGACGCGCTGGAGGCCGCCTGGGCATCGCGCGACGAGCTGCCCCGCTTCGACCTTCCGCCCAAGGCGCTCGAGGTCGTGCTCGACGCCCTGGACCGCGCCGAGCGCCGCAGGGCGACGACGAGCTAGCGCGGGGGCTCCGCCGGCTCCGGCAGCGGGAGCCACAGGCGGGCTCGCGTGCCCCGCGGCGCCACCGCCTCCAGTTCCGCGCCGCCGCCGTGGGCCTCGGCGATGCGGAGCACCAGCGCGAGGCCGAGGCCCGTGCCCCCGCTGCGGGTCGAGAAGTAGGGTTCGAACGCGCGGGCGGCCACTTCGACCGGCACGCCCGGCCCGTCGTCTTCGACCTCGAGCGCAGCGCGGCCGTCCGCCAGCCGGGCCCGCACCCGGATCGCCCCGCCCTCCGCCAGCGCGGCGAGCGCGTTCTCCAGCAGGTTGACCAGGGCCCGCACCAGCAGCCTGCGATCGCCCGCGACGATCGGGCCGGCACCGGGCTCGGCCGTCAGGGTGACGCCAGGAGGCAGGGCGGGGGCGTAGGGAGCGACGGCCTCCGCGACGACGTCCTGCAGGTCGAGCGGGGCCGGTTCCGGCGGACGCGCGAAGGCCGAGAACTCGGTGACCATGCCGCGCAGCGTCGCCACCTGCCGCAGGATGGTCGTCGTGCAGGTGTCGAGCGTCGCGGCGAAGTCCTCCCGCTGGTCGGCCCAGACCCGGCGCAGGTGCTCGCTGGCGAGCTGGATCGGGGTCAGCGGGTTCTTCACCTCGTGGGCGACCTGGCGCGCCATCTCGGCCCACGCCGCCAGCCGGTTGCTGCGCTCGAGGTCGTCGCGCTGGCGCGCCAGCTCGCCCGCCATCTGGTTGAAGGCCTCGACCAGTTCCCGCAACTCGTCGCGGGTGGTGGGCTCGACGCGGGCGGCGAGGTCGCCGCGGGCGATACGGCGGGTGGCCGCGGTGAGGGCGAACAGCGGCCCCGAGATGCGCCGCGACATCGAGTACGCGATCGCCGCGGCCAGCAGCAGGAACGCCACCGAGGCGAGCCGCGCGGTGCGGTCCAGGTCGGCCAGCACCGCGTCGACCTCGCGACGCCGCGAGGCCAGCGGCAGCGACAGGATGCCGGGCTCGCTGCCGCCGAGCGCCAGCGGCACCGAGACCACCGAGAAGGAGAAGGCGCCGATGCGTTCGGTGCGCAGCACGGCCGGCGCGCCCTCGAGGACCAGGCGCCGGTAGGCGTCGCCGTCGACGCGGGCTCCGAGCAGCCCCGAGGCGTACAGCTCGCGCTTGCTGGAGGCGATCAGCCGGCCGCCGGCGAAGACGTCGAGGTCGTTGCGGATCAGCCGCTCGACCCAGACCAGCGCCTGGTCCGTGACCGGCTGCTGGTCGGGATAGTCGCCGCGCTGGAAGAAGGCGAAGTCCTCGACGGCCTTGCGCGCGATCGAGGCGCGCTCCAGCGCCTGGTCGGCCGTCTCGCGGGCCAGCCGCTCCTCGACGAGCTGGCGCACGACTCCCTGGAGCAGCAGGGCGGGACCCACGGCGAGCGCGATCAGGGCGACGAACAGGCGGCGCGAGAAGCGCGATGCGACCGCGCGGGCCACCGAGCGCGCCGTCAGCCGCCGGTGGCCCGCCGCCTCGCGGGCCAGCAGCAGCAGCAGCAGGCCGAGGGCGGCGGCGAAGGTGAACGCCGTCGCGGCCTCGAAGGCGTCGGCCAGGGATCGCACGAGGGCGGACTCCTCCCGGTAGAGGAACCCCGCGCCGCCTGCCACCGGGAAGGCCCACGCCGTCACCGGGCGGCCCTCGAACTCCAGCGGCATCCAGCCGGGGGCCGGGCCGGACTCCGCGCGGGCGAGGGCCTCGGTGTCCGGGACAGGTGGCGGGTCGGTGCTCGAGAACACGAGGCGCCGCGCGTCGTCGTAGACGAGCAGGCCGACCTCGCGTTCGCGAGCCGCGGCGGCAGGAGCCGAGCGGAACAGCGTGGCGTAGGGATCGCGCGGCGAGAGGAAGGGGAGGTTGGAGTAGTCCTCGGCCACCCACACGTGGACCGCGCCCTGCAGTTCGCCGTCGTAGACGAGCTGGCGCCGGGCGTGCAGCACGGGGCGCTCGACGCTGCCGATGGCGATCCGCTCGGGTCGCTGCTCCCACGCCTCGCCGCGCGGGAGCGGGGCCAGCGGCCCCGCCAGCGGCGCCAGGTTGAGGGCGAAGCGGCTGGCGACGAAGCCGTCGGGGTCCTGGATCTCGATCGCCGAGGAGAGCCCGAGGGCCGCCAGGTCGGTGCTGGCCCAGGTGGCGAAGGCCAGTTCCTCGATCGGCGCGCGCTCCGAGGCCGAGCCCGGCTCCAGCAGTCGCAAGGCGTCGATGCGCTCGAGCGTGGCCTGGAGCACGTGGGTGCGCCAGCGCGAGAGCTCGCGGACGCGGGGCGCGAAGTCCGCCTCCATCTGCCGCAGCAGGACGGCGTCGGCGTGGGCGGCAAGCGTGGGCTGCGCGAGCAGCCCGGCGAGCGGCGCGAGCAGGGCCAGGGCCGCGGCTCTCGCCTCGGGGCTGGCCCCGCGCCAGGCGCCACGGAGCAGCGAGCCGCGCAGGCCGAGGCCGAAGGCGAGCGCCGCCAGGGCAGCGGCGACCGGCGGCGGCGGCGCGAGCTCGGCCCGGGCGAGCAGCACGTGGGCCGCAATCGCGCCCGCGGAGAAGACGAACGCCAGCCGGCGTGGCGCCAGCGAGCCGCTCGCGGCCAGCAGCGCGGCCGCCGTGGCGAGAGCCGCGAGCCAGGCGAGGCCCGCGGCCAGGTGGAGGAGGCTGCCGGCCGAGAAGGCCGGCAGCAGGTCCAGCGCCTCCGGCGGCGATGCCGAGTTCCACGCGATGTCGGCGACCAGGGCGGCGCCGAGCGCGAGCGCGCCCGGCGCCAGCAGGGTGGCCGCGACGATCGCCGCTCGCGGCGGCAGCGAGGGGCGCGCGAGCGCGTAGGACCACGCGCAGGCCGCGAGCGCGGCGAGCGCCGCGGCGGTCAGCCCCAGGTCCAGCGGCGAGCGCAGCAGCGGGCCGAGCGCCGGCGAGGCGTAGTGGGCGGAGCTGCCGAACTCGCCGAGCGGCCACGCCCCGGTGAGCGGCAGCAGCAGCAAGCGCGCGAGGCCCACCGCGGCGGCCAGCGCGGCGGGGCTGACGCCCGTCCGGAGGGCCGCGCCGAGGAGCAGGACGGCCGCGAGCGCGGCACCGAAGGCGAGCCAGCGCCGCAGCCGCTCCGCCAGCGGCTCGCCCTCCGGAGTCTCGCGAGCGCGGGCCAGCGCCATCACCCGTCCGTCCGGGGCTTGCAGCGTCCGCTCCCGGGGGTCCGCAGCGGGCGCGTCTTCGCCCGCGAGCACGAAGCGCACCGCGACGAGCGAGGGATCGGCGGCCAGCGTCTCCACGTCCTCGACGAAGGCGTTGCGGATGTTGCGGCGCACCGCGACCACGCGCTCCGCGCTGAGCCACGCGTCGCCGGCGCGCCTCAGCGCGACGTAGCGCAGCGCCGCGCCCGAGGAGATGACCCCGTGTCCCGCGCCGGCCTGCGCCAGGTTCCGCAGGCGCGCGGCCTCGGTCGCCGGGCCCGCCCAGGCGAGGGGCTCGAGACGGGCGTCGCGGATCGCCAGGTCGAGGTCTCCGGAGCGGAGCCGCGCGAGGTGGCGGAAGGCTTCGCCGCGGGCCGCCGGGTCGCGGCCCGCGGCGGTCGCGAGGTTCGGCAGCGCGGCGACCTGGTCGAGGGCCCGGGCCAGCTCTTCGATCACGTGGTGGTGGCGCGCCTCGACGCCGTCGAGCAGGGACTGGCGGGCAACCTCGGCGGCGTTGGGCCCGGCGGTGGCGATCCGCGCCAGGTCGACCGCGGCGGCGGCGGCGAACGCGACCGCCGTCAGCGCCCACAGCCGGAGCCCGCGGGAGGTCAACGGGCGGTCCGGATCTCGAACACCCGCCAGTCGCCGGACTCGAGGCGCAGCGTGAAGCTCACGCTTTCGACCACGGGCCCGCCCGGTGCGGCCCGGGTCCAGGTGCCGCGCACGAACGCGAGGTCTTCCCCGGAGCGGCTGAGGGTGGCCGCCTGCAGCGCGAAACCCGAGGTCCGGCGCTCCGCGAAAAGCTCCGCGAAGGCGACCCGGAGTTGGCCGGCGCCCCACACCTGCTGGCCGTCCGTCAGTCCGCGCAGGTCGACGTGGATGCGGCCGCGGCGGGCGACCGAGGCCCCCAGGGCGTCGGCGTCGCCGGAGCGCAGCGCGCGCTCGAGCGCGTCGAGCCGGGCGCGCAGGGCGGCGTCCTCGGCGGCGGCGGCGAGCGGAACGCGCACGAGAACCGCCAGCAGGCCGGCCACGAACCCTCGGCGCGCCGCGCTTCCCACGTCAGGCATCCTATACTCGTGCATCCATGAAATTCCAGGAACTGCTCTCCGAGTCCGCGCGCGCGATGCGCTTCTCGGCCATCCGCCGGATGAGCGCCGTGATCGAACGGCCCGGCATCATCTCGTTCGCTCCCGGCCAGCCGAGCCCCGAGACCTTCCCGGTCGCCGACTTCGACCGCATCCTGAAGCGGGCGGTGGCCGAGGAGGCGGCCGGCGCCTTCCAGTACATCCTGACCCGCGGCTACTCGCCACTCCTGGAGGCCGTCGCGGACTACGCGCGGCGCAAGGGCATGGACTCGCACCCCGCGGAGCGCATGCTCACGGAGGGCAGCCAGCAGGGCCTCGACCTGGTGTCTCGGGTGCTGATCGACCCGGGCGACGTGGTGCTGTGCGAGGCGCCGAGCTACGTGGGCGCGCTCTCGGCGTTCCGCGCCGCGCGGGCGCGGATGGTGAGCGTGCAGCTCGACGAGCAGGGGCTCGACCTCGAGGACCTGCGCCGGCAGTACCGCGCCTGCCGCGACGCCGGCCACCGCGTGAAGTTCCTCTACGTGGTGCCCAACTACCAGAACCCGTCCGGGATCACCCACACGCTCGAGCGCCGGGCGGGGCTGCTGGAGGTCGCGCACGAGCTCGACCTGCTGGTCGTCGAGGACGACCCGTACGGCGACGTCTACTTCGACCAGCCGCCGCCACCCACGCTGCGCTCGCTCGACCACGACGGGCGAGTGCTGTACCTGTCGTCGTTCTCGAAGATCCTGGCGCCCGCGCTGCGCACCGCGTTCGTGCTCGGGCCCGAGACGCTGCTCGCCAAGCTCGAGATCGCGAAGCAGGCGGCGGACCTGTGCGGCAGCGGTCTCTCGCATCGGGTGGTGCTCGCCTGCCTGCGCGAGGGCCTGATCGACGCCCAGAAGGAGCGCATCCGCCCCTACTACCGCGACAAGTGCAAGGCCATGCTCGACGCGCTCGCGCGCGAGATGCCCGAAGGCGTGAGCTGGACCCACCCGACCGGCGGCCTGTTCGTCTGGCTGCGGCTGCCCGAGGGCCGCGACGCCGAAGCCCTGCTCGAGGCGGCGGTCGCCGAAGGTGTGGCCTACGTCCCGGGCTCGCCCTTCTTCGCCGAAGACGACACCGGCCTCAACACGATGCGCCTCACCTTCGCCCGCGAGGACGTTCCGAAGATCGAGGAGGGCGTGCGCCGCCTGGCGCGCGCGATCCGGGCCTAGCCGAGGCCCGGAAGGCCGTACAGCATCAGGTAGATGACCACGCCGGTCACCGAGACGTAGAACCAGATCGGGAGCGCCCAGCGGGCCATCCTCTTGTGCTCCGCGAAGCGCTCGCGGAAGGCGCGGGTCGCGGTCATCAGGACCAGCGGCACGTTGACCACGGCGAGGATCGTGTGCGACAGCAGGATCGCGAAGTACAGCGTGCGCAGCGGGCCCTGGCCCGTGTAGCGGACGGAGCCGACCTGGAAGTGGTAGACGAGGTAGGACACCAGGAACAGCGCCGAGGTCACGAGCGCCGCGATCATGCAGGCGCGGTGGGCCTCGCGGCGGCCGGCGCGGATCTGGCGCCAGCCCGCGAACAGCAGCACGGCGCTGGTGAGATTCAGTGCGGCGTTGAGCGTGGGCAGGTCGGTGGCGTTCATCGGCGGTCGAGCAGCATCAGCGCCGACTGGGCGGGCAGGTAGAGGATCGAGGCGAAGAACAGGGCGCGCGCCGCAGGGCGCGTGCGGGCGTATGCCGCGCGGGCGGCCACGGCCGTGAACGCGAGGCCCAGCACCAGCGCGCCGAACAGGTAGAGCGTTCCCGTCAGGCCGGCGACCGTGGGCGTCAGGCTGACGACGGTCAGCGCGACGCTGTTGGCCACCGCCTGGCGGCCGGTCATCCGGCCCTCGGGGTCGAGCACCGGCAGCATCGGCAGGCCGCCGCGGGCGTAGTCGTCGCGGAACAGCCAGGCGATCGCCAGGAAGTGCGGGATCTGCCACAGGAACAGGATCGCGAAGAGGACGAACGCGCCGGCGTCCAGCGAGTGGCGCGCGGCCGCCCAGCCGATCACCGGCGGCAGCGCACCGGGCACGGCGCCGACGATGGTCGACAGCGACGTGCGGGTCTTGAGCGGCGTGTACATGAAGACGTAGCTGAACCAGGTGACGCCGGCCACGGCGGCCGCGAGCGCGCCGTTGCGGGCGTAGAGCAGGGTGACGCCGGCGACCGTCAGCGCCGCCGCGAAGGCCGCGGCCTCCGCGGTCGTCAGCCGGCCGGCGGGAATCGGCCGCTCGCGGGTGCGGTGCATCAGGGCGTCGGTGGCGCGCTCCAGCACCATGTTCATGGCCGAGGCCCCGCCCGCGACCAGCGCGGTGCCGGCCATCGCCCAGAGCAGCGGGCCGGAAGCGACGCCGCCGACGGGCGAGCCCATCACGTAGCCGACCAGGGCGGTGAAGGTGACGAGGAACGTGATGCGGGGCTTGGCCAGCTCGAGGAAGTCGGCGCGTGCGCCGCGGGTCCGCTCGGCCGTCGTCGCCTCGATGCTCATGACCGCGGCGACGGAGCGGGGGAGGGCGACGCCTCGGCCTCCGCCGGTTCGGCCGGCGATGGCGCGGGCGGGGGAGGCGGCAGCGGGCGGCCCTCGGGATCGAGGCCCGCGAGGCGCAGCGCCGCGACGCTCCACGGGTTGCGCAGGCCCACGTAGACCGTGTCGCCGACCACGACGGGCGCGGTCCGCAGCGGGCTCGGGGTGCGCATCGTCGCGATCTTCGCCCCGGTCCGGGTGTCGATCGCCCGCAGCTCGTCCTCGAGGCAGGCGATCAGGAGTGCGCCACCGACCAGTTGGGGGCCGCCCAGCGGGCGCGACGGAAGCGGGGCGCGCCAGACAAGGCGCCCCTTGCCGCGCTCGAGCGACCACAGCACGTTCTCGAGGGTGGCGAAGGCGACGGCGTCGTCGCCGTAGAGGACGGGCGGTGCCACGACGTCGGCGCCCAGCTTCCAGCGCCAGCGCCGGTCGCCCGAGTCGAGCTTCAGCGAGTAGAAGCCGTGGGCGGTGGAGCCGGCGAAGAGCACGCGGTCGTCGACCGCCGGCGCCGCCTTCCAGGGCGAGCCGACGTTCCAGGTCCACACGGTGCGGCCGGTCTCGCGCTCCCGCAGGCGCAGGGTGCCGTCCTGCTCGCCGACCAGCAGCCACGAGCCCCACGGCAGGGGAGGCGCGGTCACGGTGGCCTTCTCGGCTGCGGTCCACACGATGCGGCCGGTTTCCAGTTCGACCGCCGCGAGGCCCTCGCCGGCGACGAACGCCCAGCGGTTCTCGGTGACCGCGGCGAGCGAGCCCGTGATCCCCGTGTCCGCCCGCCAGCGGGCCGAGCCGTTGCGCGGGGCGAGGCTCCACAGTCGGCCGTCGGCCTGGCGCAGCAGCAGCGTCCCCGGAGCCGCGGAGATGGCACCCGGTCGCGGCGGTGCCGACCACAGCCGTTCGCCGGTCAGGCGATCGAGGCCGAGCAGCGTGCCGTCGCGCAGCGGCACGAAGATCCGGGCGCCATCCGTGGCGAGTTCGCCGTCCAGGGGCTGCTCCAGCGGCGTCAGCCAGGCGGTCGGGGCCGGGAACAACGCGGGGGGCGGGGCGGGCTGCACGCCGCCGCACGCCGCGGCCGCCAGCGCGGCGGCGCACGCGAGCATTCTCAAGCGACAGGCACTCTATCACGGGCTCTCGGGGACGGCCGGCCCAAGGGGTGGGGGATATAATCGCGCTCCCCGAGGTGGCCCTCCCGATGCACAGAGAAACGGTCGCGATCCTGGATTTCGGGTCGCAGTTCACGCAGCTCATCGCGCGGCGGCTGCGCGAGCTCCACGTCTACTCCGAGATCCTGCCGCCCCGCACCACGGCCCGCGAGCTGGCCGCCCGAGGGGTCAAGGGCATCGTGCTCTCGGGCGGGCCGCAAAGCGTCTACGACCGCAAGGCCCCGCAGGTCGACGCGCGGGTGTTCGGCCTCGGCGTGCCGGTGCTCGGCGTCTGCTACGGCCTGCAGCTCATGGCCCGCCACCTCGGCGGCGAGGTGAAGGCCGCCGGCACCCGCGAGTTCGGCCACGCGAGCCTCGAACACCCGGCCGGCAGCGCGCTGCTCGCCGGGCTGACGCAACCGACCACCGTCTGGATGAGCCACGGCGACTCGGTGACGAAGCCCCCGGCCGGCTTCGCGGTGGTCGGGCGCACGAAGGACACCCCGGTCGCCGCGATCGAGGATCGCGGGCGGAGGCTCTTCGGCATCCAGTTCCACCCCGAGGTGCGCCACACGGCCGAGGGACTGCGAGTGCTGTCCAACTTCGTCGACGCCTGCGGATGTGCCCGGGACTGGGACGCGGCGCACTTCGTGGCCGAGTCCGTCGAGCGCATCCGCGAGCAGGTGGGGAAGGGGCGCGTGCTGTGCGCGCTCTCGGGCGGCGTCGACTCGGCGGTGGCGGCGATGCTGGTCCACCGCGCGATCGGCAACAGGCTCACCTGCGTCTTCGTCGACAACGGCGTGCTGCGGCGGGACGAGGCGAAGCAGGTCCGCGACCGCTTCGCCCGCAAGCTGGGCCTGAAGGTGGTCTTCGTCGACGCCTCCGAGCGCTTCCTGCGCCGGCTGAAGGGGGTGGCCGACCCCGAGCGCAAGCGCAAGATCATCGGCCGCGAGTTCATCGCCGTGTTCGACGAAGCGGCGAAGAAGCTCGGCAAGGTCGACTTCCTGGCCCAGGGCACGCTCTACCCGGACGTCATCGAGTCGGTCTCGGTCAAGGGGCCGTCGGCGGTGATCAAGAGCCACCACAACGTCGGCGGGCTGCCGAAGCGGATGAAGTTCAGGCTGGTCGAGCCGCTGCGCGAGCTGTTCAAGGACGAGGTGCGCGCGGCCGGCCACGAGCTCGGGCTCGACGACGAGTTCCTGTGGCGGCAGCCGTTCCCGGGCCCCGGCCTCGCCATCCGATGCCTGGG
This sequence comes from Acidobacteriota bacterium, assembly GCA_011526565.1. Lineage (GTDB taxonomy): Bacteria > Acidobacteriota > Vicinamibacteria > Fen-336 > Fen-336 > WYBL01. Next base: position 121,090 of record WYBL01000082.1, on the reverse strand, counting down.
GCCGGTCTCGAAGGACCGCCTCGACCTGCTGCGGGCCGCCGACGCGATCGTGGTCGAGGAGATCAAGGCGGCCGGTCTCTACCGCCAGGTGTGGCAGAGCTTCGCCGTGCTGCTGCCTGTCCGCTCCGTCGGCGTGATGGGCGACGACCGCACGTACCAGTACACGCTGGCGATCCGCGCGGTGGAGTCGGCCGACGGCATGACCGCCGACTGGGCGCGGCTGCCGTACGAGCTGCTGGCGCGGGTCTCGAACCGCATCGTCAACGAGGTGCGCGGCATCAACCGCGTCGTCTACGACGTGTCGTCGAAGCCGCCGTCCACGATCGAGTGGGAGTGAAGTGAAGGACTTCGTCCACCTCCACCTGCACACCGAGTACAGCCTGCTCGACGGCGCCAACCGCATCGACGAGCTGGTCGGAGAAGCCGCCAAGCTCGGCCAGAAGTCGCTGGCGATCACCGACCACGGCAACATGTTCGGGGCGGTCGCCTTCCACGACGCGGCCCGCGGCAAGGGTGTCAAGCCGATCATCGGCTGCGAGATCTACGTCGCGCCCAAGACCCGCTTCGACCGCAGCGGCGGCGACATCGAGGACGCCTACAACCACCTGACGCTGCTGGCCACCAGCGACGCCGGGTACCACAACCTCGTCCGGCTGGTGTCGCTCGGCTACACCGAGGGCTTCTACTACCGGCCCCGGATCGACAAGGACCTGCTGGCGAAGCACGCCGAGGGGCTGATCGGGCTGTCCGGCTGCCTGTCCTCCGAGATCTCGCGCCAGATCCGCAACGGCAACGAGCCGCGGGCGCTGGAGCTGATCGGGCAGTTCAGCGACATGTTCGGCAAGGACCGCTTCTACCTCGAGGTGATGGACCACGGGATCGAGGAGCAGCGGCAGGTCAACCGCGCGCTGCTGCGGATGAAGGACCGCACCGGGCTGGGGCTGGTGGCGACCAACGACGCCCACTACCTGCGCAACAGCGACCACCACGCCCACGACGTGCTGGTCTGCATCGGCTCCGGCAAGAAGGTCGCCGACCGCGAGCGCCTCCGCTTCGACACCCACGAGTTCTACCTGAAGAGCGGGGACGAGATGGCCGCCCTGTTCCCGGACCATCCGGAGGCCATCTCCAACACCGTGAAGATCGCGGACATGTGCGACTTCACGCTGCAGGCCGTCAACGAGCTGCCGCGCTTCGAGGTGCCGCCGGGCTACACGATCGAGACCTACTTCGAGAAGGTCTGCCGCGACGGCTTCGAGGACCGCTGGAAGGCGCTGGGGCCGCTCGCCGACGCCGGGCGCCTGCGCTACGCGCGGCCCGCCTACGAGGCGCGGCTCGACAAGGAGATCGGCGTCATCCGCCGGGTCGGCTTCTCCGGCTACTTCCTGATCGTCTGGGACTTCATCCGTTACGCGAAGGAGCGCGGCATCCCGGTCGGCCCGGGTCGGGGCTCGGCGGCCGGGTCGCTGGTCGCCTACTCGATGCGGATCACGGACATCGACCCGATCGAGTACGACCTGATCTTCGAGCGCTTCCTCAACGAGGAACGGATCAGCCCCCCCGACATCGACATCGACTTCTGCGAGAACCGCCGCGGCGAGGTGATCGAGTACGTCACCCGCAAGTACGGCCGCGAGAACGTGGCGCAGATCATCACCTTCGGGACGATGAAGGCGAAGGCCGTCGTGCGCGACGTCGCGCGGGTGATGGACCTGCCCTACGCCGACGCCGACAAGATCGCCAAGATGATCCCGGGCGATCTCGGGATGACGCTCGACAAGGCGCTCGAGGAGTCGCCCCCGCTCCGCGACGCCTACGACGCCGACCCGAAGGTCAAGGAGCTGATCGACGTCTCGCGGCGGCTCGAGGGCACGACCCGTCACGCCTCGACCCACGCCGCCGGAGTCGTGATCTCGCCCAAGCCGCTGATGGAGCTGGTGCCGCTCGCGTCGTTCAAGGGCGGCGACCTGACCACCCAGTACGACATGAAGGGGGTCGAGCGGATCGGCCTCCTGAAGATGGACTTCCTGGGCCTGCGCACGCTCACGCTGATCGACAACTGCGTGAAGATGATCGAGGCCCAGACCGGCGTCCGCGTCGACCCCGACAAGCTGCCGCTCGACGACGCGAAGACCTACGAGCTGTTCGCCGCGGGCAAGACCTCGGGCCTGTTCCAGTTCGAGTCCGAGGGCATGCGCGACATCCTGAAGCGCTTCAAGCCCGACCGCCTGGAGCACCTGACGGCGCTCAACGCGCTGTACCGGCCCGGGCCGATGGCGATGATCGACGACTTCATCAAGCGCCGGCACGGCCAGACGAAGGTCGTCTACGACCACCCGTCGCTGGAGCCGATCCTGTCCGGGACCTACGGCGTCATGGTCTACCAGGAACAGGTGATGCAGATCGCCTCGGCGCTGGCGGGCTACTCGCTGGGCGAAGCGGACATCCTGCGCAAGGCGATGGGCAAGAAGAAGGCCGACGTGATGGCCGCCCAGATGCAGAAGTTCCTCGAGGGCTGCGCCGCGCACGGAGTCAACGAGAAGAAGGCGAAGAAGATCTGGGACCACATGGAGCAGTTCGCCGGGTACGGCTTCAACAAGTCGCACTCGGCGGCCTACGCCTGGGTCGCCTACCAGACCGGCTGGTTCAAGGCCAACTACCCGGCCTACTTCATGGCCGCGCTGCTGACCTCGGAGCGCGCCAACACCGAGAAGCTCGTCGAGTACATCGGCTCCTGCCGCGAGATGGACCTGCAGGTGCTGCCGCCCGACGTCAACGAGTCCGACCTCTACTTCACCGTGGCGGGCGGCGCCATCCGCTTCGGCCTGTCAGCCATCAAGAACGTCGGCGAAGGCGCGGTCGAGGCGACGCTGGCCGCGCGCCGCGAAGGCGGGCGCTTCTCTTCGCTGTTCGGTTTCTGCGAGCGCGTCGACCTCAAGGCGATCAACCGGCGGGTGATCGAGAGCTACGTCAAGAGCGGCAGCTTCGACTCGCTCGATCGCCGCCGCGCCGCGCTGTTCGCGGCCATCGAGCGCGCGACCGAGGCGGGGCAGAAGAAGCAGCGGGATCGCGAGGCGGGCCAGGCCAGCCTGTTCGGCGCGCTGCTGGCGCCGGGCCCGGGCGCCGGCACGGCGGCCCCGGCGGAGCGGCTGCCCGACGTGCCGGACTGGCCGGAGAGCGAGCGGCTCGCCTTCGAGAAGGAGTCGCTCGGCTTCTTCATCAGCGGCCACCCGCTGGAGCGCTTCCGCGGCGAGCTCGCGCAGGTGGCGAACGCGGACTCTGCCGCGATGGCCGCGTTGCGGGAGACGCGCGAGGTGGCGGCCGGCGGACTGATCACCGGCCTGCGCCCGCTGAAGACCCGCAAGGGAGACCGCATGGCCGTCTTCCAGCTCGAGGACCTCGGGGGCGTCACCGAGGTCCTGGTCTTCCCCGAGACCTACAAGAAGGTGGCCGCGGAGCTGGCCGACGACGCCGTGGTGCTGGTGCGCGGCAAGGCCGAGCCGCAGGACGAGGGCAAGACGCGGCTGGTCGCCTCCGAGGTGATTCCGCTCGAGAAGGCGCGGCTCTCCGGCGCGCGAGCGGTCACGATCCGGGTGCCGGCCGCGAACTGGGACCGGGAGAGGGGCGAGAGGCTGCGCGATATACTCGACGCGCACCGGGGCGAGTGCCCGGTGACCCTCGAGCTGCTGCGCCCGGGGAGCTGGACGGTGGCGGTGGTGCCGAACGCCTACTACCGCGTCCGCCCGGACCCGGTGCTGCGGGACGAGGTCGAGGGCCTGCTGGGCAAGGGAGCCCTGGTGCTGGCGGGCCGGGCGGAGCGGGCCGAGGGCGCCGCCTGAAGGGCGGCTCCCCGGGAGCTTCTCGGAGACCACGAACGACATGGCCGACCAAGACTTCGAGGCCCCGCTGGCCGAGCTGCAGAAGCAGCTCGACGAGCTGGCGCGCTTTCCCGGCGATCCCGTGCGCAGCCGCGAGGCCGCCCGCGTGAAGAAGCAGCTCGACCAGAAGCGGCGCGAGGTGTACGCGGCGCTGACCCCGTGGCAGAAGACCCAGGTCGCGCGCCACCCCAGCCGGCCGTACACGCTCGACTACGTGGGCGCGCTGTGCACCGACTGGGTCGAGATCCACGGCGACCGGTTGTTCGGCGACGACCCGGCGCTGGTGTGCGGCCTGGCCCGCTTCCGCGGCGAGCCGGTCGTGGTGGTCGGCCACCAGAAGGGCCGCGACACCAAGCAGAAGATCCGTCGCAACTTCGGAATGCCGAAGCCCGAGGGCTACCGCAAGGCCCTGCGCGCGATGCAGATGGCCGAAAAGTTCGGGCGCCCGATCCTGTCCTTCGTGGACACGCCCGGGGCCTACCCGGGGCTCGACGCCGAGGAGCGCGGGCAGGCCGAGGCGATCGCCCGCAACCTGCGCGAGATGGCGCGGCTCACGGTCCCGATCGTGGTCACCGTCACCGGCGAGGGGGGCAGCGGTGGCGCCCTGGCCGTGGCCGTCGGCGACCGCGTCAACATGCTCGAGCACTCCGTGTATTCCGTGATCTCGCCGGAGGGCTGCGCCTCGATCCTGTGGCGCGACGCGGGCCGCGCCGAGGACGCGGCGACCGCGATGAAGATCACCGGCCGCGACCTGCTCTCGTTCGGGGTCGTGGACGAGGTGGTGCCGGAACCGCCGGGCGGCGCGCACGCCGATCCCGAGTCCCTCTACGACGCCCTGGGACGGCTGCTCGAGCGCCAGCTCGCCGAGTTGCGCAAGCTGTCCCCCGACGCCCTGATCGAAGCCCGCTACCAGAAATTCCGCAAGATGGGCCAGCTCGGACGCGAGTTCCTCGATCGCGCCGTCTGAAGCTGACGGCCCGGGAGGCCGCTCGTGAGTGTGCGTTGCGTGGGAATCGTCGGCGGCGGGACGATGGGGCAGGGCATCGCCATCGCCTGCGCCGCCGCGGGCCTCGACGTGCTGTTGCGCGATCGCGACGAGGCCGGGAACGTGCGCGCGCTGGAAGGGATCGGCGAGACCCTCGACCAGGACATCGCCAAGTGGCGCCGCACGACCGGTGAACGCAAGGCGATCCTGGCCCGCATCCGCACCGTCGCCGCGATCGAGGCGCTGGAGGCGGCTCAGCTCGTGGTCGAGGCGGTGTCCGAGGACCTCGAGCTGAAGACCGGCATCTTCCAGCAGCTCGACGCCTGCTGCCCGCCGAACGACATCCTGGCCACCAACGCCTCCGCGCTGTCGGTGACCGAGATCGCGGCGCGCACGATGCGGCCGGACCGCGTGGTCGGCCTCCACTTCCTGCACCCGGTGCCCGTGGTGCCGCTGGTCGAGGTCGTGCGCGGCCTGCGCACCTCGGACGAGACCTTCGCCCACGCGATGGAGTTCGTGCGGGTGCTGGGCAAGACCGGGATCGAGGTCTTCGAGTCGCCCGGCTACGTCACCACCCGGGTGATCCTGCCGTTCCTCAACGAGGCCGCCCACGTGGTGATGGAAGGCGTGGCCTCGGCGAAGGACGTCGACGCCTCGGTGCGGCTGGGCTTCGGGCTGCCGTTCGGCCCGCTGACGCTCGCCGACCGCATGGGCCTCGACCAGCTCCTGCGCTGGATGCAGCACCTGTTCCACGAGACGGGCGAGGCCCGCTATCGGCCGTGCCCGCTGATCCGCAAGATGGTGCGCGCGGGCCACCTCGGCGTGAAGTCGGGCCGCGGCTTCTTCGAGTACGACGCGGACGGCCTGCCGCGCCACGACCTGAAGGCGGGAGCCCGGTCATGAAGGTGCTGGTCCTCAACTGCGGTTCCTCGAGCCTCAAGTTCCAGCTCATCGAAACGGACGAGCAGAAGATCGCGCGCGACGAAGACGTCGCGCTGGCCCGCGGCATCGTCGACAACATCGGCTCCGAGGCCGTGCTCAAGGTCGATCTGCCGTCGCGGGGCACGACGCTGCGGGAGACGGCCGAGGTGCTCGACCACAAGGCGGCGGTCTCGCGGGCGCTCGAGCTGCTGACCCGGCCCGAGGCCGGCGTGCTCGCCGACCCCGCGGAGATCGGCGCCGTCGGCCATCGCGTCGTGCACGGCGGCGAGCGCTTCCACGCCAGCGTGCTGATCGACGACGAGGTGCTGCGCGCGATCGAGTCCTGCTTCGACATCGCCCCGCTGCACAACCCGCCCAACGTCAAGGGCTACCGCGCGGCCCGCGAGGCACTGCCGGCGGCGCCGCAGGCCGCGGTGTTCGACACGTCCTTCCACCAGACGCTCGCGCCCGAGGCGTACCTGTACGGGCTGCCCTACGTGCTGTACGAGCGGCACGGCATCCGCCGCTACGGCTTCCACGGCACCTCGCATCGCTACGTCTCGGCCCGCCTGGCCCGCCACGTCGGCCGCGAGGGCGACCCCGCGCTGCGGGTGGTCACCTGTCACCTCGGCAACGGCTGCTCCATCACGGCGATCCGGGGCGGCCGCTCGGTCGACACCTCGATGGGCTTCACCCCGCTCGAGGGCCTGCTGATGGGCACCCGCTCCGGGGATCTCGACGCGGCCGCCGCGTTGCACGTCATGCGCAAGGAGGAACTGGGCGAGCGCGAGGCCCAGGCGCTGCTCAACAAGCACTCCGGGCTGCTGGGGCTGTCGGGGGTCTCGAACGACATGCGGGCCCTGCTCGAGGCCGAGGCCCAGGGCAACCCGCGCGCGAAGCTCGCGATCGACGTGTTCTGCTACCGGCTGCGCAAGTACGTGGGCGCCTACGCCGCGGCGCTCGGCGGGCTCGACGCGCTGGCCTTCGCCGGCGGCATCGGCGAGAACGCCGCGGCGATCCGCGAGCGCGCCCTGCATGGTCTCGAGGGCCTGGGACTCCGCGTCGACCCGGAGCGCAATGCCGCCGCCAACGGGGTCGAGGCGCGCATCTCGCCCGAGGGCGCGCCCGTGGCCGTCGCCGTGATCCCGACCAACGAGGAGCTGCTGATCGCCCGCGACGCGTACCGGCTGGTCGCCGGGCTGCCGCTCGCATGAGGCGTGGCGGGCTGCGCCGCCTGCGCGGCGCCTTCCTGGTCGTCGCGGTGGCCGTGGGCGTGGCCGTGGTCGCCTCCCTGCGGCCACGGCCCGAGGAGCCCGGCCCCACCCCCGGAGCGACGCCACTCGCGCAGTCGTCCCCCGGCACCCAGCGGCTGGACCAGGTGCAGCACGAGGTCCTGAAGGGCGAGCAGTCCGGCCTCCAGGTCGAAGCCGGGGAGTGGGTCGGCAAGGAGGGCGAGGACGCCCGGCTCAAGGGAGCCAGGGTCTCGTTCGGCTACGTGGCGCGGGGCCAGCGCGGGCGAGGGACGATTTCGGCCCAGGAGGCGACCGTCGACCCCTCGCAGCCGCGCGCGATCTTCCGCGGGGACGTCGTGCTGGTCACCGACGACGGGTTCCGGCTCGAGTCCGACCACCTCGTCTACCGCGGCGACAAGCAGCTCGCGCGCACCGAGGGCCCGGCGCGCTTCCGGAGGAAGGACTTCTCGGGCAGCTCGACCGGCTTCCTCTACGACGCGGCTTCCGACCGTCTCGAGCTCGACGCCGACGTCCACATCGTGATGCGCGACCCGGACGTGCCCGGCCTCGACGTGCGCGGCGATCGCGGGGTCTACGCGCGCGAGGAGGGCCAGCTCCGGGTGGTCGGCAACGTCGTCGTGGATCGCGCGGACGGCTCTCGCCTGACGGCGGGCCTCCTCAAGCTGGACTTGAACGACGCGCTGCAGGTGTTCCGCGCCCAGTTCTCCGAGGGCTTCGAGCTGCGCGCCCGCGGCGGCGGCTTCCTGCCGGGCGGCGGGGCAGGTCGGACGGCCGGGCCGCGCGAGCTGCGTGGCCGCAAGCTCGACCTGTGGTTCGGCGACAACCGCGCGCTCAAGCAGGCGATCGCCACCCAGGAGGCCGAGCTGGTCATGGAGCCGGGCCCGGGCGAGCGGCCCGAGCGTCGCCGGCTGAAGGCGGAGACGCTGACCCTCGACTTCGACGCGAGCGGCCAGCTCTCCGCCCTGGCGGGCCTGCAGGGGAGCTCGCTCGCGCTGGAGCCGCTCGCCCGCGGGGCGGCGCCGGCCCTGATCACCTGCCGGCGCTTCGAGGCGCAGATCTCGCCCGAAACGGGGGAGCCGACCAGCGCGGAGTTCCATCGCGACGTGGTCTTCACCCGCGGCGGCCAGCGCGCCAGCGGCCAGCGGGCGACCTTCGTCGCCGCGGACGACGTGCTGGCGCTGCGCGAGTCTCCGCGGCTGTGGGACGAGCTGCGCGGCACGGAACTGCTGGCCCGCGACATCGACGTCGCGCCGCGTGGCGGCGACGTCGCGGCGCGGGGCAGCGTGCGCCACGTCTATCGGCAGCAGGACGGCGGCCCGGCAGGCCTGCTCGGCGCCCCGGGCGAGGCGACGGTCGTGACTGCGCAGCGCTTCGACTGGCGGGCTCCGGCGCAAGTGGCGCTCTACGTGGAAGGCGCGACCTTGCGGGCGGGCGCCGACCTGCTGGAGGCCGAGCAGATCGAGATCCGGCAGCCCGAAGGCGGGGCGCGGCGCCTCGTCGCGCGGGGCGAGGTGCGCTCGCGAATGACGCCCCGCGGCGACGGCAAGGGCACGGCGCCGCCGCAGGTCGAGGGCAAGGCGCGCGAGATGGTCTACGACGAGCGCAAGCGGGAGGTCGTGTACAACGGCCAGGTCTCCCTGCTCCAGGGCGAGATCCAGGTGGAGGGCGAGCAGGCCACGCTCCAGATGGAGGCGGCGGGCGGCGGCTTCGAGCGACTCGAGGCCGGAGAGCCGGTTCGCGTGCGCCAGGGGCAGCGGGTCGCCGACGGCGCGCGCGTCGTCTACACGCCTGCGGACGGCAAGGTGCTGCTGACCGGGCCGGAGGTGGTGCTCAAGGACCCCGACCGCACGGCCCGCGGCCGCAGCGTGACCTTCCACGTCGGCGACGACCTGATCCTGATCGACGGCCGCGAGGAGACGCGAACGGAGACAGTGTTCTCCGGGCGGACGGCCCCGCCCCCTGCGCCCACTCCGACCCGGTCCCCGTGAGCGCCGGCGATCAGGCGGGCCGGGCTACCATCGGGGGCCGATGAAGACCCTCGACGCCCGCGGGCTGACCAAGAGCTACGGACGCCGCACCGTCGTGCGCAGCGTCGACCTCCACATCCAGGAAGGCGAGGTCGTCGGGCTGCTCGGCCCGAACGGGGCGGGGAAGACCACGACCTTCTACATGGTCGTCGGCCTGGCCCGCCCCGACGGCGGCACCGTCACGCTCGGCGAGGACGACATCACCGACCTGCCGATGTACGAGCGGGCCCGGGCGGGCATCGGCTACCTGCCGCAGGAGGCCAGCGTCTTCCGCAAGATGTCCGTCCAGGACAACGTGCTGGCGATCCTCGAGGCGCTCGGCGAGCCGCAGGGCGAGAGCCGGCAACGCACCCGCGAGCTGCTGGAGGAGCTGGGCATCCAGGGCCTCGCCCGGCAGCGGGCCGACACGCTGTCCGGCGGCGAGCGGCGCCGGCTCGAGATCGCGCGGGCGCTGGCGACCGAGCCCTCGTTCATCCTGCTCGACGAGCCGTTCGCGGGCATCGACCCGATCGCCGTGATCGACATCCAGAAGATCATCGGCCACCTCAAGGAGCGCGGGATCGGCGTCCTGATCACCGACCACAACGTGCGCGAGACGTTGAAGATCACGGACCGCGCCTATATTCTTCGGGACGGCGAAGTGTTCCGCGCGGGTACGCCCGAGGCGCTCGCCGGAGACGAAGAAGTTCGGCGGGTCTACCTGGGCGAGGGCTTCCGCCTCGACGCCCCGGGGTTGCCGCCGGCGGGAGCTTAGGACCGACCCTTGGCGATTCAACAGAAGCTGGGACTGCAGGCCCGCCTCTCGCAGCGGCTCGTGCTCACGCCGTCGCTGCAGCAGGCGATCAAGCTGCTGCCCCTCACCACCCTGGAACTGGCCGAGGTCCTCGAGCAGGAGGTGATGGAGAACCCGCTGCTCGAGGAGGCGCCGGCCGAGCCGCCGTCGCCCGAGGAGGCCGTCGCCGAAGCCGAGGAGAAGCCCAAGGCCGACGACCCGCTCGAGCAGATCGACGTCGAGAAGTTCTTCGAGGAGTACGCCGAGGCCGACCGCGAGCAGCGGCGCACGCGCGGCACCGAGATCCCCGAGGCGCCGCCGATCGAGAACACGCTGACCGCGGCCACCAACCTCTACGACCACCTCAAGTGGCAGCTCGTGCTCTCGGTCTCCGACGACCTGCTGGTCGAGATCGCAGAGAAGATCATCGACAGCCTCGACGAGGACGGCATGCTGCGCGTCTCGCTCGAGGACATCGCCAACATGGGCCCGTACCCCGCGGAGGAGGTCCTTCGCGCGCTCTCGATCGTGCAGCAGCTCGACCCGGCGGGAGTGGCCGCCCGCGACATCGGCGAGTGCCTGCGGCTGCAGCTCCGCGCCCTGCACCTCGAGGGCTCGGTCACGGACCTGATCGTCCGCGACCACCTGAAGCAGCTGCAGACGCACCAGTACTCCGAGATCTCGCGGGCGATGAACCTGACCCAGGACGAGGTCGCCCACCACCTGGAGATCATCCAGCGGCTCGACCCGAAGCCCGGGCTGCGCTACTCGCCCCAGGACGCGGCCTACGTCACGCCGGACGTCTTCGTGATCAAGGACGCCGACGAGTACCGCATCGAACTGAACAACGAGGGCCTGCCCCGCCTGCGGATCAGCCCGACGTACCGCCGCATGCTCGACGACAAGGAGCCGGGCTCCGAGCAGACCCGCGCCTACGTCAAGGACAAGTTGCGCAGCGCGCTGTGGCTCCTGAAGAGCGTCGACCAGCGCCAGCGCACGATCTTCCGGGTGGCCGAGTCGATCGTGCGCCACCAGCGCGGCTTCCTCGACCGCGGCATCGAGCACCTGCGGCCGCTGGTGCTGCGCGACGTCGCCAACGACATCGGGATGCACGAGTCGACCGTGTCTCGCGTGGTAGCCAACAAGTACATGCACACGCCGCGCGGCGTGTACGAGATGCGCTTCTTCTTCCACAGCGGCATCACCTCGTCGATGGGCGAGTCGGTCAGCTCGGTCACGATCAAGGACCGCATCCGCAAGATGATCGAAGGCGAAGACGCGCAGCACCCGCTCTCCGACTCGCGGATCGCCGAGTTGCTGCAGGCGGAGGGCGTGCCGCTGGCGCGGCGCACCGTCGCGAAGTACCGCGAGGAGCTGCGCATCCCGCCCTCCAACCTGCGCAAGTCGGCGCACTGACTTGGCGCGGCAGGCCGCGGCGGGGCCGGCGCTCACCGTCCGGCGCCTGCTGCGCGAGCGGCGCGGCGAGCTGAAGCTCAAGCTGCTCGCCGGCCGCCGCGGGCTCGACCGCGCGATCGAGCAGTCGCGCGTGCAGCGGCCGGGTCTCGCCTTGACCGGCTACTTCGACTACCTGCGCTACGGCCGGGTCCAGATCCTGGGCGCCTCGGAATCGGGCTACCTCGCCACCCTCCCGGCGCGCCGTCGCCGGTCGCTGCTGGCGCGGCTGGCGGCCTGCGACGTCACCTGCTTCGTGGTGACCCGCGGCCTGCCGCCGCCGCCCGAGCTGCGCCAGGCCGCCGAGCGGCGCGGCGTTCCGCTGCTCGGCACGCCGCTCGAATCGACCCCGTTCATCAAGCGGCTGACCGGCTGGCTCGACGAGGAGCTGGCGCGCAGCGCCCAGCTCCACGGGGTCCTGGTCGACGTGTTCGGCCTCGGCGTGCTGATCGCGGGCGAGAGCGGGATCGGCAAGTCGGAGTGCGCGCTCGACCTGGTCGACCGCGGCCACCGCCTGGTCGCCGACGACGTCGTGGAGGTCAAGCGCATCGGCGAAGGGCTGGTGGCGACCGCGCCGCTGCTGCTGCGCGACCACATGGAGCTGCGCGGCCTGGGCGTGATCAACATCCGCGACCTCTACGGCGTCTCCTCGCTGCGGGTGCGGCAGCGGGTGGAGCTGGTCGTCGACCTCGAGCGCTGGGAGCCGGGCAAGGAGTACGACCGGCTGGGCCTGCAGCAGGAGCGGGTCGAGGTGCTCGGCGTCGAGGTGCCGCGGCTGCGGATGCCGGTGGCGCCCGGGCGCAGCCTCGCGATCCTGATCGAGGTGGCCGCCCGCAACCACCTGCTGAAGGAGCGCGGCCTGGACGGGGCGCAGCGCTTCGCCCACCGGCTGGAGACGATGATCGCGGCCGGGGCGGGCAAGGCGCGGGCCACCAGCGCGCGGGGGCGGCGTTGAAGGCCCGCGCGGCCGGTCGGCGCGACGGCGACCGGCTGGTGATCGTCACGGGCCTGTCCGGGTCGGGCAAGACCCACGTGCTGCGGGCGCTCGAGGACCTCGGCTTCTTCTGCGTCGACAACCTGCCCACGGCGCTGATCCCGCGCTTCGCCGAGCTGATCCGCGACACCTCGAGCCTGCGCCGCGCGGCCCTGGTCGTGGACCTGCGCGAGCCCGGGTTCACCCGCCAGTTCCCGCTGGCGCTGCGCGGCCTGCGGCAGCGGCGGCTGCCGGTCGAGCTGCTGTTCCTGGAGGCGGACGAGAAGACGCTGGTGCGCCGCTTCAGCGAGACGCGGCGGCCCCACCCGCTGGCGGTCGACGAGCCGGTGGTCGAGGCGCTCCGCCAGGAGCGCGAGGCGCTGCGGCCGATCCGCAAGAGCGCGGATCGCATCGTCGACACCTCGGCGTTCACGGTCCACGACCTGCGGGCGTGGGTACGCGAGCGGTTCGGGGCGCGCAGCGCCGAGGCGCCGATGACGGTGACGGTCACCTCGTTCGGCTACAAGTACGGGGTGCCCGCGGAGGCGGACCTGGTGTTCGACGCCCGCTTCCTGCCGAACCCCAACTTCGTGCAGCGGCTGCGGCCGCAGACGGGCGAGGCGCCGGCCGTCCAGCGCTACCTCGACGCCCAGCCCGACACGGCCCGCTTCCTGCGCCGCGTGCTCTTGCTGCTCGGCTTCGTCCTGCCGCGGCACCAGAAGGAAGGGAGGAGCTACGTGACGATCGCGATCGGGTGCACGGGCGGGCGCCACCGCTCGGTGATGCTGGCTCTTCGCGTGGGCGAGGCGCTGCGACGCCGCCGCTTCCACGTCCAGGTCCGCCACCGGGACGCGAGGCAGCAGTGATCGGCGTCGTCGTCGTCACCCACGGCGGGCTGGCCTCGGAGCTGGTGGCGGCGGCCGCCCAGATCGTCGGCGAACTGCCGCGCTCGGCCGCCGTCTCGATCGGCTGGAGCGACGACCCGGTGGCGGCCCGCGAGGCCGTGGAGAGGGCGATCGCCGACGTGGGCGCCGAGGGGGCCCTGGTGCTGACGGACATGTTCGGCGGCACGCCGACCAACCTGGCGCTGCCCTCGCTGGGGCCCAGCGTCGAGATCGTCACCGGCGTCAACCTGCCGATGCTGATCAAGCTCTCGTCCGTGCGGGACGGAGAGCTGAAGGACGTGGCGCGGGTGATCCGCGAGTACGGCCAGGCGGCGATCCACGTGGCCTCGGAACTGCTGGAGCCGCGCAAGCCGTGATCTCGCGCGAGGTGAAGATCCCCAACCGGCTGGGGCTGCACGCGCGGGCCGCCGCGCGCTTCGTGCACAAGGCCTGCGCGTTCCACAGCCGGGTCCGGGTCAGCCGCGACGGTCGCACCATGGACGGCAAGTCGATCCTCGGCATCCTGCTGCTGGCGGCCTCGCGGGGCACGATGCTGCGGATCGAGACGGACGGCGACGACGAGCAGGCCGCGGCGGACGCGCTGGTGACCCTCGTCGAGAGCGGTTTCGGCGAGGGCAGCTAGGCCGTGGAACTGCTCGGGAACGGCGTCTCCCCGGGGATCGCCGTCGGCCAGGCGCTGGTGATGGAGCGCGAGCGCGTGCCCGTGTTCCGGCTGCTGCTGCCGCCCGACGCCACCGAGCGCGAGGTCCAGCGCCTGCTGCGCGCGGTGGCCGCCTCGCGCCGCCAGCTCGAGGCGATCAAGTCCCGCCTCTCGCGCGAAGTGGGCGCGCTGCACGCGTACATCTTCGACGCCCAGCTCCTGATGCTGGAGGACCCGCTGCTGCGCGATCGCGCCGCCCAGATCGTGCGCCAGGAGCACGTCAACGCGGAGTGGGCGCTGCGGCAGGTCTCGGAGCAGCTCCACGCGCTGTTCGACGGCTTCACCGACGAGTACCTGAAGGAGCGCAGCAGCGACCTCGACGACGTGCTGGGCCGGGTGCTGCTGAACCTCGTCGGGGCCGCGGACGGGCCGAGCCTGGCGCGGCTGCCGGGGCCCGTGGTGCTGGTGGCCCACGACCTCACGCCGTCCGAGGCGGCGGAGCTCGACTGGGCGAAGGTGATCGGCATCGCGCTCGACGGCGGGTCCCGCACCTACCACACGGCGATCCTGGCGCGCTCGCGCGGGATTCCCGCGGTGGCCGGCCTGCGCGACGCCACCGGCCGCGTGCCGCCGGGCGCGCTCGTCGTCCTCGACGGCACCCAGGGCCGGCTCGTGGTCGAGCCCTCGGAACCCGTGCTGGCCGGCTTCCGCGCGTTGCGCGAGCGGGAGCAGCGACGCGAGCTCAGCCTGCAGGCCACGCGGACGGAGCCGGCGGCCTCGCGCGACGGGGTGCGGGTGCGGCTGCTGGCCAACGCCGAGTTCGCGGAGGAGGCCGCGACGGCCGTGCAGTACGGGGCCGAGGGCATCGGCCTGTTCCGCAGCGAGTACTTGCTCGGGCGCGGCAGCCTGGACGAGGAGCGACAGTACGAGCTGTACTGCCGCCTTCTGGACCAGATGGCTCCGCACCCCGTCACGGTGCGCGTCTGGGACCTGGGGCCCGAGGACATCGTGCCGGCGGGGCCGTCGAGCCCGAACCCGGCGCTGGGCCCGCGAGCCTTGCGCCTGCTCGGCCGCGCGCCGGACGCCTTCCGCACCCAGCTCCGCGCGCTGCTGCGGGCCGCGGCGCACGGCCCGTTGCGGGTGCTGTTCCCGTTCCTGCGGGGCGCCAGCGACCTGCGGGAGGCACGGGCCTTTCTCGCCGCGACCGCCCGCGACCTGGCCCTCGAGGGGCACGGCCACGCGGTCGAGGTGCCGGTCGGGATGATGGTCGAGATCCCCAGCGCTGCCCTGACGCTGGCGCAACTGGCGCCCGAGGCGGATTTCTTCAGCGTCGGCACCAACGACCTGATCCAGTACCTCCTGGCGGTGGACCGGGCGGACCCGCGGGTGGCGGCACTCTACGAGCCGCTGGACCCCGCCGTGCTGTCGGTGTTGGCCGGCGCGTTCGAGCAGGCGGGGGCGGCCGGCCGCCCGGTCGGCGTGTGCGGGGAGATGGCGGGCGACCCGCTACAATCCCTGGTGCTGGCGGGCCTCGGCGCCCGCGAGCTCTCGATGAGCCCGACGGCGATCCCGCGCATCAAGCAGGTGCTGCGGGCCGCGGATCTCGGGCACGCCCGCGAGGCGGTGTTGCGGGCCATGCGGCTTTCGTCGGCGGCCGAGATCGAGGCGCACCTGAGAGCGGAACTGCACGAGGCGCTGGCTGCGGCCGACGCCGGGGAGTCCTGACACTTGACCGAGCACAAGCGGGTCGACAAGCCCTGGGGCCACGAGATCTGGTGGGCGCGCACCGAGCGCTACGTGGGGAAGCTCCTGCACGTGAAGAAGGGCGAGAGCCTCTCCCTCCAGTACCACAACGTGAAGGACGAGACGATCCTGATCCAGAGCGGGAAGCTGCTGTTCGAGGTCAAGGGCAAGGACGAGCCGGGCGATCTGCGCCGCATCGAGATGACGCCCGGCGACAGCTACCACATCACGCCCGGCACGCTTCACCGGATGACGGGCCTCGAGGACACCGACATCCTCGAGGTTTCCACTCCGGAACTCGACGACGTGGTCCGCCTCGAAGACCGCTACGGCCGCGCCGGCACGTCGAGGCCCTAGTATTTCGCGAGCTTGCGGATCTCGGCGGCGATGCCGGGGACCTGGGGCAGGATGAAGTCCTCGAGTGAAGGGGCGTAGCCGACGAAGGTATCGGTCGCGCCGATGCGCTTGACCGGGGCGTCCAGCCACTCGAACAGCTCGTCGGCGATGCGGGCCGCGATCTCGGCGGTGTAGCCCCAGGAGAGCTGGTCCTCCTGGGCGACGATCACCTTGCCGGTGCGCTTCACGCTCTCCGCGATCGCGTCCCAGTCGTAGGGCGAGAGCGTGCGCAGGTCGATCACCTCGGCCTCGATGCCGTCCTGCTCCGCGACCTGCTTCGCGGCCACGACGCTGCGCTGGACGAGAGCGCCGAAGGTCACGATCGTCAGGTCGCGCCCGGGGCGCACCGTACGCGCCTTGCCGAACGGGATGCAGTAGTCCGGCCCGGGGTTGCGGCCCTTGTTGTAGGTCTGGCGGTACAGGTGCTTGTGCTCGAGGAAGAGCACCGGGTCGTCGCAGCGGATCGCCGTGCGCAGCAGGCCGTTCGCGTCTTCGGCGTTCGACGGCAGCACCACCCGCAGGCCGGGGACGTGGGTGAACAGCACCTCGCCGCACTGGCTGTGATAGACGGCGCCGCCCTGCAGGTATCCGCCATAGGTCACGCGCACGACGGCGGGGCACTTGAAGGCCCCGTTCGAGCGCCAGCGGATCAGCGCCAGCTCGTTGCGCATCTGCATGTACGCGGGCCAGATGTAGTCGAAGAACTGGATCTCGACCACCGGCTTGAGGCCGCGCACCGCCATGCCGATCGCGCGGCCGACGATGTTGGCCTCGGCCAGCGGGGAGTTGAACACCCGCTCGCCGCCGAACCGGCGCTGCAGGTTGTGGGTGACCTTGAAGACGCCGCCCTTGCCCTTGACCTGGGCCAGGCTCTCCTCGCGGCTGCAGTCGGCGACGTCCTGGCCGAAGACGACGATCCGCGGGTCGCGGGCCATCTCGTCGTGCAGGCAGGCGTTGAGCAGGTCGACGACCGTCTTGGGGTCGCCGGCGAACGCGGGCTCGGTCGAGAACTCGGCGGACGTCGGGTCGACCTCGGGCGAGTAGACGTGGAGCAGCGCCGAGGAGGGCTCGGGTTGCGGCGCCGCGCAGGCCTGGTCGGCGGCCTCGTTGACGAGCCGGTCGACCTCGGCGCGCAAGGCCTCGAGCTCCGACTCGCTGGCGAGGCCCTCGCGCAGCAGGAAGGCGGGGAAGGTCGCCAGCGGGTCGCGGTTGGCCTCGGCCTGTCGCTCCTCGGCGGGCCGGTACAGGGCCTCGTCGTCGGAGAGCGAGTGCGAGTAGGGCCGGATCACCTTCGCGTGGACCAGGGCCGGCCCGCGCCGCTCGCGGCACCAGGCGACGGCCTCGCGCAGGGTCGCGAGGCTGGCCAGCGGATCGCAGCCGTCCGTCTCGCGCACCAGCAGGTTCGGGAACGAGGCGACCAGCTTCGAGATGCTGCCGCCGGCGGTCTGGACCTCGACCGGCACCGAGATCGCGTAGCCGTTGTCCTCGACCATGTAGAGGACCGGGAGCTTGCGGTTGCACGCGGTGTTCAGGCTCTCCCAGAACTCGCCCTCGGAGGTGGTGCCGTCGCCGGTCGAGACGTAGACGACCTCGTCCGACCGGAACGGCACGCCGAGCTTCGTGCCCGCGCCGTCCTGCGCCGCCGCGTAGATCCCGGCCTCGGCGCAGCCGACCGCCTGCAGGAACTGGGTGCCCGTGGGAGACGACTTGGTGACGACGTTGAGCGCGGCGTGGCCCCAGTGAGAGGGCATCTGCCGCCCGCCCGAGTTCGGGTCGGCGGCGGCGCCGGTGGCCGACATCAGCATCTCGAGCGGCGTCATGCCCAGCGCCAGCATCAGCGCGCGGTCCCGGTAGTAGCCGAAGAACCAGTCGTGGCCGGGCTTCAGCAGCAGGCCCGCCGCCGCCAGCACCGCCTCGTGGCCGGCGCCCGAGATCTGGAAGAAGATCCTGTTCTGGCGCTTGAGCTGGATCTCCTTGTCGTCGATCCGGCGCGAGAGGTACATCGTCCGGTACAGGCCCACCAGGGTCTGGCGGTCGAGTCCGGTCTCCTGGCTCAGGGCGGTCGTGGCCACGCGGTCTTCCCTCCGGGGAACTGCGATGAAAACCCGATTCTAGCCCACGGGCGAAGCCCGGGCCGACCGTTTCAGCGAGGCGGGCGCAGCAGCTCCAGCACGAAGCGGGGACCCAGCGCGCGGCGGGCGGGCACGAAGTCGCCGGCGATCCCGACGAGCTCGTCGCAGGTCCGGGGGCGGTCGCGCAGACGGCGTGCGACGGCGTTCGCCAGCGCCGGCAGCGCCACGACCGCCTGCAGCAGCCGGTTGAGCCGGAACTTGTCGCGGGTCGCCCGCCGGTACTCGTCCTCGTAGGTCGCCGCCGCGGTCTGGGGAGAGCTGCGACCGCGGAGCGCATCGCCGACCGGGCCGGCGGCGATCTCGCCGCTGCGCAGGGCGAGCGTCACGCCTTCGCCCGTGAACGGATCGTGGAAGCCCGCCGCGTCCCCCAGCAGCATCAGGCCGGGCCGGGCGCGGCGGCGCACGGCTACAGCCAGCGGCCCGATCGCCCGCGGGGGGGCGCTCGCGCGCGTTTCGCGGGTGCGGGCGGCAACGGCGGGGAAGCGGTCCTCCAGGGTCTCGCGGGCGAAGGCCTCGAGCCGCCCTGCCGCGCGGCGGAAGGCGGAGGCGTCCAGCACGAAGGCGACGTTGGCCTCGTCGCCGGGCAGCGGCGCGATGCCGCAGTAGCCGCCGCGGCCGACGTGCATCTCGCCGACGTCCGAAAGCTCCGCGACGCCGTGCAGGTGCATGCGCAGGGCGAAACGCCGGAACCGCCGCGCGGGCTGCAGCCCGCCCACGGCTCGCGCGGAGACGCCCCAGCGCCCGTCGCACCCGAGCACCCAGCGGGCCGGGACGGTCTCGCCGCTCTCGAGACGCACGCCGACGACGTGGCCCGCGGACTCGACGACGCCGTCCACGCGCGCGCCTTCGCGGACCTCGACTCCCACGCGGCGCGCGACGCCGAGCAGGGTGGTGTCGAGCCGGCTGCGCCGGAGCGCGAAACCCGAGAGCACCTGGCCCCCCCGGCGATAGGAGCCCTCGAACGCGGTGCCGTCGGGCGCCACGACGCGCATCCCGCGCAGCGCGTGCGGACCGAGGCCGGCGACGTCGTCGCGCGCCCCCATCGCGGCGAGCAGGCGCCAGGCCTCGGGCGACACGCCTTCGCCGCAGATCTTGTCCCGCGGGAATCGCGCGGCGTCGAGCAGGAGCACGTCGAAGCCCTGCTGGCGCAGGAACACCGACGCCGCCGTGCCGGCGGGGCCGCCGCCGACGACCACCACGTCCCGCGCGGCGGTCACGGCTCGCGGCGCACGGCGAGGGCCGCGAGGCGGTAGGGGAACACGCGGCGCACCTCGGGCTCCGGCAGCCCGGCATCGACGAAGGCGGCACGCAGTTCGCGGGGCGTGAAGGAGCGGCGGATCGACACCAGGCCGTCGTGCACGCTGACCGGGGAGCGGAAGAGCCGCGGGAACACGAGGCGGGCGAAGGCGTGGGGCACCTGGGCGCGCCGCAGGTCGTTGACCACGAGCGCCCGCCGCGCCAGCCGCCACAGCCCCCCGAGGGCGCGGGACACGTCGGCGCCGTCGAGGTGGTGGAGGAACAGCGAGCAGGCGACGACGTCGAAGGAGCGCTCGGCGAACGGCGGCGCGAAGACGTCGCCGGCGACCCGGTGGACCTGGGGTGGCGTGTGGCGCAGGTGCGTGGGCTTGAGGTCGAGGCCGACGACCCGAAGCTGCCTGTGGCGTTCCAGCAGCCGGGCGGGCAGGTCGGCGGAGCCGCAGCCCACGTCGAGCAGCGAGATCGCACCGTCGGCGCGCAGGAAGGGGCGCAGCAGTCGCTCGAACGTGCGGTGTCCGCCGAGCCAGGTGTTGACGAAGCGGATGTCCGCGAGCGAAGCCTCGACCTCGGCCTCGGGCACCCCGCCGAGATCGAGCAGCTCGGGCTCGCGCGAGCGCTCGCGGAGATCCGGAAACTTCACGCGAAGCGGAGCAGCGCGAGTTCGGCCCCGAACCCCGGCCCGAAGGCCGCGAGCAGCCCGCGTTCGCCCGGGCGCGGTCCCTCGGCCAGCACCTCGTCCAGCACGTGCAAGACGGTGACCGAGCTCATGTTGCCGTGCGAGCGCAGGACCCGGCGGGTGGGCCCCAGTTCCGCGTCGCCGAGGACCCACGAGGCCGCCAGGGCCTCGATCACCTTGCGCCCGCCGGGGTGCAGCGCGAAGCGGGTGAGTGCCGCGCGGTCGACGCGCCGTCGCGCGAGGAAGGTGTCGAGCGCAGCGCCCGCGTGTCGGCGCACGAACGGTCCCAGCGCCTTGTCGAGCACGATCTGCAGGCCCGCGTTGCGCAGCCGGAAGCCCATCAGGGGCAGCGAGTCCGGAAAGAACTGCGACGCCGCGCCGTCCCAGTGCACGCTCGTCCGTCCGAACGCCGGGTGAGACCGTCCCACCAGCACCGCCGCCGCGGCGCCGTCTCCGAAGAGCGCAGTCGAGACGACGTTGGTCGGGGAGCGATCCCAGCGCTGGAAGGTCAGGCTGGGGAACTCGGCGGCGATCAGCAGCGCGGCCGAGGCGGGATGGGCGGCCAGGAAGTCGGCGCTCCGGGCGAGGCCGACGGCGCCGCCCGCGCAACCCGCCTGCGTGATCGGCAGGCGGGCGAGCGACGGGCCGAGCCCGAGCGCGTTGGCGACGTGGGCGTCGACGGCAGGGATCATGAACCCCGTGCAGGAGACGCTGGTGACGAGGCCGATCTCGGCGGGGCTGATCGCCGCGCCTTCGAGCGCCCGGCCCGCGACGTCGATCGCGGCCCCGATCATCGCCGCCTGGTAGGCGTCGTTGCGCGACTCGAAGTCGCCGCCCGCGAAGACGTCGTCGAGGGACAGGGCCGACCCGCGGGTCTCGACGCCCGCCGCGGCATAGACCCGGACCAGCCGTCGCGCCACGGCCGGGGCGTCCACTTCGGACAGCCAGGCCTCGACCCGGGCCGCGACCTCGGCCTGAGTGCAGACGTGCGGAGCCCGCCAGCGGGCCAGCGAGAGCAGGCCCGCGGCGGGCTCCGGGACGGAGTCGGCGGCTAGAACGGAACGTCCTCGTCGCCGGGCACGAAGTCGTCGCTGCCCGTCGGCGGGCCCTCGTCGGGGCCGCTCGAGCGCGCGCCTCCGCCGCCGTCACCGCGCGATCCGAGCAGCACCAGCCGCGAGCCGGGGCCGGAGACGCGGATGCGGGTCGTGTTGCGCTTGTTGCCGTCCTTGTCCGTCCACTCGTCGTAGTTGATGCTGCCCTCGATGTAGACGGGGCGGCCCTTCGACAGGTAGTCCTTGACGATCTGGGCGGTCTTGCCGAAGACCTCCACCCGGTGCCACTGGGTCTTCTCCTGCTTCTGGCCCTGTCGGTCGGTCCAGCGCTCGCTGGTGGCGAGCGAGAAGTTGGCGATCGGCTCGCCGCCCTGGGTGTAGCGGATCTCGGGGTCCCGCCCGAGGTTGCCGATCAGGATCACCTTGTTGACGCTGGCCATGCGATCTCCTTCGCGAAAGCCTTACTGCTGGGGGTTGAGCTTCTCGCGCGCGATGCGCGCGGCCGGGGAATTGGGGAAGCGCTCGACGACGAAGCGGTACTCGAGCTGCGCCTGCGAGCGCCGGCCGAGCTTCTCGAGGGCCATGCCCTTCTTGACCCGCGCGTCGGGCAGCTTGTCGCTGGCGGCGTAGTCGCGGAGCAGCACGTTCCACGCCTCGATCGCCTCTTCGTACTTGAGCTTGCCGTAGAGGCACTCGCCGATCCAGTACTGCGCGTTGTCGGCGAAGTCCGTGCCCGCGTAGTTGCGCAGGTACTCCTGGAAGCCCTGGATCGCCAGGTCGTAGTTGCCGCGCGCGTAGTCGGCGTAGGCCTGCGTGTACAGCTCGCGCGGGGGCGGTGCGGCCGCCGCGGGCGGTACGCCGGGAGCCGGCGCTTCACCAGGGCTCGCCGACGCTGCGGGCGCGTAGCCGACGGGAGGCAGGGCGGCGCCCTGGACCCGCTCGGAGAGCTCCGCGAGGCGCTCGCCGTTCTCGCGGGTCGCCGTCTGCAGCGCCTCCATCTGCAGGCGCTGGTCCTGGACCAGCTTGCGCACGAGCTGGGTCTGCTCGGCCAGCGCCTCGTTGAGGCGCTTGATCTCGCGCTGGTTCTCCTGACCGAGGCGGAGCAGGTCGGAGATCTGGACCTGGAGCGTGGCCACCTGGACCTGCAGGCGCTGGACCTCCTGCTTCTGGGCCAGCGCGGGCCAGGCCCACAGCGCGGCCAGCAGGACGACGCCGACGGTGCGACGGATCACGGGAACCTCCTCGATCGGGCGCGCCGCGTCGTTCATGCGGCGCAAGGATAAGAAGCCGGCGGGCCGCGGCAGGTCCGGGCCCGGGTCTGGGGTCAGCGCCGGACGGCCAGGTGGGCCCGCCGGTTGCGCGCCCAGGCGCTCTCGTTGTTCCCCGGGTCGAGGGGACGTTCCTTGCCGTAGGAGACGACGCGGAGGCGCGATCCGTCCACCCCGAGGCTGACCAGCAGGTCGCGCACGGCCTTCGCGCGCAACTCGCCGAGCGCCAGGTTGTACTCGACCGTGCCGCGCTCGTCGCAGTGGCCCTCGATCGTCACCTTGGCCTCGCGATGCGCCTGCAGCCACACGGCGTGGCGCTCGACCAGGGCGCGCGCCTCGTCGGACAGGTCGGCCTGGTCGTAGCCGAACAGCACGTCGGCGAGCGGGCCGCCCTCGCCGTCTTCGCCCGAGACGTCGAAGTCCGAGGAACTGAGCCCCTCTCCGCCCAGGGGGACGACGTCGGGACCCGAGTCGACGGGCTGCGGCCGCGGGCCGCCGTAGTCGCCGGGGCCGGGCCCGGGCGGCGGGGGAGCGCCCTGGGTGATCGCGGGCGGTCGCTTCGTGCTGCCGCCGCAGGCCATCGCGAGCGCGGCCAGGACGGCGACCGCGAGCAGGGGGAGACGTCGGACGGGCATCGGCAGTTCGCTCCTCAGTTGCTCCAGTCGGGCTGGACGTTGTTGCCCGGCCCGGCCTGAAGCGGTTGCACGGTGCGCCCCTCGCGGTCCGCGACGTGAATCTGCCACGTGCCGCCGCGCTGGCAGGAGAAGGCGAGATGGCGGCCCGACGGCGCCCATGTCGGGTACTCGCAGGAGCCGCGGTTCTCGGTGATCTGGCGGGTCTGGCCCGTGGCGAGGTCGACGATCGCGATCTGGAACTGGCCGTCGAGCCGCGACGTGAAGGCCACCTCGAGGAACTGACGAGCGGGGTTCCAGGCGGGCGCGTCGTTGTAGTTGCCGACGGTCGACAGCCGCCGCACGTTGAGGCCCTCGGCGTCCATGACGTAGATCTGCGGCGTCCCGCCCCGGTTCGACGTGAACGCGATCTCGCGCCCGGTCGGGCTCCAGGTGGGAGCCGTGTCCGAGGCCGCGCTGCGGGTGACGGCGTGGGCGCCCGAGCCGTCGGCGTTGGCGACCCACACCTCCATGTTGCCGCTGCGGTTGCTGGCCCACGCGATGCGGCTCCCGTCGGGGCTGAACGTCGGCGCGAAGGCCTGGCTCGACTCGTTCTCGCCGGTCAGGTTCGGCGTGTTCGTGCCCTGGTAGATGCGCGACAGGAAGACGAGCGGCCGGCCCTGGCGGTAGGAGACGTAGGCCAGCGCCTGGCCGTCCGGGGACCAGGCCGGCAGGATGTTGAGAGAGTTGTTGACGGTCACCCGGCGCGGGTTGTGGCCGTCGTAGTCCATGATGTAGATCTCCTTCGAGCGACGCTCGCGGCTGGCGTCGCGGTCGGAGGAGAAGGCGATCCTGGTGCGGGCGACCCCTCGGTTCTGGGTCAGCGCCACGATGTCGTCCGAGGCCTGGTGGGCGAACACGCGCGGGTTCTTCGCCGGGCCGGCGTAGCGCTTCGCCAGCATCACCTGCCCGCTCTCCACGAAGAACACGCGCAGATCGACGGAAAGTTCCGCGGCCGAGCCGTCGACGCGGGTCACCACCAGCACCCCGGCCCCGATCGACTTCCAGTCCTCCATGTTCGGAGCGTCCGGGTTCAGGGGCGGGATCGCGCGCAGCAGGCTGTCGGGCACGAACTGGAACAGGCCCTCGAAGCGCAGGTCGGCGCGCAGCACCTGGCCGATCGTGCCGCAGGCCGCGCGCAACTCCGGGTCCTCGCGGCGCGGCACGCAGTCGGCGATCGCGACACGGGGGGCCTGGGGGCCGCCGATGACGATGGTCGGCGTTCCTGCCGGGGGGGCCTGGGGCGCTGCCAGCGCCGGCGACACCGCCATCGCGACGCCGAGCAGGCCGAGCCCGGACCCGAGCGCGGCCGCGAGCGACCTAGCCGACCGGCTGGAAGACGGCCTGGAGAGTGAAGGCCTTCGTGTCATAGCTCCTGGGCAGCGGCTGGAAAGGCGCAGCGGTGAGGATCGCCCGCTGCGCGGCCTGGTCGAGCATGTACTGGCCGCTCGACTGGACGACCTCGACGCCGGTCACGTTGCCGTCGGCGAGGATGGTGAAGCGCACGGTCACCGGCGGGTAGGCGCCCGTGCGGATCTGCTGGTTCCAGATCATCCAGACCTTCTGCTGGACGCTGGCGAGGTACCAGTCGCCGGTCTGCGCCGTGCCGCCGGGCAGGCCCGGGCCGACGGGGCCGAGCCCGACGCCTGGCGTCGCGCTCGCCGGGCTCTGCGTCGCGGCGCCGGTGCCGGCGGGCTTCTTCGACGTCGTGGCCTTCGAGGTGTTCGACGCGACCGGGCGTCGCGGCTCGGGCTTCTTCGCCCGGCTCTTCTTCTTGTCGGCCTTCGGGTCGGCGAGGCCCTTGCGCGGCTCCTCCTTCGGCGGCTTGACGACCTTGGGCGGCTCCGGCTTCGGCGGCTCGGGCGCAGGCGGCTGGGTGACCGGCGGTTGCGGCTGCTGGACCCCGGCATCCGGCTCGCCGGCCGTCGGGCTGCCCCCGCCGCCGCGCGGGATCGGCACCACGATGCCCACCGCCACCTGCAGTTTCGGCTTGGCCGGCATCAGGATCGGCAGCGCGAAGGCGACGCCCGCCAGGAGCAGGTGGCCGGCCACGGACACCACGACGCCCGCCGGGAAACCCCGGTCGAGTCGCGCGCGCTCGGCGATCACGCTGTCGACGGCGTCCTTCACCGGCTGGCCTTCTCCTCCGGCAACTCGTACACGAACCCGATGCTTTCGACGCCCGCGCGCTTCATCCGGTCGACCACCTCGATCACGCGGCCGTAAGCGAGGCGCTCGTCGGCGCGCAGGTAGGCGATGCGCTGGCCGACGCCCTGCATGCGCCCGCGCAACTCGTCCTCGAGGAGCTCGAGCACGATCGGGCGGTCGCCGAGATAGACCCGGCCCTCGGCGTTGATCGACACGGTGATGCGGTCCTCCGGCTGCGGGTCCTTGAGGCCTGCGACGGGCAGCGAGACGTCGATGCCGCGGCTCATCATCGGGGCCGTCACCATGAAGACGAGCAGCAGCACCAGCACCACGTCGACCAGCGGCGTGATGTTGATCTCGCCCAACTGGGTCAGGCCGCGCTTGGAGCGGAACCCGGAGTAGAGCGCCCCCGCGCGCCCGCCGCCGCCTCCGCCGCCCGTCCCGATCGCCACCTACGTGAAGTTCCGCTCGACGATGTTGAGGAACTCGAGCGCGAAGTCGTCGACCATCGCGGTCAGGACCCGGACGCGGCTGGCGAAGTAGTTGTAGGCGACGGCGGCGGGGATCGCCGCCGCGAGGCCCGTGGCCGTCGTGATCAGTGCCTCGGAGATGCCCGGGGCGACCACCGCGAGGTTCGCCGAGCCCTGCAGTCCGATGTCGGCGAAGGCGTTCATGATGCCCCACGTCGTGCCGAACAGGCCGACGAACGGACACACGGCGGCAGTGGTCGCGAGGAAACTCAGGCGCCGCTCGAGCCGCGTGGTCTCGGCGGTGGCCGCCCGGATCAGCGCGCGGGTCAGCGACTCGAGGCTCTTCACGACCGGTCGCTGCGCCGCCGCTGCCGGGGCCTGGCCGGCGCGGACCTGCTGGTTGACCTCCTGGTAGCCGGCCTGGAACACGCCGACCAGCGGGCTGGCCTTGAGCTGGACGCAGACGGAGTGCACCTCGGAGAACTTGGCGCTCTTGCGGAAGATCTCGAGGAAGGTTTCGGAGTGCTGGTAGGCTTGGCGGAGCGCGAGGCCCTTGTAGACGATGATCGCCCACGAGACGAAGGAGAACAACAGGAGCGTCAGCAGGACCGCGATCGCGACGGGCCCGCTGTCCCGGATCAGGCCGAAAACGCCCCCGGAAAACGCCGTGCCGCCCGCCTGGGCCAACAGGGTGGAAGAAAGCAGGGTGATCACCTCTAAATTGCGCTGCCGTCGGAGGATGCCACAAGCCCTAGGGGGTGTCAACGGTCACGCAACCCGGGGCCTGTCGGCCATTGAATCCATAAGTTCTTTTAATGCAATGACTTGCGTCGATGGTGCCGCGAATCGTGCGAGGGCGCGATCGTGATCAAGTTCCTGCGGATCAACAACATCGCCCTTGCTTCCGGCGTCGAGCTCGAGCTCGGGCCGGGGCTCACGGTGTTGTCGGGTGAAACGGGGGCGGGCAAGTCGATCCTGCTCGACGCACTCGGGCTCGTGCTCGGGGGGCGCGGCGGCGGGGACCTGATCCGGACGGGCGAGAACCGGGCCGCGGTGGAGGCGATCGTCGACCTGCCCGCCGCGGCGACCTGGCTGCAGGATCACGGCATCGACGCGGACGGGACTGAAGTGATCCTGCGCCGCGAGATCCAGTCGTCCGGCAGGGGCCGGGCGACCATCAACGGGGCGCTCGTGCCGGTGGCCCTGCTCCGCGAGCTGGCGCCGCGGGTCGCCGCCATTCACGGCCAGCACGAGCCCCAGGGGCTGCTCGATCCCGAGTCGCACCTTCCGCTGCTCGACCAGCACGGTGACCTGGAAGCGCTTGCGGGCGAGGTCGCCCAGGCGTGGCAGCGCTGGCAGCGGGCCGAGAGCGACCGCGCGGCGTTCGAGCGCGACAGGCGCGAGCTCGAGCGCCGGCGCGAGAGCCTGGCGCAGCAGCTCGCCGAGATCGAGCGCGGCCAGCTCCAGCCGGGCGAGGACCTGGCCCTCGAACGCGAGAAGGCCGTCGTGGCCAACGCCGATCGGTTGGCGGTGCTGTGCGCGGAGGCCTACGAAGCCCTCTACGACGACGATGCGGCCGTGCTGTCGCGTCTGCGCCAGATCTACCGCAAGGTGGAGGACCTCGCCGCGCTCGAGCCCCGCTTCGGATCGGCGCTCGAGGCGCGAGTCGGCGTGACCTCGGCCCTCGAGGACCTGGCCTACGGATTGCGCGACTTCCGCGACGACCTCCAGGTGGCGCCGGGCCGGCTCGACGCCATCGAGTCGCGACTCGCGACGATCGAACGGCTGCGCCGCAAGTACGGGGCCACGGCCGACGAGGTGCTGGCCTTCGCGGAGAACGCCCGGCGGGAACTGCAGCAGCTCGACGCCCCCGAGGCCCGCCGCGAGCAGCTGGCGGCCGAGGCAGCGGAGGCGCGCGGTCGCTTCGTCGAACTCGGGCGCGACCTCTCGGGCCGACGCCGTGCGGCGGCCACCGACCTCGAGCGCCGGATGCAGAAGGGGCTGCGCGAACTCGCACTGGAGGGGACCCGCTTCGAGGTCCGGTTCGCGGTCGCGGGCGACGATCTGGCCACGGCCGGCGAGCACGGGCTCGAGCGGGCCGAGTTCTTCATCGCGCCCAACGTCGGCGAAGACCTGCGCCCCCTGGCGAAGATCGCCTCGGGCGGCGAGTTGTCCCGACTCCTCCTCGCCCTGAAGTCCGCCGCGATCCGCGAGCAGGGCCACACACTGGTTTTCGACGAGATCGACGCTGGCATCGGGGGGCGAGTCGCGGAAGTGGTCGGCAGACGCCTGCGGGCGATGGCACAGCGTCATCAGGTGCTGTGCGTCACCCATCTCGCACCGATCGCCGCCCAGGCCCACACCCACCTCAGCGTCAGCAAGGAAACCCGGTCTGGCCGCACGTTCACCCAGGTTCGCCGCGTCGAGGGCGCCTCCCGGGTCGACGAACTGGCCCGCATGCTGGCCGGCGAGAAAGTCACCGAGGCCGCCCGTCGGCACGCCCGCGAACTGGTCGAAGCCGTCGCGGAGTGACTCGTACCTTTTGATGAGTACTGAATTTTTCCGCGGAGACTCGGCCGGATGAGCCAGCGCTACTTCATCGAGACGTTCGGCTGCCAGATGAACGTCAACGACTCCGAGAAAGTGGCGGGGCTGCTCCGCCGCGAGGGGTACGCCGAGGCCGTCAGGGCAGAAGACGCGGACGTCGTCTTCGTCAACACCTGCGCCGTTCGCGAGAAGGCCGCGGAGAAGCTCTATCACTCCGTGGGTCGCTTGCGACGCCTGAAGAAGGAGCGCAAGGCGCTCCGGGTAGCCGTCGGAGGGTGCGTGGCCCAGCTCCAGGGGAAGGAGATTCTGGAGCGCGCCCCGGGTGTCGACGTGGTGATCGGCACGCACAACCTGACCGCGTTGCCCGAACTCCTCGAGCGCTCACGTCAGGAGGGCGGGGGCCCGGTGCTCGAACTGGATCGAAAGGCGAACGCCTTCGCCGTCGAGGCCCGCGACGTCGTCCACTCGAACCCCGTGAGGGCGTTCGTCACCGTGATGGAAGGCTGCAATCACGTCTGCTCGTTCTGCGTGGTGCCCCGGACCCGCGGGCCGGAAGTCAACCGAACCCCTGAAGAAATCGAGGCCGAAGTCCGCCACGTGGTGGAGGAGGGCTTCTGCGAGGTGATGCTCCTCGGCCAAACCGTGAACGCATACAGGTACGGCGGGATCGGATTCGCCGACCTTCTCGAGCGGGTGCACGGTATCGGGGGACTGCGCCGCCTGCGGTTCACGACGTCGCACCCCGAGCATGTGGACGAAGGGCTGGCCCGGGCGTTCCGCGATCTGCCCAAGCTCGGAGGGTACCTGCATCTGCCCGTTCAGTCCGGTGCGCCTCGAGTCCTGGCCGACATGCGACGGGGTTACACGCCAGACGAGTACCTGGACAAGGTCAGGTTGCTCAGGGATCGTCGTCCCGATCTGGCGCTGTCGACGGACGTGATCGTGGGCTACCCCGGCGAGACCGAGGACGAGTTCGAACACACGCTTCGGCTCGTCGAGAAGGTCGGCTTCGAGTCGATCTTCTCGTTCATGTACTCGCCTCGCCCAGGCACCACCGCCTTCCGGCATGAGGACGACGTTCCCGAGGACACGAAGCGTCGGCGACTCCACGCGCTTCAGCGGATGCAGCAGCGCTATCAGGAGGATCGCAACCGAGCCCGGATCGGCCAGGTCGAGCGGGTGCTCATCGACACCGTCGATAGCCCGGGAAGGGTGTCGGGCAGGACGATGCATTTCCGCCTGGTCCACCTCGACGGTCCCGCTGACTGGGTCGGAACTGAACAGGACGTGGAGATCACCTCCGCAGGCCCGAACGCGTTCCGGGGCAGGCTGCGCGCCTGACTTTCGCCATCTCGAGGGCGATGTCGGCCGGCCGACATTTTGCTGATGCATCTTGTTACTAGTTGGCGCCTATCTGGCTGCTGAATATAGATATTCAGGTTGATGTCGGCCGGCCGACATCCCTCGTTGACGGCCCCTGCTGGGGCGCCTATATTGGCCCCGGGAACAGGCGCGGCTGCGATTGCGCCGGACCCCACAAGGAGGGGCTAGGTGCTGGTCGAGATGACGATCCGCGGGCTGATGATCGATCCGATCACCAGCATGCCGATCGTCGTGCTGCGCGAGCCAGCCGGCCCTCGTATGTTGCCGATCTGGGTGGGCGTGTTCGAGGCCAACGCCATCGCGCTTCAGATCGAGAACGTCCAGACGCCACGCCCGATGACTCACGACCTGCTGCGCAGCGTGATCGAGAACCTCAGCGGGACCGTCGAGCGGGTCGTGGTGTGTGACCTTCGCGAGAACACTTTCTACGCAGCGATCCGCCTGGTCACCCCGGCGGGGCCCATCGAAGTCGATGCCCGGCCCTCGGACGCGATCGCGCTGGCCCTTCGTGCGGGCGCGCCGATCTTCGTCGAGGAGAGGGTGATCGATTCGCCCGAGCCCTCGGAAGCTCAGCCTGTGCCCCGGTCCGCAGACGTCGAGCGGCTCCAGCGCTGGCTCGAGGGGCTCTCCGAAGACGATCTCGGAAAGTACAAGATGTAGGGTGTCGCGGCCACTTGACCCCACGGATCGAGTCCCCTACGATCCCGTCTCCATCATCATCCCATCTCGCTGACGAGGTGTCTTTGACGATCATCGCGATCGCGAACCAGAAGGGCGGCGTCGGCAAGACCACGACGGCGATCAACCTGGCGGCAGCCCTGGCCATGCGGGGCAAGCGCACGCTGCTGGTCGACCTCGATCCGCAGGCGAACTCCTCGATCACCTACCTGGATGTCCGTTCGCTCGAACGCTCGATGTACGACGTGCTCGCCGGCGATGCCGAACTGCGTGACGTCATCCAGCCCACGCGGCTGGAGAACCTCTTTCTGGCGCCTTCGCGGATCGCCCTGGCCAAGGTCGAGGCGAAACTGGTCGGGGAGATCGACGGACACTTCCGCCTCAAGGACCGCATGGCGGCAGTGACCGCCGAGTTCGACTTCGCGGTGATCGACACGCCGCCGGCGCTCGGTTTGATCACCGTCAATGCGCTGGTGGCCGCGACGCACCTGCTGGTGCCCGTCCAGTCGTCCTACTTCGCGCTCGAGGGCACGGACGACCTGCTCGAGACCGTCGAGAAGATCCGCTCGCGGCCCAACCCGCAGCTCAAGCTGCTCGGCGCAGTGATCACGCTCTACGACAAGCGAACGACCCTCGCGCGAGACGTCCAGAAGGCCGTCTCCGACGTCTTCGGAGACCGGGTCTTCCAGACGACGATCTCCAAGAGCATCCGTCTCGAGGAGAGTCCCGCCCACAAGGAATCCATCTTCACCTTCGCGCCCCAGTCCAGCGGCGCCTTCGAGTACTACCGGCTCTGCGAGGAGGTCATCGAACGTGTCTAACACCGCTGCGCGCCGTTTCGGGTTGCCGGGAACGCTCCGCATGCGCCACGACACGCACTTCGTCGAACAGCTCGGCCGCACGCCGGGCGAGCCGGTCGGGCGCCTGATCCCGCTGGACCAGATCGACCCGAACCCGGACCAGCCTCGGCGGGAGATCGGCGACCTCGCGGAACTCGTGGCGTCAGTGCGGGAGAAGGGCGTACTCGAGCCGATCCTGGTCCGGCCGCTCGACGGCCGCTTCCAGATCATCGCAGGCGAGCGGCGGTACCGTGCAGCCCGCGAGGCCGAACTGGACGAGGTGCCCTGCGTCATCCGCGAGTGCTCGGATGCCGAAGTCACAGAGATCGCACTGATCGAGAACCTCCAGCGGCGCGACCTGACGCCCTTCGAGGAGGCGGATGGGCTCAAGCAGCTCGCGGACGCCTACGGCTACACCCACGAGCTGATGGCGGAGCGGCTGGGAAAGAGCCGCACGTCCGTGACCGAGATGCTCTCGCTGACGGCAATGCCGGCCGAGGTCAGGGAGTTGTGCAGGCTGAGCGGCGTGGAGTCGAAGTCGCTGCTCCTCCAGGTCGTGCGGCAGGGAGACTCCGCCCGCATGATCGCCCTGGTCAAGAAGATCCAGGAGGGCGGGGGCACCCGCGAGGTAGCTCGACGGGCCGCGCGCGAGGTCGCGAAGAAGCCCGGGCGCGCGAAGAACTACGTCTTCCAGTTCCAGGCGCCGGAGAAGACCTTCGCGCTGGACCTCAAGTTCAGGAAGACCGAGGTGTCGCGCGAAGAGGTGATCGGCGCGCTGCGGCGGATCCTCGCTGACCTGGAGAACGCCGCCGAGCGCTGATCGCGGTCAGGCCCGGGGCATTCGGATGCGCGCCAGGTAGTAGTCGCAGACCCCGCTGCGCAGTTCCTCTTCGACCTCGATCTGGCCGACTTCACCGTAGAGGCGGCGGTAGTCCGCTGTCGGCCGGATGTGCTCGCCGTTCTCGATGGCATGCAGCAGGTGGCCGACGAGGTTGAGCCGGTGCTGGGCCGGGATGTCCTCGATCGCCAGGATCACGCCGCCGGGCACGGCCATCCGCTTCGCCTCGGCCAGCACCGCGCGCGTGTCCTCGTCGGAGAGGTGGTGGAGGAGGCCGAAGATCAGCACCTGATCGAAGCGGGCGTCGGGCAAGTCGACACGACGGGCGTCCGAGCAGACGAAGGTGCCGCGGCGGTTCTCCCGCGCGTAGTCGATGTAGCGCTTGTTCAGGTCGGCGCCGACGTAATCCTGGTGCTCGAAGAGGTCCGAGAACGCCCCCGGACCACAGCCGAGGTCGAGCGTCCGCTTGCCGGGAGACATGTCGAGATCGCGCCGGATGACTGCGCGGATCGCCTTGAAGTCGTTCTCCAGGATGGCCCGAAAGAAGATGAAGAGGACCGGGTGGTCCGAGACCTTCTCGATCAGCGAGTTGAGAAGCTTCATGAGATTCTGTAACGCAAGTCCTCTTGGATACTACTCAAAATTGAGGGCCTGGACGGGGTCCAGACGAGCTGCCTTGATGGCGGGGTAGATCGCGCCGAGGAGTCCGCCGACCAGGCCGAGGGCCGCGGCGATCAGCGCCCAGTCGCGGCTCAGCGCGATGTTGAGCATCGGGAAGACCCTGGGCAGGAACCACTGGGCGAAGACCGCGAGCAGGTTGCCGAGCACGACGCCGGCGAGGCAGATCAGGAAGCTCTCGGCCACGACGTACTGGACCACGCGGCCCTGGGTGGCGCCGATGGCCCGCAGGATGCCGATCTCGCGGGTGCGCTCGATGATCGTCGTGTACATCGCGAGCAGCACCACCAGGAACGAGATCACGACCGCCATCGCGGTCAGCGCCTCCTTGAACTGCTGCAGGCCGATCGCGTTCTGCTGCATCGCCCTGGAGACCTGGGCGACGGGCGTGATCTTGTGGCCCTTGAACTTCTGCTGGAGCGCCTCGGCCAGCGCGTCGGCCTGCTTCGAGTCGACGCCCTTGACCAGGAAGAACGAGGCCTTGCCCGGCTCGCCGATCGCGTCCTGGACGTCCTCGATGCGCGCGTACAGGCGCCCGCCCGCGCCTGCCCGGCAGATGCCTGCGACCTTGAAGTCGCGGTTCATCATCGGCATCGGGTCGCCGACCTCGAGTCCGCTGGCGTTGGCCAGTACCGTGTCGATCACCAGGTCGAAGGGCTGCTCCAGCCCGCGGCCCTCCAGGATGTCGAGGCCCCCGGAGATGCGGCTGAACGAGGGGTAGTCGATCGCCCACAGGTTGATCGCCCGCGTCTCGCCCTTGATCTGCGAGACGTGCCAGTTCAGCACGGGCGTCGCGTCGACGACGCCGGGCACGGTCTTCATGATCTCGATGTAGCGCACCGGCATCACGGCCGCGGTCGCACCCAGCAGCAGCGAGGCGTCGGGCGGCTGGAAGAGCACGTCGGCGCCGACGTTCTCGAGGCGGTTGGCGATCTCGCCCAGGGTGCCGCTGGCGAGTCCGACCAGCACCATCACCATCGCCACCTCCATCGCGACCGCGAAGACGGACACGAGGGTCCGGGTCTTGCGGTGCATCACGTTGGCAGCGGCGAGGTTGGCCATGTTCGGTCGGGGCTCGGTTCAGAAGGGACGCGGGGAAGGACGAAACCCCGCGGCGGAACGCGGAGCATAGCCTAAAGGCCGGCGAGGCGTCTGCTATCCTCCGCGGCCGATGGCGCGAAAGCGGAGCACGGCGGAAGAGCCCTGGGCGCTGGTGACCGGGGCCTCGAGCGGAATCGGCGCGGCGTTCGCCCGGGCGCTGGTGGCGCGAGGCGAACGGGTGATCGTGGTGGCGCGCCGGATCGAACGGCTGCGCGAGCTGCAGCAGGAGCTGGGGGGGGCAGGGCGGGTCGACGTCGTCGCGCTCGACCTGGCTGCCGCCGACGGCCCGGGCCGCCTCGAGGCCGAACTGCGCGAGCGCGGGCGCGAGATCGACCTGCTCGTCAACAACGCCGGACGGGGCGACACTGGCCGCTTCGTCGAGCGGCCGCTGGAGGCCTCGCTCGGGGTCGTCGATCTCAACGTGCGCACCGCAGTGGAGATGTGCGGCCGCTGGCTGCCCGCGATGGTGCAGCGCGGGCGGGGCCGGCTGATCAACGTGGTGTCGATGTCGGCGTTCCAGCCCGTCCCGTTCTTCGCCGCGTACGCTGCGTCCAAGGCGTTCCTGCTCTCCTTCACCGAGTCGCTGGCCGGGGAGCTCGAGGGCACCGGCGTGCGGGTCCAGGCCCTGTGCCCCGGCAACATCCGCACCGAGTTCCAGCGGGTCGCCGGCACCGACAAGGTGCTGTTCGACAGGACGCCCGCCAGTTCTCCCGAGGAGGTCGTGGCCGCCTCGCTCGCCGCGCTGGAAAAGGGGACCCTGGTCGTGGTGCCCGGCTTCCAGAATCGGCTCACCGTCGCTGCCCAGTCGCTCGTGCCGCGGCGCCTGAGCCGCCGGCTCGCCGGGGAGCTGTTCCGTCCGCGCTGACGCCCCGCGGGCCGCAAGTCCAAGCCGACCGGCGACTTGGCACACGCGCGCCGTTTACCGGCGGAAGCGGACCTGCTAGACTCCCGCCGCTCGCGCGCCGAGCGCACAAGGAGATCGCCTTATGGATCCGGTCCAAGGCAAGGACCCCGGCAAGTCGACGTTCGCCGAGTACGACTACAGCAATTTCTACTACGGTGCGGGCGACGACCCGCTGAACCTGCTCGGCCCCTTTTCGGACTGGTGGCGCGAGGCCCGTCCGAACGGCTACTACCTCTACTCGGAGGCGCTGCAGTCGGCGCCCGCGACCCGGGTCCAGGTCCGGAACGGCAAGACCGGCCGGGTCCAGGAGCTGATCAACCTCGCTTCCTACAACTACCTCGGGATCTCCTACCGGCCCGAGGTGAAGCAGGCGGCGATCGACGCGACGAACCTGTACGGCCTCGGGGCCTCGGGCTCGCCGATCCTGTCCGGGACCCTCGAGGTCCATCGCCAGCTCGCCCGCGAGATGGCCGAGTTCAAGGACAAGGAAGCCGCCATCCTGTTCCCGACCGGCTACTCGGCGAACGTCGGCTTCATCGCCGCGCTGATGCGCTCGGGCGACTACATCATCCTCGACCAGTACTCCCACGCGTCGATCGTCGACGGCGCGATCCTGGCCAAGTCGAACACGCTCTGGTTCCGCCACAACAACCCGCTCGACCTCGAGCGCAAGCTGAACAAGGCCAAGGGCAAGAAGCTGGTGGTCGTCGAGGGCGTCTACTCGATGGACGGCGACGTCTGCGTGCTGCCCGAGATCGTCGAGGTGGCCAAGCGCCACGGCGCCCGCATCCTGATCGACGAGGCGCACTCGACGTTCCTGTTCGGCCCCAACGGCCGCGGCGTCGCGGAGCACTTCGGGCTCGACAACGAGGTCGACTTCCACCTCGGGACGTTCTCCAAGAGCCTCGGCGGCCAGGGCGGCTTCGTGTGCGGTAGCCGCGACCTGATCGACTACGTCAACGCCTTCGGCCGCTCGCGCTTCTTCTCCTGCAACCTGGCGCCGCCCGTCGCGGCCGGGCTGCTCGCCGGCCTGCGGATCGCGGCCGCCGAGCCCGAGCTGCGGACGAAGCTGTGGTCGAACGTCGCCTACCTGCGCCGCCGCTTCGCGGAAGAAGGGGTCGACATCGGCAAGTCGACCTCGCAGGTGATGCCGGTGATGGTCAACAACGACGCCCGCGTCTTCGCGGTCGCCGAGAAGATCCAGGACCGCGGCCTGTTCCTGCAGCCGGTCACCTATCCGGCGGTGCCGAAGCACAAGTCGCGGCTGCGGGTGTCGGTTTCCGCGGCGCATACCGAAGAAGACCTCGAGACCGCGGTCCACGTCGTCGCCGGCGTGCTCCGCGAGGAGGGCATCATCCGTTGAAGACCGTCTACGGCTACGCCGACGTCATCTCCGGCTTCTTCGAGTTCCCGACGGAGAACGCCCGGCGCATCCTGCCCCCGCACCTGCAGCCGGCCGAGCTGCACCACGGCACGTCGATCTTCTCGATGACCTGCTTCGACTTCGACCGCAGTTCGGTCGGGCCTTACGGCGAGGTCGTGATGTCGGTGGTCGTGGCTCCGATCGTCAAGCCGGGCGAACGGCTGCCGAAGTTCGCGCTCTACCCGTACATGGTCGGCACCACGACCCGGGCGGCGCGCGAGCACGCGATCGAGCGCTGGCACCTGCCGCACTGGATGGAGGACGTGGGCATCGAGTGGGTGCGCGACGAGCGCACGCTCGGGGCGAAGGTCACGCTCGACGGCACGCCGCTCGCCGAACTGACCATCGGCGAGCACTCGTGGCAGCCGGTGGAGCAGCTCTACCAGTCGTTCATGAAGGACGAGTCGGGCGCCTACCAGGCCAACATCGTGATGGAGGGCGAGCAGAGCGAGCACGAGGAGGAGACGGGGCGTCTGGTCCTGCACGATCACCCGTTCAACCGCGTGCTGCAGATCGGCGACGTCGCGGAGGCGCCGTTCCGCGAGATCTGGATGCGGCGGGGGATCCAGACCTTCGACCCGCTGCTGACCCTGCAGACCGCCTGAGCTCCTTCTACGTCGTCTTCAACCCGCGCTCCGGCAAGGGGCGCGGGGCCACCCTGATCGAGCCCGTCACCTCGTGGCTGCGCGCCCAGGGTTTCGCGGTCGAGCACGGCGTCACCGAGGCCCCCGGCGACGAGCGGCGGCTGGCGCGCGAGGCCGCCCTGCGCGGCGCCGACGCGGTCGTCGCCGTGGGCGGGGACGGCACCTGGGGCAACGCGGCCAACGGCCTGCTGGAGTCGGGGCGGCCGGTCCGCCTCGGCTTCGTCGCCGGCGGCACCGGTTGCGACTTCGTGAAGACGCTCGGCATCCCCGGCAAGGACCTGCGGCAGAGCCTGCACGTGCTGGCCGCAGGCCGCACCCGGCGGATCGACGTCGGCGTGGTCGAGGGCAAGCGCTTCCTCAACGTGCTCGGCTTCGGCTTCGACGTCGCGGTGCTCGAGGACTCGTGGACGGTCACCCGCCTCCAGGGCGACCTGCTGTACCTGTACTGCGCGCTGCGCCAGCTCCGCAACTTCCCGGGCTTCCGGGTCTGGATCACCGCGGACGACGGGCTGGAGCAGGCGCACGACCTGCTGATGCTGATCGTCGCCAACGCCCGCGTGTTCGGCGGCACCTTCCGCATCGCGCCGCGCGCCGACCTCGGCGACGGCCGCCTCGACTCGGTCGCGTTCCGGAACATGGGCCTCGGTCGGCGGCTGTCGCTGATGGGAAAGCTTTTGCGCGGGACCCACGAGCAGGCTCACGACGTGCTGATGTCGCAGCCGGTCCGGCTGCGGCTGCGGTTCGAGACGCCGCCGACGTACGAGACCGACGGCGAGTGGAACCGGGCGAGCTCGAACGTGCTCGACGTGGCGGTGGAGAAGGGCGCACTCGAGGTGCTGGTGCCGTGAGGGGCGTGTCGCTCGCGGAGCGCCTGCGCCAGGCCCGCTCGGCGCTCTCGTTCCTGCTCGTGCTGCTGTGGATGGCGATCCCCTGCGGGCCGCTCATGTACCTGGTGGCGATCCCGCTCTCAGCGCTGGTCCCGGGCTGGCGCCCGCGCATCGCGGCGTGGTACTTCCGCTTCATCTGCAGGGGCATCTTCTTCTTCCTGCGGTTCGGCGGTGCCCGCTTCACCCGCGTGGGCCGGGTGGACACCCGGGGCCGCGGGCTCGTCGTGATGAACCACCAGTCGCTGCTCGACATCCCGGCGCTGAGCCTGATGGTCGACCCCTGGATCCCCGGGTTCATCGCCCGCGCCCTCTACGGCCGCTGGTACGTGCCGATGGTGGGCGGCGGGATCTGGCTCGCGGAAGCGCCGCTGGTGGACCCGAAGCGCGACGCGAAGGGCGCGGTCGATCTGCTCGGGCGCCTGGCCGCCACCCAGGAGCGCACCTTCGCGATCTACCCGGAGGGGCACCGCACCCGCGACGGCGGCCTCGGGGCGTTCCGCACCGGCGGCCTGCTGGCGATCCTGCGACAACAGCCCGGCTCGCCGGTGACGCTGGTCGTCACCGACGGCTTCGCGAGGGCGCGCACGTTCGTGGACTTCGCGGAAAACGTCCACCACCTGCGCGGGCGGACCGAGGTGGCAGGCGTGCTGACGACGCCCGCCGACCCGGAAGCGCTGCCCGCCTTCGTCGAGGACATCGAGCGCCGGATGCGCGAGCACCTCGCGCGGATGCGGGCGCAGCAGGCGGAGGGCGAGGCGCCCGCGGGCGAGTCGCTCCCGGCCTAGGGTCGCGATGGGCGCCGTCGACGATCGCGTGCGCGCCGACGCCCTCGAGGCCGTGCTGGCCCCGGAGGCGCGCGAGCTGGCCGGAGCGGTCGCCGGCGCGGGCGGCGACGCGGTGCGGGCCGTGATCTTCTTCGGGTCGCGCCGCACCGGCACGCCGACCGACGCCCACAGCGGGTTCGACTTCTTCGTGGTGGTGTCCGAGTACCAGGCGTTCTACGAGGCACTGGCGCGGTCGGGCGCCTACCGGGGCAGCCCGCGCCTGGCAGCCGCGATCAACGGCGTGCTGGCCCCGAACCAGGTTCGAATCAGTGCGGGCGCGCGGACCGCGAAGTGCGCCGTCATCGCGGAGGCGGCGTTCCGGCGCGAGACGGGTCCGGGCCGCCGCGACCACTTCTGCGCGGGACGCCTCTTCCAGCCGGCCTCGATCGTCCACGCGGCCGACGAGAGCGCGCAGCGATCCGCGCTCGAGGCGCTGGCGGAGGCCCGGAGGATCACGCTGTCGTGGGTTCGCCCCTGGCTGCCCGGGTGCTTCGACGCCGACCTGTTCTGCCGCACGGCGCTGCGCGTCTCGATGGGCTTCGAGATCCGGCCCGAGCCCGCGGGCCGCGCCGAGCGGCTGTGGGAGGCGCAGCGCGCGCAGCAGGTCGCCGCCTTCGAGCCGGTGCTCGCCGAGTGGGCTTCCGAGAACCGGCTGCAGGCGATGGCACCGGGCTGCTACGAACTCGCCGCGCCGGCCGGGCTCGGCGAGCGGCTGCGGCTGTCGGCCTTCTTCCAGCGCTCGCGGCTGCGGGCCACGCTGCGCTGGGCCAAGTACGTGGTCACCTTCGACGGCTGGCTCGACTACATCGTGCGCAAGGCCGAGCGCCACACCGGGCAGCCGATCGAGCTCTCGCCGCGCGAGCGGCGCTGGCCGCTCGTGTTCCTGTGGCCCCGGGTGCTGCGCTATCTCGCCGACAAGGACTCCAGGGGGAGACGCTAGATGAACAGCTTGCAGGTCCTGCTCGCCATCTTCGGCGCGGCGTTCGCGTCGATGGCGGTCTTCGCGCTGCTGGGCGCCGGCCGCGACGCGGACGCCACGAAGAAGAACACGCAGTTCGCCGGCGGCGCCGGCAACTTCCTCGTCCACTGGTTCATGTGGGTGATCGGGCCGATCGAGCGGCTGTTCCTCGCGCTGGGCGCGACGCCCGACGTCTTCAACTTCGCCGGCCTGTTCTTCGGCGCAGTGTCCGGCGTCTGCATCGGCCTCGGCCACCTCGAGGCCGGCGGCTGGGCGATCGCCGCGGGCGGCGTCTGCGACATCCTCGACGGCCGCATCGCCCGCGCCCGCAAGCTCGACTCCGACTACGGCAAGTTCATCGACTCCACCCTCGACCGCTTCGTCGAGGTGTTCTGCCTGCTCGGCTTCGTCTGGTTCCTGCGCGACCGCTTCGAGCACGGGGCACTGGTCGCCGCGGCGGCCCTCGCGGGCTCGCTGCTCGTCAGCTACGCGCGGGCGCGCGGCGAGTCGCTGGGCGTGCTGTGCAAGGAAGGGCTGATGCAGCGGGCGGAGCGGCTGGTGCTGACCTGTCTCGTGTGCCTCTCCGACACGGCGCTCTCGGAGCGCTTCGGCTGGCCGCGGGGCACCCCGTCGCTGTGGGTGCTCGGCGCCATCGCGCTCGGCACGTTCTGGACGGCGACCCACCGCACGATCTGGATCTCGAGGCGGCTGCTCGAGCGCGCCAAGTAGCGACCGTCCGGAACCGGACGCCGGT
Source organism: Acidobacteriota bacterium (assembly GCA_011526565.1). Lineage (GTDB taxonomy): Bacteria > Acidobacteriota > Vicinamibacteria > Fen-336 > Fen-336 > WYBL01. The sequence goes on along the minus strand of WYBL01000082.1, from coordinate 81,013 downwards.
TCGTCCGGGACCGTACGAAAACCGCCGCAAGTCCCCCGAAAACAGCGGTTTCCGCTGGCATCCCGGTTGCTCTAGCCCGGGGCAGCCATGGACCGCCCCCTCGATCCGGACTTCGTGCAGCAGCAGCGGCGCCGCCGTCTCGGGTTCGCCGTCGTGGCTACTGCGGGGCTCGTCGCGGCCTGGCTGCTGCTGCCGCGATGGCTCGGCCCCAGCATCACGCGCGAGCGGGTGCGGCTGGCGAAGGTGGAGCGCGGCGACCTGGCCGCGTCCCTCAGCGCGAGCGGCACGGTGCTGCCGGAGTCGGAGCAGGCGCTGACCAGCCCCGTCGAGGCGCGGGTGCTGCGCGTCCTGCAGCGACCGGGCGCCACGCTGGCGGCCGGCGAACCGATCCTCGAACTCGACGTCGCCCCTGCCCGGCTGGCGGTCGAGCGCCTCGACCAGCAGATCGCGCTGCGGGAGACCGACGAGGAGCGCGAGCGGCTGGCCCTCGAGCGCACACAAGCGTCGCTCGACGCGCAACGCCGCGTGCGGGCGCTGCAGCTCGACTCGCTCGAGGCTCAGCTCGGCCGCAACCGAAAGCTGCACGCGGAAGGCCTGATCGCCGAAGAAGTGCTGCAGCAGAGCGACCTGGCCGCAGCCCAGGCCCGGATCGAGCTCGGCCAGATCGAGTTCGAGCTGAAGAACGCCGCTGCCAGCACCGCCGCGCGGCTGCGCCAGCTGGCGCTCGAGGGCGGCACCCTTCGCCAGGAGCGGGCCGAGGCCTGGCGCACGCTGCAGCGGGCGACGGCGCGCGCCGAGCGTCCGGGCGTGCTCACCTTCGTCGTGACCGACGAAGGTGTCACCGTGCGGCCGGGCGACGTGCTGGCCCGGATCGCCGACCTGACCCGCTTCCGCGTGCAGGCCACCGTCTCCGACGTGCATGCGGGCCTGCTGCGCCCCGGGCTGGCCGTGCGTGTGCGGCTCGGCGAGCGGCCGCTGCCGGGCCGCGTCACGGCTGTGGAGCCGTCGGTCCAGGGCGGCGCCGTCAGCTTCCGGGTCGCGCTCGACGACGCCGCGGACCCGGCGCTGCGGCCGAACCTGCGGGTCGACGTCGAGGTGCTGACCGAGAACCGGGTCGGCGTGCTGCGCGTCTCGCGCGGGCCGGGCCTGGTCGGTACTGGCGCCCAGGAGCTGTTCGTCGTCGAAGGCGACGATGCCCGGCGGCGCCTCGTGCGGCTCGGCGTCGCGAGCTGGGAGCACGTCGAGGTGCTCGAGGGATTGCAGGAGGGGGAGGAGGTGCTCGTGTCCGACACGAGCGCCTTCGGCACGGCGCGCCGGGTGCGGCTGCGCTGATGCGGCGGGTTCGCTGAATGGAGGCAGGGATGATCCGGCTGGCCGGCGTCGAGAAGGTGTACCGCACGGACCGCATCGAGACGGTCGCGCTCTCGCAGATCGACCTCGAGGTCGCCGCGGGCGACTTCGTCGCGGTGATGGGACCCTCGGGCTGTGGCAAGAGCACGCTGCTGAACCTGATCGGGCTGCTCGACGCTCCGACCAGGGGCAGCGTGGAACTGGCCGGGAAGCCGGTCGCGAGCTATCGCGACCGCGACGTGTCGCGGCTGCGCAACGAGACGATCGGCTTCGTGTTCCAGACCTTCCACCTGATACCCGACCTGCGCGTGCTCGACAACGTCGAGCTGCCGCTGCTGTACCGGAAGATGTCCGCGGCAGAGCGGCGGGCGAGGGCGACGCGGGCGCTGGAGCGCGTCGGCCTCGCCTCCCGGCTGCAGCACTTCCCGACCCAGCTCTCGGGCGGCCAGCAGCAGCGGGTGGCGATCGCGCGGGCGATCGCGGGCGAGCCGCGCATCCTGCTCGCCGACGAGCCCACCGGCAACCTCGACTCGCAGATGGGCGACGAGGTGATGGGCCTGATCGAGGACCTCAACCGCAAGGACGGGGTGACGGTCGTGATGGTCACCCACGACCCGCGCCAGGCGGAGAAGGCGCATCGCACGATCCGCATCTTCGACGGGAGGCAGGTCGCGTGCTGAGGAGCCACCTGCGCCTGGCGCTCGCCGTCCTGAAACGGCGCAAGGTGTTCACCGCGATCAGCCTGTTCGGCATCGCGCTGACGCTGCTGGTGCTGATCGTGGCCGGCGCGCTGCTCGACAACGTGTTCGGCGCCTTCCCGCCCGAGGTCCACCACGACCGAACGCTGCTCGTGTTCAACGTGCGGATGAGCGGCAAGGACGCGCAGTCGACCTCGCCCGCGGGTTTCGGCCTGCTCGACCGCTACGCCCGCGACCTGCCCGGAGTCGAGCGGCTGGCGATCACCTCGACGATGCGCGAGGCCTTCTCTTACCAGGGCGGACGCAAGCAGCGGCTGTTCCTCAAGCGGACCGACGCCGAGTTCTGGCGCGTGCTGCAGTTCCCCTTCGTCGAGGGCGCTCCCTTCGCGGAGGCCGAGGTCGACTCGGGGGCCCGCGTGGCCGTGATCAACCGGACGATGCGTCGTACCTTCTTCGGCGACGGCCCGGCCCTCGGTCGCGACCTCGAGGTCGACGGCCTGACCTATCGGGTGATGGGCGTGGTCGAGGACGTGCCGATGCTGCGCGCGGTCCCGTTCGCGGACGTCTGGGTGCCGCACTCCTCGGGTCGCGACCAGGCCTACCGCTCCGAGCTGCAAGGCGAGTTCTGGGGCCTGCTCCTCGCCCGCAGCGCCGGAGACTTCCCGGGCATCCAGTCCGAGTTCCGCTCGCGCATGCAGCGGATCGACCTCTCCGCCTACCCGGAGTTCGAGCGGCTCAACGCCACGCCCGAGACGCTGCTGGCCAGCACTTCGCGCATGATGTTCGACGCCCACGACGACCCCGAGAGCCGCCCTGACCGCCTGCTCGGGGTGTTCGGCCTGCTGGCGCTGCTGTTCCTGGCGCTGCCCACCATCAACCTCGTCAACCTCTCGATCAGCCGCATCCTGGAGCGGGCATCGGAGATCGGCGTGCGCAAGGCGTTCGGCGCGCCGGCCACCAGCCTGGTCGGCCAGTTCGTGCTGGAGAACGTCGTGCTGACGCTCCTGGGCGGCGTCCTGGCGTTGCTGGCGGCGCCGCTGGTGCTGGCGGCGATCAACCAGAGCGGGGTGCTGCCGTACGCGCAACTCGCGCTCAACCTGCGCACGTTCGCGCTGGGCCTCGGCCTGGCCGTGTTCTTCGGCGTCCTGTCCGGGGCCTACCCGGCGTGGCGCCTGGCGCGCCTGCACCCCGTGGTGGCGCTGAAGGGAGCCGCGCGATGATCCTCCACCTGCTGCGCCTGGTCTGGCACCGCAAGCGGCAGTCGGCGCTTCTGCTGGCCGAGCTGTTCGCCTCCTTCCTCGTGCTGTTCGCCGTGGTCCTCGGCGGGGTCGTCGCCGCCGACAACTGGCGGCGGCCGCTCGGCTTCGAGTTCGAGGACGTGTGGTTCGTCGGCGTGCGCCCGTCGTCCGGCGAGCGGCGGGACGAGGGGCTCGGCAGCCGCGACCTGCTGGCGCTGCGCGACGCAGCCCGCGAGTTCGCCGAGGTGCGGGCGGCCGCCTACGTCGACCCGGCCCCGTTCCAGCTCTCGCAGTGGATGGACGGCGGGCGCATCGCCGGGCGCCGGGTGACGTGGCGCATGGCCCGGGCCGACGACGGCCTGCCCGCGGTGCTGGACCTGAAGCTCGTCGCGGGGCGCTGGTTCTCGCGCGAGGACGACGGCGCCGGCGCGAAGCCGATGGTGGTGAGCGAGTCCTTCGCCCGCCACGTGTTCGGCACGACAGACGTCGTCGGGCGCGACGCCACCGCCGAACAGGAGCGCGAGGACGCGGCGCCGCCCGAGAAGCGGCGCATCGTCGGCGTGATCGCCGACTTCCGGCAGGACGGAGAGCTGATGGGGCCCCAGCACTATGCGTTCCAGCGCGCGGAACCCGGGAGCGGCGAGTTGCGGCGGCTGCCGCGGGTGCTGCTGGTGCGGGTGGCCCCCGGCAGCGGAGTCGCCCTCGAGGAACGGCTGCTGCGGCGCCTGGAGCGCGAGCGCCCCGGCTACACGTTCCAGATCGAGCCGCTCGCGCAGATGCGTTCGTCGCGCAACGCCACCGGGTTGATCCCGCTCGCCACCGGCGGGGTGGTGGGAGTGTTCCTGATGCTGATGGTCGCGCTGGGTCTGTCGGGCGTGCTATGGCAGAACGTCACCCAGCGCACCCGCGAGATCGGCCTGCGGCGCGCGCACGGCGCGGCCGCCGCCGACGTGTTCCGCCAGGTGCTGGCCGAGGTCGCGTTGCTGGTGACGATCGCGGTGGCCGCGGGCGCCGCCCTCGTGGTGCAGGTGCCGCTGATGGACCTGGTCAGCGGCATCCGCCCGGGCGTCTTCGCCACGTCTCTTGCACTGGCGGTGCTCGGGCTCTATGGTCTGGCTCTCGCTTCGGCTGCCTACCCGGCGCGCCTGGCGGCCTCGCTCGAGCCGGCCGACGCCCTGCGCTACGAGTAGGCGGGGGCGGTCGCGGGGGAGCGCCGCTTGATCCTGATCGTCGACGACGACCCGTCGGTCACCGCATCGCTCAGCCTGCTGCTCAAGCAGGCGGGCCACCTGTCCGCGGCGGCAGCCGCGCCCGAGGAGGCGATGCGGGTGCTCGACGAGCGCGCGGTCGACCTCGTGTTGCAGGACATGAACTTCTCCCGTCGCACGTCGGGAGAGGAGGGGCTGCAGTTGCTGGAGCGGATCAAGGCGCAGTGGCCGGCGCTGCCCGTGATCCTGATGACCGCCTGGGGCTCGATCCCGCTCGCGGTGGAAGGGATGAAGCGCGGCGCCTCGGACTTCGTCACCAAGCCCTGGACCCGTGAGCAGTTGCTGCAGTCGATCGCGACCGCGCTGGGGCTGGCCCGGGCCGGCGCGGCGGCGCCAGAGCCGCCGAGCCGCGAGAGCCTCGACACGTCCTGGGACTTCGGCCCGCTGGTGGGCGAGGACCCGGCGCTGCTGCGGGTGCTCGAGATCGTCGGCCGCGTCGCCGCCACGGACGCCTCGGTGCTGGTGACCGGGGAGAGCGGGACGGGCAAGGAGCTGGTGGCCGAGGCGATCCACCGCAACTCGAGCCGTCGGGCGGGGCCGTTCGTCAAGGTCAACCTCGGCGGCATCGCGGCGACCCTGTTCGAGAGCGAGATGTTCGGCCACGTGCGCGGCGCCTTCACGGACGCGCGCCAGGACCGCAAGGGCCGTTTCGAGCTCGCCGACGGCGGGACCATCTTCCTCGACGAGATCGGCGAACTCGACGCCGGCTCGCAGGTCAAGCTGCTGCGCGTGCTGCAGGACCGGACCTACGAGGTGCTCGGCTCGAGCGTGACCCGCAGCGTCGACGTCCGCGTCGTCTCGGCGACCAACCGCGACCTCGCCGACCAGGTGGAGAAGGGGGCCTTCCGCGAGGACCTGCTCTACCGCCTCAACCTGATCGTCGTGCGGTTGCCGCCGCTGCGCGAACGGCCCGGCGACGTGGCCCTGCTCGCGCGCCACTTCCTGCGCCGACTGGGCCAGACCTACGGGCGCGACGAGCTGCAGCTCGCGCCGCACGCGGCGCAGTGGCTGCAGTCGCTGCCGTGGCCCGGCAACGTCCGGCAACTGGCACAGGCCCTCGAACGCACCGTGCTGATGACCCCGCGGCCGACGCTCGAGGTGGAGGACTTCCAGGCGGCGACCGCGCTCGACGCGCGGGCTCGCGAGCGCGACCCGCTGCCCGCCGTCGGCGCGATGACGCTCGACGAGATCGAGCGCGGCATGGTGCAGAAGGCGCTGCGCCACCACGCGGGGAACCTGACCCGCACGGCCGAGGCGCTCGGACTGTCCCGCGCGGCGCTCTACCGCCGGCTCGAGAAGTACGGGCTGCAGGCGTGAGCGCGTGAGTCCGCGCGGGCGGGTGCTCGCGTACCTGGCCGCGCTTCACGGCGTGTTCGCGGCCCTCGCCTGGGTGCTGCTGGCCGGCGACCGCTGGGCACTGATCGCGGTCGAGCTGGTCTTCCTGGGCAGCCTGCTGCTGGGACTGAAGCTGACCGCGGGACTGTTCGAACCGCTGGAACTCGCGCGCGACAGCGCGCGCCTGCTCGAGGAGGGCGACTTCACGACCCGCTTCGTTCCCACAGGGCAGCCCCAGGTCGACGAACTCGTCCACGTCTACAACCGGATGGCGGACCAGCTCCGGGCGGAGCGCGTGAGGTCGGAGGAGCGCCACCACTTCCTGAGCCGCATCCTCGACGTCTCGGCCACCGGCATCGTCGTGCTCGACTTCGACGGCCGGGTGGAGCTCGCGAACCCGGCCGCGGTCCGGCTGTTCGACGCGACGGCCGCCGAGCTGCGCGGCCGGCAGGTCGCGGAGCTGCCTGGAGCGCTCGGCGAGGCTGTGGGGGCGCTCGGAGAGGGCGAGCCTCAGGTCGTGGCGATCGCGGCGGGCCGGCGCGTGCGCGTCCAGCGCGGCCACTTCCTGGACCGCGGCTTCGCCCGCCGCTTCTTCGTGCTGGACGAGCTGACCGAGGAGCTGCGCCGCTCGGAGCGGGCCGCGTACGAGAAGCTGATCCGCACCATGTCGCACGAGGTGAACACGACCGTGGCCGCATCCGGCTCGCTCCTGCAGTCCTGCCTGGCCTACGCGCCGCAGCTCCGGGACGAAGACCGGATCGACTACGAGCAGGCGCTGGGTGTCGTGATCGGTCGGACCCGGGCGCTCGCGGACTTCCTGGGCCGCTTCGCCGCCCTGTTCCGGTTGCCGCCGCCACGCCGCGAGCCGCTCGACGTGGCCGGGATGCTGCGTGGCCTGGCGCGCCTGCTGGCCGGCCATGCCGAGTCGCGGCAGGTTGCGTTCGCATTCGACCTCGCGGTCGAGCCCCTGGTCGTCGAGGCCGATCGGCCGCTGCTCGAGCAGGCGCTCTCCAACGTGGTGAAGAACGCGGTCGAGGCGGCGGGCGCCGGCGGCACGGTGACCCTGGCGACGGGCCGGCGCGGAGGGCGTCCACTGGTCGAGGTGCGCGACACCGGTCCCGGGCTCAGCGAAGAAGTGCGCGCCCACCTGTTCACGCCGTTCTTCAGCACGAAGGAGGGCGGCCAGGGGATCGGCCTGACGCTCGTGCAGGAGATCCTGGCACAACACCGCTGCGCGTTCGCCCTGGAGGCGAAACCCGGCGGCCCGACGACCTTCAGCGTGCTGTTCTAGGCGGACTTCGTCGCCAGCAGCGCCGCGAGGCGCTCCTGCGCGCGGGCGGCGAGCGACTCGGCCTCGGCGCGCGCGGAGGCGCGGAAGGCCTCGTCCTTCACGTCGGTCAGGTTGATCAGCACGTTCTGGCCGCAGCCCCAGATGCCGGCCTCGAGCACCTTGGCGCCGACGTCCAGGTCGGAGCGCGAGGCCGGGTTGCCGTGGGCGGCCAGCTCGATCATCGGCTCCCAGCAGCGGTCGGCGACGCGCATCACCGACAGCGGCACCTCGATCGCGCGGCGCAGACCCGCCTGCATCGCCGTGGTGCGCGCGGTCGCCTTCTCCGGGGTGTCCTTCGGCAGGCCCATCGCGGCCATGTAGGCGTCGAAGGCGGCGGTGTCCTCGTCGACCAGCGGGATCATCGCCTGCATCGCGTCGTGCAGCGGCGGGATCAGCCGGCGCATGCGTGCGTCCTGGGCCTCGAACTTGCGCTTGCCGTAGGTCATCCAGCCCATCATGGCGCCGAGTCCTGCGCCCATCGCCGCCACGGCCGCCGACACGGAGCCGCCGCCGGGTGCCGGCGTGCGGGCGCCGACCTGCTCCACGAAGCCGCGCAGGGTGAGGCCGGTCAGGGTCGGCTTCGAGGCCGCCGGGATCATGTACTCGATGATCCGCTTCTCGGGCACGAAGGGCTGCACCGAGGACAGGCCGAGGCGCTCGATGGCGAGCCGGATCTTCTGCCGCTCGTCGATCACGAACAGGTTCTCGCGAGCGATGTAGTGCTCGGCCGCCATCAGCAGCGCCTGCTTCGGCACCAGCCCGACGATCTCCGAGCCGACGACGCCGAGGTTCAGCGCGCGGGCCCGCTCGGCGCAGGTCTCGAACGCGACGTGGGGCGGGGTGGTCGTGAAGTCGTCGAGGTTCATCGAGACCTGGGCCATCTGGTACTCGTCGACGAACCAGCCGATCGCCTTGACCGCCTTGAGCAGCCCCGGCTCGCCGGGGCCGCGGCCCTGCTCGCGCACGTCGAGCGCGATGCGGTGGGCCTGTTCCTTCGTGCCCAGCACGTTGACGTTGTAGGCGATCAGGAAGAAGCGCGCGCCCGTCGCCGTGGCGCCCCACTCGGGCACGAACTGCTGCGGCCCGAAGTCGGGCTTCCACTCCGGCCGCGGCAGCTTCGCCGCCAGGCCCTCGTACTCGCCCGCGCGGATCTGGCTGAGCGTCTTGCGGTGGGCCTCGGTCGCGGCGGCCTCGTAGAGGAAGACGGGCACGCCGAGCTCTTCGCCGAGGCGCCGGCCGAACTCGCGGGAGAGGGCGACGCAGTCCTCCATCGTCACGCCCGCGATCGGCACGAAAGGACAGACGTCCAGGGCGCCCATGCGCGGGTGCTCTCCCTGGTGGCGCCGCATGTCGATCTTTTGGCGGGCGACGCGGGCCGCCGCCAGCGCTCCTTCGACCACCGCCTCCGGCGGGCCGACGAAGGTGTAGACCGTGCGGTTCGTGGAGACTCCGGGGTCGACGTCCAGAAGCGAGCAGCCCGGCGTCTGGCGCACCGCCTCGGCGATGGCGTCGATCACCGCGCGGTCGCGGCCCTCGGAGAAGTTGGGGACGCACTCGACGAGCTTCATTCAGTCGCCCTTGGGCTTGAACAGCGGGATCGGGAAGGAGGCGACGTTGTCGGTCTTGCCGGCCTCGGAGATGCGGGCGGGGCCCTGCTTCTCGACCTCGTCGATGCGGACGATCGCCTGCATCGGCAGGAAGCAGCGCCTTACCCCCTCGAACTCGCGCTGCAGGCGTTCCTCGGCGGGATCGACGACGACGGTGGTGCGCTGGCCGAACACCAGGTGCTCGACCTGGACGAACCCCATCAGGTTCGCCTGGCTCACGTTGCGGGCGTAGATCTCGTAGACCTGGCCCTGGTTCAGGAAGGTGACCTTGTAGAGACGCTTGGCGGATGCCACGGGACGGCAGTTTACCCCGCCCCGCAGCGGCCTCAGGCGTGAGTCAGTTCGTGCGTCCCGGCGGCGACGTCGCGGGCGGCGGCGAGGCCGGCCTCGAGGTCGGCCCACAGGTCCTCGACGTCCTCGAGGCCCACCGACAGCCGCAGCAGCCCGCCGGTGATGCCCTCGGCGAGGCGCGCCGCCTCGGGCACCGAGCGGTGGGTCAGCGCCGCCGGGTGCTGGATCAGCGAGTCGGTCGAGCCGAGGCTGACCGCGGGGGTGACGATCTGCAGCGTCTTCATCATTCGCGCGGCGGCTTCGATCCCGCCTTCGACCTCGAAGGCCATGATCGAGCCGGGGCCACGCATCTGGCGGCCGAGCAGCCCGTTCGGGTCCGCGCCGCGCAGGCCGGGGTAAAGCACGCGGGAGATGCCCGGGTGCGCCGCGAGGCGCTCCGCCAGCACCTGGGCCGTCGCCTGCATCGCCCGCACCCGCAGCGGCAGCGTCGGCAGGCCGCGGTGCAGCAGGTAGGCCGCCAGCGGGTGCAGCACCGCGCCGGTCAGCACCCGCACCTTGCGCAGTCGCTCGGCCCACGCCTCGGAGCAGGCGATCACGCCAGCCAGCACGTCACCGTGGCCGCCGATCGCCTTCGTGGCCGAGTGGAGGGCGAGCGCGGCCCCGAACGCGAGCGGGTTCTGGAGGATGGGGGTCGAGAACGTGTTGTCGAGCATCAGCGGAACGTCGCCAAGGCGGGTGGCCAGGGCGCGGATGTCGATCAGGTCCAGGGTCGGGTTGCCCGGCGTTTCGGCGATGGCGAGGCCCGTCTCCGGCCGGATGTGCTCCGCCGCGTGCGCCGCGTCCGTGAACGTCACGTCGAGGCCGAGCGTCCCGGCTTCCAACAGATGGTCGGTGCCGCCGTAGAGGGGACGCACCGCCAGCACGTGGCGGCGCTTGCCGTTGTCGGCCGCGGCGAGCAGCGCGGCGGTGATCGCCGCCATGCCCGAGCCGAACGCGACCGCCGCCTCCGCGCCTTCCATCTCCGCGATCCCGTCTTCGAAGCGGGCGACCGTGGGGTTGTGCATGCGGGAGTAGATGAAGCTGCCCTTCGGCCGGCCGCCCGCGCCGAGCGAACCCATGCTGAGGCCCGCGGCCTCGAGGTCGGGTGTGGGGTAGGTGCTGGACAGGTCGATCGGCGGCGCGTGCAGGCCCAGCTCGGCGAGATCGTGGCGCCCGGCGTGGACGGCGCGAGTGGTGTCGGCGAGCGGGCGGCGGGTGTCAGCCTTCATGGCGGAATGATGACGTTCGGCGGCGAGGCCCCGCAATCGAATACACTTCGATTGATGGCGGAAAATGCGTCGCTGGACCGAATCGACTTCGAGATCGTGCGGCTTCTGCAGAACGATGCGCGGCTGTCGAACAAGGAGATCGCCGCCCGGGTCGGGCTGGCGCCCTCGACCTGCCTGGGGCGGGTACGGCGCCTGACCGAGGAGCGGGTGCTGCGCGGCTTCCACGCCGAGGCGGAGCCGCGGGCGCTCGGCATCGGGCTGCAGGCCCTGCTGTTCGTGCGGCTGGCCCGCCACTCGCGCCGCCAGGTGGAGGCGTTCCGCGCCCACGCGCTGTCGCTGCGGGAGACGGTGGCGCTTTACCACGTCGGCGGGCGTCACGACTTCCTGGTCCACCTCGCGGTGCGCGACGCCGACCACCTGCGCGACATCGCCCTCGAGGGGTTCACGACCCGCCGCGAAGTGGCCCACCTCGAGACGCATCTCCTCTTCGAGCGGATCTCGAAGCCGGAACTGCCACAATGGGTGGCGCCCGCGTCCCGCGCGCGGGCCAGCCTGCCGCGCGACGTGACGCGGCGGTCCGGCGTGGGGCGGGGGGCGAGGGCGCGGGCCCGGGTGGAACCGTGATCGATCGAATCGTCCTTGTCGCACTGCTGGCGGCGCCGCAGGCCGCCGCGCCGTCGCCGTCCGTCGCTCCGCTGGCCGTGACGCGTGGCGCGATCACGCCGAAGGTCGTCTGCGCGGAGCAGCCGCGGTTCAGCTACGCGCTGTATCTCCCCGCCGACTACGACCCGGCGAAGAAGTGGCCGGCCCTGTTCCTGTTCGACCCCCGCGAACGCGGCCCGCTCGCGGCGGAACTCTTCCGCGAGGCGGCGGCGAAGCACGGCATGGTGCTCGTCGCCTCGAACGACACCCGCTCCGACGACCCGAAGGCCCCGAACAACGAAGCCGTGATGGCGACCTGGGCTGATGCCCACGCGCGGCTGAGCCTCGACCCGCGGCGCCTCTACGCCGGCGGCTTCTCGGGCGGCGCCCGCATCTCGGCGCGCATCGGCGCCGTGCTGGAAGGCGGCCTCGCGGGCGTCATCGCGGTCGGCGCCGGGCTGCCGCCCGAGGGCGACGCCCGCGTCCGCCAGCCCTTCAGCCTCTACGGCGCGATGGGGGAGGCCGACTTCAACTACACGGAGATGCGCCAGCTCGAGGAGCAGCTTCGCGGATCGCGCACCCCGGCGCGGATCGTGTCGTTCGAAGGGGGGCACCAGTGGCTGCCGCCCGAACTCGCGATGGAGGCGCTCGACTGGCTCGCCTTGCGGGCGATGGCGGAGGACCGCATGCCCGCAGACGCCGCGGTCGCGGATCGTTACCGCGCCTCGGTGTCGGCGCGCGCCGCCCGCCACGAGAGGGACGGGCGGATCGGGGAAGCCCTGCGCACGTGGGAGGCACTCGCCGACGACCTGGCCGGCTTCGGCGGTTCGAGCGCGGCCATCCGCGAGGTCGAGCGGCTCGGCGCCCCGGCTCGCAAGGAGCTGGAGCGCGAGCGCAAGCTCGTCAGGCAGGACCAGCAGTGGACCCAGAGCGCGATGCGCACGATCGCGCGCCTCGGCGAGACGCCACCGCCACCCCTCGCCGAGTTCGTGCGCACGCTCGACGTCGTGCGCCTGCGCGAGCAGCTCGCGGCCGACGATCGCCTGGCGGCGCTGTCGGCGCGGCGGCGGCTGAGCGCGATCATGAGCCAGGCCAACTTCTACGTGCCCCGCACCCTGCGCGAGCGCGGCCAGCTCGCGAACGCCCTGGTCTGCGCCGACCTGGCCGCCGCCATCGATCCGGAGTCGCCGGGGCCCGACGTGAACCGGGCCCGCGCCCATGCCCTGGCCGGCCGCAAGGTCGAGGCGACCGCCGCGCTGCGGGAGGCCCTGAAGAAGGGCCCGCCGCGGACGACGATTCCGCTGGCTGACGATCCGGAGCTGGCGACGTTGCGCGGCGATCCCGGCTTCGAGGCGATCCTGGAGGAACTGCGCAAGCTCGAGCCCGCGGGTGGGCCAGGCGCATGACCCGCTCGCGCGCCACCGGTCTCGTGCTCTTCCTGCCGGTGCCGATCGTGCTGGCGCTCTTCGTGCGCACGCCGCTGGGACTGGGCGCATCGCTGGCGCTGGGCGTCGCGCTGATGGCCACGCACCGCGTCTACGCGCGCCCCTGGGCGCTGGTGCGCGCGTCGCGCCGCTGCCTCTGGTGCGGTCGCGAGGACGGCGCGGGGCCCGTGGCCCTGTCCGATCCGCTGGGGCCGGCGGCCTGGAGTGCGTGCGTGGCCCACGACTCCTCGCTGCGGGCGTTCGTGGGCTGGGCCGAGCGGCGGGCGCCGCTGCTCGAGGCCGGCATCCTCGGCACCCTGCTGGTGCTGCTGGCGACCGGGCTGGCCGTCGTCGCCGAGGTGCTGCCTGCCGCCCGCTACGCCGATGCCGTGGCGCTCTTCCAGGGCGGCGTCGCGATCAGCGTGCTGCCGCTGTCGTTGTGGGGCCCGCGGGCTCCCGCGCCTGTGAACGCCCGATCGCCCTTCCCGCTCCACATTCAGGCCCTGGTCGGCACCGCCGTCGTCGTGTGGCTCTTCCGCGTGGTCGGGGCGATCTGGCTCGTGCAGGCGGCGCTGCATGCGCGCCGATCGCTCGGCTGGCCGTAACCTATAGGCGAGTGAGCGACGAGTTCTTCGACGACCAGTTCCTCGCCGAGCTCGAGGAGCTGGCGGATGGCCAGGGCCCGGGCGGGCTCGGCGCCGAGACGTCGGCGCTGCAGGCGCGCTGGCAGGCTTTTCTCGACGGGCCCGGCGACGCGCCCCTGGACGAGGAGAGCTTCGTGGCGCTGCCGCCGGCCGCCTTTGCCGAGCGCACGAACCTCCTGATCGAGATCTGCCGCGAGGCGAAAGGCAGCGGCGCGGCCCAGGCGGTCGAGGCCTTCGTCGTGTTCGTCCAGACCCTGGTGCCGGCGCTCTCGGCCGAGGGCGCAGCCCTGATCAAGCGCTTCTTCTTCCGGCTGGCACCGACGCTGCTCCACGTCGCCTGGAACGACTTCGGCGCGACCGAGGGCCAGCGCGCCGACGGCCGGCTCGCCCTGCGCGAGATGGAGAAGGTGCTGATCGAGATCTCGGACGTCAAGCTGGCGCCCTCGGAGAGCGACCTGGTGTTCCGCTCGATCGACCAGATGGCGGGCTTCATCGTCGTCGGCGACTACGCGATGGCCTCCGGCATCATCTCCACGCAACTGCTCTCGATCATCCAGCGCAACAAGATCGCCCGCGCCCTCTACCGCCTGATGGAGGTCGAGGTCAGCGTCCAGAACTACCTGAAGGACAAGCTCGGCTACTCGACGCCGCGGCTGCGGGTGCCCGGCGACCTGCCGCACCTCGGCGACTACGGACCGCTGCGCTGCCTGCGCGAGCAGATGCTGGGCGACGAGAGCTGGATCATCCAGGTCCACATCCCCGGCCTGACCCGGCTGCGCGACGTCGTGCTGCGGCTGATCCCGCAGGACTCGGCGACCACGTTCCACGACCTGCGCCTCGACGCCCTGGGCGGGGCGGTGCTCGAGGTGCCCGACGGCACGTACCACATCGGGCTGATCTACGAGCCCGAGGCGCGGCCCGACGCGGCGTGAGCCGGACCGCGCACATCGCCGCCTTCCACGCGGAGGTGGACGCGGCTGCGGCGCGGGTGGCGACGAGCCACGGCCCGCGCCTGCGTTGCGGCCGCGGCTGCGCGGCCTGCTGCGTGGACGACCTGACGGTGTTCGAGGTGGAGGCGGAGCGCATCCGCGAGGGGGCGGCGGCGCTGCTTTCGACCGGCGAGCCCGGGCCCGCGGGGGCCTGCGCGTTCCTGGATGCCGACGGCGGCTGCCGGGTGTACGCGGTGAGGCCGTACGTCTGCCGAACGCAGGGGCTGCCGCTGCGCTGGCTCGAGGAGGACGACGACGAGCCGGGCGCCGAGGTCGAACGGCGCGACATCTGTCCCCTCAACGACGAGACGGGGCCGCCCCTCACCGAGCTGCCGGCGGAGCAGTGCTGGACGCTCGGGACGTGGGAGAGCCGGCTGCGCGACCTGCAGCGCGAGTTCGCCGGCTCGCTCGCGCGCGTGCCGCTGCGCTCGCTATTCGGGGCGCGGCGGGGGTAGCGCCGCCGCAATCCGGCCTGCGAGCCGCGCGTTGTTGCGAAGCAGCGCCACGTTGGCGGTGACGCTGCGCCCGCCCGTCACGACGCGCAGCCGCTCCAGCAGGAACGGCGTGACGTCGCGCCCGGCGACGCCCGCGGAAGCGGCCTGCGCCAGGGCCGCGGCGATCGCCTCGCGCTCCACGTCGGCGGGCAACTCGTGTTCCGCGGGGATCGGGTTGCCGACCAGCACACCGCCACCACCCAGGTCGAAGTGCGCCGCGGCCGCGTGCGCGAGCGCAGCCGGGTCGTCGAAGCGGGCATCCGCGCGCAAGCCGCTGTCGCGCCGGTAGAACGCAGGCCAGGCGTCGGTGCCGAAGCCGTAGACGGGGACGCCCAGGGTTTCCAGGACCTCGCGCGTGCGCGGCAGGTCGAGCACGGCCTTGGCGCCCGCGGAGACGACGACGACCGGGAAGCGCGCGAGCGCCTCGAGGTCTGCCGAGGCGTCTCCGTGCTCGGCGTAGCCGCGATGCACGCCGCCGATGCCGCCTGTGGCGAAGACGCGAATGCCGGCCCGCGCCGCGCACCAGGCGGTCGCGGCAACCGTCGTCGATCCGCGCTCACCGCGCGCGAGAGCGGCGGCGAGGTTCGACAGGTTCAGCTTGATCGCGCCGGGCTCGGCGAGCGCCGCCAGTTCGTCGGCCTCGAGCCCCACGACGACGGCGCCCGCGAGGACGCCGATGGTCGCCGGCTCCGCGCCGGACTCGCGCACCTCCGACTCGAGCGCCTGCGCCGTGTCCACGCCCTCCGGAGCCGGCAGGCCGTGGGTGACGAGCGTGGTCTCGAGAGCGACGACGGGCCGGCCGGCGGCGAGCGCGCCGGCGACCCGCGGCGCGATCCGCACCCGGTTCATGCCGAAGGCCACGCCCCGCCGCCCTGGTACCACGCGGCCAGTCGGGCTTCCGCCCCCTCCGGGCTGGCCGCGAGCAGGCCCTCGATGCCCCAGGTCGAGATCGCGAAGCTGGCCCCGACGATGCCGCGGGCCACGGCCCGCGCGGGGGACTCGCGACGCAGCAGGCCGGTGAGGACCCCGGAGGCGAACGCATCGCCAGCGCCTGTCGCATCGGCGCACTCCGGCGCGCGGGCCTCCCAGCCGTCGATGCGGTCGCGCGCGACGTCGTAGGCGAGGCCGCCCAGGGCGCCGCGCTTGTAGAACACGTGGCGCAGCCGGCCGCCCCGCAGCGAGCGCAGCACGTCCTCGGGGCGCTGCGCGGCCCCGGGAAGCTGCATCTCGTCTTCGCTCAGGAACAGCGCGTCGACGCGCGCGAAGATCGGTTGCCAGGCGTCCAGCGTGTCGGGCCGCAGCGGACGAAAGGGGTCGAGCGACACCAGCGCCCCCGGCAGCGTCGAGAGCTCGAGCACCAGCTCGCGCTGGACCTCGAACGGCATCGGTCCCAGGTGGAAGGCGCGCGAGCGCTGGTAGCGGACGGGGAGCGAACCGGGGGCGGGCGAGACCTCGACGTGGGTGGGCCGGTCGAGGCGGTGCAGCACCTGCCGCCGCACGCCCTCGTAGAGGAGCCACGAGCGCAGGCCCTCGCGTCCGAGGTCGCGCACGCCCTCGAGGTCGGCGCCGCGGTGCTGCAGGGCCTCGAGCGCGGGGCGCGGGTAGTCGCTGCCGCACACCGTGGCGAGGCCGACCGGCGTCTCCCAGAGACGTGCGGCCAGCGCGCCGTACAGCGCCGAGCCTCCGGCCTCGGCCATCCGCGTGCGGCCGTCCGGCATCACGACGTCGTCCACCAGCAGGTTGCCGAGCAGGACCAGTTCGGGCGCGGTCATCGCTCAGGCGGCCCGGAACGCGCGGGCCACGGCCGCGCAGCGGGACTCGTCGAGGGCGCCGGTCCAGTGGCCGCCGGCCTTCAGCGCCGAGCCGACGATCAGGGCGTCGGCGGCCCGGTAGCTCGCAACGTTGTGGGCGTCGACGCCGGAGCCGACGAGCGTCGGCAGCGCCGTGGCGGCGGCGACCTCGGCGACCTCGCGGGCGTCGGCCGGCTGGCCGGTGGCGGTCCCGGTCACGATCACGCCGTCGGCGAGGAAGAACTCGGCGGCGCGCGCGGTCTCCACGAGCGAGACGTCGGCCGTGAGCGAGTGCGAGGAGTGCTTCTTCTTGACGTCCGCGAACACCCGCACGGCGTCGGCGCCGATCGCGCGGCGGTACCGGAGCAGGGTGCCCGCATCGGACTGGTGCACGCCCTCGTCGCCGACGTGCGCGAACACGAAGCCCTCGACCCTCACGAAGCTGGCCCCCGCGGCGTGGGCCACGGCGATCGCTTCCTTGTTCGCGGCGGCCAGCACCTGCACGCCCAGCGGCAACGCCACGGCGCGCCGCACCTCGTGCGCGATCACGGCCATCGCCGCCACCGTCTCCGGGGGCGCGGCCCCGCGGACGTAGGGCCGGTCGTGCATGTTCTCGAGCAGCAGCCCGTGGAAGCCCGCTGCGGCCAGGAGTCGGGCTTCGGCCACGGCCCGCTCGCACGAGGCGCCGACGGGATCGGAGGAGAGGGGAGCGCCGGGGAGCGCTCCCGCGTGGAGCATCCCGATCAGCGCGCGGGGCACGCCGAAGAGCGCCGGGACGAGGCCACGCTGGTCCATGCCGGGCGCGACGTTAGCACAGCACGAAAAAGGCCCGGCAGCCTGCGAAGCGCTGCCGGGCCCTGCGAGGTTCCATCTCGCGCCCCGCCCCGGGGGCGGGGGTTCTCATGTCAACGAACACCGGGCGAGGACGAGCCCGGTCCGCTCCGTCCTCTTACGGCCCCGCCGTCCTCCACGGGGCCCGCACTGGTCGGGGGGACCCTCCATGGCCAATGGACCTCCGAGCTTGACCCTCGTTCGTCCTGACACCTTCAAGATGGGTCGTCCCGGGGGCGAATGCAAGCCCTTTCCGATCGGCGGTAGGATCGCGGCCCATGGCCAGGGTCGGCTCGACCGCACGGTCGGAAGCGCTCATCTGCCTGCGCGGGGTGGCCAAGGGCTACCGCCGCGGCAGCGAGGATCTCCACGTGCTGACCGACGTCAACCTCGACGTCGAGCGTGGCGAGTTCGTCGCGCTGATGGGGCCGTCGGGTTCCGGCAAGAGCACGCTGCTCAACCTGATCGGCGGCCTCGACGTGCCGACCGCCGGCACGATCCGGGTCGCCGGGGACGCGATCACCGCGCTGTCGCGGGCCCGCCTCACGGCCTGGCGCGCGCGGCACGTCGGCTTCGTGTTCCAGATGTACAACCTGATCCCGGTGCTGTCGGCCTTCCGCAACGTCGAGCTGCCGCTGCTGCTGTTGCCGCTGTCGAAGGCCGATCGCCGCGAGCGGGTGGCGACCGCGTTGCGGGTCGTCGGTCTCGCGGACCGCCTGGACCACAAGCCGCGCGAGCTGTCGGGCGGCCAGCAGCAGCGGGTGGCGATCGCGCGGGCGATCGTCGCCGACCCCACGTTCCTGCTGTGCGACGAGCCCACGGGCGACCTCGACCGCCACAGCGCGGACGAGATCCTGGAGATGCTCCACCACCTGGTCGCCGAGTTCGGCAAGACCGTGCTGATGGTGACCCACGACCCGCGGGCCGCCGCCCGCGCCCAGGTCACCTTCCACCTCGACAAGGGCGAGCTGTCCTGACGTGCGCTTCCTGCCCCTGGTCGCGGCCAACCTGCTGCGCAAGAAGGCGCGCACGCTGCTGACGGCAGCGTCCTTCGCCGTCGCGCTGTTCCTGTTCTGCCTGCTGGTGACGATCCGCGCGGCCTTCAACCAGGGCATCGACGCCGCCGGCGCCGACCGCATCTTCGTCACCAACCGCACGTCGCTGATCCAGCCGCTGCCGCTCGCGTACCGCGACCAGATCCTGAAGCTCCCCGGCGTGGAGGCCGTCACCTACGCCAACTGGTTCGGCGGCGTCTACCAGGACCCGAAGAACTTCTTTCCGCAGTTCGCGATCGACAAGGACACCTACCGCGACATGTACCGCGAGTTCCGGATCGACGACGCGGCATGGCGGGAGTTCCTTTCCGATCGCACCGCGGCGATCGCGGGCGCCGCGCTCGCGGAACGCTTCGGCTGGAAGGTCGGCGACCGGGTCCCGATCCAGGGCACGATCTTCACCGGCGAGTGGAACTTCCACCTCGTGGGCATCTACGAAGGTTCCAAGCCGACCGACGACCTGACCCAGTTCTGGTTCCGCTCCGACTACCTGCTCGAGAACCTGCCCGAGGGCTACCCGGATGGGCTGATCGGCTGGTACGCCGTGAGAATCGCGCCGGACGCGGACCTCGTCGAGGTGTGCAAGCGCATCGACGAGCGCTTCGCCAACTCGGCCTGGGAGACCCGCGCCCAGAGCGAGAAGGCGCTGGCCGCCTCGTTCGTCAAGCAGATGGGCAACATCGAGACCCTGATGCTGGCCGTGGGCGCTGTCGTCGTCTTCACCCTGCTGCTGGTCACGGGCAACACGATGGCGGGGGCCGTGCGCGAGCGTACGGCGGAGCTCGCGGTGCTGAAGGCGATCGGCTACGGCGACCGCTTCGTGCTGGGCCTGGTGCTGGCCGAGTCGCTGGGCATCGCGCTGCTGGGTGGCGTCGCCGGCACGGCGTTCGCCAAGGCGTTTACCCTGGGCGGCGATCCGACCGGCGGCCTGCTGCCCGTCTTCTACCTGCCGGACGGCGGCGCCGTCGCGGCGCTCTTCCTCGCGCTGGGGGTCGGGTTCGCCGCCGGCCTCGCGCCCGCGCTGCAGGCCGCCCGGCTCGACGTCGCGACGGCCCTGCGAAGGCTGTAGGACGCACGTGGCCCTCCCGCTCGTCTACTCGATCGAGAGCCTGCGCGCGCGCTGGCGGTCGTCGCTCGTGGCGGTCGCGGGCATCGCGGGATCGGTCGCCGTCTTCGTGGCGATGCTGGCGCTGGCGCGCGGCTTCGAGCTGGCGCTCGTCTCCTCGGGCTCGCCCGACAACGCGCTGGTCCGGCGCGCGGGCGCCACCTCCGAGATGGACAGCGTGCTCGACGTGGAGGAGCTCCGGGTGCTGCAGGACGCGCCCGAGGTCGCACGCGACGCGCGCGGCCCGCTGGTCAGCGGGGAGATCGTCGTGCTGGTGGCGCTGCCGCTGCGCCAGGCCGGCACGGAGGCCAACGTCATGGTCCGCGGCGTGACCGCGCGCGCCCTCGACGTGCACGGGGGAGTGCGCGTCGCCGAGGGCCGCATGCTGACGCCGGGCACCGCCGAGGTCGTGGTCGGCCGCTACGCCCGGAACAGCTACGCCGGGCTCGACCTCGGGGCCTCGGTCCGACTGGGCGGCACGCCGTTCACGATCGTCGGGTTCCTGGACGCCGGCGGGAGCGCCTTCGACTCCGAGATCTGGGCCGACGAGGCCGTGGTCGGCCCCGCGTACCAGCGGCCGCGGGGGTACTATCAATCGGCGGCGGCCCGGCTCGTCGCGCGCGACGCGCTCGGCGCGCTGCGCGAGCGGGTGGCCTCCGACCCCAGGATGCGACACCAGGTGGACCGCGAGACCGAGTACTACGCCAAGGCGTCGCAGGCGATGCGAGGCATGATCCTCTCGCTGGGCGCGCTGGTCGCCGCGGTGATGGGCGTCGGCGCGGTCTGCGGCGCGCTCAACACGCTCTACTCGGCAGTGGCCGAGCGCGCACGGGAGCTCGCCACCATCCGCGCCCTGGGCTTCGGCGGAGGGGCGGTGGTGATCGCGATCGTGGCCGAGTCGCTGCTGCTCGCGGCCGCCGGGGGAGTGCTGGGCGCGCTGCTCGCCTGGCCGCTGGACGGGCTCACCACGTCCACCCTCAACTTCCAGACCTTCTCCCACGTCGCATTCGCGTTCCGCGTCACCCCGGACCTGCTGGCCCTCGGCTTCGGCTTCGCGCTGGCGATGGGGGCCGTCGGCGGCCTGCCGCCCGCGCTGCGGGCGGTGCGGGTGCCGGTCGCCGTGGCGCTGCGCGATCTCTGAACTTCCTCCATGGAGGCAACGACTCGATGATCCTCGTCACTGGCGGCACCGGCACGATCGGCACCGAACTCGTGCGGCTGCTGCGCGATCGCGGCGCGGCGTTCCGTGTCTTCGCCCGCACTCCCGCCAAGGCGCGGACCCTGCGCGACACCGGCATCGAGGTGGTCGAGGGCAACCTGGACCAGCCGCAGCAGCTCGAGGCTGCCTGCGACGGCGTCGACACGCTGTTCCTGCTCTCGCCCGTCGACCCGCGGCAGGACGAGCTCCAGGGCCGCGCGATCGGGGCCGCCCGGCGCGCGGGCGTGCCGCGGGTGGTCCGCGTCTCTGGCGCCGGCGCGCGCACCGGCTCGCCCGTCAGCTTCTCCCGCTGGCACGCGACGACCGACAAGCGGCTGGAGGAGTCCGGCCTCGCCTACACGCTGCTGCGGCCGACGTGGTTCATGCAGAACCTGCTGATGTCCGCCACGTCGATCGCTGCTGAGGGTCGCTTCTCGCTGCCCGCCGGCGAGGCGGCAGTGGCCGCGATCGACGCCCGAGACGTGGCGGCGGTGGCCGCCGCGGTGCTGCTCTCGCCCGCGGCCCACGAGAACCGCGCCTACGAGCTGACCGGGTCGGCCGCGCTCCGTTTCGAGGAGATGGCCGAGCAGCTCGCGACCGCCACGGGGCGCGCGGTGCGGTACCAGGCGGCGAGCCCCGAGCAGGCGGGCGCCGCCTTCCGCTCGGCGGGCCTGCCCGACTGGCTGGCGGACGGCATGCTCGAGATGTACGCGTCGTTCCGCGCGGGCGAGTGGGCTCGCGTCACGGGCGACGTGCACAAGGTGTTGGGCCGCGCGCCGCTCGCGTTCGAGGACTTCGCCCGCGACTACGCCAACGCCTTCGCGCCCCCGCGCAAGGCCTGACGTCCGCGGCCGTGCCCGAGCTGCCCGAGGTCGAGGTGACGCGCCGGCAGGTGCGGCCGCTGCTGGTGGGACGGCGGATCGCTGCCGTGCACACGACGAGGCCCAGCTACTTCTTCGTCACGCCGCCGGCGACGCTGCGGCGGCGACTGGCCGGCCGGACCGCCACGGAGGTCGAGCGGCACGGCAAGTACCTGCTGGCTGCCCTCGACGACGGCTCGCGCCTGCTCCTGCACCTGGGCATGACCGGGCAGCTCTTCGGGACGGGAGCGCGCAGCGTGCGGCTGCTGTCGTCGACGGGCGGCGGGACGCTCAGCCCCGAGGAGCAGGTCGAAGCCCGCGGCACCGACCGCCACGTCCACCTGCGGCTGGCCTTCGAGGACGGGGGGCGCGACCTGCTGTTCCGCGACACGCGGAAGTTCGGCAAGGTGGCCTGGCTCGCGCCGGGCCGCTCCGATCCGCGCCTCGACCGGCTGGGGCCGGACGCGCTCGGGGCCGACGGCCTGCTGCTGTGGGCGGCGTCGCGCCGGCGGTCGGCTCCGGTCAAGACGCTGCTGCTCGACCAGGCCGTGCTGGCGGGGGTCGGCAACATCTACGCCGACGAAGCGCTGTTCGGCGCGGGTGTGCGGCCGACGCGGGCGGCACGGCGGTTGACCCGCGCCGAGTGCGAGCGCCTGGCGGCCGAGATCCGGCGCGTGCTCCTGCGCTCGATCGAAACCGGCGGCTCCAGCATCAGCGACTACGTGCACCCCGACGGAACCGACGGCGGTTACCAGGACGAGCGCCGCGTCTACGCCCGCACCGGTGAGCGCTGCCTGCGCTGCGGCGAGGCGGCGATTGCCCGGCGCGTGATCGGCGGACGTTCGTCCCACTTCTGCCCGCGCTGCCAGCGCTGAGAGGTATCTTTGGCCGCATGAGCGAGCGAGTGCCGACCCGGGCCGAGGCCGAGGCCCTCCTGTTCGAGTTCACGCAGTCGGACGCCCTGCGCAAGCACGGGCGCGCGGTCGAGCAGGCGATGCGCGCCTATGCGGGCTGGTTCGGCGTCACCGACGCCGCCGAGATCGAGAAGTGGGGCATCGTCGGCCTGCTGCACGACTTCGACTACGAGCAGAACCCGACCGAAGAGACGCATCTCCATGTGGGCTCGCGAATCCTGCGCGAGCGCGGCTATCCCGAGGAGATCGTCGAGGCGATCTGCTCCCACGCCGACTACATGAACATCCCGCGCGACACGCCGCTCAAGAAGGCGATCTACGCGTGCGACGAGCTGGTCGGCTTCATCGGCGCGGCGGTCAAGGTACGGCCGACGAAGAAGATCGCCGACCTGCCCGTGGAGTCGGTCACGAAGAAGCTGAAGGACAAGGCCTTCGCGCGCTCGGTGGACCGCAGCTACGTCTACGGCGGGGCCGAGGCGCTCGGGCGCCCGCTCGACGAGCACGTCGGCTTCCTGATCGAGGCGCTGAAGCCGATCGCCGACGAGATCGGCCTCTAGGCGGGCGGCCTCAGCGCACCCTGAACGCGGCCTGCGTCCAGGCCTGGCGGCCCATCGAGTCGGTGACGCGGGCGCGCACGTAGCGCTCGTTGCCGCTGAAGCGCCAGCCCGCGGACAGTCCGTCGACGGTCGTCAGCACCCGCCCGCCGTCGCCGATCAGCTCGATGCGGTAGCGGAAGCTCTTCTGCGGCTCGACCTCGAGGCGCAGACCGTCCGCGTCCCGCGAAACGTCGCGAAGCACGACGCCGTTCGAGGCGTAGAAGTCGCCGCGCTCGAGGGCGTCCAGCACCGCGGCCGGCGTGGCCTCCGGAACCCGCGCCACGACCCAGCCGCGCCCCGGGCAAGCGCGGGCCGGGGTGCACTCGCCGACGAAGTGGTGCGAGTCGTCGACGGCCGCTCCATGGACGCGGTGCCCCGCGCCGAGCAGCGCGTCCCACGCCTGCTCGGCCGAAGGCGCGCCGCCGCCACCGAGGTGGTGGACGAGCGGGTGCCCGCTGAAGATCTCGAGCAACTGGAACTGCGGCGCGACGGACAGCAGGTCGTCCGTCGAAAGCGCCCAGCCGAAGTTCGGGTGATTGACCAGGGCGAGCGCTCCGGCCGCGCGCGCGCGGTCGACGTTCTCGCGCAGCGCCATCGCCGCGGTTCCGCCCTTGAACGGCTCGACGGCCGCGCGCACGCCGAGCGCGTTGACGTGGACGGGCAGCCGCCGGCCGTCCGCCGGCAGGGCGAGCCCCGTGATCTCCTCCGCGGGGAGCAGGACGAGCCCTGCGGCAGCCGCGAGCAGAGCGGGGTCCGTCAACTGGTCGTGATCGCTCAGGGCGAGGAAGTCGTACCCGTGATCGCGGTACCAGCGGACCACCTCCTCCGGCGCGGCATCGCCGTCGCTGCGGTTCGTGTGGGTGTGGAGGTTGCCCTTGAGCCAGGCTCCTGGCGCGGCCGGCGGCGACTGCGCCAGGGCAGGCACGGCGGACAGCAGGGCGGCGAGGGCGACGAGTCGGGACCCGCGAGGCATGCCGCGAGGATACGCCCGGGCCGTCAGGCCGCGAACGGCCCGCGCGCGCCGGGATCGAAGAGGAAGGCCTCGAGGGCGCAGCGCTCGCAGCGCCCTCCAGGGCGGAACGGGAGCTCGGGACAGCCCTCCGTGAGGCAGGGACGAAGCGGACGGCCCAGCGCGGCCGCCACGAACCGGGCCGCAGCGGCGGCGACGTTGCGGTCGCGGAGGATGCGGCGGTGGCCGAGTCCCGCGGTGGTCAGCAGTACGGCACGCGGCCACGCCCGGACCAGGGCCTCGGCATCGGCGTAGGGCACCTCGCGGTCGGCCCGGTCGTGGATCACGAGCGCGGCGCCGCGGAGCGCCGGCGCCAGTGCCTCGGCGTCGATCTCGGAGAGGGTGAGCCCCGTCCGGCGCTTGAGCCTCCGCAGCAGTACCGCCTCGAGCGGCGCGGGCAGGCCGAGCGCGTCGGCGAAGTCCCGGACGAAGCGGCTCGGCCGCGCCGGTGAGCCGATGAGGACGGCGGCCTCGAGGGGCAACTGGTGGCGCGCGACGGCCACCGCCGTCGCGGCGCCACCCATGGAGTGGCCGACGACGGCGCGAAAGCCGAGCTGGCAGTGGGCCTGGCGCAGGGCGACTGCGAAACCGGGGACCGTGGCCAGGCGGCCGGCGGAGTCGCCGTGGGCGGGGCCGTCCAGCGCTGCCACGCGGAGGCCTGCCGCGCGCATGGGCGCCACGAAGGCCGCCATCTGGCTGGCCCGCCCGCCCCAGCCGTGGAGCAGCAGCACGTCGATCGCGCCGGCGTCGAACCGCCACAGCCGCAGCGGGCCATCGGGGCCGTCGATGCGGGCGGGCCGGGCGGCCGCGAAAGCGGCACGCTCGTGCGAGGGAGGCGCGAAGCGCGGCGGCGAGAGGAACAGGCGCTCCGTCAGGGCGGCCGCGGATTCCGGAGACACGGCAGCCAGCGCACGCAGGGAGCGCCCGGCGACGCGCAACGCGACTGGCGTCGGCCGCGACCGAACGGTCGTGCTGTTTCTGGCGCGTGGATCGTCCATCGGGCGCAGAGTCCTGGCTTTCAGTGCCTGGCGACCGCGTGGCGGGCGATCAGGTCGTCGAGGGCGCGACGGGCGCGTGACGCAGCCTTCGGGTCCCCCAGCAGGCGATGGGCGTGGTGGGTCGACAGCATCACGCCGTAGATCTCGAACGCCAGTTGCGCCGCATCCGTCTTCGGCTGGAAGTGGCCCTCCGCCACGGCGATGCGCACGGTTCCGGCGAGGAAATCCAGCCAGTCGCGCTGGATGCGCACGAGGGTGTCGCGCGCGGGCCCCGGCCGGTCGTCGAGCTCGACGGCCGCCGCCACGAAGAGACAGCCGCCCTCCTGGGGCACCACCCGTGGCCACACCAGCCAGCGCTCGCACAACTCGCGCAGCCGCGGCACCCCCCGGGGGGCGGCGAGCGCGGGCCGGATCACCGCGTCGGTGAACCGCTCGGCCGCAGCCTCGAGAGTCTGCACCTGGAGCGCTTCTTTCGACTGGAAGTGGGCGAAGAGGCCGCTCTTCGAGATGCCCAGTTCGTCGGCCAGGCTGGCGATCGTCAGGCCGCCGAGGCCCAGCCGCGAGGCGAGTCCCACGGAGGCCTCCAGCGCCTTCTGCCGAGTCAGTTCGCCCTTGCGCACACGCCAAAAATAGAACGCGCGGTCTATTTTGTCAAGGGCGTCAGAAGAGGCCCTGCATCGGGGCGTGGTAGCCCGACAGCTCGACGAAGCCGCGGCCCGCGACGGGGCGCTCCGCGGCCTGCCCGTCCACCCGCACCGCGCCCTCCCAGTAGACGATCGACGTGCGCATCTCCTGGTCGGCCACCAGCGGCTCCAGGCGCAGCTCGAGGCGCTCCGAGGGCACGCGCAGGGTCCAGGAGGCGGGGTAGCGCGCGCCGGTGCCGGGGCTCGTCCAGTGGGCGCGGGCCTGGACGAGGACGTCGCGCGGGCCCAGGTGCCGGGTCGTGCCGTCGCGTTCGACGAGGGTGCCGCCGGAGGCAGGCTCGATGCCGCCGTCGCGCCGGCGGATCACGAAGAACATCAGCTCGCGTCCGTCGTCGAGCTGCAGGCTGAACCAGTCCCAGCCCTCCGCGTCCGGGCCCAGCGCGCTCGTGCTCCACTCGTGGTCGAACCAGCTCTCGCCCCGCACCGCCAGTTCGCGGCCGTCGAGCCGGATGCGGCCATGCGCCGACATCCGGGTCAGGCTCACGTAGAAGGACGCGTTGCCGGGCTCGTCGCTCTTCGGGGAGAGGCCGCGGTCGCCGTGCAGGACCGGCGGCTTCTGCGGCGCGAGCTCGAGAGCGAGGCCGAAGTCGGCGTGGCGAGCCCGGATCCTCACGGCCCCCGCGGCGTCGAGGCCGGTGGCCTCCCAGTCGTCCACGTGAACGCGGAACGGCTGCGCCGCGGCCGCGGCGAGGCCGGCAGCCCCGCGCGCCCAGCGCTCGGCGAAGACGTGGCGATCGCCGTGCTCGTCGGTGATCGCGAGATGGGCGAAGTAGACCTGGTTGGTCCGCAGGCCCGGGCCGGCGGGCGGCGGTCCGGGCGAAAGGCCGCGGCGGAAGATCGTGAACTGGAAGGCGTACGCGCGACCGGCGCCGTCCGCGAGATGGCCCGTCCAGTACCACCACTCGGTCTGGTACTCGAAGTGCGGGCCGTGGTCCTCGGCAAAGCGCAATGGGACCGGGGCGGTGGCGCGTGCGAAGCCGGAGAGATCGTCGGCGCCGCCGAGGTCGAGTCGATCGGGCGCGGGCTCCGGGCCGCCCGGCCCCCCGCAGGAGGCGACGGCCAGGAGGGCGGCGAGAGCGAGGGACCGCGCGGCGCTCATTCCTGCCTCAGTGCGGCGGCGACCTCGCGCCGCGACAGCCGCCACAGCGGGTACACCGTCGCGAGCAGCGAGGCGGCGAGCGACACCGCCAGCGCCTGGACGAACAGCCCCGGCTCCAGCCGCAACTCCATCGTCCAGCCGAACGAGCGGACGTTGATCACGTCGACGAGGATGGCGGCGAGCAGGGCTCCCAGTGGCAGCGAGAGCAGCCCCGCCAGCGCTCCCATCAGGCCGCTCTCGAGCAGGCCGAGGCGCCGCAGCAGGCCCGGCGTGAGGCCGAGCGCCTGCAACGTCGCGAGTTCCCTGGTGCGCTCGGCGTGCAGCGCCATCAGCGCGCTCCAGACGCCGACGAAGGCCACGACGACCGCCAGCAGGCGCAGCGCATGCGTGACGGCGAACGTCCGATCGAAGACGCGCATCGCCTCGCGCTTGAGGCTGCGGTTGTCGGTGACCAGGAGCGCGCGCCCCGTTGCGGCCTCGCGCACCTGCGACGCGAGGGCGTCGAGGTCCACGCCCGGAGCCGCGTGCAGCGCGATCGACGACACGGCCCGGTCCTCGAAGTGACGCTCGTACGTCGCCCGTCCCATCAGCACGAGGCCTTCTTCCGTCGAGTAGTCGTAGAACACGCCGGCGACGGGGAAGCGGACGCGGCCGCGGTCGGTCTGCAGCAGGACGCTGGCCCCGCGCGGGGCGAGACGGTGGCGGTGGGCGAACGGCTCGCTGACGATCAGTGCGCCCTGTTCGACGCGGGCCCAGGGATCCGGGTCAGACCCCGCGGCGAAGCGGTACAGCCCCGCGCCCGCCGCGCCGAGGTCCGACGCCCCGAGCGCGATCTCGCCCACCTCGGACGCGATGCGGACCCGGCGGATCGTCTCGATCGCCTCGACCCCGGGCAGGGCCGCGAGCCGCGCGGGCAGTTGCGGGTCGATCGCCGGCGTCGCCCGCACGCCGCCGCCCGACGGCGCGCCGACGTAGAGGTCGGCGCGGATCGTCAGCTCCAGCCAGTTCACGACGGTGGCGCGGAAGCTGGCGATCATCAGGCTGACGCCGACCGTCACCGAGACCGCGGTAGTCAGCGCCGCGACGGCGACCCCGGTGCGGCCCACGGAGCGCTCCACGGTGCGGGCCGCGATCCGCCCCAGCGCGCCCGCGACGCGGCCCATCGGTGCGGCAGCGCGGGCGGCGAAGGTCGCGGTCAGCAACGGGACCGCCAGCGCCACGCCGAGCACGATCGCGAACAGCGCGCCGAACGCCGCCGGCACGCCATCGGTGACGGCGAGCAGCGCGCCGCCGCCGAGCGCGAGCAGGGCGCCGGCCGAGGCCAGCCGCGGCAGCAGGCGCCGCGCGTGGCTCTCGTAGGTCGAGGGCCGCAGCGCGGCGATCGGCTCGACCCGCGAGGCCTCGAGCGCCGGGGGCAGGGCCGCGAGCAGGGCCGCGCCGAGCCCGAGCAGGGCGCCGGGCAGGGCCACGCCCGCCGTCAGCGGGACGTCGCCGACCGCCAGCACGAAGTAGAGGTCGTTGATCGTGCGCGTCACCAGCCGCACGGCGCCCTGGCCCAGGACGTAGCCGAGCGCTTCGCCGGCCAGGGTGCCCACCGCGGCGGCGGCGGCGGCCTCGACCAGGATCAGCGCGAACACCTGGCGCGGCGTGGCGCCGAGCAGGCGCAGCGTGCCGAAGACCGCGCGCCGCTGGACCACGCTGAAGGTGATCGTGTTGTAGATCAGGAACATGCCCACGACCAGGGCGAGCAGCGAGAGCGCGCCGAGGTTGAGGTGAAAGGCCTCCGTGAGCTGGATCGCGGTCTCGGCCTGCTCGCTCGCGGGCGCGACTCGCAGTCCTGGCCCGAGGCCCGCGGCGATCGCGGCGGGCGAGGCGCCGGGCGCCAGGATCAGGTCGATCCGGGTCAGCCGGTCGCCGCGGCCGAGCAGTTCCTGTGCGACGCCGACGTCGAGCAGGACGAGGCCGTCGAGTGCGGCCGCCCGGTCCGGAGCCGTCTCGATCAGGCCCAGCACGCGGAGCTCCAGCCGGCGGTCGTCGACGCGCAGGCTCAGCGCATCGCCCGGCCCGAGGCCGTGACGCCGGGCCAGCGTCGCGGAGAGGACAGCGCCGCGCGGCTCGGTGAACAACCGCCCGAACCCGGGCGCGCGCAGCGAACCGCCGCCGAGGTGGTCGCGGAACGGGCCCTCGGCGATCGGGTCGACCCCGAGCAGGCGCACGGCGCTGCGGCCCAGCGTGTCGGAGACCGCCGTCGCCTCGACGACGGGTGCGGCCGCCTGCACCGACTCGTGCCGGCGCAGGTCGCGGTACGCCGCCACGGGCACGCCGGACGGCCCGCCGAGCACCACGTGGGTGGCGCGGCCGACGACGGCATCCGCGGAGCGGGCGAAGGCGCGGCGGGCGCTGTCGCCCGCGAGGTCGATGGCGACGACGACCGCGACGCCGAGCGCCACGCCCAGCACCAGCAGCGCCGTGTGGAGCGGCCGGCGCAGCAGATCGCGCAGGCCGGTCGCGAGCAGGGTGCGGGGCAGCATCCGGCGCTCAGCGGGGGGCGACGAGGTGGCCGTCCTCGATCGTCAGCACCCGATCGGCGCGGGCCGCCACCTCGCGCGAGTGGGTGACGAGCAGCAGCGTCTTGCCCGCCGCCCGCGTCATCTCGTCGAGGAGCTGCATCACCACCTCGCCGGCATGGTCGTCGAGGTTGCCCGTCGGCTCGTCGGCGAGGACCAGCGGCGGGTCCATCACGAGCGCCCGGGCGAGCGCCACGCGCTGCTGCTCGCCGCCGGAGAGGCGGTCCGGGAAGGCGTCGGCGCGCGAGGCCAGTCCCACCCTGTCGAGCAGCGCCAGCGCCCGCTCGCGCGCGGCGCGCGGGCCGCGCCCGGCCAGTTCGGCCGGCAGCACGACGTTCTCGAGCACCCGCAGCGTCGGGATCAGGTTGAAGAACTGGAACACGAATCCCATGCGGTCGCGGCGCAGCAGCGTCCGCTCCCGGGGCGACAGGCGGTTGACCGCGACGTCCCCGAGCCACACGTCTCCGGAGGTGGGGGAGTCGAGCCCCGCGACGAGGTTCAGCAGGGTGCTCTTGCCGCTGCCGCTGCGCCCGCGGATGGCGACGATCTCCCCGGCCGCGACCTCGGCGGACGCCTCGCGCAGCACCACCCGGGGCGCGTCCCCCTCGGGGTAGGTCTTGCTGACGCGGTCGAACCGGATCAGGGCCGGCAACGCGGGTTCAGCGAGCGCGAAGGAGGCGCGCGCCGACGAGACGGGCGAGGGCCAGGGCCAGCCCGGGCTCGTGGCCCAGCAGGCGCCCGTAGTCGGCCGCCGACAGCACCAGCAGCTCCGACTCCTCGTCGGCGAGCACGTCCGCGCTGCGCTCGCCGCCCTTCATCACCGCCATCTCGCCCACGCTCTCTCCCGGCCCGATCGAGCCGATCACCGAAGACTCGCGGCCGCGCCGGATGCACACGCGCAGCCGGCCGCTGACCACAATGTACAACGCGTCGCCGGGGTCGCCCTGGGCGAACAGCCGCTCGCCGGCGCCGAGCCGGCGCTGGCCCAGGCAGGCGGCGACGCGCAGCCGGGTGGCGAGCGAGAGCTCGCGGAAGAGGTCGGTGCGCCCCAGGTCCGCCGCGAGTTGGTCGAGACCGGTGTCGAGAGGCGCCATCGCCGCGCAGAGCATACTCCGGAACGGCACCCGTGGGAGATCGCCCAATCCAGCCCGGGCGGCGGAGCGGGAGGTACGGTCGCGGCCTGACCCAACCTCGACGCCGCTCGCCGGCGCTCGCCGAGCGTCCGCGCGAGGGGCGGCCCCGGCGCCCCAGCCGCGGGCTCGTGGTAAATTCCGGCTCCAGGAAATGCCGATCAGCGTCCTCATCTGTGGCAAGGGTCCGCTGGCCGACGCCGTCAGCCGCTCCCCGCTCGGGAGGGACGACGTCCAGCGTCATCGTGCCGATTCGCCGGCGGCCGCCCTGGCGGCGGCCCCGAAGGTCTCGCCCCGGCTCGTGCTGGTGGACCGCGAGTTGCCGGGTGTGGCCGGCCTCATCCGCCAGCTCCGGATCACGCCGCCGACCGTGCTGGCCTCGATCGTGATCGTCGCCGGGTCCGACTTCGACGCCCGCGAGATCGAGTTGCTGGAGGTCGGCGCCAACGCGGTGCTGCGCTTCCCGCCGGACGCGGAGTGGGAAGCACGGCTTGAGCGGCTGCTGAGCGTTCCCGTGCGCAAGCAGCTCCGGATCAAGGCGGACCTGACGTTCCAGGGCCTGTTCGGAGACAACGAGATGGCCGGTCGCACGCTCAACGTCAGCCGCACGGGGATGCTGATCGAGTGCCACGCCGACGCCCAGATCGGCGAGCGCTTCGGCTTCAAGCTCCACTTCGGCTTCGACGACGTCGTCGAGGGTCAGGCCCGAGTCGTTCGATTCGCGGGTCCTCACCAGTTCGGCTGCGAGTTCTTCGACCTCGAGCCCTGGGCCCAGCGCAAGGTCGAGATGTACGTGGAGCGCGGCTGAAGCGCTGACCAGCCGGCTGAACGCCCGCTGGCCCCGCCGCGTTTCGCACACTACACTCCGCCAAATTCTCTCCGTCTTCCCGGGAGGCGTATGCGTCGCTTGGCGTGGTTCGTGTGTGCGTGGGGGCTGTGCGTCTGCACGCCGGTGGCGGCCCAGGAATGGGCGGGCTTCCGCGGGCCCGATGCCGTCGGCGGCGCCGAGGCCTCGCGTCTCTTCGTGGGCCTCGAGCGCCCGGCCCTCGTGGAGCGATGGAGCGCGCCGCTCGGCTCGGGCTACTCCGGTGCCGCGGTTCACGGCGGGCGGGTCTTCACCGCGTTCGCGGCCGGAGCCGAGGACGTGGTCGCCGCGTTCGACGAGCAGGACGGGCGCGAGATGTGGCGGCGGCCGCTGGATGCGGCGTACAAGGGGCACGACGGATCGCACGACGGCCCGATCGCCACGCCGGCCGTCGACGAACGGGCCGTGTTCGTGCTGTCGCCGCGCGGCGTCTTGCTGGCCCTCGCGGTGCGCGACGGGGCCCTGCTGTGGCGGGTCGACCTGCGCGAGATCGCGGGCACCGAGAAGCCGCTCTACGGCCACGCCAGCTCGCCGCTGCTGGCCGGGTCCTGCGTGGTGCTGCACCACGGCATCAAGGACCGGCAGTCGATCAGTTGCTTCGACCGGGAGACCGGGCGCGTCCGCTGGATCGCCGGCCGCAACGAGGTGGCGTACCAGTCGCCGGTGCTGGCGACCCTGCACGGCGTGGCGCAGGTGGTCGCGGCCGATGGCAAGGCGCTGTACGGCCTCGCACCCGACGACGGCCGGGTGCTGTGGGAGGTCGGGTTCGAACCGGACCCGAGCCCGGTCGGCGCTCCCGCCGCCGTGCCGCTGGTCGTCGAGGGCGACCGCGTGCTGGTCAACCACCGCGGCGACTCGGCGGCGCTGTTCCAGCTCGCCCGCGAGGGCGAGACGTGGAAGGCCTCGCAGGCCTGGGCCAGCAAGGGCCTGCGCGGCAGCTACAACCGGCCCGTCTACCACGACGGCCACTTCTACGGCTACGCGGGCACGCTGCTCACCTGCGTCCGCGCGTCGGACGGCGAGTTGCTCTGGCGCTCGCGGGCGCCGGGGGACGGCTTCCTGACGATGGTCGGTGGCAAGCTGGTCGTGCAGACCAAGCTGGGCGCCGTGCACGTCGGCGAGGTCGGGCCCGAGGGCTTCCGCGAGATCGCGCGAACCCAGGCGATGCCGGACCACTCGTGGACGGCCGTCGCCTACGCGGGTGGGCACCTGTATGCCCGCGGCATGAGCCGGCTGGTCAAGCTCGGCCTGGCCTCGGCGGCGATGCCCGAGCGCGCCGCGGTCGCCGTCGAAGCGCTGCCGCTGGGGCCGCGCTTCGCCGCCGCGATCGCCTCCGTGGAGCAGGCGCAGGACAAGGCCGCCGCCGTGACGGCGCTGCTGGCCGCGGCGCCGGGCCTGCCGTGGATCGAAGGTGACGTCGTCCACTTCGTCTACCGCGGGCCGGGCAACGACCTCGGCCTCGTGGGCGAGATGATCGGCGCCCGGCAGCAGCGGGCGATGACCCGGGTGGCGGGAACCGATCTCTTCTACTGGAGCACGCGGGTGCTGCCGGCGGCGCGGATGACCTACCGTTTCGTGCGCGACTTCGACGAGAACCTGCCCGACCCCGGCCACTCCCGCCGCGAGAAGGACGGCGGCGGCGAGTGGTCGTGGTTCGCGATGCCCGGCTGGATCGAGCCGGAGTTCTTCGCGGAGACCGACGAAGCGCGCCGCGGCCGGGTCGTGCGCCACGAGGCCGAGGGGGCGAAGACCGACGGCAAGCGCGTCGTCGACGTGTGGCTGCCACCCGGCTACGACGCGAGCGACGCGCGGTACCCCGTGGCCTACGTGCACGCGGGCGGCGAGGCGCTGGAGTCCGGCCACCTGGCCCGCGCACTCGACAACCTGGTCGGCAGCGGCCGGGTGCGACCGCTGATCGTGGCGTTCGTCTCGACCGTGGGGACGCCGCAGCAGGCGGGCGCGGAACTGCTGGGGGACAAGCGCGACGCCTATGCCGACGGCGTCGCCGAGGACGTGGTCGGCCTGATCGACCGCACCTACCGCACCCGCGCCGAACGCGCCGCGCGGGCCAGCGTCGGAGCAGGCCGTGGCGGATACGCGGCGGCCTACGTCGCGTTCCGGCGCGGGGACGTGTTCGGGCGCGTGTCGGCGCAGTCGCTGTTCGGGATCACAGTGCACATGGACGCGCTGCTGGGCCGCCTGAAGGAGGCCGCGGCGCGGCCCGAAGCCGCCTGGCTCGAGTGGAGCCGCTACGACCTGCGCGCCGAACACGAGGGCTGGAACCTGGCGGACAACGGCAGGACGCTCGCCGCCGAGCTGCAGCGCCTCGGCGTCGCGGTGCGGACCCGCGAGGTGGTCGAGGGCCACTCGTGGGGTTCGTGGCGCAACCGGGCCGATCTCGTCTTCGGCGAGTTGTTCGCCGACCTCGGCTGACCCCTGGCGGGCGGGGCGTATCCTCCGCGGATGGTGCGTCCCGCCCTCGACGAGTGGTTCCGGCGCGTCTTCGACGACGACGCGCCCTCCCGCCTGGGCACCGGCTGGGTCTCGGGCACCGCCTCCGTGTTCCTGGGCGCGGTGGCGGCCGGGGCGACGCTCGTCCTCCGCTTTCCCGGGGCGCTGTCGGCGCCCGCTTTCCGCGAGCTGTACCCGATGGCCGTCGTGCGCGGAGTCCTCGAAGCGGGCCTCGTCGTCGCGTTCCTGCTCGGGGTGCTCAGCCTGCTGCTGCGCCGGCGCAAGGTGCTGGGCCTCACGGGCTGCGGCCTTGCGATCCTGGCGACCGCCATCGGCGACGGAGGGGCCAGCGCGCGCGGCGGGCCCGAGCTGGGCCTCGGGCTCGACTGGTTCCTGCTCAACCTGTTCCTGCTGGCGCTCGTCTTCGTGCCGCTCGAGCGGCTGTGGCCGCTGCGGGCGGAGCAGAGCGTGTTCCGCCCAGCGTGGACCACCGACGTCGTCCACTTCTTCGCGAGCCACGTGCTGGTGCAGGCGCTCAGCTTCCTGATCCTGTGGCCCGCGACGCGCCTTGCCGCGGCCGTTCCGGACGCGGTCGTGGTGCCGCTGGTCCGCGGCCTGCCGACCTGGGGACAGTGGTTGCTCGCGGTCATCGTCGCGGACCTCGCGCAGTACGCCGTGCACCGCGCCTTCCACGTCGTGCCGCTGCTCTGGCGCTTCCACGCGATCCACCACTCGAGCCCCGCGCTCGACTGGCTGGCGGGGTCGCGGCTGCACCTCGTGGACGTGCTGGCGACGCGCAGCCTGGTGCTGACGGCTCTGCTGTCGCTGGGGATCGAGGCGCCGGCGCTCACCGGGTACCTCGCGTTCGTCTCGCTGCACGCGGTGCTGATCCACGCCAACCTGCGCTGGGACTTCGGGGCGCTCGAACGCGTGCTGGTCAGTCCCCGCTTCCACCACTGGCATCACTCCGATGCAGCCGAGGCCCGCGACCGGAACTTCGCGGTGCACCTGCCGTGGATCGACGCCGTGTTCGGGACCCGTCACCTGCCGCCGGGGCGCTGGCCCGACACCTACGGCGTCGCCGGGGAGCCCGTGCCCGCGGGCTACCTCGGTCAGCTCGCCCACCCGTTCCGGGCCGCGGCGGACTAGGGGAGGCGGTTCGCCGCCTTCAGCGCCGCCAGCAGCCGGTCGTGCGGCAGGGCGTGGACGCGGAGCCCGTCGGCGCCGTCCATCGTCTCCGCGGCCAGCAGCGCGTTGACGATCGCCTCCTCGGTCGCCTGCACGGTCGCGTGGAACAGCGGATTGATCGCGCCGTTGGGGATCATCTGGACGGGAGCCGTCTTCGGCGCGAGCGCCGCTCCGGGGTTGGCCGTGGAGAAGGCGACGAAGATGTCGCCGGAGCTGTTGGCGCCCATGCCTCCCGCGCGGCCGATGCCCAGCGAGACGCGGGTCGCGATGCGCTTGAGCTGGTGGGGCAGCAGCGGCGCGTCGGTCGCCACCACCGCGATGATCGAGCCGCTGTCTTCGCCGCCGTCGGCGGCGCCGCTGGCGGGGTCCGCCTCGCAGGCCGGCGCCTCCGGTTCCATGCCGGACCTGCCGCCGCCGGTGACGCAGGGCATGAGGTCCGGGATCGTCTCCCCGACGGGCACGCCGGCCACGCGCAGGTCCGGGCGGCGGCCGTAGTTGCACTGCACGAGCACGCCCAGCGTGTAGCTCGCTCCGGCCACCTCGACGACGCGCGAGGCGGTGCCGATGCCGCCCTTGAAGCGGTGGCAGATCATGCCGGTGCCGCCGCCGACGTTGCCCTCGGCGACCGGGCCGCCGCCCGCGGCGTCGAGGGCCGCGATCGCGTGCGACGGCTTCACGTGGAAGCCGTCGATGTCGTTGAGCGAGCCGTCCCAGGTCTCGCCCACGACCGGCAGGCCCCACGGCTGCAGCCCGGGCCGCGCCACCTGCCACTCGAGGATCGCGTCGCGCACGACGCCGACGCTGTTCGTGTTGGTGATCGCGACCGGACCCTCGAGAAAGCCGCTCTCCTGGATCCAGGTCGTGCCCGTCATCTCGCCGTTGCCGTTGAGGGTGAACCAGGCGGCGAACACGGGATCCATGCTGGCCTTGCCGCGCGGGTGCACGACGGTGACCCCGGTGCGCGCGGGGCCCTGGCCCCGCACCCGCGGGCCGCTGCCGTGGATGACGGTCGCGTGGCCCACCTCGACGCCGGGCACGTCGGTGATCGCGTCGAGCGCTCCGGGAGTGCCGCCGATCAGCGCGGCGATGCCGAGCTCGCGGGCCCGCGGGCGGGACGTGCCCTCCGCCGCGGAGGCGGAGGCGACGAGGGTCAGGACCAGGGCCAGGGCGAGACGCGGCATGCGGGCCTCCGTTCGATCGAGCTCGTGCAGCATATCGCCGGCGGCTCGCCCCGGGGCGCGTGCGATACTGCCGCCTCCGTGAGTTCACCTCCCCTCGCCGCCGCCCCCGCGGCGGCCTCCCCGGAACACCGCACCGGCCTCTGCTACGGCCTCGCCGCCTATGGCTGGTGGGGCGTGATGCCGATCTACTTCAAGCTGCTGGCCGCCGTGCCGCCGCTCGAGCTCCTGGCCCACCGCGTGATCTGGGCGATGGGGCTGCTGCTGCTGCTGGCGCGGCAGCAGAAGGCGCTGGGCCAGGTGCTGGAGGCGCTGCGCACGCCGCGCACCCTGGGGCTGCTGGCCGCGTCGACGGCGCTGATCGCCGTCAACTGGGGGCTCTACATCTGGGCCATCGTCACCGGCCGGATCCTCGAAGGCAGCCTCGGCTACTTCATCAACCCGCTCGTCAACGTGGCGCTGGGCGTCCTGGTGCTGCGCGAGACGCTGCCCCGGGCGCTGGTGGTCGCGATCGGCCTCGCAGGCTGCGGCGTCGCCTGGCTGACGATTGCCGCCGGCCGGCCGCCGTGGATCGCGCTGTCGCTCGCCTTCTCCTTCGCGCTGTACGGCCTGTTGCGCAAGACGGCGCCGGTCGGGGCCGTCACGGGCCTGGCCGTGGAGACGCTGCTCCTGACCCCGCTGGCCGTCGGCTACGCGCTCTGGATGCACGACCAGGGCCGCCTGGTCTTCGGCGCGGCGGGCACCGGCGTCACGCTGGCGCTGGTGGCGGCCGGTCCGATCACCGCCATCCCGCTGCTGTTCTTCACGGGGGCCGCGCGGCGCCTGCCGCTGTCGACGCTCGGTTTCCTCCAGTACCTCGCGCCGTCGCTGCAACTGCTGCTCGGAGTGTTCGTCTACGGCGAGCCGTTCCCGCTGGTGCGCGCCGTCGGCTTCGGCTTCATCTGGTCCGGCCTCGCGGTGTTCGTCGTCTACACGCTGCGCAAGACCCGGGGGCGCGCGTGAGCGCACGCGTCGAGGCCGCAGTCGTCTGTCGCGGGCTCGTGAAGCGCTACGGGAGCGTGACTGCCGTGGACGGCCTGGATCTCGAGGTCCGCAGCGGCGAGTGCTTCGGCATGCTGGGCCCCAACGGCGCCGGCAAGACCACGACGATCGAGATCCTCGAGGGGCTGAACGCTCCCGATGCCGGCGAGGTCGTGGTGCTCGGCGAGCGCTGGGCCGGTGACGGCATGGCCCTGCGCGCCCGGCTGGGCATCCAGCTCCAGGAGACGAAGTACCCGGAGAAGCTGACCGTCGCGGAGACGCTCGCGCTGTTCCGCAGCTTCTACCCGCGGGGACTCTCGGTGGCGGAGGCGCTGGCGGTCGTCGCGCTCCAGGAGAAGGCCGACGCCTTCGTGCGCGGGCTCTCCGGCGGCCAGCGCCAGCGCCTGTCGCTGGCCTGCGCCCTGGTCGGCGACCCGGAGCTGGTGTTCCTGGACGAGCCGACGACGGGCCTCGACCCGCAATCGCGGCGCCAGGCCTGGGACATCGTCGAGGACCTGAAGCGGCGGGGCCGGACGGTACTGCTGACGACACACTACATGGAAGAGGCGGCGCGGCTGTGCGACCGTGTCGCGATCGTCGACCGCGGCAAGGTGATCGCGCTGGGCACGCCGCGCGAGCTGATCGCCTCGCTGGGGGCCGAGCACGTCGTCGAGTTCGCGGTCGACGGGACGGGGCCGGCCCCGACCAGCCAGGAGCTGGCGGCACTGCCCAGCGTGCAGGCGGTCGAGCGCGACGACGGCGCGTGGCGGCTCAGCGTGCGCGAGGTGCACCGCGCGGTTCCCGCGCTGCTGACGGCCCTCGCCGAGCGCGGCCGCGAGCCGAGCCAGCTCAGCGTGCACAGCGCCACCCTCGAGGACGTGTTCGTGCACCTGACGGGGAGGACCCTGCGCGATGCCTGAGCGCCGCGTCCGCCACGCCCTGGTCGAGCTGACGCTGGCCCGCGTCCGCGAACTGCTGCGCGAACCGGAGGCCGTGTTCTGGGTGTTCATGTTCCCGGTGCTGATGGTGGGCGTGCTCGGCGTGGCGTTCCGCAGCCGCCCGCCCGAGCCGCTGCCCGTGGCCGTCGTCGAGGGCGCCGCCGCGTCGGCTCGCTTCGCGGCCCTGGCCGCCGATCCCGACCTCCTGCCGCGACGGATGGAGGCCGAGGCGGCGCGGCAAGCCCTGCGCCGCGGCCGCGTGGTGCTCGTGGTCGAAGCGGGGGAGCCGCCGACCTACGCCTACGACCCGGCCCAGCCGGAGAGCCGCGCGGCACGCCTCGCCGTCGACGCGGCGCTGCAGCGCGCGGCAGGCCGCACCGACGCGTTCACCGCGGGCCGCCGCGAGTCGAGCGAGCCCGGCACCCGCTACGTCGATTTCCTGGTACCCGGCCTGCTGGGCATGAACCTGATGGGGACCGGGATGTGGGGCATCGCCTTCTCGCTGGTCGTCGCCCGCAACGGCAACCTGCTCAAGCGCCTGGTCGCGGCCCCCGCCCGCAAGAGCCACCTGCTGGGCGCCCAGATCCTGTCGCGGCTGCTGTTCCTGGTGCCGGAGGCAGGCGTGCTGCTGCTGTTCGGCTGGGCGGTGATGGACGTGCCGCTGCGCGGCTCACTCGCCCTGCTCGCGCTGGTCTCGCTGCTCGGCGCGGTTTCGTTCGCGGGCCTCGGCCTGCTGACGGCCGCCCGGCCGCGCACGATCGAGGGCGTGTCCGGGATCATGAACCTGGTGATGGTCCCGATGTGGATCTTCTCGGGCATCTTCTTCTCGACGGAGCGCTTTCCCGACGCGCTCCAGCCCTTCGTGCAGGCGCTGCCGCTGACGGCGCTCAACGACGCGCTGCGGGGCGTGATGCTCGAAGGCGCCTCGCTCGCCGCGCTCGCGCCCGAACTGTTGCTGCTGGCGGCCTGGGGCGCGATCAGCTTCGCGCTGGCGGTGCGGACCTTCCGCTGGCAGTAGGCGCGCCGCTCACTCGGTGAGCCGCAGGGCGCCGTCCTCGCCCTCGGCCAGCTCGGCCAGCCGCGCCAGCGCCGCCTGGCGCACGGCCTCGGGAGCGCCGCTCTCGGGCAGCGCCAGCTCGGCCAGCGCGTCGGGGTCGCGCAGCGCCGCGAGCGCGACGGCGCGCTCCTCCTCTTCGCCGGCAGTGCGCGCGACGAGCGCGAGCAACTGCGCGTCCTCCACCCGCGGCAGGGCCAGGCAGCGGATCTCGCGCGAGGGGTCGGTGCGCACGATCTCGGCCAGCGCGGCGGGATCGTGCACGCGGTCCACCGCGAGCAGGCGGACGCTCTCGGCCGCGTCCGACAGGGCGACCCGGGCGAGCACGGCCTGGTCGAGGACCCGCGCGACGGCCTGCTCCCGCACGTGGGGGCTCGGATCCTCGAGCGCCGCGCGATGCAGCGCCGCACCTTCCTCGAGCAGCGTCACCGCGACCAGCCGCACGCCCTCGTCTCCGTCGGAGCGGGCGGCCGTGGCCACCACGTCGGCCTGCGCCCGACACAGCGCCGCGGCCCGCAGGTCCGGCTCCGGGTCCAGCAGCGCGATGCGCTCGACCAGCGCCGCGTCCGTCGTGCGGTCGAGGGCGTCACGCCGCACCCGGGCGAGCGGTGCCAGGGTCAGGAGCTGGTCCAGGTCGGCCGCCGCGGACAGCCGGCGGCCCGCCGCGATCGCGACGTCGGGCGGGTAGTCGGCGCAGGCCAGCCGCAGCAGGGGCTCCGGTTCGGCGAGACGCGCCACCGCGGCGGCCCGCACGTCGGCATCGGGGTCGGAAAGCGCTATGGCGACGAGCGCGTCGGCGCTCACGAGCCGGGCCGCGGCAGCGGCCCGCACCAGCCCGTTCTGGTCCTCGCGGGCGAGCTCCTCGAGGGTGGCCGCGTCGGGCACGGCCGCGACGGCGGCGAGGCGCACCTCCCAGTCGGAGTGCCGCCACTTCGGTCTGAACAGGTCGACGAGGGCCATCGTCCCCGGATCGTGAGGGAGTGTCCGGCTGCTGCGAGGTTAGGCCCGCGGCGCGGAGCGGGCAAGCGCGCGACCTTGATAAGGTAACACCTTCCCGGAGGACCAATTTGGACCCAGCGCTGCAGCGGATCGTGCTCGAGAGGCTCGACGCCGAAGGAGCGGAGGGCCCGTCGCCCGCCCCGCTCAAGCGCGGCCGCCCGAAGGCCGCGAGAGCCGAGGGCTGGGACTACCTCGTGCTCGCCGCGCTCGAGGGCCGCGAGGCGCTGGCCGGGGCGCTCGACACGCCTTCGGCCGCCGCCGGCAGAGCCCTGCCGCCGCTGCCGGAGCCCGCTCGCGTGCCGGGGATCTTCCTTCGGCAGATCCGGGTGCAGGGCTTCCGCGGCGTGGGGCGCGAGACGCGGCTCGACCTCAACCCCGGTCCGGGACTGACGCTGGTCGTCGGGCGCAACGGCTCCGGCAAGTCGAGCTTCGCCGAAGCCCTGGAGCTGCTGCTGACCGGCGACACCTTTCGCTGGAAGGACCGCAGCGCCGTGTGGCGCGAGGCCTGGCGCAACCTCCACGAGCCGGCGGCCCGGATCGCGGCCGACTTCGCGGTGGAGGGCGAACCCGCAGGCCTGACGGTGAGCCGCGAGTTCGAGGAGGGCGGCCGTCTCGAGGCCGCCACGACGCTGGTCCAGCGCCGCGGACAGGCCGTCGAGCCGTTCGCGGCGCTGGGCTGGGGGACCGCGCTCTCCTCCTGGCGCCCATTCCTGTCCTACGCGGAACTGGGCTCGACGTTCGACCAGCCCACCGACCTGCACGACCGCCTCGCCCAGATCCTCGGCCTCGACGAACTGGCCGCCGCGCAGAAGGTGCTCGCCGAGGAGCGCCTCGCGCGCGAGAAGGCGCTCAAGCAGGCCGGGGTGGCCCGCGATGCCCTGTTCGCGGAGCTGGCGTCACACCCGGACCTGCGCGCGACCGGCGCCCGCGAGCTGCTGGCGGGAGCGGACTGGGGGCTCGCCGAGCTGTCGGCGAAGCTGACCGCCGAGGCCACCCCGCGCGAAGCCACTGGCCTCGCGGTGCTGCGTCAGCTCGCCGCGCTGGAGGGGCCGTCTGCGGAGTCGGTCGGGGCCGTGGTCGACGGCCTGCGCGCCGCGGCGCGGCAGCTCGGAGCCGCAGCCGGGACGCTCGCGGAGCGATCGCAGCAGCTCGCCGACCTGCTCGACTCGGCGCTGCGCTTCCACGATGCCACCGGCGACGGCCCCTGCCCGGTGTGCGGCCGCGCGGGCGCGATCGACGGCGCCTGGCACCAGGCGCGGACCGCCGAGGTCGTCGAGCTGCGCTCGGCCGCTGCTTCCGTCGCGAGCGCGCGGCAGGCGGGGGAGCGCTCCGTGACCGCCGCTGGCGGCCTGCTGCGCGACCTGCCCGTGCAGGCCCTCGCCGAGGCTGGCGGCCTCGGGCTGAACGTCGAGACGCTGCTCGCCGCGGTCGCGGCCTGCCAGTCTGCGCTGGAGCCGCTCGAGGCCTGGCGCCGCGGCGTCGCGACCTCGGCCTCCCCGGGAGCGGAGCTGGCTGCCGGCGCCGACGCGCTGGCCGCCGCGGCCGGGCCGCTGCGCGAGGCGCTGGACGAGCTGGCGGGAGCAGCGCGCCAGGAGCTGCAGAAGCGGGAGGATGCCTGGCGCCCGCTGGCTCGGCGGCTCCTCGAGTGGATCCCCGGCGCCGAGAGAGCGCGCGCGTCGGCGTCGGCGCTGCCCGCGATCGAGGCGGCCGCGGCCTGGCGCGGCGCGCAGGGCAAGGCCCTGCGCGCCGAACGCTTCGCCCCGATCGGGCAGCGGGCCAGGTCGATCTGGGAACAGTTGCGGCTGCAGAGCAACGTCGACCTGCGCGACGTAGTGCTCGAAGGCACGGCGACCAAGCGCCGGGTCGAGCTCAAGGTCGCCGTGGACGGGGCCGACTCGGTGGCGCTCGGCGTGATGAGCCAGGGCGAGATCCACGCCCTCGCGCTGAGCCTGTTCCTCCCGCGCGCGACGCAGCCGGAGAGCCCGTTCCGCTTC
This sequence comes from Acidobacteriota bacterium, assembly GCA_011526565.1. Classification (GTDB taxonomy): domain Bacteria; phylum Acidobacteriota; class Vicinamibacteria; order Fen-336; family Fen-336; genus WYBL01. The sequence goes on along the minus strand of WYBL01000082.1, from coordinate 38,892 downwards.
CTGGTCATCGACGACCCCGTGCAGTCGATGGACCCGGCCCGCGTCGACGGCCTGGCTCGGGTGCTGGCCGAAACTGCCCGCGAGCGCCAGGTGATCGTCTTCACCCACGACGACCGCCTCGCGGAGTCGGTGCGCCGCCTGGCCCTCGACGCCGCGATCTTCGCCGTGACCCGCGCCGAGGGTTCGGTCGTCGAGGTCAAGCCGAACGCCGACCCCGTCGACCGCGCGATCGGGGACGCCCGGGCACTGGCGCTGACCGACGAGCTGCCGCCCGCCGCGGCTCGCCGCGTCGTGCCCGGGCTCTGCCGCCAGGCGATCGAGGCCGCAGCCATGCAGGCTGTGCGCGCGCGCCGCATCGGCCGCGGCGACCGCCACGACGACGTGCAGGCCGTGCTCGAGAAGGCGAGCGGACTGAAACTGGTCGCCCTGGCGCTGTTCGACGACGAGCAGCGCGCCGGCGACGTGATGAACCGGCTCAACCGCGAGCGACGGACGTTCGGAGACGCCTGGCAGTGGTGCGCTGCGGGCAGCCACGAGGAGGTGGCCGGCGACCTGATGGCCCACGTCAACGACGCGCACGCGCTGGCTCGCTGGCTCGCGAGGTCGGCATGAGCGGCGCGTCCGAGGTGCGATTCCTGCTCGACACCGCACGCGACCTGCTCGCGCGCCCGCGCCGGGGCGACCTGGCAGGCACCTGGCCCCGAGCCTGCGCGCTGCTGATCCGGCAGGCGCTCGAGGCGGCGCTCGACCGGTACTGGCGCGCTCGCGGCCTGGCGCTCCACGAGTGCAGCGCTCGCGCGCAGTGGATCTGCCTCGCCGAGTACGAGCGCAGCGACCCCGAGAGCGCCACGGCCCTGTCGGGCACGTGGCACGCCCTCTCGCGCGCCTGCCATCACCACGCCTACGAACTGGCGCCGACCGCCGCCGAACTCCGGGGCTGGCTCGAGGTGGTCGAGCGCTGGCACTCGCGCACGGCCGGCTGACGCGCCGGTCGCGGACCGGTTCTCCGGTGGCCGCCGGCGAGGCAACGGCTCAGCGCTTCGCCGCGAGGGCTTCCCGGATCTCGGCGATCTGCTGGCGGTGGCGCTCCTCGTGGCAGGCGATCATCTCGAACCAGGCGTAGAGGTGGATGCCGCCGAGCGCCTTGTGGACCAGCCGGTAGCGGGTGAGGTCGCGGTCGCGGTTTTCGGCGATGAACGCCTTCAGGTCCGCCCGCGAGCCGGCGAGGCGGGCGAGCAGTTCCTCGCGGGTCGGCGGCTGCTCCGCGGGGGCGACGATCTTCGGGTTCCGGATCCGGATGCCGCGCCACAGCACGACGCGCGGTGGCAGGCAGCGCAGGCGGTCGAAGAGCGAGACGGTGGAGGGCTTCGTGCCGGCGACCATCGCGCGGAAGTGGGGGACCAGCCGGCCCTCGAGCACGGCCAGGTGATCGAGCACGTGACCCGCGCTCCAGGCGTCCTGGGCGGGGCGCCGCGCGAAGTCGTCGTCCGGCATCGGCGCGACCTCGGCGAGCAGGCGGCTCCGGGTGTCGTCGAGCAGCTTCAGCGTGCGGTCGAGGTCGGCCATGCGAGTTCTCCGTTTCAGCGCTTCGTCGCGCACCAGGTCGTCATGGCGCGCTGCCCCTGCACGTTCGTGGTCTTGAGCGGCTCGGCGAGGGTGCCGCCCAGCTCTTCGGTCAGCCGCAGCAGCGCGGCTTCGTCGACCAGGTAGCGGTCGGTGCCGTCCGGCAGCCGGTAGCGGCCTTCGCCCAGCGGGCGCACGCGGTCCTCGAGCCCGATCGTCGAGGCGAGCCGCGCGAAGAAGAAGCCGCCGGGCTTCAGCATGCGCCAGGCGCCGTCGACCATGCGCCGGAAGTGCCCCGGGTTCTCCGCGAAGTGCAGCACCGCGCTGCAGACCACGGCGTCGAAGGCGGCGTCGGGGAAGCTGGCGGTCTCGAGCGCCTCGGCGCGGAAGTTGGCCGCGGGCAGGGCCGGGGCGAGGCGCGCGGCGAGCGCGCGGGTCTGCTCGACGGCCTGCGGCCACGGGTCGAGGCCGCAGACGTCGAAGCCCTGGCGCAGGAAGAAGACCAGGTTCCGGCCGCTGCCGCAGCCGGCGTCGAGCAGCCGCATGCCGGGCGCGAAGCGCCCCTTGAGCGCCTGGTCGAACAGGTAGATGTCGATCGCCCCGAACTCCTCGACGAGGTCCATGACGCAGGCGATCGTATCGCGCCAGCGGACCCCTGACGCCGGTTGTCAGAGCCGGGCGCCGATCCTCCCCGCGTCCGCAACGACGCGGACCAGGACAGGAGGCCCCGTGCGACGATTCTTGGCGACCCTCGCGATTCCCTTCGGCTTCGGCCTGCTGGCCGCGGCGTGCGGCGGCAGCAGTCCCTCCGCTCCCTCGACGCCACCGACCACGCTCCCGGCCCGATCCAGCATCACCGTGGCCCAGAACGGCACGGCGCTCCTCGGCATCTCCCCTTCGGCGCTGCACGACTTCCGGCTCCGCGTCCCGTTCCGGGTGACGGAGAGCGGGGGGCTGGGCGCGCGCATGAACTTCATCCGCCTCCAGCTCTTCCGCGGCGGGATCGAGATCGAGCGCTCCGAGCTGGGCGCCGTGCAGATCGAGCAGGGGCTCGGCAGCAACGTGATTCGCGCCTCGCAGGCGACGACGTTCAGCGCCAACTTCGACTTCAACTCGAGCACCTTCGATTTCTTCCGGATGACGTTCAGCTTCACCGACGACCGCGGCAACGCCCACACGGCAGAGATCTCGCGGCTGACCGACGTCCAGGTGTTCCCCGGGCTGCTGGCGATGGTGCCGGAGGGCGAGGGCTTCCGCCTGGTGCTGGCGCCCGGCGCGCACTGAAGCTCTCCCAGGTGCACGGCACCCCTGACAACCGATGTCAGGGGTGCCGCCCTCCGTCGAACTTCGCTGGGCAGGTGACAATGCGGCTCCCATGCCACGACAGACTCGCCGTCCCTCCCGACGAGCCGTCCAGGTGACCCGCCCGGCGCTGCGCCGCCTGCTGTGGGCGATCGAGCAGTTGCGCGCGCGGCGCCCGCTGACCGCCACCGCTCTGGCCCGCGAGTTCGAGGTCAGCGTGCGGACGGCGTACCGCGACCTCGACTTCCTGCGCGACGAGTGGCGGGTCCCCCTGGACTTCGACCCGAGCGAGCGGACCTACACCCTGACCGGGCCCATCGGCGCACTGCCCACGGTCACCCTCAGCGAAGGAGAACTGGTCGCGCTCTACTTCGCCGAGAAGGTGCTGGGGCAGTACCGCGGCACGCCGTTCGAAGCGGACCTCGAGAGCGCGTTTCGCAAGATCCAGGAACTGCTGCCGCACCTGGTGCCCGTCTCGCCGGAGCAGATCCACGACTACCTGAGCTTCGATCCGGGGGCGCTCCACACGCCGGATGCCGACGTCTTCCGCACGCTACTCCGCGCCTGGCAGCAGCGTCGGCGCGCCCGTGTCCGGTACCGCAGCCTGAGCACGGGCCGCACGGCGACCCGCAGCCTGGCGCCCTATCACGTCGCCAACCACCGCGGCGACTGGTATGTGGCGGCCCACGATCCCGGCCACGACGACGTCCGCCTGTTCGCCCTGCATCGCTGCCTCTCGGCGGAGCTCACCGAGGAGCCGTTCGAGATCCCGGCCGGCTTCCGCTACGAGCGCTTCATGTCCGGCGCCTTCGGCGTGATGCGCGGCGGCGCGCCGCGCGAGGTCGTGATCCGCTTCGCCGCGCGCCAGGGGCGCTGGATTCGGGAGCGCCAGTGGCACCGCTCGGCCCGGGTCGAGGTGCGCCCCGACGGCGACGTGATCCTGCGGATGCGAGTGGCGGAGACGAGCGGCGTGCGCCGCTGGCTGATGCAGTTCGGCTCCGAAGCCGAGGTGCTGGCTCCGGCGGACCTGCGCCGCGAGGTCGCCAGGGAGCTGTCGCGAGCCCTCGGCGCCTACCGCGCGCGGCGGGCGACGATCGCCGCCCAGCGCGAGGCGACGGACGGCTCGGCCGCCTAGCTCCGCCTGCTTCAGTCCCGGCCCCGCCCCCTTTCGTCGCCCTCGCCTTGAAATATACCTTGCGTGACAAGGTATCTCGGCATACATTGGTCGTGTGACCAGGGATGGAGAAGGCGGGGAGGGCCGGCGGAGCACGCTCCGCGAGCTGAAGCGGGGCGCGCTGGAGCTGGTCGTCCTGCAGCTCCTCGCGCCCGGAGAAGCCTACGGCTACGAGATCGTGTCCGCGGTGACGGCGCGCTCCCGGGGCGCCCTCGAGATCACCGACGGCACGCTGTACCCGCTCCTCTACCGCCTCGAAAAGGCGGGCTTCGTGGCGACGCGGTGGGAAACCCCGGAGCGTGGCGCGCCGCGCAAGTACTACCGCCTGACGCCCGCGGGTCGCGAAGAGCTGGCGATGTTGGGCCGCGAGTGGGCGGCGTTTTCGAAGGCGATGGGTCGGCTGCTGCGCGACCAGGAGGGCCGATGACGGCGGACGACTACGTCTCGCGGGTGCTGGCGGCGCTGCCGGCCGGTGTGGCCGATCGCGACTCGATCGCGCTGGAGCTGCGTGGCCACATCGCCGAACGGGTGGGCGAGGGCCAGCCGCTGCCCGAGGTGCTGGCTGGACTCGGCGATCCGGTGACGCTGGCGAGTTCGTACGGCCGCGCCGTGGCCCTGGAGCCCGCGGCCCACGGGCCCCGCCTCGGCGCCAAGCTCGTCGACGCGACGCTCGCTGGGACGCTCGCGGTCGGGCTGGCGCTGGCCGGCGCCACGCTCGCTCCGACCGAGGACTTGCAGGGAGTCCTGGTCGTCGCGGCGCTGCTGGCCGGCGCGTGTGCCTTCTGGGCGGGTACCGCCTGGGCGGAGTACCGATTCGGCACGACGCCGGGCAAGCGGCTCTTCGGACTCCGCGTCGTGTCCGAGGCCGGCACGCGTCCCTCGGCTGGCGCCGCCGCCGTGCGACAGCTCCCGCTGCTCCTGCAGGTGTTCTGGATCGACGCGGCCTTCGCGCTCTTCACCGAGCGCCGGCAACGCGCGTTCGAGCTGCTCTCGCACACCCGCGTCGTGCGCGGCTGACGGGCGATGCTCGAGATCCGCGACCTGGTGAAGGTGTATCCCGGGCCGGTGGCGGCCCTCCACGGCGTCCGTCTCGACGTGCCGCGCGGCCTGTTCGGCCTGCTCGGGCCCAACGGCTCCGGCAAGTCGACGCTGATGAAGATCCTGGCAGGCCTGCTGGCCCCGACGTCGGGGCGCGTGGTCCTCGACGGCGTCGACGTCACCGATCGCCCGCAACTCGTGTGGCCGCGCCTGGGCTACCTGCCCCAGGACTTCGGCTTCTACCCGCGGCTCACGGGCGAGGCGATGCTGCGCCACCTGCTGGACCTCAAGGGCGTGGGGGAGCGCAGCCGGCGCAGTCGGATCGCCCTGGAGCTGCTGGACCGGGTGAACCTGGGGGCCGCTGCGGGCCGCAGGGTCGCGGAGTACTCGGGCGGCATGCGGCAGCGGCTGGGCATCGCCCAGGCGATCGCCGGCGACCCGGAACTGCTGATCGTCGACGAACCCACCGCGGGGCTCGACCCCGAGGAGCGGCTGCGTTTCCATCACCTGCTGGCCGAGCTGGCCGAGACGCGGACGGTGCTGTTGTCGACCCACCTCGTCGAGGACGTCGCCATGCTCTGCCCGCGCTTTGCCGTCCTGCGCTTCGGTCGCCTCCTCCTGGAGGGCACGCCGCAGCAGGCCCGCCGCGCGATCCCGGGCCGCCTCGCGGAGGGCCTCGTCGCGCGCGATGCGCTGGAGCCGCTGCGGCGGACGGCGCGCGTCACGCAGCACCTGCTGTTCGAGGGTCGCCATCGGGTGCGGTTGCACGTGCCCGAGGGGCCGCTCCCGCCGGAATTCGTCGAGGTGCCGGCCACGCTCGAGGACGCCTACATGCTGCTCACCCTCGACGACGCCGCGCGGACCCTGCCGGCCTCGGCGTGAGCGGGCCCCGGGTCGAGCACGGCGCCGCAGCCGGTCGAACCCTCTCCGTTGCAATGCGCGAGGCGCAGTTCCAGTTCGCGAGCCCCCTGCTGTGGGCGCTGGCGGCTGCCGCCGCTTTCGCGACGATGGCGGTCAACCCCGCGGCCATGGTGCCCACCGGACAGGCTGCGGTCGGCGGTGTCGCACCGTTCGCCAACGCGCCGCTGGCCCTCGCCCAGGCGATGGCGCTTTCCGGCCTGATCTTCTACACGTTCCCGGCGACGCTGCTGGGCGGGCAGGCCGCGCTGCGAGACGACGAGGCGGGAGTGGGACCGCTGTTGCACGCGACTCCGTTGCGCACACGCGAGTACGTGGCAGGCAAGCTCGCGGGTGTGCTGCTGGCCCTGGGAGCGGTTGCGTTCGGCCATGCGCTCTTGATCGCGTGCTGGCACCTGGCCTCCGCCTGGCTCGGCGCGCGCCTGGTGATCGGCCCGATCTCGCTCGTCGCCTACGCGTTGCCACCGCTATTGTTCCTCGGCCCCGGCATCGCACTTTGCGCGGTGGTCGGCTTCGCCCTCGGCGAACGAACGCGTAGCCCGCTCGCCGTCTACGCGGCGGCCTCGGTGCTCTTCCCGCTGGGCGTGGCCGGGCTCGTGCCGCGCCCACCCGGCGTGCTCGACGGCTGGGTCGACGGCTTCTTCGTCCTCGTCGACCCGTGGGGCGCACGCTGGCTCTCGAGGACGGTCTTCGCGGTCGACCGCGGTGCAGCGTGGTTCAACGACGCGGCGATCCCGTTCGACCTTGCGTTCTGGGTCAGCCGCGCGGTGATGGCCGCCGGCTGTGCCGTGATCGTGGTCGCCGCGATGCGGCACTGCGAGCGGGTGGTTCGCGGCCGCGAGACGAGTCGACCAGCACCGGCGGGCGCGATGGCACCGACGGAGGCCGCGGCGGTCGTTCGGCGGCAACCCCTGGGCCCGCCCGCGACGATCCGCCCTCCGGGCGCGCTCGAGGCCAGCCTCGTCCTGGCTCGGGCCGAACTGGCTCAACTCGTCCGTCAGCCGGGCGCGTGGATCTTCGCGGCGTTCCTGTGCCTCCTGGTCCTCGAACACGCAGGCGCGACGCGCGGCGTGCTCGACAGCCCCGTCCGCTGGACCGCGGGCCTTCTTGCGACGAGCCTGGTTCCGACCGTTACCGCGATGGGCGCGCTGTTCCTCCTCTTTTCGCTGAGCGACGCGCTCGACCGCGGAAGTCGCACGCGGGCCGTCGCCGTGGTCCACGCCACCGCCGTGCCGACGTCCGCGCTCCTGCTGGGGCCCCTGCTCGCGAGCCACGTGGCGCTCGCGGGGTTGCTCGCCGGCGGTGCGCTGGTGGCGCTCGCCTCTTCCACCGGTGGCGCGGCGTGGCCGCTCCCGTTCGTGTGGGGCCTCCTGCTGGCTCCGAGCTCCGCGGCCTGGGGCGCGGCCGTGCTGCTCGCCTGGGCGTTCACGCACGACCGCGCGAAGACGATCGGGATCGGACTGGGCCTGCTGGCGCTGACCGCCGCGGCGCACCTGCAGGATCGGCTCGAGTGGTGGTCCAACTGGCCGCTGTGGGGCGTGTTGCGCTGGAGCGAATCGGGCCCGGCCCTCGATATGGCCCGCGAGCCGCTGCTGCTGAACCGCGTGCTCTTCACGGCGCTGGCCGTGGCGCTCACGATCATCGCGATCGGGCGCTTCCCGCGACGGGAGGCCGATCGGCTTCGCGCGCGACCCGGGATGCTGCGGGCTCCCGGGTCGCGCATGGCGCTCTCTCTCGCCTTCCTGGCCGGAGGGCTGCTCGTCCACGGCGTCGCCCGGAGCACCGACGGGAGCGCGGCGCGGACGCGCGACGCCGACTACTGGCGGCTGAACGTGGCCGCCTGGTCCGGAGCGCCACTGGCGACGATCGAGAGGCTCGACGCCCGCATCGACCTTCACGCCCCGAGCGCGGGCCGCGTTCACGGCACGGTCCGGGTCTCAGGGCGCTACCGACTCCGCAACGAGAGTCCGGCCGCACTCGGGGCGCTCCCGTTCACGCTCGGGCCCGCGGCCCGATCGGTTCGGTGGACGCTGGACGGTGCCTCCATCGCCGCGGAGGACCGCGCTGGGCTCTTCGTGCTTCGCCCCGCCATGCCGCTCCCGGTCGACGCGACGGTCGAGGCCGGCTTCGACTACGACCTCTACCTGGGCGACGGCTACCGTCGCGGCGTCGAGGCCGTCGAGTTCGTGCTGCCTTCTTCGGTGCAACTCGACACGCTCGGCCGCCACCTGCTGCCCGTTCCCGGCTTCGTGGCGGGCGTCGGAGAGTCGGCGGAGCGACGGCACGAGCCGGCACCCGGGCCGTCGGTCCCTCCCGGCCAGGCCCGGGCGCCGATCCAGGGCAACCCGCGACCCTTCCGCACCCGCCTCGAGATCACTGCGCCCTCCGGCTTGTCCGTCGTGGCGACGGGCGAGAAGACGGCCGAGTTCGAGCGCGACGGTCGCGGCGTGACGGTGTGGGAGAGTGGCCCGCAGGGAGTGCGCTTCGTCAGCCTCGCCGCCGGCCGCTGGACGCCGCGGTACGGCGACGGCGTGGCCGTGTACCACCACCCGTCACTCGCGCACACGGCCGCGGAAGTGCTGGAGACGCTGACTTCGGCGCGGAGGCGTTACTCCGAGTGGTTCGGGGCGTACCCCTGGTCGCGGCTCCGGCTCGCCGTGATGCCGGATCACGCGACGCGCGCGCGCTCGTTCCCGACGCTCATCCACTTCTCGGAGGGCATGGGGCTCTTCTCCGGTGACGGCCCGGGTGCTCCGGCCGCGACGATCGTCGCCGTTCACGAGGCCGCGCATCAGTGGTGGGGGCACCTGCTCACGCCCGCGGCGGCGCCCGGGGCCGACGTCCTGCTCGAGGGCCTGGCGCACTACTCGACGCTGCTCTGGCTCGAAGCGGAGCGCGGGCCCGAATCGAGGCAGGCGTTCGCGCGGCATCTCGAGGAGCAGTACGTCTCGCGACGGCGGGTCGACCTGGAGCGTCCCCTGGTCGCGCTCGCCGCAGGCACCGATCACGAGCGCTCGTCCGCGGAGAACCGCGGCGCCTGGGCCTTCTGGATGCTCGATCGCCAACTCGGCCGCGAGCGCCTGCTGGCCGGCCTGCGGGAGCTGATCGAGCGCTATCGAGGCGGTCCCCACCATCCCACCCTGGAGGACGCGCTGGCACTACTGCGGGTGCGAGCCCACGACGCTGCGGCGTTCGACCATGTCGCGGACTTCTGGTTCCGCGGCACCGAGCTACCCGAACTGGAGCTGGAGGTCGTGCGCTCGGGAGCGTTCGCGCCGGGCCGTCACGACCTCGTCGTCGCGGTGGCAGGAGCGGCAGGCCTCGAACTCACGCTCGCCGCGTTCGGCGCCGCGGGCGAGCGCAGCGATATGCCGCTGCAAGCGGGAGTCGCGCGCTGGAATCTGCCGTTCGCTCCGCTCCGCGTCGTCGCCGACCCGGACCTGCAGTTGCTCCAGCTCCACCGCAGCCGTGCCGCGGTGGAGCTGCACTGAGCGCCGTCAGCGCAGGACGTCGATCTTCGCCAGGGCCGCGAGGTACTCGGCGACCAGGTCGATCGGCACGGGGCCCAGGATGGCCGACAGCGCGTCGCGGATCTCGCGCACCGTGCGCCTGCCGTCGACGAGATTCAGCGCCTCGTAGTCGTAGCCGCCGGCGCCGAAGCGCGGCAGCCGCAGGGCCGCGGTGGCGTCGCGGCCGAGCTTGTCCGGCAGGTACGCGTAGCCGAACGCCCACATCGGCCCGCGTAGTCCGGGGTTGCGCGCGTAGACGCGCCCCTCGGAAGCGGAGGCCGGTGCCGCGGGCGCAGCCGGAGTTCCGCCGAACAACGCCGCGACCTGAAGCAGGAAGCGGTCGGCGCGAGCGCGGGCCGCGGCGTCGAGCGGCGCGAACGCGGCCATCGACTCGAACACGCCGCGCTCGTACGCGAGCGCGAAGCGGGCCAGGTTCGCGGCTTCGGTCGCGTCGGCGAGTCGAGCCCGGCGCTCCAGCGTCGCCGCGGCGCGACGCAGCGCCTGGCCCTCGAGCTTCGCCTGCATCGCGGGCACGTCGTCCGCGCCGAAGTCCGCGAGCACGAGCGCGGACGCGGCGGCGAGGAACCCCGCGCGCTTGAGCTTGGTCGGGTCGATGTTCGCGGCGCGATCGGCCGTCGTGTGGATGTAGCGGTCGGGCCAGTCGTTGAAGTAGAGCGACGGAATCCGCCACGAGCCCTCGGCGTAGACCTGGTGGTCGCTGCCCGTCGAGAACTCCGCGAGGTCGGCCTGCAGCGGCTCGCGGCCACCCTCGGGCGCGACGACGGGGAAGTCGGCGGCCCCGGTCGACGCGAAGGCAAGTGTCTCGGCGTTGAGCCAGCGCGCCAGCTCTTCCGCGACGTCGTGGACGAACGACGGCAGGCTCCTCGGCCCGCGGGTGACGTGGAAGACGGCCTTCGTCTCGGGACCGCCGCCGACCATGTCGAGGTGGATCGCCGCCTTCAGGCGCTGCGCCCAGTCGCGCCGGCCCTCCAGCAGCGCGAGCGTGCCCTCGATCTCGGGCGGGAACACGAAGCGCAGCGTGCGCGCCGGGCGCGGGATCGTCCCGTCCTTCACGAGGCGCGCGAGCGAGCGCGCCGCCTCCAGGATGGCGGCGCAGCCGCTGGCGTTGTCGTTGGCGCCCGGGCGCGGGTGATCGAGGTGGCACGAGAAGACGATCTCGTCGGCGCGCAACTTCGGGTCGGCGCCGAGGAGGGCCGCGCTCGGGATGTCGTAGCTCGCCGCCTGCTGCGCCGCCTCCACGCCCGCGTCGAGCCAGACGCTCTCGCCGCGGGCGAGCCGCGCCTGCCAGCCGCGCGCGCGGGCGGGCGAGACCATGAACGCGAAGGTGCGCTCCGCCTCGGGGGCGAACGTGTCGAGGTGCCCCCAGCGGATCAGCGACGCGTCTTCGCCCCACCAGGCGGTGCGCTGGTTCTGGGCCCAGCTCACGATGCCCGCCGCGCCGAAGCGGCCGACGGCGAGGGCGGCGACGGCCTCGGGCTGGCTCGAGGTCAGGACCAGGCGACCGCGCACGTCGCGGCCGGCGTAGTCGTGCTCGCGGGTGCCGGCGCCGACGTCGACGAGTTCCGCGCGCGCCGCCCCGGAGTGCGAGTCCTGGGCGAGCGTCAGCGGCTGGGCCTCCCAGGAGGCGACGCGCTCGAGGCGCTCGCGGGTCCCGTCGGCGCGCGCCGGGCCGAGCTCCCACAGCTCCGCGAACGCCGGGTTCCAGGCCGGCCGCGAGCGCTGGGTGCCGTAGAAGGTCGTGCCGTCGGCGGGCAGCTCCTCGAGCTTCACCTCCTCGAGACCAGCCGCCTTCAGCCGCTCGACCACGTGGAGCGCGGCGGCGCGGAAGCCCGCCGAGGCGCGCATCCGGTGCTGGCGCGCGAGGAACTCGAGCTCGCGCTTGGCCTGCTCGCCCGAGACCTCCCGCTCGAGCGCCTCGGCGGACGGGCGGGGGAGCAGCGGGGGAGCCTCGGCGGCGAGTGGGGAAGCAAGCCCGAGGGCGGCGATCGAGACGGCGGCGGCGATGCGCATGGGCTCAGGGCTCCAGCTCGAGCGAGTAGTTCGTGAGGAACACCTGGAAGGCCGAAACCTCCAGCATGTCCTGGCCGACGAAGCGGATCGTGTGCGAGTCGACGCGCTGGATCGCGCGCAGGTAGGCCGCGACTTCGGCCGGGCGGTAGTTCTTGAACGTGACGTCGAGCGCGACCGGGGTCGGGATCCGGAACGGCTTGAAGCCGGCGCGCCGCGCCAGGGCCCGCTTCACGCCCTCGGCGATCCGGGCGCAGGCCGCGGCGGGCGTGAGCGTCTCCGCCGCGTGGAACCCGAGGTGGCGCTTGGTCTCGACGGCCTCGACGTCCCCGAGTTGCGCGCGCACCTCGGCCACCGCCGCGTCGTCGCCGGAGACGAACACCACCGGGACGCCAAAGTGCCCCGCGACGGCCGCGTTGAAGGAGCCCTCGCTGGCCACCTGGCCGTTGAGCTTCACGGAGTGCAGCCGCGCGCTCGAGAACGTGTGGGCGCGGACGCCCTGCGGGTTGTCGGTCGACGAGTGGTAGCCGACGAAGAGCGCCGCGTCGAAGCTCGCGTCGATGCCGCCCATCATGCCGAGCGGCCGCGGCCACGAGCGCACGATGCGGACGTCGGGTGGGAACTGCTCGATCAGCAGGTTCTGGCCGTTGCCGTGGGCGTCGGCGACGACGATCTCGGTGGCGCCGCCCTCCTTCGCGGCCGTCACCGCCGCCAGCGCCTCCTTCGTCATGAACTCGCGGAAGCGGGCGTACTCGAACCCGGAGGGCCCGAGCTGGTCGGGGCTGACGACCCCGGCGACGCCCTCCATGTCGACGGAGACGAAGACCTTGAGCTTGGCGGGCGTCGCCGCGGAGGCGGCGGGCCCGGCGAGCAGGAGCGCGGCGAGAGCGAGGACACGGTTCAAGGGCGGGCCTCCAGGGAAGGTCCGATTGTAGGTGAGCCGCCACGAACCGGAGCGGCCCGGCGCCGGAGTTCGCTCCGGCGCCGGGCCTCGTTCAGATCAGCTTGCCGACCGTCTCGGCCAGGCCCTTCTCGGTCAGCACGACCTTGAGCTGGGCCTTGCCGGCGACCTTCTCGAGCGTCTCCAGCTCGCGCAGGCGCATCAGCGCCGGCGCCTGCTCGTAGAGCCGCGCCGTGTTGAGCTGCGACCGCATGGCCGCCGTCTCCTCGCGCCGCGTGATGAGGTTGGCCTCCGAGGCCTTCTTCGCCTCGGTCACCTTGTTCATCAGCTCCTTCATGTCGCCCGGGAGGATCACGTCGCGGATGCCGAGGGTGACGACCTCGACGCCGAACGACGCGGCCCGACGGCCCACCGCCGCCGCCAGCTCGGCGGCCACGGCGTCCTTCTCCTGCAGCAGCGCGTCCAGCTCGCGCGTGCCGATCGCCGCCCGCAGCGCGAGCTGCGCCTCGCGGTACAGCGCCTGGCGGTGGTCCTCGACCTCGGCCACGGCCTTGGACGCGTCGACGACGCGGGACACGACCACGGCGTTCAGGCGCAGGGTGACCTTGTCGGCGGTCATGATCTCCTGACCGGCGACGTCGATGGTCTGCTCGCGCAGGTCGACGGCCACGACCTTCAGGCGTGCGACGCCCTTCCAGAACGCGTGCGTGCCCGGGCGCAGCGTCGCCTCGTGGCGGCCCTCGCGCAGGTACACGCCCGCGTGGCCGGCCTCGACCACGTGGGCCTCGAGCGCCTCGCGCGCGCCCTGGGCCTGCAGGATCGCCGTCAGGCTCGCGTGCTCGAAGCGCACGGACCGGGCGTCGATCCGCTCCACGCGCACCTCGCGGAACGAGTTCCACAGCGCGTGCAGCCCCGGCCGCAGGACCGCGGCCACGCGGCCGTCGATCCACACGACCGCGCGCTCGTGCTCGGCCAGGTCGAGGACGACGGCCTCGCCGCTCTCGAGCGCGCCCTTGCGCACGATCACGTCGAGCTCCTTGTGGGCGAACCACGCCTCGCGGACCGAAACCCGCTCGACGCGCACCTTCAGCAGCGGGTCGGCGATCACGCGCCAGCCCGGCTTCAGGAGCCGCTCGAACACCTTGTCGCGGAACACGAGCGCCCGCTCGTGCTCCCGCACCTTCACGACCCGAATCACGACTTCACCTCCTGTCAGGGAGTCGAGGAGACGCCTCCTGGCGTCTCCTCGCTCCGCGGGGGCTACGTCGGACGACGAAGCCTCCTCCGCCCCCGCACCCCCAGTTCCGGAGTCGCGTCTCCGCGGCTCCGCTCGACTTGGCACTCACGACACGACGCCTTCCGGAGGCGGCGCCGGCCGCGCCACGCCTCGGGCGTGGAGGGCCGGTGCGGCGGCGAGCCCCTGGTGCTGGCGGCTCGCCGCGCGCGGCGCACGGCCCTGCAGGACGCCTTCGCGCGCTGCCCCGAGGTCGTCCACTCGAGCGGACGTGGCCTGGCCCCGGGGCTGGCGCCGGACACGGCTTTCCGCCTCCGGTCGGCGGTACGACCCTCACGACTGGCTGAAGGAGCAGGATTCGAACCTGCGACCCGCGAATCCGTGTTCGCTGCTCTACCCACTGAGCTATCCGTACGACCGCTTTCGAGGCGGTGGTGACTGCACGTCTCCCTTCGTCAGAACCCGTCGCGCGGAACACGCGCCTCCGACCGCTCGAGGCGGGGAAGCGGGCGCCGCCGGCCCGGGACACGATGAGTCCGCATCAAAATGAAAAAGGCCTTCCGGGGAGCACCCGGAAGGCCTCGTGCCTCTCGCGAGGACGAGGAACGCCTCAGGGTGCACCGCCGCGCCGACGGCCACAGGGCCGCGGGCGCGCGAGATCGAACTGGCGAGTCGACTTCATCCGGTACTCCATGAGCGTGCCGCCCAAGTTAGGAGGCCGCGGCCGGCCTGTCAAGGAGAAAGTTCACCGCGCCTCCCGGACGGCCAGGACGCCGGGCCAGTTCGCGTCCGCGCGGGCGATGGTATCCCGCTTCCAGTAGCGTACATAACATATCTTATCGGCACTCTGACGCGGGGCGCAGCCGGGAGGCGGGCGTCCAGGAGGCGCTAGGAGGCGCGAACGAACCGGGCCACGGCCCGGAGCTCGGCCGGGATCTCGGTCGGCGAGTGACGGCCCCGGCCTTTCGTCGAGTGGTACTTCATGACGATCTCGGCGTCCTTCAGGACGTGACCGGTCAGCACGGCCACCACCGACTCGCCGGGACGGATGGTCCCGGCGCGGACCAGCTTCCGGACGCCGGCGACCGAGGCCGCGGACGCTGGCTCGCAGCCGATGCCTGCGGCGTCGATGATCGCTTTCGCCGCCAGGATCTCGATGTCCGTGACTCGCGCGACCACGCCGCGGGTGTCCCGGATCGACCGCACCGCCCGGTCATGGCTGGCCGGGTCGCCGATCCGGATCGCGGTCGCGACCGTCTCCGCCCGGACCGAGTACCGCTTCCGGAAGTCCGTCCGGTACGAACGCTCGAACGGGCTGGCGCCCGCGGCCTGGATGGCCGCGATCCGCGGGAGCCGGTCGATCAGGCCGAGGTCGCGCGCCTCGACCAGCGCCTTGCCGAAGGCCGAGGTGTTGCCGAGGTTGCCGGCGGGCACCGCGATCCAGTCCGGCGGCTGCCAGCCGCGCTGCTGGAGCATCTCGAGCACGATCGTCTTCTGGCCCTCGATCCGCCACGGGTTGATCGAATTGAGCAGCGTGACCCCGAGCTCGTCCGCCGCCTCGCGGCACAACCTCAGGCAGTCGTCGAAGTCCCCGCGGACCATCAGGGTGCGCGCGCCGTACGCCACGGCCTGCGCCAGCTTGCCGGCAGCGACGCGGCCCGCGGGCACCAGGACCAGCGCCGGGAGTCCGGCACGAGCTGCGTACGCGGCCATCGAGGCCGACGTGTTGCCGGTCGAAGCGCAGGCGACCGCGGTGGCGCCGTGGCGAGCTGCGTGGCTCACGGCCACCGTCATCCCGCGGTCCTTGAAGGAGCCGGTCGGGTTCTGGCCCTCGTGCTTGAGGCCCAGATCCGCGACCCCGGCGAAGCGGCTGACGGCCTCCCGCCGGTAGATCGGCGTGTCGCCCTCCGGGTGCGCCAGCGTGGCGCCGTCGCCCGGCAACAACAGTTCGCGGAACCGCCATACACCGCTGGCAGCGACTTCCCCGCCGACCCGGCCACGAGCCAGGCTGGCCGCGCCCGCGCGCCGGTCGAAGACCGTCCGGAGCGCCGCGGCCGTCCGCTCCGGGCAGTGCCGCACGTCGAGCAGGCCGCCGCAGGGACAGGCCGACCCGCGGTACTCGACCGGGAAGCGATGCCCGCAGGCGCCACAACGCACGAGCACGCGGTCCTCCGGGTCCGGCCTGCGCGCTCGCCGCGGCGGCGTCACAGCAGGTGCGCGCCGCGCACGTCCACCCGCGCCACGCTCACGCTGGCGGCGATCGCCACGCCGGCGTACGCCGCGCGCATCGCTTCGGCCACCCTGGGCCCGGCATCGGATTCCGTCGACACGACCGCGACGACCGTCGGCCCGGCGCCGCTGATCGTCGCGCCGAGCGCTCCCGCCTCGAGCGCCGCGTCGCGGGCCTCGGCGAAACCGGGGTACAGCGGCGCCCGGTACGGCAGCGCGATGCGGTCCTCGAGCGCGGCCCCGAGAGTCTTCGTGTCGCCCCGCTCGAGCGCCAGCACCAGCGCCCCGAGCCCTGCCGCCTGCGCGATCGCGTCTTCGCGCCGCACCGCCTCGGGAAGCGCGGCGCGCGCCTGCTGCGTCTCGACGGCATACTCGGGCGTCGCGATCACGAAGCGCAGCTTCTCGGCGACCCGCAGCGTGACGAGCCGCAGCGGCTCGAGTGCCAGCACGAGCACGGCGCCGCCCCACACGGCGGGCGCGACGTTGTCCGCGTGACGCCCCGAGACGACCGCCTCCGCGTCGAGCGCGCAGAGCACGAGCTCGCGCCGCGACAGCGTCGAGCCGGTCACGGCGTTGGCCGCCACGGCCCCCGCGACGGCGGACGCCGCGCTGCCGCCGAGCCCGGCCGCCAGCGGCAGCCCCTTCTCGACCGACAGCTCGAGGCCGGCCGACTGCCCGGTGCGGCGCAGCACCGCGGCGGCGGCCAGCGCCGCGGTGTTCCGGTCGGCCTCCAGCGGGAGCCGCGGGTCGGACACCGAGGCGACGCGCACCCCGGAACCGGGCACCCGGCGCACCGTGACGCGATCTCCGCCCGCGGTCACCGCCAGTCCGAGGCAGTCGAAGCCCGGTCCGAGGTTGGACAGCGTCGCGGGCGCGAAGGCCGTGGCAAACGTCGGCGTGCTCATCCTTCCCTCTCAGGCGCGGGACAACGCCGCGGGGTCGAGCCGCAGCGGGCCGGTCTCGGGCTGGCGCGCGATCTCCACTTCGCCCGAGAGCAGCGCGACCCGGAACTCGATGGCCCCGGGACCCGAGCGCAACTCAGCCAGCGGAATCGCGACCTCGACGACTCTCCCGGCACACGCCCGGGCCTGGGTGGGCAGCGGCGCCCAGAAGTTGCCGCTGCGCTCCTCGCGGCGAACCGGGGCGCCGTCTCCGGAGACGCGGTAGCGAAGCGTGCGCGGCCCCGGAAAGCGGACCGCGAGGTCGCCCGCGCGGAGCGCCTCCCGCGCCGGGCGGGCCGTCTCAATCAGCAGGTGGAACAGGTCGCCGTCGGTGCCGAAGCGCACGCACTGGACCACCTCGTCGCCACGGCGCATGGCGCCCGCCGCGACGGGCACGTGGAACACGCCCGCCAGCACCCACTCGGCCGGGGCGCTGATCTCGCCGTCGAGCGTCGGCTGCACCGCGCCGGTCGGGGCGCTGTGACGCACCTCGTGGCGCCGGGCCGTGATCAGCGTCTCGTACAGCACCTCGGGCACCGGCTGCTTCAGCTTCTGGTAGACCGTGCGCAGGTAGCGGCGGAAGAGCCGGTCGAACTCGAGGTCGTCCGCGGAGCTGTGGTCGTCGCCGTACCACCAGCACCAGTCGCTGCCGCAGGCGACGCGGTAGGCCTCCCATGCGGCCTCGCGCTCGGTCACGGGCACGGCGGGCCCGTGACGGTCCAGGGCCTCGCGCGCGCGGCCGAGCAGGTCCCAGGCCCGGCGGTCGTCGGGGTGCCCGATCCAGACGTCGAAGCTCGCGTGAATCCACGACCCGGCGAAGACCCGCGGCAGCGGTGCCGGCTCCCCCGCGCCCGCCAGCGCCTGCGAGACCGTCACGGCCTCGAGCGCCGGGTCCTCCGCGAGCCCGGTGTACAGCGTGCGCAGGAAGTCGCGCCCGCCGTCGCGGTAGTGCTCCCAGCAGTTCTCGCCGTCGAGAATCACGAACACCGACGGGTCGCCGGCGAGGCCCGCGCCGGCCCAGTGCTCGCCGATGCGCCGGAAGCGCTCCAGCAGGTCGACCGCCGCCAGCGACGGGTCGAGACCGGAGTACGAGAAGCCGATCAGGTCGGACAGCGCGCGGTCCCGGAACGCGATGGTGAGCGGTCCGGCGGCGGTGTGTCGCACCCAGGGCCGGTACAGCACCTCGAGCGGGTGGACGGTGCCCCGCGAGTCCCGGTGGAGCGGACGGCCCGCGCTGCGCGCGAGCACGGCCTCGTCGGACGCCGTCCACGAGAACCCGGCGCGCGCGATCTCCGTCGCCGCCGCCTCGGACAGCGATCCTTCCGGCGGCCACAGCCCGTCCGGGGCGCGGCCGAACACGGCCTGGTGGCGACGCCGGGCGCGCAGGAGCTGATCGGCCGCGTCCTCGGGGCGCGCGAAGCGGCGCGGCAGCGGCGCGCCCGGGGCCGCCTCGTGGTGGGCCTCGGTGTCGCAGATGAGGGGCAGGATCGGGTGGTAGTAGGGCGAGGTGCACAGCTCCACCTGCCCCGCCTCGGCGGCCTTGCGATACGCCGGCAGGACGGCTGCCAGCAGGGCGGCCTCCCGCGCGGCGACGGCGCGCTGGTCCGCTTCCGTGAAGTCCCGTCCCCTGCCGGCCAGGCGACCGAGCTCGGGGTCGCTCTCGAGCCAGCCGCGGTCGAACCAGCACAGCCGCGCCAGCACCTGCAGGTCGCGGAACTCGGCCGTGTCGAAGCGCTGGAGCGCGTGGTGCAGCGATGCCTCGTCGACCTCCGGCCCGCGCCGCTCGAGCAGTTCCTCGAGCCGCGGGAAGCGGCCGATCAGGTTCTGCCGGTTGGCCAGGAACAGGCCGCGCGGGGCCAGCCGGCGCTCCGGCTCGGTGAGCTCGGCCGCCGGGCGGTCGCAGACGTCCTGCAGCGCGTCGCGCAGCCGGCCCTCGGCGTAGGCCTCGAGCTGGTCGACGAGGCTCGGGACCAGGTTGAACGTGACCCGCGCGGCCGCCGTCGTCGCCGCTTCGACCATGCCCAGGTAGTCCTTCAGGGCGTGCAGCCGGGTCCAGGGCAGGACGGCGTCCCCCCCTTGCGGGTCCCGGTAGTTCGGCTGGTGCATGTGCCAGAGGAACGCGACTCTTACGGGCACGGGGCTCTCCGTGATGAGTGGTCCGGACGGCTCCAGCTCGCTCTCCCTCGGATTCTAGCGCCTCGCGGTGCCAGGCTGACCCGCTGTGAAGGAAACGGAGCGCCACGTTAGGATGCGCGCAGTGACCCTGCGCGCGCGGCTCTGGCCGAAACTGCTCGACCGTTACGTGATCGCCGAGGTGCTGCCGCCCACCTTCCTCGGGCTCCTGGTGTTCACCTTCATCCTGCTCCTGCAGCAGATCACGCTGCTCACCGGCCTGCTGATCGCGCGCGGCGCGGACCTGCCGACCGTCCTGCGGCTGTTCCTCAACCTGCTGCCGAGCATTCTCGCCACGACGATCCCGATGGCGTTCCTGCTCGGGGTGCTGCTGGCGTTCGGCCGGCTGGCCGCCGACAGCGAGCTGATCGCGATGCGGGCCGGCGGCATCAGCCCCACCCGCCTGCTGCGGCCGCTGGGCCTGCTGGCGCTGCTGGCGGCGACGGTCAACTTCTACGTGCTGGCCTACGCGGTGCCGGAGGCCAACCAGACCTACCGCGAGATCTTCTACAACCTGGTGGTCAGCAAGGCCAAGACCGGGGTCAAGGCCCGCGTGTTCGTCGACGACCTGATCCCGGGCATGGTGCTCTACGTCTCGGACATCCCGGCGGACACCGGCGAGTGGCGCGACCTGCTGCTGCACGACAACACGGTCGCCAACAGGCCGCGGCTGATCCTGGCCCGCCAGGGGCGTCTCGTGATCGACGAGGGCGCGAAGCGGGTGGAGCTGCACCTCGAGCAGGGCCAGCTCCACACCCTCGACCAGACGAAACCCGGGGCCTACGAGCTGCAGCGCTTCCGGAGCGGCCAGTTTCCGCTGCCCTTCGACGAGTTCTTCCCCAAGATCCCGCTGCAGAAGGGCGACCGCGAGATGACCCTCGGCGAGCTGCTCGCTGCCGCCGACGCCCCGCCCGTCAAGGGCCAGCCCCACGAGCCGCACAAGCTGTGGGTCGAGATCCACAAGAAGTTCGCGATCCCGGCGGCGTGCTTCGTGTTCGCCGGCCTCGGCCTGGGCCTGTCGCTGGGCGCGCGCCGCGAGGCCCGCTCGGCGGCGTTCGGCCTGTCGGTCGCGATCATCTTCGCGTACTACGTGCTGATCCGGCTCGGCGAACAGGCCGGCGACAACCGCATGATCGCGCCGTGGATGGCGATGTGGGGCGCGAACGTCGTGCTGGGGCTGGCGGCACTCGGGCTCCTGTGGCTGAACCTGCGCGAACCGGCGTTCGATCCGCTCTCGCCCGCGCACTACCTCGCATGGCTGCCGCGGCTGCTGCCCGCGCGCGCGGACGCCGCGCCGGAGACCGCGACGCGACGCTCGGGGGGCGTGCGCGCCGTGCGCGTGCCGCAGCGCCCGGTGGCGCGCTCGGGGGCGACGGTCGTGCTCAAGGTGCCGCGGCTCGGGGTTCCGGTCGGCAGTCGCCTCGACCGCTACATCGCCCGCGAGTACCTCGGCTACTTCCTGCTCGTGCTGACCAGTTTCTGGGCCATCTACACGCTCACCGAGTTCATGGACCTGTTCGACGACGTCCAGCAGAACCGGGTCAAGGGCGTCGTGGTGCTGCACTACTACCTGTTCCACGCGCCGTTCATCGTCCACCTGATCACGCCCGTCGTCGTGCTGGTGACGACGCTCGTCACCTTCGGCGTGATGAGCCGGCGCAACGAGATCACGGCGATCAAGGCCGGCGGCATCAGCGTGTACCGCGCCGCCGTCCCCGTGCTGGGCATGGGGCTGCTGGCGAGCGGCTTCCTGTTCGGGCTCTCCGAGTTCGTGCTGCCGGAGGCCAACCGCGTGGCCCAGCGCGACTTCAACGTGATCAAGGGCCGGCCGCCGCAGTCGGGCACCACCTTCGACAAGCGCTGGATCCTCGGCGCCGACGGCCGCTTCTACAACTACGACTTCTACGTCGACGGCCCGGAGCCGGGCCAGGCCTCGCTCTACGGGCTGTCGGTCTACGACGTCGAGCCGCGCCAGTGGCAGCTCGCCGACCGCTTCTACTCGCGGCGCGCGTCGTGGAACGGCAGCGTCTACGAGCTGACCGGGGGCTGGCGCCGCACCTTCCTGCCGGCGCCCGGCTACCGCGAGTTCGAGCAGGCCCGCACGGCGCAGATCGATCCCCCGCAGTACTTCCGCCGCGAGGACCGCGAGCCCGACACCATGGGCTTCGCGCAGCTCGCCCGCTACATCGACTCGCTCGACTCGCTCGGCCTCGACGTGACCCGGCTGCGCGTCCAGCTCCACCGCAAGCTGGCCTTCCCCACCCTCGGCCTGGTGATGACGCTGATCGGCATCCCTTACGCGTTCGTCGTCGGCCGCCGCGGCGCGCTGCACGGCGTCGCGATCAGCATCGTCGTCGCGATCGTGTACTGGGCCTGCCTCGGCGTCTTCGAGGCGCTCGGCAACAACGCGCTGCTGCCGCCGTTCCTCGCCGCCTGGGCCCCCAATCTGATCTTCGGCTCGGTGGGCGTCTACCTGATGCTCACCCTCGAGACGTAGCTGGAGTCGCAGAGCCGCTGGTCGCGGCTCCGCGCTCCGCGGGGGCTACGTCGGACAACGCACCCTCCTCCGCCCCCGCACCCCCAAGGGGTCAGTCAGTACACAGCGATCTCGTCGAGGAGGATTTCGCCGGCGGTGCCCGGGCGGATGGCGCCCTTGTCGAGGACCAGGGCAACGCCCACGACCTTGCCGAGGTCGAGGCGGCCGTCGCTGTCCGGGTTGATCGAGCGGAAGCGCGAGAACGGCAGCGCCACCCGCTGCCAGCCCGGGCTCGTCCGGACCGACGCGAACCACCACTCCGTGCCGTCGTCCTTCGATGCCGGGTTGCGGTCGCGCACCTGCACGTGGAAGCGGTAGACGCCGTCCGCCTTGACCCACATCGCGAGGCCCTGCCGCCCGCGCCAGTCCTGCTCCTCGCGCAACACGAGCGAGCACCAGGCGTCCGCCCCCGGCTCGACCTCGGCGAGCCGGAACGGCAACCGCCCGGCCCGCGATCCGGCGGGCCCGCCGCCGTCGAGCGTCGACTCTCCCGCCATCACCGAGCGCGGGTCGTGCTCGGGACGGAAGCGCGGCTCCGCCTCGAAGTCTTCGATCACGGTCGCCACGTCGGGCGCGACATCCGGGGCGGCCGGGGCGGCTGCCGCTCGGCGCGCCGCCGCGGCGGCCTCGTCGAACACGTAGATCGGGTTGGCGATCACCCACGGCGCCGGCCAGCCCTCGACCCACGCCTCGACCCGGTACACGCCGGGCCCGGGCGACGCCACGTCGAGGGCGTCGATCGACTCGTGCAGCAGCTTGCCGTCGCGCAGCAGGCGCAGGCGCGTCCCGGCGGGCACACGCCCGCCGGCCCGGAAGCGCAGGCCGGCCGCTGGCGCGATCGTCTCCCCCATCACGACACGCCGCTCTCCCGCGCTGGCCTCGAAGAAGAACCCGTCGGCCGGGGCCAGCGCCTCGAGCGCGACGTACGCACGGCCCGCGGCCAGCGCGTCCACGACCCGCGCTCCGTCGGCGGTGGCGTCGCCGGCCAGCGGGGCGTCGAGCAGGACGACGTTGCGGGCGAGGCCGAAGCGCGCCTCGTAGGACGGGAAGCGCAGCCCGCTTCGTTTCGTGATCGGGACCCGCGAGTGGGCATCCGCGCCCGTGATGCCCGAGGCGTCGCGGCGGGCCAGCACCTCGTCCCAGCGGCGCAGCGCGTCGTCGACCGGGCCGATCGAGGAGAGCAGCGCGTGGCGCGGGTTGAGTGCGTAGGTGGCTCCCGTGCGCGCCAGGCGCAGCAGGCCCGCCGAGCGCCACTGCGAATCGCCATTGTGGAGCTCGACGCCCCAGTCCCCGGCGGCCTCCCAGTCGGTCCATAGCAGTTCCGCCCTCAGGTTCGTCGGGTGGGCCAGGAACGCGCGCCCGCCCAGGTGGCGGACGTCGTCGAAGGCGTCGCGGGCGTCGCCCGAGAAGCGGAACGCCGGGTCCTCGCGCAGGCCGAGGGCGAGGACGTGCCCCGACGTCGTCGAGATCTCCGAGCCGACCAGCACCAGCACGCCGTCGTGGTACCCCTCGAAGGGTTTGGCGTCGAGGTTGTTGTGGTCGCTGATCGCCACGTAGCCGAGGCCTGCGGCCTTCGCCGCGCGCGCGACCTCGGCCGGGTCTCCCCCGCCGTCGGAGTGGGTCGTGTGCACGTGCACGACGCCGGAGACGCGAAAAAGCCCGTCGCCCGGCGCGGGGCCGGAGACGGGCAGGGGCCGCAGCGACGCGACGCGCGCGGCCGCGAGGAACAACAGGGACGCGGCGCCGACGAGGATCGCGCGGCGCCGCGTCACGGACGGACTAGAGGCCGGCGGCCTTGCGCAGGGCCTCGGCCTTGTCGGTCTTCTCCCAGGTGAACTCCGGCTCGGTGCGGCCGAAGTGGCCGTAGGCCGCCGTCTTCTTGAAGATGGGCCGCCGCAGGTCCAGGTACTCGATGATGCCCTTGGGCGTGAGGTTGAAGACCTGGCGCACGGCCCCGACGATCTTCGTCTCCTCGACCTTGCCCGTGCCCATCGTGTCCGCCATCACCGAGACCGGGTCGGCGACGCCGATCGCGTAGGCGACCTGCAGCTCGACCTTGTCGGCCAGGCCCGCCGCCACGATGTTCTTGGAGATGTGGCGCGCCATGTAGGAGGCCGAGCGGTCGACCTTCGTCGGGTCCTTGCCCGAGAACGCGCCGCCGCCGTGGCTGCCGACGCCGCCGTAGGTGTCGACGATGATCTTGCGGCCGGTCAGGCCGCAGTCGCCCTGCGGGCCGCCGACCACGAAGCGCCCGGTCGGGTTGATGTAGTACTTGGTCTTCTCGTCGAGCAGTTCGCGCGGGATCACCGCGTCGATCACCTTCTCCTTGACGTCCTCGCGGATCGCCTCGAGCTTGACCAGCTCCGAATGCTGGGTCGAAATGACCACGGTGTCGACGCGCACCGGCTTGTCGCCGTCGTACTCGACCGTCACCTGGCTCTTGCCGTCGGGCCGCAGGTAGTCGAGGATCTCCTGCCGCCGCACCTCGGTCAGCCGCCGGGTCAGCTTGTGGGCCAGCATGATCGGCAGCGGCATCAGCTCCGGGGTCTCGTTGCAGGCGTAGCCGAACATCAGGCCCTGGTCGCCGGCGCCGCCGGGATCGACGCCCATCGCGATGTCGGGCGACTGCTCGTGGATCGCCGAGATCACCGCGCACGTCTCGTAGTCGAAGCCGTACTTGGCACGGGTGTAGCCGACGCCCTTGATCGTCTCGCGCACGATCGTCGGCAGGTCGGCGTAGGCCTTGGTCGTGATCTCGCCCGCGATGAACGCGAGGCCGGTCGTGACCATCGTCTCGCACGCCACGCGGCTCATCGGGTCCTGCGCCAGCAGGGCGTCGAGGACCGCGTCGGAAATCTGGTCGGAGATCTTGTCGGGGTGACCCTCGGTCACCGATTCCGACGTGAAGAGATGTCTGCCGTTCTTGCTCATCGCGTCCTTTCCTGCGTTGCCTTCCTTCGCGGCGGAGGGTACCAGAGGACCCCTGCCGGAGAAAGCCGATCGAGGGGGGTCAGGCCCGCGGGTGGAAGCGCTCGTAGACCTGGCGCAGGCGCTCGCGGGTGACGTGGGTGTAGATCTGGGTCGTCGAGATGTCGGCGTGGCCCAGCATCGCCTGCAGGGCGCGCAGGTCGGCCCCGCGCTCCAGCAGGTGGGTCGCGAACGAGTGGCGCAGGACGTGGGGCGTCAGCACGCTGCCGACGCCGGCCGTCACGGCGTGCCGCCGCACGATCCCCCACAGCCCCATTCGCGACAGCCGGCGTCCGCGCCGCCCGAGGAACAGCTCCACCGCCTGGCGCTTGCCCAGCCCGGGCCGCGCGTCGGCCGCGTAGCGCCGCACCCAGGCGATCGCCTCCGAGCCGAGCGGCACGATCCGCTCCTTGCGACCCTTGCCCAGGGTCGTGACGAGCCCCAGCTCGAAGTCGATCTGCGCCGCCCGCAGCGCGATCAGTTCCGACACGCGCAGGCCGGTGGCGTACAGCGTCTCGAGGATCGCGCGGTCGCGCAGTCCGAGCGGCGTGGCGACGTCGGGCGCGCGCAGCAGTGCCTCGACCTGGGCGGCGCTCAGAAAGCGCGGCAGCGCGGGGAAAGCCCGCGGCGCGCGCAGGTTCTCCATCGGGTCGTTCTCGAGCCGGCCCTCGCGCACGGCGAAGCGGAAGAGCCCGCGGATCGCGTGAACGGAGCGCGCCACCGAGCGCGCGGAGAGGCCGCCCTGGCGCAGCGCCATCATCCACTCGGAGACGTCGTGCTGGACGAGGTCGAGGGGGTCGCGGCCGCGCTCCTGCGCGAAGCGCTCGAGCTTCACGAGGTCGCGCCCGTAGGCCTCGAGCGAGTTGGCCGCGAGCCCCCGCTCCACCCTCAGGTGGTCGAGATACTCGCGGCCGATCCGGGTGCGCGGCCGGCTGCCGCTGCCCTTGTCCGCGGGAGCGGCAGCGGTCAGAAGCTGATCTCGCCCCCGAACGTGAAGCCGCTCATCTCGTACTGCACGAAGTCGGGGTCGTCCTGGCCCTTGAATTTGACGATGCGGTAACCCGCCGTGCCGGCCAGGCGGTCGGTCAGGTGCAGGCGCACGGCTGCCTCCCCTTCGTACATGTGGCCGCGGCTGCCCAGGGTGATGCCGGCGAAGTCGGCCGACATCGACAGCCGGCCCGCGTAGGCCCGGAAGGCGGCCCCGAGGGTCGGGATCGGCACCCGGAACTGCTCGGTCTCGCGGTCGCCGAGCGCCGGCGCCACGAGCACGACGTCGGCATCCGAGAAGCGGCCGCCGATCTTCAGCCCGAAGTAGCCCCACTCTCCCTTCGCGAAGTCCATCTGGAAATCGACCGCGTAGATCCCGCCCTTGACCGTGGTGAAGACCTCGGTGCCCCGGAAGAAGGTGACGTCACCGAAGCGGATGTTGCGCCCGGTGACCACGTCCCCGCGGTAGTCGACCGGCGTGTAGCTGCCCCGCAGCTTCGTACCCGGCCGGAGCTGCAGGGTGGCCCGGACCTCGAAGGTCCGCTCGTCCGCGATGCCCAGGTCGTCCACCAGGTCGCTCAGGGTCCCGTCGCCGGCGGCACCCGACTTCTGGACCTCGCCGGTGAGCGTGGGGCGCCACTCCAGGTACTCGACACGGAAGTTGTACTGCTCGTACACCGGCAGTTCCTGGGCCTGGGCTCCGGACGCCATCAGGGCCAGAAAGAGGGCATATTTCCTCAAGATCCCACCTCCGGGGCGCGCAACACTGAACCTGCGGGACACTAGCACGCCGCCGCGCTGAGCCACAAGGATTTGTGACCCGCCTCCGGACGCCCCCAAGGTCTCGCGGCTAGGTCCGCCCCAACCGACGGCGGATCGCCTGGGCTGCCAGCGTGGCCTCGGGCAACCGGAGCGCAAGGGCGGACCCCGCGTAGACGACCACCCCCGCCGCGACGGCACCCAGCGTGACGGCCGCCTGCCGCCACAGGCTCGCGCTGCCGATCCACAACTCGAGTCCGCTGACGGCGGCGGCCGCCGCCGCGCCCATCACGGCCGAGGCACTGGCCATCTTCAACCCTGCGACGCCGAGCCCGTGGCCGCGCAGCCCGCCGCGCCGTCGCTGCTGCATCACGATGAGCACCGCGGCGTTCACGAGGCCCCCGGCGCTCATGCCGAGGGCGACCGCGAGGTGGCCGAGCGCCCCCCAGGCGGCGAACATCATGGCCAGGTTGGTGGCGATCGCGGCCAGGCTGCCGGCGAGCGGCACCCGCGGCTCGCCCGCCGCGTAGAACGCGGGAGCCACGACCTTGACGGCCGTCAGCGCGCAGAGCCCGAGCGCGTAGACGAGCAGCGCAGCGGCGACCTGCCGGGTGTCCTCGGCGGCGAAGCGCCCTCGCTCGTAGATCAGCCGCACGATCGGCTCGCGCAGCACCATCAGTCCGACCGTGGCGGGCAGGGTGAGGAACAGTGCGAAGCGCAGGCCCTGGCGCAGCGTGCGCGCGGCGGCCTCGTGGTCCCCCTGCGCGACCTGGCGCGAGAGGCCTGACGCCGCCACCGTGGCGATCGCTACGCCGAAGATGCCGAGCGGCAGGTACAGCAGGCGGAACGCGTACTCCAGCCACGACACCGCGCCCGGGATCTCCGACGCGAACTGGCTGCTGACGAAGACGTTGACCTGCACGGCCGCGAGCCCGACGGTCGCCGGCGCCATCAGCGCCCCGATCCGTCGCACTCCGGGATCTCCGGGGCTCCACTCGGGCGCCAGGCGATAGCCCTCGGCGCGCAGCGCCGGCCACTGCACGAGGAACTGCGCGGCGCCGCCGAGCAGGGTCCCGATGGCCCAGCCGAAGACGACGCTCTCGCCCTCGAAGCCCGCCGCCCAGAGGGCGATCCCCATCGCCACCGAGACCACGTTGAACATCGCCGGCGCGAACGCCGGCAGCCCGAAGCGGCCGCGGGCGTTGAGCATGCCCATCGCGACGGCCGCGAACGAGACCATCGGCAGGAACGGCAGCATCACCCGGGTCAGCCGCGTCGCCAGCTCGGCCTTGCCCGGCACGTCGGCGAAGCCGGGCGCGATCAGCGCCACGATCGTGTCGGCGCAGAACCAGCCGAGCACGACCAGCAGGCCGAGGCCCACCGCGAGCAGCGTGAACAGCCGCGAGGCCAGCCGGTGGGCCGCCGGCAGCCCCTCCTTCTCGACCGTCGCGGCGTAGGTGGGCACCAGCGCCGCCGAGAGCGCCCCCTCGGCGAACAGGTCCCGGACGAGGTTCGGGATGCGGAAGGCGATCCGGAAGGCGTCCGAGTGGACGCCAGCGCCGAGCAGGGCCGCGAACACCTGCTCGCGGACGAGGCCCATGACGCGGGACACGCCGACCATCGAGCTGACCAGCGTCGCCGACCGCGCCAGCGAGGGCGATCCGTCCTTGACCGGATGGCTCACGGCCCGTAAACTGCCGGTTTGTCGCGCGGCTCAAAGGCCTGGACGGCCCTCCGCGCCCCAGGAGGGAAGACTTGGCTCATCACGCGTCGGCCCAGAAGCAGCAGAGGCAGAGCCTCAAGAAGCGGGCCCGCAACCGGAAGAACACGTCGCTGCTCAAGACCCAGATCAAGAAGCTCCGCTCGGCGATGAGCGCGGGCGACGCTGCCGCTGCCAAGGAACTGCTGCCGGCGACCGTCGGCCAGATCGACAAGGCCGTGAAGAAGGGCATCGTCCACGACAACGCCGCCGCTCGCTACAAGAGCCGGCTCAGCAAGCGCGTCAACGCCCTCGCGGCGCAGAAGGCCTCCTAGCTCCACGACCTTCGGGCCCGGCCGTCCCCGGCCGGGCCGTGCGGCCCGCTCCCCCGAGGGCCGCCACCAGGGCTGCCGCCAGCGTCGCGCGCGGCTCGGCTCCCAGCTTCAGGCGCCGGTCGGCTTCCTGCGCTGCCCCCAGCGCGGCGTCGAGCTGGGCGTCCGTCCAGTCGCGGGCCTGGGCCACGACCTCGTTGACCTTGAACGGGAGCACGCCGAGGAGCTGGGCGTGCTCGGTCCCGATCCCCCGCAGCCCGAGCGCGCGGGCTGCCCGCAGCCCCCGCAGCGCCGAGTAGATCCGGCCCAGCAGGAGCGGCGGGTACTCGCGCAGGTCCAGTTCCTCCTCGACCAGTTCGAGCGCGGTGGCCAGGTCACGCCGCCCCACCGCCTCGCCCAGCAGCCACGGCGGGCGGCCCATCGCCCGGCCGAGCGAGGCCGCGGCTTCCTCCGCCGAGAGCCGTCCGCCGTCCGCGAGCAGCTCCAGCTTCTCGACTTCCCCCATCAGGCGTCGGAGGTCCTGTCCCACGCGGGCGATCAGCTTTTCGATCGTGTCCGGCGAGAGCTGAAGCTTGCGCCGCGCCAGCTCGCCACGCAGTTCCGCGCGCACGTCGCCTTCCTTGAGCGGCAGCGCAGGGTGAACCGTCGCCCGCTCGTACAGCGCCTTCCAGAGCTTGAGGCGCTTGTCGGTCTTCGCGGCGATCACCACCAGGGCGTTGCCAGGACCGGGGGCGTCGAGCGCTGCCAGCAGCGCCTCGGCGTCGTCCGTCACGGCCTCGGCGCGGCGCACGACGACGATCCGCCTGGAGGCGAACAGCGAACCCGAGCGGAGCGCGTCCGCGATCTCGGGCCAGGTCGCGCGCTCCTCGCCGCGGAAGGTGACGATGGCGTCGGGGGGCGGGTCCGGGCCCAGCCACTGGCCGAGCACCCGCTGCAGCGCACGCTCCGCGAGGAACGAGTCGAACCGGTCCTTGTCGCCGTGGACCAGGTGCAGGAAGGCGGCCGGCGTCGCGCCCCGGGCGGCCAAGGGGCTAGAACGCCTCGAGCATGGTGGCGACCAGGGCCCGCGCGAACTGCTGCGCGAGGCGCTCCGTCGCCTGCGTCTCGCGGTCGAAGAAGTCCGCGGGGTCGCCGCTGATGTCGTACTCGTCGCGGAACTGGAAGCCCGTGTTCTCGTAGAGCGGCTCGTCGACCCCGGTCTTCGTGTAGCGCACGCGCGCCGTGAGTACGATCGTGTAGCGGCTGGCCTGGGTGGTGCCGCTGCTGCCCTGCTCGAAGCCGACCGGCACCACCTGGTACCCGGTCAGCTCGCCTTCGACGAGGGCGTCGACGCCGGCCTTGTCCTGGACGACGTCGACGCCGGAGCCGCGCTTGAGCAGCTCCTCGATCACGCGGGCGGTGATCTTCTGGTCGAGCCCCGGGCGGCCGGTGGCGTCCTTGAACAGCGGCACGCCGAGCCGCTTGATGGTCGGGTCGATCGAGCCGCCGCGACCGACGAGCCCGTAGCCGCAGCCGGCAGCAAGGCCCCCGCCGACCAGGGCGAGCGCCGCGCGGCGCTTCACTTGACCACCACGCTGACCAGCCGCCCGGGCACCACCACCACCTTCTGCACCGCCTTGCCCGCGACCTGCTCCGCGACCCGCGGCTCGGCGAGCGCCGCTGCACGGATGGCCTCCTCCGGCGTGCCGGCGGCGACGCTGATGCGACCGCGCACCTTGCCGTTGACCTGCACGGCCAGCTCGACCGTCTCTTCGCGGGCCACCGCGGCGTCGGCCACGGGCCACGGCGTGTCGACCAGCGGAGCGGTGCCCGCGGGCTGCAGCCGCTCCCACAGCTCCTCCGTGACGTGCGGCGCGAACGGGTTCAGGAGCTGGACGAGCGTGGCCACGGCCTCGCGCAGCGCGAAGCGGCCCGCCGCGTCCTCGTGCAGCGCCGGCTCCGCGGCGTGGATCTCGTTCGACAGCTTCATCAGGGCGGCGACGGCGGTGTTGAGCTGCAGGCGCTTCGAGACGTCGTCCGTGACCTTGGCGATCGTCTGGTGCGTGCGACGGCGCAGGTCGCGTGCGACCGCCGGCAGCTCCGCCGGCATCGCCTGGCCCGCCAGCGCGCGGAACGCTTCGCCGTGTCGCGCGACCAGGCGGACCAGCCGCAGCAGGAAGCGGTGCGGGCCCTCGATGCCCTCCTCGCTCCACTCCAGCGAGTCCTCCGGCGGCGCCGCGAAGAGCACGTACAGCCGCAGCGTGTCGGCGCCGTAGCGGGCGTTGACGTCGTCGGGGGCGATCGTGTTGCCCTTCGACTTGGACATCACCTCGCCCTTCCAGTGGACCATGCCCTGCGGGAACAGCCGCGTCACGGGCTCGGCGTCCTTCACGAGGCCCAGATCGCGCAGCACCTTGGTCCAGAAGCGCGAGTAGATCAGGTGCAGGATCGCGTGCTCGATGCCGCCGACGTAGAGGTCGATCGGGAACCAGTGGGCCACGGCCTTCGGGTCGAACGGGCCGTCCGCGTGCTTCGGCGAGCAGTAGCGGTAGAAGTACCAGGACGAGTCGACGAAGGTGTCCATCGTGTCCGTCTCGCGGCGGGCGGGGCCTCCGCACGACGGGCACTTGGCCTTGACGAACGACTCGACCTTCTCCAGCGGATTGCCGCCTTCGCCGGTGAACGGCGCGTCGGGCGGCAGCGTGATCGGCAGTTCGGAGTCCGGCACGCCCTTCATGCCGCACTGGTCGCAGTAGACGACCGGGATCGGCGTGCCCCAGTAGCGCTGGCGGCTGATCAGCCAGTCCTTGAGCCGGTACGTGATGGTGGCCTTGCCGAAGCCCTTCGCCTCGGCGTGGGCCGCCATTTTCTCCTTGGCGACCTCCCACTCGAGGCCGTTCCACTCGCCGCTGTTGACCAGGCACCCCGGCCCCGAGTACGCCTCGGCCAGGGTCGCGCCGTCCAGCGCCTCGCCCTCGGGCTGGATCACGACGCGCACGTCGAGCCCGTACTGTCTCGCGAACTCGAAGTCGCGCTGGTCGTGGGCGGGCACCGACATGATCGCGCCCGTGCCGTAGCCCATCAGCACGAAGTTGCCGACCCAGATCGGTACCCGCTCGCCGTTGAACGGGTTCACCGCATGGCGGCCCGTGAAGGCCCCTTCCTTGTCGACCTGGCCCGCCAGCCGGGCGCGCCGGTCCTGCTTGCGCAGGCGGGCCACGACCTCCTTGGCCCCGGCGTCGGCGCCGCGCATCAGGCCGTCGACCCGGGGGTGCTCCGGGGCCAGCAGCAGGAACGTCGCGCCGCAGATGGTGTCGACCCGGGTCGTGAACACCCGGATCGGCTCGGCCTCGCCGTCCACCGCGAAGTCGACGTGGGCGCCCGGCGAGCGCCCGATCCAGTTCTTCTGCTGGACCAGCACGCGGTCGGGCCACTCGGTCAGGCCGTCCATGTCCTCGAGGAGCTGGTCCTGGTAGGCGGTGATGCGCAGGAACCACTGGTCCATCTCGCGTTCCTGGATCGCGCTCTTGCAACGCCAGCAGGTGCCGCCTTCGGCCTGCTCGTTGGCGAGCACGGTCTGGCACGACGGGCACCAGTTGACCGGGGCCTTCTGCCGGTAGGCGATGCCGCGCTCCAGCATGCGCAGGAACGTCCACTGGTTCCAGTGGTAGTAGTCCGCGTCGCAGGTGGCGATCTCGCGGCTCCACGGGTAGCTGAAGCCCATCCGCATGAGCTGCCGCTTCATGCCCGCGATGTTCGAGCGGGTCCAGGTCTCCGGGTGGGTGCCGCGCTTGATCGCCGCGTTCTCGGCGGGCAGTCCCAGCGCGTCCCAGCCGATCGGGTGCAGCACGTTGAAGCCCTGCATCCGCTTGACCCGCGCGATCACGTCGGTGATGCAGTAGTTGCGGACGTGGCCGACGTGGATGTCGCCGGACGGGTACGGCAGCATCTCGAGGCAGTAGAACTTCGGCCGCGACGCGTCCTCGCGGACCTCGAACGTGCCCTCGTCCTGCCAGCGCTTCTGCCAGCGCGCCTCGATCGCCTCGAAATCGTAGTCGCTCATCGCCCTCGTGTCCGTCCTGGTTGCCGTTCGAACCGTGAATGCTAGCGCAGGACGGGCCAGTGCCCCGAATGGGCGCTGCGCAGCGCCGCGAGCAGCGCGGCACCGCGCGTGTCGAGCGCGGGTGGCGGAGCCGACTCCCCCTCCCCGAGCGCGGCCCGCGCCACCTCCGCCGCGGAGCCGGCGATGCCGTCGAGGTCGTAGCCGCCCTCGAGCACGAACGCCACCCGTCCCCCGGCGGGAGCGGCCGCCGCGAGACAGGCCCGGGCCAGCCTGCCAAAACCCGCGGCCGAGACCCGCATCCCGGCCAGCGGGTCGTCCGCGTGCGGGTCGAAGCCCATCGACACCAGGACGAGCTGTGGCGCGAAGGACAGGGCGACCGGCCCGACGAGGCCCTCGTAGAGCGCACCGTACTCGGCATCGCCGCAGCCCTGGGGCAGCGGCAGGTTGACGGTGAACCCGCGCCCGCGTCCCTGCCCCATCTCGCCCAGCGCCCCCGTGCCCGGGTAGAACGGCCACGCGTGCGAGGAGACGAACAACACCCGCGGGTCGGACTCGAAGGCGTGCTGGGTGCCGTTGCCGTGGTGCACGTCCCAGTCGACGACGGCGACCCGGTCGAGCCCGCGTGCCAGGGCGTGGGCCACGCCGATCGCGACGTTGCCGAGCAGGCAGAAGCCCATCGGCCGATCCCGCTCGGCGTGATGCCCCGGCGGGCGCACGGCGACCAGGGCGCTGTCGAGTTCGCCGTCGAGCAGCGCGTCGACGGCCCCCGTCACGGCACCCGCGGCGAGCAGCGCCGCTTCCATCGACCGCGGCCCCGCCGGCGTGTCCGGGTCGAAGGCGACGCGGGCCGTGCGCGCCGCCTCCAGGTCGAGCAGGTGCCGGTCGGAGTGGACGCGGAGCACGTCCGCGGCATCGGCCTCGCGGGGCTGGCGGCGGGCCAGGCGGCCCTCGAGGCCCGCCTCGCGCAGGCCTCGCTCGAAGGCGACCAGGCGCTCGGGCCGCTCCGGGTGCCCCGGCCCCGTGTCGTGCTCCAGGAAGGCCGGGTGGTCGAACAGGCCGACGCGCGGGGCCGCGCTCATCGCCGGTCCCCGCGCGCCGCCTTCACGCGATCAGAGGTCGTCGTAGCGCGGACCGCCGCCGCCCTCCGGCGTCACCCAGGTGATGATCTGGTACGGGTCCATCACGTCGCAGGTCTTGCAGTGCACGCAGTTCGAGAAGTTGATCTGCAGCCGCTCCTGCTTCGGGTCGTCGCCCTTGGGGACCATCTCGTAGACCGCTGCGGGACAGAACCGCTCGCAGGGGTTGCCGAACTCCTCCTTGCAGCGCGTCTCGCAGATGTTCGGGTCCGCGACGTGCAGGTGGGCCGGCTGGTCTTCGTCGTGCTTGGTCCCGGAGTTGTAGACGTCCGTCAGCCGGTCGAAGGTCAGCTTGCCGTCGGCCTTCGGGCGCTCGAACGAGTCCTTGCCCAGGCCGCCGCCCCAGTACCGGGCCAGCGTCTGCATCTCCGCGTAGCCGGCGGAGGGCTCGAGCGGGTCCTCGAGGCCGTGGCCGCCGGTGATCTCCTGGAGCCCGAGCTGCGGCAGCGCGAACCACAGGCCGTTCTTGAAGGCGGCGTGGAAGTTGCGGGTCTTCCACAGCTCGTCCTTCACGTAGGAGCTGCGCACGCGGTCGTCGAACGCCTTCAACTTCGCCGCCGACGTGTCGTCCGCGATCAGCGCCTCGAGCGCGGTCTCGGCCGCCTGCATCCCGGTCTTCAGCGCGAGGTGCACGCCCTTGAGCCGCGCCGGGTTCAGGTAGCCGGCCGCCTCGCCGATCAGCATCACCCCGTCGGCGTACGGCCGCGGGATCGAGTACCAGCCGCCTTCGCCGATCGTGCGCGCGCCGTAGCGCACCATCGTGCCCTTCTCCAGCAGCGGCTTCACCAGCGGGTGCTGCTTCATGCGCTGGAACAGGCCGTGCGGGTCGAGCAGCGGGTCCTTGTAGTCGAGGCCGACGACGAGGCCGATCGAGACCAGGGTGTCGGTGAAGCCGTAGATGAAGCCGCCGCCGAAGGTGTCCTCCTCCAGCGGGAAGCCTGCGGTGTGGATCACCTCGCCGCGCGGCAGCGTGCCCTTCGGCACCTCCCACAGTTCCTTGATGCCGATCGAGTACACCTGCGGGTGGCGGCCCTTGTCGAGGCCGAGCCGCGGCACGAGCGACTTGGTCAGGCTGCCGCGGGCGCCCTCGGCGAGGATCGTGATCTTCGCCCGCACGTCGACGCCGGCCTCGAAGTTGCCCTTCTTGTTGCCGTGCTTGTCGATGCCCTTGTCGCCCGTGCGCACGCCGACGACGCGGTCGCCCTCGTAGAGCACCTCGGCGCCCGGGAACCCGGCCAGCAGGTCGATGCCGCGCTTCTCCGCCTCGCCGGCCAGCCACTTGACGAGCTGGTTGAGGCTGATGATGCGGTTGCCGTGGTTCTGCAGCGGCGGCGGCACGATCGGCAGCCGGAACGAGCGGTTCTCGGTCAGGAAGTAGACGCGGTCGCCCGTGACCCGGGTCGACACCGGCGCGTTCTTCGCGTCGAAGTCGGGGCAGAGCTCCTGCAGCGAGACCGGGTCGAGCACGGCGCCCGAAAGGTTGTGGGCGCCGAACTCGGCGGCCTTCTCGACGACCATCACGGAGGCCTCGAGCTTCGAGCCCCCGTTCTTCGCGTTGTGGGCGTCGAGCAGGTCCTTGAAGCGGATCGCGGCGGCGAGCCCGGCGGGCCCGCCACCGACGACCAGGACGTCCGTCTCGAGAACGTCGCGCTCGGCCATCGGCCTAGCCCTTGGCGGCGAAGTACGCCTTCGCGGCCTCGGTCAGCTTCGGCATCACCTCGAACGCGTCGCCGAGGATGCCGTAGTTGGCGACCTTGAAGATCGGCGCGTCGCCGTCCTTGTTGATGGCCACGATGATGCGCGAGGACGACATGCCGGCCAGGTGCTGGATCGCGCCGCTGATGCCGCAGGCGATGTAGAGGTTCGGCGAGACGGTCTTGCCCGTCTGCCCCACCTGGATGTGGTGGTCGACCCAGCCGGCGTCGACGATCGCGCGCGAGGCGCCGACCGCCGCGCCGAAGGCCGCCGCCAGGTCTTCCACGAGATGGAAGTGCTCGGGCCCCTTCATGCCGCGGCCGCCGGAGACGATCGTCTGAGCCTCCGTCAGCTCCAGCTTGCCGCCGGCCGCCGCGTTGACCGCGGTGACCTTCGCCCGCGAAGCGGCGTCGACCGTGCGCGCGACGGTCTTCGTGGCGCGGGAGCTGTCCGGCGTCGCGAGCGAGAACACGTTCGCCCGCAGCGTCGCCATCTGGGGCTCTCCGCTCCAGCGCACGGTCGCGAACGCCTTGCCGGAGTAGACCGCGCGGCGGGCCTCCAGCTTGCCGTCCTTGACGGCCAGCGCGGAGCAGTCGGAGACGAGGCCGGCGCCCGTGGCGGCCGCCACCCGCGGCGCCAGGTCCTTGCCCATCGCCGTGAACGGGATCAGCACGGCCGCCGGCTTCACTTCGCCGATCACCTGGCCGAGCGCGCGGGCCCACACCTCGGTCGCGTAGTGGGCGAGCTCGGCGGCGTCGAAGACGTGGACGACGTCGGCCCCGTAGTGGCCCAGCTCGGCGGCGAGGGCGCCGCTGCCGGCGCCGATCACGACCGCCTCGACCTGCGCCCCGCCCATCGCGTCGGCGACGCGGCGGGCTTCCGAGACCGCCTCCAGCGACGGCCGCCGGAGCTTGCCGTCGCGCTGTTCGGCAAACGTGACGATGGACTTCATCAGATCACCTTCGCTTCTTCGTGGAGCAGCCGGAGCAGCTCGCGGGCCTGGGTCTCGGGGTCGCCGTCGATCATGCGCACGGCCGGCCGGGCCGGCGGCAGCTCGAGCGACGCGACGGTGGTGAGCGGCGCGAGGTCGGCGGCCGCGAGGCCGAGGGCCGCCGCGTCCTTGACGTCGATCGCCTTCTTCTTCGCGGCCATGATGCCCTTGAGGCTCGCGTAGCGAGGCTCGTTGAGCCCCTTCTGGGCCGAGATCACCGCCGGCAACGCGGTCTCCCACACCTCGCTGGCGCCCTCGATCTCGCGGGTGACGGTCGCCTTGCCTTCGCCCAGCTCGATCTTGATCGCCATCGTCACCTGCGGCAGGTCGAGCAGCCCGGCCAGCAGCCCGGGCACCTGGCTGTGATCGCCGCCGACGCCCTGCTGCCCGGTGAGCACCAGGTCGGCGCCGCCGATCCCCTTGATCGCCGCCGCCAGCGCCTTCGCCACGCCCATCGTGTCCGCGGCGTCGAACGCCGCGTCCTTGAGGTGCACGGCCGAGTCGGCGCCCATCGCCAGGCCGTTGCGCAACGCGGTCTGGGCGCGGTCGGGGCCGAGCGAGACGAGCACCACCTCGCCGCCCTTCGCCTCCTTGATGCGGAGCGCCTCCTCGATCGCGAACTCGTCGTACGGCGAGACGACCCAGTTCACGTCCTGGTCCACGATGCCGTTGCCCTCCGGGTTGATCCGGATGCGGGTCTCGGTGTCGGGGACCTGCTTCACGCAGACGATGATCTTCATCGGTCCCTCAATTCAGTCGGGGAATGAAACGAGCGAATGCCGTTGCTACTGATGACGGCGGAACAGCAGGGCCGCATTGGTGCCCCCGAACCCGAAGGAGTTCGAGAGAGCGTGGGTGATCGCCGCCTCGCGCGCGACGTTCGGCACGCAGTCGATGTCGCAGGCGGGGTCGGGATTCTCCAGGTTGATCGTCGGCGGCAGGACCTGGTCGCGCAGGGCCAGGACCGTGACCGCCGCCTCCACTCCGCCGGCCGCCCCGAGCAGGTGGCCGGTCATGGACTTGGTCGAGGATACCGCGACCTTCCCGATCGCGTCGCCCCAGACCGCCTTCATCGCGGTGATCTCGATCGGGTCGCCGGCGGGCGTCGAGGTGCCGTGGGCGTTGACGTAGCCGACCTCGGCCGGCGCCACGCCGGCGTCGCGCAGGGTGGCGACCATCACCCGGCGGATCCCGTCGCCGTCTTCGGCCGGGGCCGAGATGTGGAACGCGTCGGAGGACATGCCGTATCCGACGATCTCGGCCTGGATGCGGGCGCCACGCGCCTGCGCGTGCTCGAGCGCCTCGAGCACCAGCACGCCGGCGCCTTCGCCGATCACGAACCCGTCGCGGTCCTTGTCGAAGGGGCGCGAGGCCCTGTCCGGCGCGTCGTTGCGCTGCGAAAGCGCGCGCATCGCCGCGAAGCCGCCGACCGCCAGCGGCGTGATCGCGGCCTCGGAACCGCCGCAGATCATCGCGTCGGCCTCCCCGCGCTGCAGGATGCGGAAGGCGTCGCCGATCGCGTGAGCCCCGGTGGCGCAGGCCGTGACGACGGCCGAGTTGGGGCCCTTGGCGCCGGTGCGGATCGAGACCCAGCCCGAGGCCAGGTTGATGATCGCGGCGGGGATGAAGAACGGGCTGATCCGTCGCGGGCCGCTCTTCATCAGCGTCTCGTGCTCGCGCTCGATCGTCGCGAAGCCGCCGATCCCGGAGCCGATCAGCACCCCGACCCGCTCGGCGTTGCCCGCGTCGATCACGAGCCCGGAGTCCTTCAACGCGAAGTCGCTGGCCGCCACCGCGAACTGGGTGAAGCGGTCCATCTTCTTCACGTCCTTCTTGTCGACGTGGGCCAGCGGGTCGAAGCCCTTGACCTCGCAGGCGAAGCGCGTCGAGTGCGCGGAGGCGTCGAACAGCGTGATGGGCCCGGCGCCGGAACGGCCCGCCTTCAGCCCCTCCCACGTCGCCTCGGTGCCGATCCCCACCGGGGACAGCACTCCCACCCCCGTCACCACGACGCGCCGCTTCTGGCTCACTCGCTAGCTCCTGTGAAGAAAGGGCCCCCGGGCGGCCTCGCCACCCGGGGCGTCCTGGTCCGCAGCGAGCGCCCCGGGGGGAGAATCGCCGGACCGACTACTTCTTGGCGGCGTGCTTCTCGATGTAGTCGACCGCCTCGCGGACGCGGGTGATCTTCTCGGCGTCCTCGTCCGGGATCTCGACGCCGAACTCCTCCTCCAGCGCCATCACCAGCTCGACGGTGTCGAGGCTGTCCGCGCCGAGGTCGTCGACGAAGGAGGCGTCCGGGTTGACGAGGTCCTCCTCGACCCCCAGCTGCTCCACGATGATCTTCTTCACGCGATCGGCAACAGGCTCCATGCGGTCCTCCGGGGAAGGGCCTCGCGGGCACTCCCCTCTCCTCCTCTGGTCGCGACGTCGTTGAGATCCGCCCGGCACGGGGCCGGGCGCGCCATTCTACATGTGGAATCCGCCGTCGACGCCGAGCACCTGGCCCGTCACGTACGACGCCGATTCCGAGAGCAGGAACACGACCGCCCCCGCCACGTCTTCACCCCGGCCGGCCCGGGCCAGCGGGATCGCCGAGAGCATCGCCTCGCGGGCCTTGTCGGTCATCGCGGCCGTCATCTCGGTCTCGATGTAGCCGGGGGTCACGGCGTTGCAGGTGATGCCCCGCGAGGCCACCTCGCGGGCGACGCTCTTCGTGAACCCGATCAGCCCCGCCTTGCT
>WYBL01000081.1 GCA_011526565.1 Acidobacteriota bacterium | reverse complement strand
GGTCAGCCGCAGTCGGTGCACGCCTTCCACGTCCGTCGTGCCGGCGAACTCCCAGCGGCCGGGGCCGGCGCTCTCGTCGTCGCGGGGGAACCAGGACGGCGCGGTGCCGAAGGCGAAGTCGTCGAGGCCCGGCGGAGCGAAGCGCGCCGTCTCGCGGGTGATCTCCCAGCGCGCGGGGGCCGCGCCGAGGCCGCCGCCCCCGAAATACGCCGCCCGCGCC
Organism: Acidobacteriota bacterium; assembly: GCA_011526565.1. Classification (GTDB taxonomy): domain Bacteria; phylum Acidobacteriota; class Vicinamibacteria; order Fen-336; family Fen-336; genus WYBL01. The sequence continues at coordinate 163,011 of WYBL01000081.1, read as the reverse complement.
GAGAGCGTGATCGCCTCGCCGACGACCGCCTCCGGCGCGTCGCGCTCGATCGCCACCTCGAACTCCGGGCGGCGGAACTCCTGGACTTTCAGCGCGAGCCCGCCGATCTCCTGGCCCTCGGCCCGCAGCGACAGCCGGGCGTCGCCGGTGGCGCAGTCCTCCGGGAACGCGAGCGAGAGATCGAACCCGCCGACGGCCCCCAGCTCGGCCGTGCCTTTTGCCAGCTCGCGGCCGCGTGCGTCGTGCAGCGTCCAGTCCAGCGAGCGCAGGCCGGCGGCTTCGACGTCGCCGCGCGGGCCGGGAGCCATGCGGCGCACCCAGCCCTTGACCCGCGCCGACTCGCCAGGCTGGTACAGGCCGCGGTCGTCGAACGCGTACGCGCGCAGCGGGGGGGCGGGCGCGCGCCGGGCCCAGCCGCCGCCCCAGCGGTAGGCGGGCAGCAGCGCGAGGTCGTCGCCGTGGCGGACCACGAGCAGGCCGCGCGGCCGCTCGTCGAGCGGCAGCGTGGCGAGGCCGTGGGTGTCCGTGACCACGCCCGGAAGGTCCGCCGCCGCGGCGCGCTCGTCGTCGCGCTCGGCGTGTGCGAGTGCGGCCGTCGCGCCGGCGACGGGCGCGCCGTCGGCGAGCGCGCTGGCCCAGGCCAGCACGGAGTCCGGCCCGGCGAGTGCCTCGAGGCCGAGGCGCGTGACCTGCAGCCACTGCCGCGTCGGGCGTCGTTCACGGCGCGATTCGGCAGCGACGCGGCCCTCGGCGCGGGTCCATTCGACGCTGACCAGCAGTTGCCCCAGGCCCTGCTCCAGCGCCTCCGCGAGGTCGACGCGGGTTTCGACGGCCGTATCAGCGGCCGCCTCCGGCCGCAGCACGCGGGTCAGGACGACGCGCCCGGGCAACGGCACCTTCTCGTCGTACCGCGCCGTCCATGCCGGCCAGTCCGCGGGATCGACACGCCGGATCTCGAGCCGCAGCTCCGTCACGTTGGTCGTGTACAGGCGCAGCGGCGCGCCGGGCTCGAGCACGGCGAGCTCGCCGCCGGCGATCGCCGCCCACGGTGGTGCAGGCGCGACCGTGAGCGCCGCGGTCGCCGACGCCTCCAGTACCTGCCCGTAGACGTCGCGCAGCCGCCCCGCGACGTTCACCCGGTACGCGCCGCGGCGCGCGCCGCTCGGCGCGATCATCAGCGTCTGGCCGTGCACCTCGATTCTCGCGTCGGGCAGCGCCGGCTCGATCGTCACCAGGTCGGGCGAGAACGCCTCTTCGTCGAGCGCGTTCGAGAACTCGAGGCGCCAGGGTGTGCCGGGCGGGCACGCGACCTCGCGGCCCCAGCCGCAGCGCGCCTCGACGAGGCGCAGCGCACCGTGGGTGCGGAAGCCGAACTCCAGCGCCTGCCCGGTGGGAAGCGGGCCCTCGGCCGAGCGCAATCCCGCCGCGAAACGAAGGGTGATCGGCGTATCGGCGGGCAGCGGGGCCTCGGGCCGCAGCACGACGAAGGTGCCCTCGGGTGACGCCTTGACGAGCGCCGCGACGGTTTGGTCCGCCGCGATCTCTTCAGCCGTGGCGGCGCGCAGCGCGGGGAGCGCCGCGGCGCCAGGCGAACGCAGGCTCGCCGCGGCGCGCATCGAGCCGGCATCCATCGCCTGGTCGAAGCGCGCGAACAGCAGCGGCTGGCGCGGCTGCCCCGCACCCTGCGGGTGTGAAGCGCGCAGCTTCGGCGGCGGTGTCGCGAACGTGAAGCGATGCGCGCGCGAAAGCGTCGCGCCGCCCGGCGCCTTCGTGCCGGCGGGGACCTCGGCCGCGTACGACGTCGCCTGCGGGAAGCCGCCCTCGGGCTCGAACAGCAGGGTGCGGGTGCCGACCCAGCGCCACTTCCCCGGTGGCTGCGGCGAGAGCTTGACCGGCACCTGCTCGGCCGCGACCGCGTCCAGCGAGGCGACGGCGATCATCGGCTGCGAGAACGTCACGGACAGGTTCGCCGCGCGCTCGACTTCGCCCTGCGGTGTCGCCAGTTCGACCTTCAACGCGGCGGCGGCAGGAGCCGGCGCGGGCCGCGCCGCGGGCGGCAGCAGCGACGTGCGCCGCTCGCCGGGCTTCGGCGGCGGCGTCGCCGCGCGCGGCAGGCGTGCGGCCACGGGCGAGGGCTGCGGCAGGGCCGGAAGCCTCTCGAACAGCAGGGCGGCCGCGGCGGGATCGAGCGGCCGCGTCTTCGGCGGCGGCGCGGGAGTCGCCGCGGGCGCCGGGCGCGCGTCCTCGAGGGTCAGCTCGATCCGCTTCCCCTTGGGGGGCTCCTCCGCCACCGCGACATTCCAACCCAGGACGAGTGCGAGCGCGAGCGACAGGCGGGCCTTCATGGAACCGAGGCTACGCCCCCGCGAGGCGGGGGAACAACAAGAGCCGCCAGGCCGGGTGGGCACTGGCGGCTCGTAACGACCCGGGGGCCGCCCTGAGGCGGCCGCGGATCTAGTTTCCGGCGGGCGACGACGCGGGCGCGGGGGCGCTGGTCGCCGGGGCGCTCTCGACAGGCGCGGGGGCCGTCGACGAGGCCGGCGCCGCCGGCTGGCTGGCGGCGGGCGCGGTCGTGCTGGCCGGGGCCGCGGCCGGGAGCTTGTCGAGCACCGACGCCTCGCGCGGGCGCACCACGGTCAACGAGAGGCTGGTCACCATGAACACGCCCGCGAGGATCGTGGTCGCGCGCGAGAGCACGTTCGCGGAACCGCGGGGCCCGAACGCCGTCTGGGTGCCGCCGCCGCCGAACGCGCTGGCCAGGTCCTGGTTCTTGCCCTGCTGCAGCAGGACCACGGCGATCAGGAAGAAGCACGCGATGATGTGCAGGACCAGGAGCACGTAGTACAGGATCGTCACTTCGTCTTCTCTTCGGTTGGGCCGGTCCCGGGACAGCCGGGCGGCAAACCTTGAATCTACCCGATTCGGTCCCCTGGGGCCACTCGAGGCGGCCACCGGTCGCCTCGAAGGAGGAACTCGTGCGAAGCAGGTTCGCGGTCGTGGCGCTGGTCGCGGCAGTGTTGCTGGCGCTCCCTTGCGCTGCCCAGGAGGGCCTGCGGGTCGTCGCGGGCAGCGGCAACCCGGGCTTCGCGGACGGGCAGGGCGCGGCGGCGCAGTTCCACAAGCCGATCCGCCTCGCGCCCTTCGGGCCTGACGCGGTGCTCGTCTCGGACATCTACAACCACGCGCTGCGGGTGGTGACCAAGGCGGGCGTGGTGCGCACGCTGGCGGGCGCCCCGGACCGCAAGGGCCACCAGGACGGGCCCGCGGCCGAGGCGCGCTTCGCGTCGCCCCACGGCGTGGCGGTCGCGGCCGACGGCCGCATCGCGGTGGCCGAGGCCGAGGGCCATGTCGTTCGGCTGCTGACGAAGGACGCGAAGGCGGCGGGCGGTTACGTCGTGTCGACGCTCGCGGGCCAGCCGGGGCAGAAGGGGATGCAGGACGGGCCCGCGGCCCAGGCGTTGTTCAACTCGCCGCACGCGACGCTGTGGACGGGCGACGGCGCGGTGGTGACGACCGACATCGGCAACGGCCGGCTGCGACGGGTGAATGCGGGCCAGGTGGAGACGATCGCGGGCGCCGAGCCGGACACCTTCGTCTACCCGATGGACATCGCGCCCGCGGCCGGCGGCGCGATCCTGATCGCGGACGCGGGCAGCCACCGCATCCACGTGCTCTCCCGCGCCGGGAAGCTGACGACGCTCGCCAGCGACGCGCCGCTCTCGACGCCGCACGGCGTGGCGGCGGGGCCCGACGGCACCGTCTACGTCGCCGACATGAAGTCGCACCGGGTGCTGGCCGTCGACGCCCGCGGCCACGTCACCGCGGTCGCCGGCACCGGTGCGGCCGGCGCCCGGCCGGAGCAGTTGAACCGCCCCGCGGCCGTGCTCGTGCACGCGGGCTGGCTGTGGATCGCCGACCTCGACAACCACCGCATCAGCGCGCTGCCGCTGGAGTAGGCACGGCAGCGCGCGGTCCGGCTCAGCGCTCGACGACGGTCGCGGTCAGCGTCGACTCCTGGCCGTCGCGAGCGACGACCACTTCGACGGACTGGCCGGGCTGCAGCTTCTTCAACGCGTCCGAGTAGGCCTGCAGGCTGGCGATCGGCTGGCCGTCGAGGCGCACGATCACGTCACCCGGGCGCAGCCCCGCCTTCTCGGCGGGCGAGCCGGGGGTGACCGCGGCGACCTTCATGCCCGGGCCCGCGAACGCGAAGTCGGGCATGGTGCCGAGGCTGACGCGGCGGCCGGCGGGGGCGCCACCCGCCGCCGGGGCGCCCGGCGCCGGGGTCGGCGCGCCCGCGATCGTCACCGTCAGCGGCGTCGGTCGCTCGCCGAGGTAGGCGACGGCCTCCTTCGCGAAGGTCGCGACCTTGACGAGGCCCGCGCCGTCGATCTGAAGGACGCCGTCGCCGGGGCGGTGGTAGTCGGCGTGCGGGCCGCTGAAGAGCTGCACGCCGGGCACGCCCTTGCGGATGAAGCTCGCCTGGTCCGAGGCCTCCCACGTGCCCGGCACGTTCTGGCTCTCGACGCCGGTGACGAAGCTGGCGCCGCGGAAGATGTGCTGCCACTCGCTCGCCGTCCCGGTGCCGAGGATCTGCAGCTTCTGCGAGCCGAGGCGCCCGACGGTGTCGAGGTTGAGCACGCCGATCGTCTTCTCGAGCGGGAAGGGCGGGTGCTGGACGTAGTGCTCAGAGCCCCTGAGCCCGGCCTCCTCCGCGCTGAAGGCGGCGAACACCAGCGTGCGCGCCGGCTTCTCGGCGGAGGCCGCCGATCGGGCCAGCTCGAGCAGCACCGCGACGCCGCTGGCGTTGTCGTCGGCGCCGAGGTGGAGCTGGCCCTCGTGCTCCTTGCGCGCATCGGGCCAGCCGCGGCCGAGGTGGTCGTAGTGGGCGGAGATCACCGCGGACTGGCCGGAGAGCTCCGCCTTCGTGCCCGGCAGCACGCCGATCACGTTCAGGGCTTCCACCGGTGTGCCCTGCGGACCCTTCTCGACGGTGAACTTCTGGAAGTATGTGCCGCCGTCGCCGCCGGGCTTCAGACCCATCTTCTGGAACTGGTCCGCGACGTAGCGGGCGCTCGCGGCCAGCCCCTCGCTGCCGAGGCCGCGGCCTTCGCGCTCGGGCGCCGCGAGGAAGGCGACGTGCTCCATCAGCGCCTTCTGCGAGAACACCGGCGGCAGCTCCGCCAGCGCCTTGCGCGCGGGCAGCGCCAGCGGCGGCGCAGCCGCGGCGCGCGCGGTCCGCGGCCGCAGGTCGACCCGCAGCGGCGAGTCGGCGCCCGCCCACTGGCCCTTGATCGTGTTGGCGGGCTCGGCGCCCTCGAAGCCGAGGTACGAATACTTGCCGTAGTGCGGCAGCTTGCGGCCGAGGCCCGGGAACGCGGCCGCCGGGTCGATCGCGATCCAGCCCACCGCCTTTTCCAGGTTCGCCGGATGGCGCGCCGTCAGCACGGCCGTGTGGCCGGCCAGGTCCATCGCCTCCGCGCCTTCGTACGTGACGCGCACGGTCCCGGCACCGTGGCTCGCGAACAGCTTCTTCGCCCAGCGGTTGTCGCGCCCGAGCAGCCACGCGGCGCGGTCGGACGGCAGCTCCGCGACCTCCGAGTCGAGCTTCACCTCGATCGCGTGGGCGTCGCTCTGCCAGCCCTTCAGCAGCTCGCGGTACGCGGCCTGCTCCTCGGCCGAGGCCGTCCCGGGCAGCAGGGCGAGGATCTTCGGCTCGCCGAAGATCTGGCCGATCGACGACGGCGTCTCGCGCGGGTCGAGGCGACGGAACAGGTCGAACGCCGGATCGACGTGGAGCACGAGCGGCTCGGCGTCGAGTTCGACCGTGAAGCGCGCCTGCGGGCCGTCGAGGGCGACTCTCGCCGGCGTCGCACCTTTCGCCGTCTGCACGACGAGCGGCACGTCGAGCGCGAACGGCGCTCCCGGCTGCGTCTGCTCCAGCGTGCCGGCGAGCTGCCAGCCGGCGCCCGCGGGCGTCACGGCCGTGTCGCGCACCGTGAGCACCGCCGCGCCGGGTCGCTGCACCCAGTCGTCGAAGAAGCGCTGCAGGGACTGGCCGGAGACCGCCTCGAACACCTTCTGCACGTCGCCGAAGCTGGCCTTCTTCCCGCGCTGCTCGCGGTACAGCCGCTGCAGCGCCTTGCGGAAGGCGTCGTCGCCCAGCTTCAGCCGCAGCATGTGGAAGCCCATCGCGGTGCGGCCGTAGCCGATCGCCTCGGTGGCCGCGCTGTGGCGCGAGCGGAACTCGCGCAGCGGGAAGTCGCGGCCCGCCTTCACGTAGTCGCGGTACTTCTTGAGCGTGTCCTGGCGGTACTCGGCGCCGCGCCCGCGCTGCTCCTGGATCAGGTGGTCGGCGAGATAGGCGGTGAGCCCCTCGCACCAGTTGCCGGTCTCGTAGTCGACGAAGACCGAGTTGCCCCACCAGTTGTGCAGGATCTCGTGGGGGTAGGACGAGGTGAGGATGAACGGGAAGCGGATGATCTGCGGCCCCAGCAGGGTGAAGCTCGGCATCCCGTAACCCGTCTCCCAGAAGTTCTCGACCAGCGCGAACTTGCCGTAGGGGTAGGCGCCGATCAGCGAGCGGTACATCTCGAGGTACTGGGCGGTGGCGGAGAGGTACTTCGCGGCCAGCGCGTCGTCCTTCTCGCGCAGGTAGGCGAGCGCCTCCACGTTGCCGGCCTGCTCGCGGTAGACGACGAGCGGCCCGCCGACGACGTAGATCTCGTCCATCGCCCCGTGCGACTCCCAACGCGCGACTCCCTTCTCGTCGCGCGACGTCCCGTTGCCCTGGCTGATCACGTGCCAGGTGGAGGGCTGCCGCACCTCGAGCGTGAACTCGACGAGTCCCGGCCCGAAGTGCGGGTACCAGAAGCCGCTGCCGGCGAGGTACACGCCCTGCTTCGAGACGACGCCCGCGGTCTCGCGGAAGCCGCGCGTGTACTCCTCCTTCTGGTCGGAGAGGCCGAAGTCGAACGGCCCGGAGTAGGCGAGCGTGAGCCTGCCGTCGACGGGCACCGACTTCGCGCGATAGCGCTTGAGCTTCGCGCCGCGCGGAAGGTCGGCGTTGATCGAGAAGAACGCCACGTCGCCGACCGGGATCTCCTCCAGCTCCGGCGTCGAGCGCTCGACGGCCAGGTTCGCGTTGAGCACGAACTCGGCCGCCTGCCCGGGCGGCAGCGTCAGCTCGTCCTCGACGGCGATGCGGCCCGCCGCCGGGTCGAGCACGAGCGCGAGACGGTGGCGGACGAGAGCGTCGCCCGCGGCGGGCGAAGGGAAGAGAACGGCGGCCGAGGCCGCGAGGACGAGGGCGAGTCTCACCGGGAAGCTCCTTCGAGGCGGCGGCCCAGCTCTTGCCGCCGCGGAGGATGCTACCTACTCGCTGCGCAGGGCGCTCATCGGGTCGACCGAGGCGGCGCGGCGGGCGGGGCCGAGGCAGGCGAAGCCGACGGCCGCGACCAGCGCCAGCGCCGCGCCCCCGTAGATCGCGGGGTCGGCCGCGCTGATGCGGTACAGCGCACCCGAGAGAGCGCGGCCGACGCCGGCCGCCAGCAGCAGGCCGGCGCCCGCGCCGATCGCCGCCAGGCGCAGGCCCTCGCCGCCGATCTCGCGCATCACGTCGCGCGGGCGGGCTCCGAGGGCCAGCCGCACGCCGATCTCGCGGGTGCGGCGGCTGACCGCGTACGCCATCACGCCCCAGGCGCCGAGTGCCGCCAGCAGCAGCGCGGCCAGCGAAAAGCGGCCGAGGGTGCCGGCGACGAAACGCTGCTCCCACGTCGTCAGCGCACGGCGCTCGCGCATCGTCATCGCCTGGTAGGCGGCGAGGCCGGGCTCCTCGCGCGCGAGGGCCGCGCGCACGCCGTCCGCGACCGCGCCGGGGTCGCCCGCGGCGCGCACCAGGAGCGCCATCGAGCGCCACCCCATCCGCGCGTACGGCACGTAGACGACGAGCGCCGACTGCTCGGTCTCCTCGCCGAACTCCTCGTACTGCAGCTCGGGCGCGACGCCGATCACGTCGAAGTGGCGCACGGCGCCGTCGGAGACGAGGCCGAGCTGGCGGCCCTCGAACCCGCGCGGGAACAGCCGCTTCGCGAGCGCGGGGTTGACGAGCGCGACGGGCCGCGCGTCGGGCGCGTCTTCGCTCGCGTCGAAGTCGCGGCCGGCGAGGGGCGCGGTGCCCAGGGTGCGGAAGAGGCCGGGCTGGACCGGCACGATGCCGACGCCCAGCTCGTCGGCGGGCGACACGCCGCCCTCGGGCAGCAGCCGCCCGGAAGCGCCGCCGTCGTCGGCGGGGATCGCGCCGGTGAAGGCCGCGGCCTCGACGCCGGGCACCGCGGCCACCGCCTGTGCGGCGCGGCGGAAGAAGGCCGCTCGCGCGGCCGGCGCGTCGTACGCGTCGCCCGACAGGTACGTGCGCAGCGAGAGCATCGGTGTCTCGTCGAAGCCGGCGTCTGCCTCGTGCAGGTGGGCGAGGCTCTGGCTCAGCAGCGACGCGCCGGCGACCAGCGCCACGCCGAGTGCCACCTGGCCCGCGACCAGCCCGCGCTGGAACAGCGACTCGCCGCGGCTTCCGCTCTCCCGCGCGCCGGCCTTGAGCGACTCGACGACGTCGACGCGCGAGGCCTTGAGCGCGGGAACCAGCCCGAAGGCGAGACCGGAGACGACCGCGACGGCGGTGGCGAAGGCGACCACCCGCGCGTCGAGCCCGAGGTTCAGCCACGACGGCATCTCCTCCGGCACGGCCGACAGCCACGCGCCGATCCAGGCCTGGGCGAGCGCCAGCCCGAGCGCGCCGCCGGCCAGCGCGAGCAGCAGCGCCTCGGCCAGCGCGTGGCGCACGAGGTGCCCGCGTCCCGCGCCGACCGCGGCGCGCACGGCCAGCTCGCGCTCGCGGCCGGCACCGCGCGCGAGCTGCAGGTTGGCGACGTTCGCGCACACGATCGCCAGCACGAACAGCGCGGCGCCGAGCAGCATCGAGATCATCAGGGTGGCGTCGCCGACGAGCAGCTCGCGCACGCTCTGGCTCGCGAAGCCCCACTGGCGGTGGGAGTCGGGGTGCTCGGCCTGCAGCCGCGCCGCGAGCGCCTGGAGCTGGGCCTGCGCCGCGTCGTCGCCGCGGCCCTCGCGCAGCAGGGCGAAGGCGTTCAGGAAGCGGCGCTCGCGGGTGTCGTCGGCCGTCGCCCGCCACGGCACGTAGAGGTCCTGGCGTTCCGGGAAGCGGAAGCCGCGCGGCAGGATGCCGACGACCACCAGCTCGCGCCCGTTGACGCGGATCGCGCGGCCGACGAGGCCGGGGTCGGCGGCGTAACGGCGCTCCCACAGCGCGTGCGACAGGATCGCCACCGGCTCGAAGCCGAAGGTGGCGCCTTCGTCCTCGCGGAAATCGCGGCCGAGCGCCGGCCGCACGCCGAGCAGCGTGAACAGCCCGGGCGACACCGACGCGCCGAGCACGCGGTCGGTCTGGTCGTCGGTCGCGAGCACGAAGTTGCGCTCGACCAGGCCGGCGACGCCCTCGAACGCCTCCAGCGTGCGCAACTCGGCCAGGTCGGGGGCCGAGACCTCGTTGTCCTCCGGGTCGTGCGGCAGCGTCGGGTGCGTGGCGTAGACGAGCCGCAGCCGCTCGGTGCGCGGGCCGACCAGCTCGGGCCGCAGCAAGAGCGCGTTGACGAATGAGAAGGTGGCGGTCACCGCCCCGAGCCCGAAGCCGAGGCTCAGCAGCACGGCCAGCGAGTACCCGGGCCGGCGCAGCAGGCCGCGCACGGCGTGACGCAGGTTGGAGGCGATCGACTCCAGCATACAGGCACTTCACTACAACCTCCGTGCCGTGCGCTGGCGAGGTGCCGACACCCGCAGCTTCAACGACTTGGGGGCGCCAGCGCGGGGACGGACCGGTCCGCGGGCGAGATCGCGGTGTCCGCGACCGGACACCTGAGACGGGGAGCCATCAGGGCACCGCAGGCCCGGCCTCCGGCGCCGGGAGCCGCATGCGGGACGGTTCGGGGCGCCCCTGTCCCAACGCGGCCCTGAGTCGGTTCTGCGCCCGGTGGATCTCGGCAAGTGCCTTGCGGTCGGCCCGGGCCAGGGCGGCCGTGACCCCGTCGCGCGAACGGTTCACGGCCTCCAGGGCCTCCTTGAAGCCCGGCCGAGGGTTCCGATTCGACTCGGCGCGCGCGGCGTCGAAGAACCGGGTGGCAAGCCCTTCCGCCTCGGCGTGGCTGCCTCGCGAGACGGCCTCGGCGAGGTCCTGCGCCTGGCCCAGCAGGGCGCACATGCGCACCGTGGTTTCGGCCTCCTCGAGACGGAGTCGGAGCAGCGCGTTCTCGCCTTCCCGCGTCAATCGGAGCTCGCGCTCCGGCCATCGCCCGTAGCCGAACGCTGCCCCGATCGACAGCACGACCAGCAGCCCCAGCAGCTTCTTCAACGGGCCCTCCCCTCGTCCGGCAGCGCTCGACCGTCATCCGCCGCCGCGCCCCGCGACGCGGGAACCTGACGCAGTCGCCGCGACAGCGCGTCCCAGGCCGGCGGCGCGCCGCGGTTCCGCACGAACCGGTCCTTCTTGCGCACGACGTTCTCCGCGTAGTCGGCGGCCTCTCCGCGGCGGGCGGCGCCGATGCCCTTGCGGTAGGCGCGAACCGCGAGATCCAGGTCGCCCCGCGCCTCGTCGATCATCAGGTCCAGCCACGCCGCTCCGGCCAGGATGGCGAACCACGGATCGAAGTAGTCGGCTTCGGCGAGGCTGAAGTCCAGCCGGCCCTGTCGGTGCAGCGCAGCGAGCCGGTCCCTGCACTAGTCGGAGGCCTGGGCCAGGCCCAGGTCGCGGTTGCCGTTGACGTCGACGGTGGCGGCGCGGTGCTCGAACCACGATTCGACCATCACGAGGGCAGCCAGCGTGTCGCCCGCCTCTCGTGGATCGAGGCCCCAGGCCGTGCCCACTTCCCGCTGGCCGGCCCAGTACTCTGCGATCCGCAGGAATGCCATCGCGCGCACGGGCTGGGGCACCACGTCCCAGGCCTCCGGAGTCATCGCCTGCCACACCTCGGGCCCCGAGACGGCGCGAGCGTAGCGGGCCACCAGCCGGTCGAGCCCCTCTCCGCGAAGGGGCTGAGGCACCCGGTCCCAGTCGTCGAAGTTCATCCGGTTCCACAGCGTGGGATCCCGGCGCACGTCGTCGGCCTCCACCTCGAGGGGCAGCTTCCGCCACGCCTCGGTGACCGTGAGCCGGACCGGTCGAGCGTCACGCAAGAGGGGGAAGATCGGAGCGACCGGCCGCGGCACGTCCGGCGGCGACGTGATCACCGCGTGCTCGGCGAGCGGAAGCAGGGCGGCGCCCCACGCCCCCACGCACACGACCGCGAGCAGCGCGGCGGCAAGAGCCCGCCCCGCGGCCCGGACCAGCCCGCGCCCGCTCTGCGCGCCGTTCTGCGCCGGCTCGGCCCCGGCTGCCGCGGGCAGGCTCATTCGGAAGCCTCGGAAGACTCTCGTCTCAACTGCAACAGCAGCGCCTGGTACTGGGTGGCCGCGGCATGGTTCGGTTCGGCGCGGAGCAGCCGGCCTGCGCTGCGCAGGCCGAGCTGGATCAGGGCGCGCCGGGCCTCGGCCCCGAGCCCCAGGCCGCGACGCGCCTGGTAGTAGGCCACTTCGACCGAAGCGAGCAGGGCGTCCGGGTCGTCGGGCGCCTTCGCGAGGCGCTGTCGCAGGGCCGCGCCGCACGCCGCGAGGCGCTCGTGCCGGCGATAGAAGCGGGCCAGCTCGTGATGGACCGCTGCCGATTCGGGCCAGGCGTTCCTTGCCGCCAGCAGCGCGGCCTCCGCCTCGCCGGTGCGGCCAGCGTCCTCGCGCAGCCGCGCGAGGGCCAGGGTCTCGTCGGGGGACGCAGCACCGCTGGCGAAAAGCAGCGCCAGGTCGCCCTCCAGCAGGCCGCGCTCGCCCAGCGCGCCCGGCGCGTGCAGCCGGGCCAGTCGCGCGGTCGCCAGGTCGCGCAACGCGGGCGAACGCGTCGCGGCCAGCCGGTAGCTGGCGACGGCCCCTCGCTGCGCCTCCTCGCGCCCCGGGTCGCCTGGCCGCCACCACTCGCTCCACCGCTCGAAGGCGAAGCCGAGCCGAAGGTGGAGCTCCGGTGAGCCGGGGTCGAGCGCGATGGCCGCCGAGTAGGCCTGGATCGCGCCGCGCAGGTCCCCGTTCGCGGCCCGTCGATGGCCGCGACTCGCGTGGTACGCGCACTCCAGGCGCCGGACCCGATCCGCGACGCCCGTCCACGAGGCGGTCCGGTCGCCACCGGCGGCAGCACCCCCCAGCAGGGTAACCGCGACGACGGCGGAGGTCGCTGCGGTCCTCACGGGCGACGAGGCTTCGTCCGCTGCCGGCGCTGGCGGGTCAAGAAGGCGACCTCCGGTGCTGTGGTAGTACGAAGCGAACCGCGCGTCAAGCCCCGCGACCGGCGTTGCCGCCTCGTCGGGTCCGCTCGCGCGGCCCGCTGCGCTAATCTCGGCCAGTGATCGACGCATTGAAGGAGTTCTTCCGGTCGGCGCTGGCTCCGGCGGCCGAGGTCGCGCCGGAGGACCGGGAGCAGGCGCTGCGCCTGGCGGCAGGAGCGCTGCTGTTCGAGGTCGTGCGCGCGGACGGCAAGGTGGAGGAGGCCGAGCGCACGGTGATGAAGGCCGCGCTGCAGAGCACCTTCGACCTCGACGCCGCGGCGGTCGATGAGCTGGTCGGCCTCGCCGAGCAGCAGTCGCGCGGGGCCGTCTCGCTCTACGAGTTCACGGCCCTCGTCGACCGCGCGTTCCCGGCGGAGCAGAAGAAGCGCCTCGTGGAACTGCTGTGGCTGGTGGCTTTCGCCGACGGCGTCAAGGACCCGCTCGAGGAGCACATCCTCCGCCAGGTGGCGGGCCTGCTCCACGTCACCCACCCCGAGTTCATCGACGCCAAGATCCGCGCCCGCGAGCGCGCGCGGGGCTGAGCGCCGAGCGCCGGGGGCGGCGCGGGGGCCCTCAGGCGAAGCGCCAGAGCCGTGCGACCTGTCGCTCCTGCGCCGATTGCGGCGCCGCCCGCAGCAGCGTGTCGCGCAACCCGCGCAGGAGGGCGTTCTCGAGCTGGCCGAGCGCGCCGAGGCGGCGGGCGGCGACGGTGACGGCCGCGGAGCGTGGCTGCCGCAGCCCCTCGTACCGGCGCAGCGCCGCCTCGAGGCCGCCCTCGCGCGCCGCCAGGCAGCGGCCGAGCACGACCGCGTCTTCGATCGCCTGGCACGCCCCCTGGCCGAGGTTGGGCGTCATCGGGTGGGCGGCGTCGCCCAGCAGCGTGAAGCGCCCCTGGCCCCAGACGCGGGCCGGCGGCCTGTCGGCGATGTCCGTGCGCAGGATCGCCCCGTCGGGGGTCGCCGCCAGCAGCTCGGGGATCGGCGCGTGCCAGCGCCCGAAGAGGCGGTCGAGGCGGGCCGGGGTGTCGACGGCGGACTCGGTCTCGCCCGCCGGCGCGTTGGCCGTGGCGAACCAGTAGACCCGGCGCGCGCCGATCGGCACCACCCCGAAGCGGCAGCCCGGGCCCCACGTCTCGGTCGTGTCCAGGCCGTCGAGGCCCTCGGCCACGCCGCGCCACGACGTGTAACCCGCGTAGCGCGGCGGCCCGTCGTGCAGCAACTGGCCGCGGAGCGTCGAGCGCAAGCCGTCGGCGCCGACGACCACGTCCGCGTCGAGTTCCGCGCCGTTCGACAGGCGCACGGCGACGCGGTCGCCTCGCAACTCGAACCCGGCCACCTCCGCCCCCGTCTCGACATGGCCACTCCCCAGCGCCTGCAGCAGCAGTTCGTGAAGGCGAGCGCGATGCAGCGCGACCCCCGGAGCGCCGACCTCTCGGTAGAGAGCCGTGGCGTCGACCTTGGAGATCGGCCGCCCGGCCGGGTCGAGGACGCGCAGCGCCGGCGGCACGTGCCCGGCGGCGACGACTGCATCGGCCAGCCGGGCATCGAGGGTGCGGAGCGCGAGGACCGCGTTGGGCTGCACGGTCAGGCCCGCCCCCACGGCCTGCAGGGCGGGCGCGCGCTCGAGCACGCGCACCTCGAAGCCGGCGCGGCGCAGCGCAAGGGCGGCCGTCAGCCCGCCGATGCCGCCGCCGGCGAGCAGCGCGCGCGGGTTCAACCCAGGGGGGCCCCGCTCAGGCGCCGGCGCGGACGATCTTCAGGAACGAGTCGGCCTCGAGGCAGGCGCCGCCGACCAGGGCGCCGTCGACGTCCGCCTGGGCCAGCAGCGCCGCGGCGTTGTCCGGCTTGACGCTGCCTCCGTAGAGGATGCGGATCGCGCCCGCCACCGCGTCGCCGTGCGAGCGCGCGATCTCGCGGCGGATGAAGGTGTGGACCTCCTGCGCCTGCTCCGGCGTTGCCGTGCGGCCGGTGCCGATCGCCCACACCGGCTCGTAGGCGATCACCGCGCCCGCGGCCTCGTCCGGGGTCAGCCGCCGCAGCGCAGCCTCGAGCTGGCGGCCGACGACGTCGAAGGTGCGCCCGGCCTCGCGCTCGTCCAGCGTCTCGCCGATGCACAGGATCGGCACGAGGCCGCGGTCGATCGCGACCCGCGCCTTCTTCATCACGCCCTCGTCGGTCTCGCCGAAGAGCTGCCGGCGCTCGGAGTGGCCGAGGATCACGTGGGTGCAGCCGAGGTCCAGGAGCATCGCGGGCGAGATCTCGCCGGTGAAGGCGCCCTTGTCCTCGGCGTGCATCGTCTGCCCGGCCAGCGCGACGGGCGAGCCCTTCACGACGCGCGACACGCGGTCGAGCGCCGTGAACGGCGGCGCGACGACGACCTCGGCGGGGACGGAGGACGCCGTGATCGAGTCGCGGATGGCCGTCGCCAGCGCCTCGGCCTCGGCCGTCGTCTTGTGCATCTTCCAGTTGCCGGCGATCAGCACCTTGCGCATGGGGGCCTCAGGCTTCCGCGAGACAGGCGACGCCGGGCAGCACGTCGCCGCCGAGGAACTCGAGCGAGGCGCCGCCGCCCGTCGAGACGTGGTCGATCTTCGCCGCCAGGCCCATTTGGGTGACCGCCGCGACGCTGTCGCCGCCGCCGACGATCGAGGTGCCGGAGCTGTCCGCCAGCGCCTTCGCCATCGCCAGCGTGCCCTGCGCGAACGGCGCCATCTCGAACACGCCCATCGGCCCGTTCCAGAGCACGATCTTCGCGCCCGCCGCCCGCGCTGCGAACGCCGCGGCCGTCTGCGGGCCGATGTCGAGGCCCATCCAGCCGTCGGGGATCTCGGACACGGGCAGCGTCTTCGTCTCGGCGTCGGCCTTGAACGCGGCGGCGACGACGTGATCGGTGGGCAGGATCAGCTTGCCCTCCGCGCGGGCGAGCAACTGCTTCGCCAGTTCGACCTTGTCCTCCTCGACCAGGCTCTTCGCCGTGGCGAGGCCCTGGGCGCGGAAGAAGGTGTAGGCCATGCCGCCGCCCACCAGCAGCGCGTCGACCCGCGGCAGCAGCGACTCGATGACCTGGATCTTGTCCGAGACCTTGGCGCCGCCGAGCACGGCGACGAACGGCCGCTCCGGCGCCTCGAGCGCCATGCCGAGGTAGCGGACCTCCTTCTCCATCAAGAGGCCGGCGACCGACTTGGCCACGTGCTTCGACACGCCCTCGGTCGAGGCGTGGGCGCGGTGGGCGGTGCCGAACGCGTCGTTGACGAAGACCGTGGCGCCGGTGTCCGCGATCAGCCGGGCGGCGAACTCGGGGACGTTCTTCTCTTCTTCGGGGTGGAAGCGCACGTTCTCGAGCAGCAGCACGCCGCCCTCGGGCAGCGCCGCCGAGAGCTTCTTCACCTCGTCGCCCACGCAGTCGGGCGCCATCACCACTTCGCGCCCGAGCAGCGCCTGCAGCCGCAGCGCGCACGGCTTCAACGAGAACTCGGGCGCCGGCCCCTTCTTGGGCCGGCCCAGGTGCGAGGCGAGGATCAGCCGCGCGCCGCGCTCGAGCAGGTGCTGGAGCGTGGGCACGGCGGCGCGGATGCGGGTGTCGTCGGAGATGACGCCGCCGTCGACCGGCACGTTGAAGTCGACGCGGCAGAACACACGGACGCCCTTCACGTCCGCGAGGTCGCGGATCGTCTGCTTGGCCACGATCGCCTCCGAAGAGAAAGGGTGGGCTACTTCTACTTCGCCATGAAGTGGAGCAGGTCGCGCACGCGGCACGAGAAGCCCCACTCGTTGTCATACCAGGAGAAGACCTTGGCCGTGGTGCCGTTGAGGACCCGGGTCAGCGGGGCGTCCACGATCGACGAGTGCGGGTTCTTGCGGAAGTCGATCGACACCAGCTCGCCGTTCTCCACGGCCAGCACGCCCTTCATCGGGCCGGCGGCCGCGGCAGCGAACGCCGCGTTGATCGCCTCGGCGGTGGCCGCCTTCTCGAGCGTGACCGTGAGGTCGACGACCGAGACGTTCGGCGTGGGCACGCGGATCGCGACGCCGTCGAGCTTGCCCTTCAGCTCCGGCACCACGAGGTGCAGCGCCTTGGCGGCGCCGGTCGAGGTCGGGATCATCGACAGCGCGGCAGCGCGGGCGCGGCGCAGGTCCTTGTGCGGCAGGTCGAGGATCTTCTGGTCGTTCGTGTACGAGTGGATCGTCGTCATCAGGCCGGAGACGATCCCGAACGAGTCGTTCATCACCTTGGCGATCGGCGCCAGGCAGTTGGTCGTGCACGACGCGTTCGACACGACGTGGTGCTTCGCCTTGTCGTACTTGTCGTGGTTGACGCCCATCACGATCGTCAGGTCCTCGCCCTTGGCGGGGGCCGAGATGATCACCTTCTTCGCCCCGGCGGCGATGTGGGCCTTGGCCTTCTCCGCGTCGGTGAACAGCCCGGTCGACTCGACCACGTACTCGGCGCCGAGGTCCTTCCACGGCAGGCCGGCCGGGTCCTTCATCGCCAGCACCTTCACCTTGCGGCCGGCCACGTGGATCACGTCGCCCTCGGCCTTCACGTCCTCCTCGAGGTTGCCGAGGATCGAGTCGTACTTCAGAAGGTGGGCGAGGGTCTTCGCGTCGGTGATGTCGTTCACCGCCACGACCTCGATGTCCTTGTCGTGGAGCACCGTGCGGAGGATGTTGCGCCCGATGCGCCCGAAGCCGTTGATGCCGACGCGGATGCTCATGAAAACAGCCCTCCTCGTGCCGATGCCTGATCGCGGGGCGAGTCTAAGTCCCGCCGGAAGCGGGCGTCAAGGAACCGCGGGCGGATGGAAGATCTTGAAAGCCATGCACTTCGGGGCGCGGCTTGCCGTAGAATCGGCGCCACTTGCAGGCCTGAATGAACGAACCGACGCGAGAGGCGCTCGCGAAGCTGGGAATCTTCCGCGCCGCCTCCGACGCCATCCTGACGTTGCGGGCCGACGGCGGGGAGATCCTCGCCTCGAACCCGCGCACCCAGGCGCTGTTCGGTTTCGCCGAAGCCGATCTCGCCGGGCGCCCGCCGGGGCTGCTGTTCGAGGACGGCGAGCTGCCTCCGGGCTGGCAGGACGGCGAGCCGGTCGAGGCGCTGGCGCGCAAGGCCGACGGCGAGGTGTTCCCCGTCGAGCTGGTGGCGACCCCGTTCGAGTTCGGCGGCGAGGCGCTGCACTGGGTGGCGCTGCGCGACGTGACCGAGCGCAAGCTCGACGAGGCGACGCTGCGCCAGAGCGAGGCGCGCTTCCGCAGCGCGGTGGAGACGCTGGGCGAGGGCCTCGTCATCACCGACGCCTTCGACCGCATCACCTACGTCAACTCGCGGATGGCCGAGCTGGCCGACCGCACCCCGGAGGAGATGATCGGCCGCACCGTCGAGGAGCTGCTGATCCCCGAGGACGAGCTGCCCGACTACCGCGAGCGGATGCAGATCCGGCTGCAGGGCGTCTCCGAGCAGTACGAGCTGCGCCTCAAGAAGAAGGGTGGCGAGGCGTTCTGGGCGGAGATCTCGGCTTCGCCGTTCCGCGGCGCGGACGGCCAGGTGGCGGGCACGCTGGGCGCGGTGATGGACGTCTCGGAGCGCAAGCGCATCCAGGAGGAACTGATCGCCGCCGTCGACGCCGCCGAAGACGCGAGCCGCGCGAAGAGCGCGTTCCTCGCCAACATGAGCCACGAGCTGCGCACGCCGCTCAACGCCATCATCGGCTACTCGGAGATGCTGGCCGAGGAGATGCGCGACCGCGAGCTCGACGACCTGCTGCCCGACCTCGACAAGGTCTACGGCGCCGGCAAGCACCTGCTGGGCCTGATCAACGACATCCTCGACCTGTCGAAGATCGAGGCCGGAAAGATGGACTTCGTGCTCGAGGATTTCGCGGTGCCCGACCTGCTGCGAGATCTGCAGGGCACGATCCAGCCGCTGATGGTGAAGGCCGGCAACCAGCTCGAGATCGTGTGCCCGGCCGCGCTGCCGCGGGTCAAGGCGGACATGATGCGGGTGCGGCAGATCCTGCTGAACCTGCTCTCCAACGCCAACAAGTTCACCGAGAAGGGGCGCGTCACGCTGCGCGTCGAGGAGGCGACCGTCGGCCAGGCCGCCGGCCTCGCCTTCCACGTCACCGACACCGGGATCGGCATCACCCCGGAGGCGATGGAGCGGCTGTTCCAGCCGTTCATGCAGGCCGACTACACCTCGACCCGCAAGTACGGCGGCACCGGCCTCGGCCTCACCATCTGCCGTCAGCTCGCCCACAAGATGGGCGGCGACGTCACGGTGAGGAGCGAGGTGGGGCAGGGCTCGACGTTCACCGTGCTGCTGCCGCTGCGGGTGGGCGAGGCGCTGGAGCGGGCGATCGAGCGTGCCGAGCGCGCCGACGCCCCGACCCAGTCGACCCTCTTCCCCAGCCAGCGCTCGGCGGCCGCCGGGCCGCCGACCGTGCTGGTCGTCGACGACGACGGCCTGGTCCGCGACCTGCTGCAGCGCTTCCTGACCAAGGAGGGCTTCCGCGTCGCCACCGCGGCCGACGGCCACGAGGCGCTGCGCAAGGCGCGCGAGCTGCACCCGACCCTGATCACGCTCGACGTCGTGATGCCGGGCGGCAAGGACGGCTGGCAGGTGCTCGAGGAGCTGAAGAACGACGCCGAGCTGGAGCCGATCCCCGTCATCATGATGACGATCGTCGACAACCCCAAGCGCGGCTTCGACCTCGGTGCCTCCGACTACGTCACCAAGCCGATCGACTGGCGCCGCCTCGGCGCCGCCATCGCCTCCTACAAGCCGGCCCCGGCGCCCAAGGCCTGAGCGCCTTTCTCCTTGACAGCTTAGGGGAGCGCGCCTACCTTCTCCCCTAACATGCTTAGGGAACGTCGGTGAGCGACGGCGCGCAGATCCTGCCCGGCACCCTGGACCTGCTGATCCTGAAGGCCGTCTCGCTGGGGCCGGAGCACGGCTACGGCGTGCTGCAGCGGCTCAACGCGCTGTCCCGCGGCGAGTTGCAGATCGAGCAGGGCGCGCTGTATCCCGCGCTCTACCGGCTGGAGCGCCAGGGCCTCGTGCGCGGCGAGTGGGGCAGTTCCGAGAACAACCGCAAGGCGAAGTTCTACGCGCTGACCGCGCCCGGGCGCGCCCGCCTGGCCGAGGAGCGGGCGGCCTGGGAGCGGCTGGTGGGAGCCATGGACCTCGTGCTCGGCGCGAAGGCGGTGGCGCGGTGAAGGCGCTTTCATCGCTGCTCGCCTGGTTCCGTCGCGCGGCGCGCCGGGACCGCTTCGAGAGCGGGATGTCGGAGGAGATCGCGCACCACCTGGCGCTGCGCGCGGCCGACCTCGAGCACGAAGGACTCGCCCCCGCCGAGGCGCGGCGGCGCGCGCAGCTCGAGTTCGGCGCCGACGAGCGCTGGAAGGAGGAGTGCCGCGAGGCCGCAGGCTACGCCCCGCTCGACGCGCTGCGCGGCGACCTTCGCGACGCAGCCCGCTCGCTCCGCCGCTCGCCCGGGTTCACGCTGGTCGCGACCCTGGTGCTCGGCCTGGTGCTGACCGTCGACCTGCTCGCCTTCGCTTTCGCCGACGCCTACCTGCTGCGGCCGCTGCCGATCGCCGAAGCCGATCGCCACGTCGAGCTGGTGGCGACCGTGGAAGGAGGGCGTGAGCAGTGGCAGTTCGACGCCGCCGAGGGCGAAGCGCTGGTCGCCAGCGCGGGCCGCGTCATCGCTCACGCCTACCGGTTCGGGCTGCACCGGCCTGCCGTGCTGGAGCCCTCCCCCCGGCGCACGTACGCCGAGGTCGTGAGCGGCACGTGGTTCGACCTGCGCCGGCCTCGCTTCGCGGCGGGGCGTGCCTTCGGGGTCTGGGGCGGCCTCGACGAGCGCGAACCCGTGGCCGTGCTCAGCGACGCCGGATGGAAGCGGCTGCTGGCCGCCGACCCGCAGCCGATCGGTCGCAGCCTGCTCGTCGACGGCGTCGCCTTCACGGTGGTCGGCGTGCTGGCCCCCGCCGAGGGCGGCCTCGAACCGGTCGTGCCCGAGCTGTGGCTGCCGCTGGCCGCCGCCGAACGCCTGCTGCCGCTGTCGCCGCCCGCTCGCTTCGGCGTCGGTGGAATCCTGCGCCCCGGCGTTTCGCCGGAGCAGGCGGCCGCCGCGCTCGCGCCGGTCCTCGCCACGGGCTCGTCGGAGGCGCGCACCCTCCGCGCCCACCCGCGCACCACGCTGCTGCGCGAGAGCCGCGAGCTGGCGCCGCTGACGCTGAGCCTGCTCTTCGCCTTCGCGCTGCTGACCGCGGTGGCGGCCGCGAACCTGACCGGCCTGCACCTGGCGCGCGCCACAGCGCGCCGGCGCGACATCGCCGTGCGGGCCGCGCTCGGTGCCTCTCGCGGCCGGCTGCTGCGTCCGCTCGTGCTCGAAGGACTGTTGCTCGGCGGTGGCGCCCTGCTGCT
Source organism: Acidobacteriota bacterium (assembly GCA_011526565.1). Taxonomy (GTDB): domain Bacteria; phylum Acidobacteriota; class Vicinamibacteria; order Fen-336; family Fen-336; genus WYBL01. Next base: position 142,168 of record WYBL01000081.1, on the reverse strand, counting down.
GGCGTGGATGCTCGCGCGGCTCGCCGTGGCCGCCGTCGAAGGAGCGGTCTTCTCGCTCGCACTGCAGGCCGGGCTGGTGCTGACCCCCGTGGGCATCTCGACGACGGCCCTGCTCGCGTGCGGCGGGCTGGCGGCCACCGTCGGCGCGCTCGGCAGCCTGCTGCCCGCGTTGCAGGCCACGCGCGTGGACCTGCGCTCCGGGCTGGGCCGCGACGGCACCCTGTTCGGCGGCCGGCTCGGCGCCGGCCGCCTGCGCGGCGCCCTCGTCGTGGGCCAGGTGGCAGCCAGCCTCGGCCTGTTGGTCGGCGCCGGCCTGATCGCGCGCAACGCCGCTCGCGCCGACGACGTCGACACCGGCTTCGCGCTCGCCGGCCTCGTCGACCTCAACGCCGTCCACGCCGACGCCGGGCTCGTTGCGCGGTTGTCCGCGAGCCCGGGCGTGCGCTCCGTGGCCGCCACCGCGTTCACGCCGCTGGCCGGGGGGCTGCCGCGCATCGACGCCACGGTCGACGGCGTGCGCCAGCGGCTCGGCCACAACGTCGTCGACGAACGCTTCTTCGACACGCTCGGCTTGCGGGTGGTGCGCGGACGCGGCCTCGCCGCCGGGGACCGGGGCGTCGTGGTCGTCAGCGAGTCCACCGCGCGCCTGCTGTGGCCGGAGGCCGATCCGCTCGGCCGCCGCCTCGACCTCGAGCGGGGCGACGGCGGGCCGGAGCCGTTCGCCGTCGTCGGCGTCGTCTCCGACGCGGCCAGCGGCTTCTTCTTCGAAGGACGCGACCGCAGCATGGTGTACTTGCCGACCGGGCCGGAGCCGCCCGGCGAACTGCTGCTCCGGGTGACGGGCGATGCCCGGGCCGGCCTGCCAGCGCTGCGCGAGGCGTGCGCGGACCAGGACGTGTTGTGCGAACCCGTCCCCCTCGCCGACCTGCTGGCTCGCCAGCGCATGCCGTTCACCGCGCTCTCCGCCGTCGCGCTGGCGCTGGGCGCGCTGGCCCTCGGCCTCGCCTGCCTCGGGCTCCACGGGCTGGTCGCCTTCGCGGTGGCTCGCGCGACCCGCGAGATCGGCGTCCGCGTCGCGCTGGGCGCCACCCGCGGCGCCGTGCTGCGGGGTGTGCTCGCGGGTGCCGCCCGCCAGGCGGCTCGCGGCGTCGCCTTCGGCCTGCCGCCGTGTCTCGCGTTGTCCGCTCTGCTCGCGGCCCAGGTACCGCAGTTGCAGGCCTTCGACGCCGCGGTCTACGCCCTGGTTCCGCTGCTGCTGCTGGCCGTGGCCACGGCCGCCGCGTTGCCGCCGGCGTGGCGAGCCGCCCGCGTCGACCCGGTGGTCGCGCTGCGGGAGGAGTAACCCCCCAATGTAGACTCGCGCATGCATCTGGCGCCCGGCGCCCGCCTGGGCACGTACGAAATCGTCGTGCCCCTGGGCGCGGGAGGCATGGGCGAGGTGTACCGCGCCAGGGACCTGCGGCTGGGCCGCGAGGTGGCGCTCAAGGTGCTGCCTTCCGCAGTCGCCGCGGACGCTGGCCGCCTGGCCCGCTTCGACCGCGAGGCTCGCGCGGTGGCGTCGCTCAACCACCCCAACATCGTGGTGCTCTACACGGTCGAGGACGAGGGTGACGTCCGCTACCTCACCATGGAGCTGGTGGAGGGCCAGGGCCTCGACCGGCGACACCATCGCGCGCCTGCGCCCGGACAGCCCGTACGTGCAGGAGATCCGCGGCCTGGTGGCGGTCGCGCGCGGCGATCTCGAGACCGGGCTCCGCAACCTGTCCGTGGCCTACGAGGCGATACCGGGGGACGAGGATCTCAGCGTCTGGTACGGCATCGTCCTGCTCTTCACCGGGCGCATCGACGAGGGGGCCGCCGTGGCCCGCGAGGCCGCGCAGCGTCACGAGAGCGGACTCGCGACCCTGATGCTCTCCTTGGCCGTCCCCCTGTTGCGCGGACGCCCGGACGTCGTGCGAGCCGAGTTCGCCATCGGCCCGCGGAGCGGTCCGCAGGCACCCTGGTGTCTCTTCCACGTCATGGCGGGGCTCGCCGAGGCGGATCACGCGCACGTGCAGCGGGCGGTGGCCATCGCGCGGGACCTGCCACCAGAACCGCTGATCGCCATGGGCCAGTTCCTGGGCGAAGCCGTGACAGGCGAGCGCGCAACCGCCCTGGCGCACCTGGCCCCCGAGGTGGAAGCGATCCTCTGGAACGACTTCCAGTACACGGAGTGCGTCGCCGAGGGTTACGCCGTGCTGGGCGACGTTCCGAACGTGGTCCGGTGGCTCGGGCGCTCGGTGGACCTCGGCATGGCCTACATCGCCCCGCTCGTCGAGTCCCACGCGGTCTGGCGGGGCTGGCTCGCGCACCCGGACGTGGCACCGCTGCTGGCGCGCTGCCGGGAGCACGCGGAGCGCTATGCGGCAATCCCGCTGGCGCCTCGCGCGGCGACGCTGGTGTCGCGCGGGGAGTGACGCCACCCGGGATCGATGCGTCGCGCGGCGCTCGCGGCGGACAGCGGTACGCGAGCCGGGCTCGGGGCTCAGCGATCGAGTTCGGCGAGATCGCGGAGCATGCGGTCCCGGCGGTGGTCACGGGCGGAGTCGTCGGGCACCCCTGCGGTGGCCTCCACCGTGATCTGGCCCGCCATCTCGATGGCCATGCCGTCCTCGTGCCACATCAGCGCATGCACCTCGAAGTGCCAGTCCGAGGCGGCGGGTGTGGCTTCCCGGGTCATCGGCTCGAGCGTGAAGAGCGCCTGCCGCTCCGGCCACGGGTAGGTCGCCTCGGGGTACGGCTCGCGGTACCAGCCCTGTTGCACACCGCGCAGCCGTTGCCCGGCCATCAGTGTCAGGCGCTCCGGCGCGGGCGGCACGACGGCCAGGCGCGCCAGACGCGGTGGCCCGGTCGGCGCAGCGAGGACGCGCACCACCAGTTGGGGTGCGACCGGCGTGCGGCTCTGCGCCTGTAGCGACGCCGTGCGGCCGACCGCCCGCGACGGGCGGTGTCCGTAGCCCTCCACGCTCCACAGCGGGTAGCCGAACCGCATCAGCAACGCCAGCCAGCCAGCGTCGACGAGATTCGCTTGCGCTTCGGCTACCGCCGCGCGTTCGGCCAGGTCGGCGGACTCGTCGATGCAGTGCTCCCACCAGGGTCTCGCGGTCATCGTCTCGTCCTCGGGGGCGTTCGCAAGCGGTCACGGGTCACCGGCCGTGGGGGTCACCGCTCACCTGGAGAGGTTGCCATGGGCGGGCGCCGGGTGGCGAACGGGCGTCTGGAGACAGACCCCGAACCGCCACGGTGGGAGACAGTCGCGGCCGCGGCTCTGCTCGTCACCGTGGCCACGCCCGCGCGTTGCCGCCGGCGTGGCGAGCCGCCCGCGTCGACCCGGTGGTCGCGCTGCGGGAGGAGTAGCGGGGGGGGCGATCGGGCCGCGCGGGTATACTCGCCGCCGGCCGGCCTCCTGCGCCGGCCCCCTGGCCCATCGCCCTTGCATTTCCTCTACAGCGTCGTCACGGGCGTCCTGTTCCTGCTGGCCCTTCCCTATTTCTTCTGGAAGGGCCGGGCGACGGGCAAGTACCTGCGCACGTTCGGCGAGCGCATGGGGCGGCTGCCCGTCTACCTGAACGTCGACGGCGAGCGCTCGATCTGGATCCACGCCGTGTCGGTCGGCGAAGTGCTGGCGGCGCGCACCCTCGTCGAGCCCATGCGCCGCCGGGCCGCCGGCCGGCGGCTCTTCCTGTCGACCACGACGATGACCGGCAAGGCCGTCGCCGAGAAGCACGCCGTCGGCCTCGATGGCCTCTTCTACGCACCGTTCGACTGGCCGCACCCGGTGCGGGCCTCGCTGGAGACGCTCAACCCCGACCTGCTGGTGCTGGTCGAAACCGAGCTGTGGCCGAACCTGATCCACGAGGCGCGCCGGCGCGGTGCGCGGGTCGCCCTCGTCAACGGCCGCATCTCGCCGCGCTCCTTCGAGCGCTACCAGCTCGTGAGGCCACTGCTCTCGAAGGTGCTCGCCGAAGTCGACCTGTTCCTGATGCAGGCCGACGCCCACGCCGAGCGCATCCTGGCGCTGGGCGCCCCGCCCGAGCGGGTGAGGGTCAGCGGCAACCTCAAGTTCGACGCCCTCGACGCGCCGCGCACTCCCGATCGGCTCCGCACGATCCTCGCGCCGTCGGGGCAGATCCCGCACCCGCTGATCGTGGCCGGTAGCACGATGGCGGGTGAAGAAGAACTCGTGCTGCAGGCCTACCACGCCGTGCGCGAGGCGGTGCCCGAGGCGCGCCTGGTGATCGCGCCGCGCCATCCCGAGCGCTTCGACCAGGTCCCGGCGCTGATCGAGGCGGCCGGCTTCCGCTGCGCGCGCCGCTCGCGGACCGACCCCGGCGGTTGGCGCACGGGCGAGGTGATGCTGCTCGACACCCTGGGCGAGCTCGCCCAGGTCTACCCGCTCGCCGGCGCGGTCTTCGTCGGCGGCAGCCTGGTGCCGACCGGTGGCCACAACGTGCTGGAGGCAGCCGTCGCCGGTCGCGCCATCGTGGTCGGTCCCAGCATGACGAACTTCCAGGAGATCGCCGAGCTGTTCCTCGCCGAGAAGGCGATGCTGCAGGTGGCCTCCCCGGCAGAGCTGGGCCGCGAGCTGCAGGCGCTCTTGCGCGACGAGCCGCGGCGGCGGGCCCTGGGCGAGCGGGCGCGCGGCCTGATCGACCGCAACCGCGGCGCGCTGGACACCACCGTCGAGGCGCTGGCGGCGCTGCTGGGGCCCGCCCGCGCGTGAGCGCCGGGGCCCTGCTCGCCCCGCTCGGCTGGGTCACCGGGACGGCCGCGGCCCTGCGCCGCGCGGCCCACGGGCTCGGCGTGCTCGGCTCGCGGCGGCTGCCGGCGCCCGTGGTCAGCGTCGGCAACCTGAGCGTGGGCGGCACCGGCAAGACGCCGCTCGTCGCCTTCCTCGCGGCGGCCGCCCGCGACGCGGGTTACCGCGTCGCCGTCCTGTCGCGCGGCTACGGCGGCCGCTCCACGACGCCGGTGCTGCTCGTCTCCGACGGTGGCCGCGTCCTCGCCGATGCCGCGGCCGCGGGCGACGAGCCGGTGCTGCTCGCCCGCGCGCTGCCGGGCGTGGTCGTCGCGGTCGGGCCGCGCCGCGACGTCGTCGGCGAGGAGGTGTGCCGCCGCTTCGCGCCGCAGCTCGTGCTGCTCGACGACGGCTTCCAGCACCTGCGCCTCGCGCGCGATCTCGACGTCGTCTGCGTGCGCGCCGAGGACCTCGCCTCGCGGCCGCTGCCCGCCGGCCGCCTCCGCGAGTTCCCCAGGGCGCTCGCCGCGGCCGACGTCGCGGTGCTCTCGGCCGAACCGGCCGTCGATGCCGACGCGAGCGCCGAGCGCCGTGCCGTCGCCCGGCTCGCGGGGCTGACCGGCGTCGAGCGCGTCGTCGTCGCCCGCCGCCGGCCGCTCGGTTTCTTCGACGCCGCCGGCGCCCCCGTTCCGGCGCCCGCCCGGCCGTTCCTGTTCGCGGGCATCGCCCGGCCCGGCCGCTTCGAGGCCGACGTCCGCCACGCCGCCGGCGAGCCCGTCGGCACCCGCTTCTTCCGCGACCACCATCCGTTCACGGCCGACGACCGGCGCGCCGTCGCGAACGCCGCGCGCGACGCGGGGGGCGACGCGCTGGTGACGACGGAGAAGGACCTGGCCCGGCTCGACGCGACGGGCGACAGCGCCGACCTGGGCCCGCTGCCCCTGCGCACCCTCCGGGTGTCCGTCGCGCTCGACGACGAGGCCCGGCTGGTCGAGCCGGTGCTGGCCCTGGCGCGCCGCGGGACGGCCGCGTGAAGGCGACGCGACCGTTGCGCCACTTTCTCGAGGATGCGCTGATCGGCGCCGCCGCCTTCGCGGTCGGACTGCTGCCGCGGCGTGCGATGCTGAAGCTCGGCGGCGCGCTCGGCGGGCTGCTGTCGGACCTCGATCGCCGCCACACGGGCATCGCGGCCGACGGCCTGCGCCGCTCGTTCCCGGAGTGGGACGAGGCGCGGGTGCGCCGCACCGCGCGCGCGGTCTACGAGCACTTCGGCCGCGTGCTGCTCGACATCCTGTGGCTGCAGCGGCGCAGCCGCGAGGAGGTCCTGGCGCTGACCGACGCGAGCGGCGTCGAGGCCTGCCGCGAGGTCCTCGCGCAGGGCCGCGGCGCGCTGATGCTGACCGGGCACGTCGGCAACTGGGAGGTGGCAGGGCTGCTGATCGGCTGGCTGCTGCAGCCCTCGGGCGTCGTCGGCCGTCCGCTCGACAACCCCCGGCTCGACCGCCGCATCACGGCCTTTCGCGCCCGCGCCGGCAACGAGCCGGTGCCCAAGTGGGACGCCCTCCGCCACGTGATGAAGCGGATCCGCGGTGGCGGCAGCGCGGCGTTCCTGATCGACCAGAACGTGCAGGCGCAGGACGGCATCTTCGTCGACTTCTTCGGCCGCCCCGCCTGCACGACGACGGTCGCGGCGGCGCTCGGCCTGCGGCTGGGCGCGCCGGTGATCACCGGCTACTGCCTGCTGACGCCCGAGGGGCGCTACCGCATGGTCTTCGACCCGCCGCGCAGCCTGGAGTCGACCGGGCACAAGGACGAAGACGTGCGGCGCGAGACCCAGGCCTTCACCACCCAGATCGAGGGCTGGATCCGCAGCGCGCCCGAGCAGTGGTTGTGGATGCACCGGCGCTGGCACACGCGGCCGCCGGGGGAGTCGGCGTGAGCGGCCCGCGCTCGGTCGTCGTGCGGGCCCCGAACTGGCTGGGCGACGCCGTGCTGTCCTTGCCGGCACTGCGCGACCTGCGGGCCGCGTTCCCCGGCGCACGGCTCGAGGTCGTCGCCCGCCCTGCGGTCGCCCCGCTGTACGGGGCGGTGCCCGAGCTCGCCGGCGTGCGCGAGGCGCGCGGCTTCGCGACGGAGGTCGACGCGCTCCGCGGCTTCGAGCTCGGCGTGCTGTTCACCAACTCGTTCGGCACGGCGCTGGCGATGCGCGTGGCCGGCGTGCCGGAGCGCTGGGGCTACGCGCGCGACGGCCGCGGGCTGCTGCTGACGCGGGCCGCGCGGCGACCGGCCGCCGCGGGCGGCAAGAGCCAGGTGTTCTACTATCGCGCGATGCTGGAGCAGATCGGCGTCGCCACGAGCGGCGCGCCCGACGCCTCGCTGCGTTGTCCGGATCCATGGCGGGCCGCCGCCCGGGCGAAGCTCGGCGCGGGCCGGTTCGTGGGCGTCGCCCCCGGCGCAGCCTACGGCGGCGCCAAGCGCTGGCCCGCGGAGCGTTTCGCCGCGGCCGCCGCGGAACTCGCCCGCGAGCGCGAGGCGCGGGTCGTGGTGCTCGGCACCGCGGCCGAGCGCCCGGCGGGCAAGATGCTTGCGCAGGTCTGCGGCGCCCTGGACCTGACCGGGAACACCTCGCTGCCCGAGCTGTGCGGCGCGCTCGCCGAACTCGACCTGCTGCTGACCAACGACTCCGGCCCGATGCACGTGGCCGCCGCGCTGGGCACCCCGGTGGTCGCCGCCTTCGGCCCCACCGACTGGCGCGAGACGGCGCCCTTCGGTGGTCGCGCGGCGATCGCCCGCGAGAGCGTCGAGTGCGCTCCGTGCCGCTTCCGCGAGTGCCCGATTGACCACCGCTGCATGGAGCGGCTCGCGCCGGCGCGAGTCGCGGAGACCGCCCGCGCCCTGCTGCGCGGCGAGACGGGAGGCGTCGCGTGAGCGGCCGGCCGGCGATCCTGTTCGACCGCGACGGCACGCTCTCGCGCGAGATCGGCTACGTGAACCACGCGAGCCGCTTCGAGCTGCTGCCGTTCGCCGTCGACGCGGTGCGCCGCGTCAATCGCGCCGGCTGGGCCGCGGCGATCGTCACCAACCAGGCGGGTGTCGCCCGCGGCTACTTCCCCGAATCGGTGGTGCACGAGGTGCACGACGGCGTGCGGGCGGCGATGGCCCAGGGCGGCGCGCGGCTCGACGGCATCTACGCCTGCCTCCACCACCCGAGCGCGGGCGAGCCGCCGTACCGCCAGGACTGCGACTGCCGCAAGCCGCGGCCCGGCCTCGCGCGGCAGGCTGAGCGCGAACTGGGGCTCGACCTGTCGCGCTCCTGGGTGCTCGGCGACCGCCACGGCGACCTCGCGCTGGCCTGGGCCGTCGGCGCTCGCGGCTGCCTCGTCAAGACGGGCTACGGTCTCGGCGAGCTGACCTGGCACGCGCCGCACTGGAAGCGGCCGCCCGACCTCGTCGCCGAGCACGTGCTGGAGGCGGTCGAGACGATCCTGCGCGAGGCAGGGGCGTGAAGCGCGTGCGGCACGCCGAGGCGCCGCGCACGCTCGCAGACGTGGTCGACGCGATGGCCGGCCGCCGGCTGCTGGTGCTCGCCGACCTGGTCGCCGACGAGTTCGTGCACGGCCGCGTGCAGCGGCTCTCGCGCGAGGCGCCGGTGGTGATCCTCGAGCACGAGCGCACCGAGGTGCGGCTCGGCGGCGGCGCCAACGCCGTCCACAACGTGGCCACGCTCGGCGGGCGGCCGCTGCCGGTCGGAGCGGTCGGCGACGACGTCCATGGCGCGGCGCTGCTCGCGCTGCTGCGCGCGACGGGAATCTCCGCCGCCGGCATCGCGCGCGAGAGCGGCTGGCCGACGCCGGTCAAGAGCCGCGTGCTCGGCGGCGGCACCCACTCGACCAGGCAGCAGATCGTCCGCATCGACCGCGTGCGGCCGCTGCCGCCGGGAGCCCGCGCGCGCGCCGCGGCGCTGCGGCGCCTGCGCACGTTCCGCGGGCCTGTCGACGGGGTGCTGGTCAGCGACTACGGCCTCGGCCTGCTCACGCCGCAGCTCGTCAAGGCGGCGATCGCGTTCGCGCGCCGGCGCGGCGTTCCGGTCACGGTCGACTCGCGCTACGGGCTGCTCGCCTTCCGCGGGATGACCGCGGTGACGCCCAACGAGCCCGAGGTGGAGACGGCACTCGGGATCACCATCGGCCACGACCTGCGCAAGCTGGAGCGCGCGGGCCAGGAGTTGCTGCAGCGGCTCGGCGTGCGCGCTGCGCTCGTCACCCGCGGCAGCGACGGCATGGCGCTGTTCGAGCCGGGCCAGCCGCCGCTGCACATCCCCGTGCACGGCAGCGACCAGGTCGCCGACGTCACCGGCGCGGGCGACACCGTGATCGCCACCTTCACGCTGGCGCTGGCCGCCGGCGCGCGCCCCGCCCAGGCCGCGCGACTCGCCAACGTCGCGGGCGGCCTGGTGGTGATGAAGCGCGGCACGGCGACGGTCTCCGCCGCCGAACTGCGCGCCGAGGTCTCGTGAGGCGGGCGGCCGACAAGCTCGCGACCCTGGAGCAGGCGAAGCAGCGGGTCGCGGAAGCGCGCGCGGCGGGGCAGTCGGTCGCCTTCGCCAACGGCTGCTTCGACGTGCTGCACGTCGGCCACGTGCGCTACCTGCAGGGGGCGAAGGCGGAGGGCGACCTGCTCGTGGTCGGCATCAACGGCGACGAGTCGGTGCGACGGCTCAAGGGGCCGGAGCGCCCGGTGATGCCCGAGGGCGACCGCGCGCTGCTGATCGCCGGCCTGCGCTGCGTCGACCTGGTCGTCGTGTTCCACGAGGACGACGTCGCGCGGCTGCTGCTCGAGCTGCGGCCCGACGTGCACTGCAAGGGCACGGACTACACGCCCGACACCGTGCCCGAGCGCGATGTCGTGCGCTCGTACGGCGGCCGGGTGGCGATCGTCGGCGACGCCAAGGACCACGACACCCGCGCGCTGCTGGCGCGGCTGCGCGGCTGAGCCCCGTGCGCGTCCTGATCGTCCGGCTGTCGGCGATCGGGGACGTCGTCCACACGCTGCCGGCGCTCTTGGCACTGCACCGGGCGGGCCACGAGGTCGGCTGGGTCGCGGAGCCGGCGGCGCGGCCGCTGCTGCAGGCGCACCCGCTGCTCGCGGAGCTGATCGCGGCCCCGGCGGCGAAGGCCTTCGCGTTCGGCCCGGCCGCCGAGGCCGTGCGCGCGCTGCGCGCAGGCCGCTGGGACGTGGCACTCGACTTCCAGGGCCTGTGGAAGTCGGCGGCGTGGGCCGCGCTCTCGGGCGCGCGCGCGATCGGCTTCGAGTCGGCCGCGCGGCGCGAGCCGGCCTCGGCGCTGCTGCTGGCCGAGCGGCACCCGCTCCCCGCCGCGGCCGTGCACGTGGTCGACAAGAACCTGGCGCTGCTCGGCGCGCTCGGCATCGAAGCGCTCGGCGCCCGCGAGTTCCCGCTGCCCGCCGCGCCGGCCGCCGAGGCCGCTGTCGCCGAGCAGCTCGCGGTGCGCCGGCTGGGGCGCTTCGCGCTGCTCAACCCCGGCGGCGGGTGGGCGAGCAAGCTGTGGCCCGCCGGGCACTGGGCCGAGCTGGCGCGGCGGCTCGACGCGCGCGGCGTGCCGTCGCTGGTCGCCTGGGGGCCGGGAGAGCGCGGGCTCGCCGACGAAATCGCGGCGGCGTCGCGTGGCTCAGCGGCGCCCGCGTTCCCGACATCGCTGCTCGAGTACGTCGCGCTGGCCCGCCAGGCCGCGGTCGTGGTCGCGGCCGACACCGGGCCGTTGCACCTCGCCTGCGCGGTCGGCGCCCCCGTGGTCGCGCTGTTCGGACCCACTGACCCCGCGCGCAACGGCCCGTTCTCGCCTGCCGACCGCGTTGTCCGGCGGGTGCCGCCGTGCGCGCCCTGCCACCGCCGCGACTGTCCCGTCCATGCCGGCGTCATGGCCACGATTCCGGCGGACGAGGTCGCCGAGGCCACACTCGCACGGATCGCGCGGGAGGAGGCGCTGCATGCCCGGCCCGTCTAGGTTCCGGTTGTCGCGGGTCCGCGTCGCGGTCGGCTGGGCGGCCGGTCTGCTGGTGCTGGCGATCGCCCGGCCGCGACCGGAGACGCTGCTCGCGGGCGTCGCCCTCGGCGCGCTGGGCGAGGCGATCCGGCTGTGGGCCTCGGGGCACATCGCGAAGACCGAGGCGCTCGCCACCGGCGGGCCCTACGCCCACACCCGCAACCCGCTCTACTTCGGCAGCCTGCTGCTGGCCGTCGGCCTCGCGGTGGCGGCCAGCAGCCCGCTGGTCGTGGGACTGGTGGTCGCCTACTTCGCCGCGTTCTACCCCGCGGTGATCCGCGAGGAGGCCGACTTCCTGCGGCAGAAGTTCGGCGCCGACTACGCGGCGTGGGAACGCGAGGTGCCCGCGTTCTTCCCGCGCCTGACGCCGGGCGGCCCGCGCTCGTCCCGCTTCTCTTGGGCGCAGGTGGCGAAAAACAAGGAATGGCGCACCGCGATCGCGCTGCCGCTGTTCGTGCTCGCGCTGTGGCTGCGCTCTCGTCTCTAGCAGGAGGTGGCCTCGTGAGGAACGCGACGCTCATCGTGGTCGGGATGCTGGCCGGCGCATCGACCGTCGCCGCCGCGCCGCCCGCGGCGCCGACGACGCGCGATCTCGCGCGCATCAACTGGATGGAGTTCCGCGAGGTCGTGCCCGCCCGGGTGGAAACGGTGCTGCTGCCGACCGGCACGCTCGAACCGCACGGCGTCACCGCCAACGGAGCCGACATCCTGGCGCCCGTGGCGATGGCGGAAGCGATCGCGGCCCGCGTGAACGCGATGGTGGCGCCGGCCGTGCCCTACGGCTTCACCGGCGCGATGGACGCCTACCCGGGCGCCTTCACGATCCCGCCGGACGCCTACCGCGCCTACGTCAAGGCGGTACTCGAGGGCCTGGCACAGAACCGCTTCCGCAACATCGTCGTGCTGAACGGCCACGGCGGCGGCCAGACCGCGATCCTGCAGGCGCTGGCCGACGAGGTGGGACGCGCGCGCCGCGTGCGCATCCTCGTCGTCAACTGGTGGAGCGTCTGCACGGACGTGACGCTCGAGGTGTTCGGCGAAGACGGCGGCCACGCGGCCGAGAACGAGACGGCCTACATGATGGGGATCGATCCTGCGCTCGCCCATCCAGAGCGCTACTCGAAGGAAATGGTCACGCCCAACCCCGCGCCGGGCACCTGGTCGGCGTACCCCGCGCCCTCGTCGATCACGCTCTACAAGGAGGGCCAGGGCTTCCCGACCTTCGACCGCGCCAAGGCGAAGGTCTACTTCGAGAAGGTCAACGACAAGGTGGCGGCCCTGATCGAGGACACGATCCGCAAGTGGAACCTCGCCGGCGTGCCGTGGTGACGGCGGCCCGCGGGCGCTGAGCCGGGGTCAGGCCGCGGAGAGAGTGCGCAGCACCGCGCGCACGGCGTCGGGCACCGGCAGGTGGAAACGGGCGCGCGAGGCCTGGCGGCCGACGACCACGCTCCAGTCCTCGGGGCGCAGAGCGGCGAACAGGTCCTCGTCGGTCTGGTCGTCGCCGATCGCGAGGGCCAGATCGGCACCGGTCTCGGCCAGCAGCGTGCGGGCGGCTTCGCCCTTGTGGGCCCACGCGAAGCGCACCTCGACGACCTTGTTGCCGGGCACCGCGCGCACCTCGGTCGCCGCCAGCAGGCCCTCGAGCGTCGCCAGCAGCTCGCGGGCCAGCCACTCGCCGAACTGCGGCTCGGTCAGCCGGTAGTGCCACGCCAGCGCGTGCGGCTTCTCCTCGACGAAGCTGCCCGGCGCCCGCAGCGTGAAGGCGTCGAGCAGCGGCCGTACCCGCGGCTTCCACTCCGCGTCGGCGCCCGCGCGCAACGGCTGCCAGGCCTGCCCCGGCAGGCGCCGTGCGGCGCCGTGCTCGGCGATCAGGTGCAAGCCCTCGACGGCGCCGAGCCAGGGCTCGAGCACCGCCGCCGGCCGGCCGGAGACGACGGCCAGCGTGTTGCGGGGGTCCGCGGCCAGGCCTCGCAGCAGTTCCAGCAGGTCGGCGTCCGGCGCGGCATCCGAAGGCCGCGGCCGCAGCGGCGTGAGCGTGCCGTCGTAGTCGAGCAGCAGCAGCCGGCGGCGGGCCGCGCTCCACGCGGCGACCAGGTCGGGCACGCTCAGTGGTGCCACCGACGGGCCGCCGTGCAGCGCGCGCTCCGCGGACGCCTCGTCGAGCCGGCCCAGGAAGCGCTCGGCCCAGGCGTGGGCGGTGCCGTGGTGGACGCGCACGCGCAGCGCGGCCAGCCGCTCGCGGCGCTCGCCTTCCGGCAGCGTCAGCGCCCGCAACAGCGTCTCGGCCGAGTCCTCGACGTCGTAGGGGTTGACGTGCAGCGCTTCGCCCATCTCGGCCGCGGCGCCCGCCTGCTCGGAGAGCAGCAGCACGCCATGGCCGTGTTCCTGGCACGCGACGTACTCCTTGGCCACCAGGTTCATGCCGTCGCGCAGCGGAGAAACCCAGCACACGTCGGCGGCGGCGTAGAGCGCCACCAGCTCCTCGCGGGCGACGGAACGCTTGAGGTAGACGACCGGCGTCCACTCCGGGGTGCCGAGTTCGCCGTTGATCTCGCCGACCAGCTCGCTGACCTCGCGCCGCAGCTCGCGGTAGCGCGAGACCCGCTCCCGCGACGGCACGGCGACCTGGATCAGGGTGACCCGGCCGCGCCACTCGGGGTGGCGCTCGAGCAGCAGCCGGAAGGCGCGCAGTCGCTCGGGGATGCCCTTCGTGTAGTCGAGGCGGTCGACCGCCAGCACTCGCCGCACGTCGCCCCGTCCGCGCAGCTCGGTGACCCGCGCCTGTACCCGTGGCAGCGCCAGCGGCCGCGTGAACTCCTCGGGCGCGATGCCGATCGGGAACGCCTCGATCCGGGTCACCCGGCCCTCGCGCTCGACGCGGTCGAGGCCGCTGTCCATGCCGAGCAGCCGCAGCAGCGACCAGCGGAAGTGCTGGGCGTGGCCCCAGGTCTGGAAGCCGAGGAGGTCGGCGGCCAGCAGCCCTCGCAACAGCTCTTCGCGATGCGGCAGCACGCGGAAGACGTCCGAGGCGGGAAACGGGATGTGGAGGAAGAAGCCGATCGCGAGGTCGGGCCGCGCTTCGCGCAGCAGGGCCGGCAGCAGCAGAAGCTGGTAGTCGTGGGCCCACACCCGGTCGCCCGGGCGCAGCCGGGCCAGCACCGCATCGCGGAACAGGCGGTTGGCCTCGACGTAGGCCTCCCAGTCGCCGGGCCGCACGTGGAAGCGGGTGGGGAAGTGATGGAACAGCGGCCACAGCGCGCCGTTGGCGAAGCCGTCGTAGAAACCGCCGTGGACCGAAGCGGGGATCTCGACCGCCACGAAGCCCTCGCGCTCCTCCCACTGCGCGAGCAGCGCCGCGCGCTCGGGATCGGCGTCCGTCACGGCGTCGCCCGCCGCGCCCACCCACAGCCCGCGGCCACCGCGCACCACCGGGCCGAGCGCGGTCGCCAGGCCGCCCGCGCTGCGCTCGCCGCGCCAGCCGGGGCCGACCCGGCGCAACGTCAGCGGCAGCCGGTAGGAGACGACGATCGTGCGCGGCGCGTCGCTCACGAGGATGCGGTCTGCAGCCGCAGCATGTGCAGGTAGTCCGCGAGGTGGCGAGTGATCAGCAGGTGCCGCCGCGCGTGCTCGCGGGCGAGGGCGCCCATCCGCTCGCGGGACCCGCGGTCGGCGAGCAGCCGCCGCAGCGCGTGGGCGCAGCCCTCGACCGTGTGCACCAGGTGGCCGGTCACGCCGTCGCGGAGCTGGGCCGTGATGCCGCCGACCGCGCCGCCGACGACCGGCTTGCCCTTCCACATCGCCTCGGCCACCGTCAGGCCGAAGCCCTCGCGGGTCGACTTCTGGATCACGACCGTCGCCGCCCGCTGCAGCGCGTTGATGTCGAGGTGGGCGTCGGGCGGCAGCAGCAGCACGTGGATGTCGGGGTCGCCGTTGGCGGCCTCCTTCACCCGCGCGAGCATCTCCGCGCCCTCGGGGTCGTCGTCCGCGCTCCCGCCGGCCAGCACCAGCACCGCGTCGGTCACCTGGCGCACCAGGCGGAAGGCGCGGATCACGCCCACGGGGTCCTTGAACGGGTCGAAGCGCGAGACCTGCAGCAGCACCGGGCGGTCGAGTGGCACGCCGAGCGCTGCCACCCGGCGCTCCACCTCGGTCCACGGCAACTCGCGGTTCTTGTCGGACAGCGGGTCGATGCTGGGGTGGATCAGGTAGGCGGGCAGTGGCAGCCGCCGCGCGAAGTCGGCGAGGTGGAAGACTGCGCCGTCGTAGCGGCGCACGAAGGGCTCCAGCGCCGACCACGTCTCCCGCTGCGGCTGCGAGAGATCGATGTGGCAGCGCCAGATCCAGCGGCTGCCCTCGCGGCGGCCGTCGATCAGCGGCCGCGGCTGCGGGTCGTGGATCATCACCAGGTCGGCGCCCAGGTCCATGTGGCGCAGGGTGGCCGCCGAGGCCTCGCGCCAGGTCTCCTGCATCGGGCGCGGGAACGGCAGGTCTGCGCCCTGCAGCGTGTTGTGGATGCGCTTGGTGGCGTCGTAGAACTCGGGCGGCCCCGTGATCACCTCCCAGCGGGTGCGGATCTCGAGCTCGTCGAGCAGCGGCAGCAGGCGATTGAGGATCTCGGCGACCCCGCCCCCGCGGCGGGTCGAGTTGACGTGGAGGAAGCTGCGCCCGGCGAGGCCGCGCGCCAGGTGGCGCACCAGCCGGATCGCCCCGGCCGGCGCGACCGCGGCGTAGTCGTCGAGCAGCGGCGCGCTGGCGCTGCTCACGCGGCCCTCCCGAGCACCCGGTCGAGACCCTCGAGCATGCGGGCGCGGGCGCCGCCGAGGCCCAGCACGAACGGGTCCGGCGCGCGCAGCGCGGCCGCGGCCGCCGGTTCTCCGAGCACGTCCTCCACGTAGGCCGCGAAGTCGCCGCGTCGGTCCACGCCGCGGCCCAGCGACTCGACCGCGTGGAAGTAGACGCTGCTCTCGTCGGCCTCGGCCAGCGCCGCGCGGAAGCCGGCCAGGTCGGAGGCCTCGAGGCCGATCGGCACCGCGGCCAGGTGTCCGCGCAGGAAGCGGAAGGGCCGCAGCGGGGTGGGTCGCGGCCGCGGCGAGAGGCGCGAGAGATGGTCGTCGAGCACGCCCACCAGGTGCTCGCGGTAGGCCTCCACCGAGGGGAAGTCGAACGGCGTGCCGAGCGCGAGGCGCTCCGCCAGCTCCGGGTCGTGGAGGTCACCCGCGGCCCAGTTGGCGAAGTCGTTCGGCCACGCGAGCGGGGCGGCTCGCCGCCGCAGCAACGTGCGGGCGGTGTGGTACAGCAGCGAGTCCTGGGGGGCCTGCTCCAGGCGCTCGAGTAGTTCGCGCTCGCCGCCCGCGAGGGCGGCGAGGCTCTGCGCCAGCTCGGTGCAGCCCCAGAAGCGGAAAGTCGTCGGCATCCTTCACAGCATACCACGACACATGGTATACAAATGGTTTGGATACACACGAATGGAGGGACGGAATCGCGCTAGCATTCCTCGCTATGGCCCAGGTCGAGGGTGAAGACGCACCAGCGGTCGTGCAGGCGCTGCGCAGGCTGTTCCGCGCGATCCAGGAGCACTCGAAGGCGATCCACAAGCAGACCCGGTTGACCGGGCCCCAGGTCTGGGCACTGCGGCTGCTGGCCGACCACCCCGGGGTCTCGCTGGGCGAGCTCTCGGCCCGCCTCTACTCGCACCCGTCGACGGTGTCGGGGGTGGTGGATCGCCTCGTCGAGCGCGGCGCCGTGTCGCGAGTGCCCGACCCCGAGGACCGCCGCGGCATCCGGCTCAGCCTGACCGCGCTCGGCCAGAAGCTCGTGGAGACCAGCCCGCCGCCCGTCCAGCAACCGCTCGTCGACGCGCTGCACGCGATGAAGCCCGCGCGGCTGCGCGCGTTGCGGGCGGCGCTCGAGGAGATCGCGCGACGCACCGAGGCGGACCGCCTCGACGCGCCCTTCTTCGACGTCGACCCGACGTCGTCGACGCAGCGCCGCCCGGCGGGCCGCGCGCGAGGCGCGCGCGGCAGCCGGGCGCGTTGAACCGCCGCCGCCCGCTCCGCGCGATCGCCTTCGTCCGCCGCCAGGCCCGTCGTCCGTTGCTGGCGGTGCTGGCCCTGATCGGGGCCAGTTGCGGCCTCGCGGCCTTCCTCTTCCACGCCGCGCTCGTCTCCGCCGAGGAGGCCATGCGTCGGGCCGTGCTGGCGTCGCCGGCCGGGGCCGCGCGGGTCGCGGTGGCGGTCGGCGTCCCGCTGCTCGTCGGCGCCCTGCTCGGCGCGCTGGTGCCGCGCTTCATGCCGCGCGGCGGCGGGCTCGGCCTGGTGCGCGGAGCCTACGCGAAGGACCCGCGCCGCCTCGACGGCCGCGGCGTGGCCACGACCTTCGTGGCGACACCGCTGTCGCTGGGCTCCGGCGCGCCGCTCGGCCCCGAGGGCCCCACGGTCGTGCTGACCAGCGGCGTGGCGGTCGGCCTCGGCCGCCTGCTCGGCATGGGCCCGCGCGTGGAGCGCGGCCTGATCCCGGTCGGCGTGGCCGCCGGCATCGCCGCCATCTTCAACACGCCGATCGCGGGCGTGCTGTTCGCGCTCGAGGAGATCATCGGCACGGCCTCGCGCGGCGTGCTGGGCGGCGCGATCGTGGCGGCGGTCGCCGCCGCCGTCGTGCAGAAGCAGCTCGGCGGCGGTCAGCACCTGCTGCCCGCGGCGCCCGCCACGTGGACGGAGCCGTGGGAGTTCGCGGGCTTCACGCTGCTCGGCGTGGCTGCCGGCCTGACCGCCGGATGGGTGCCGCGGCTCGTCCACGCGCTGCACGGGCGGCTGCGCGCGCGGTGGCCGAAGGCCGGCGGCCGCGACGGCGCCGCGCGCGGGGCGCTGGCCGGCGCCTGGTGCGGCCTGCTCGGCCTGCTCGCCCCGGAGATCCTCGGCACCGGCTACCACACGATCGGCGCCTTCCTCCACGGCGCGGGCGAGGCCCACACGGCCGGCCTCGCCTTCTTCGCCAAGCTCGCCGGCTTCGTGCTCGCGCTGGCGGCGCCGCTGTTCGGCGGCGCCTTCGCGCCGAGCCTGTTCCTCGGCGCCGCGCTCGGCGCCGCGCTGGCCCACGGTGCGCTGCTCCTGGCCCCGGGACTGCCCGTCGAGCCCGCGGCGTGGGCCCTCGTCGGCATGGGTGCCTTCTTCGCCGGCTTCCTGCGCACGCCGATCACGGCAGTCGTGATCGTCTTCGAGCTGACCGGCGACTACGGCCTGGTCACGCCGCTGATGCTGGCCGTCGCGATCGCGTCGCTGCTGGCCCGGCGCTACTCGCCGCGCACGCTGGTCGAGAGCCAGCTCGCGGCCGAGGGCTTGCACGACGGCGACGAGGCCGAGCGCGACCCGCTGGGCCAGCTCATGTGACGGCCGCCGCGACGGGCGGGTGCAGCACGACCCGCGTGATGCGGCGGCCCTCGACCGCCACCACCCGCAGCCGCACGCCGCCGACCGTCACCTCGTCGCCGGCGGCGCCCATCCGTCCCAGTTCGTGCAGCACGAGGCCCGCCAGCGTCACGTAGTCGTTCGACTCGGGCAGCGCGAAGCCCCAGCGCTCGTTGAGGTCGGCGAGCCGGACCGAGCCCTCGGCCTCGAGGCTGCCGTCGGCCAGCCGCTTCACCGGCTCCTCGGGCACCTCGTGCTCGTCGCGGATCTCGCCGATGATCACCTCGACCAGGTCCTCGAGCGTGACCAGGCCCTTGACCATGCCGTGCTCGTCGACGGCCACGGCCATCTGGCAGTGCGAGCGTTTCATCTCCGCGAGCAGCGAGGTCGCCATCTTGGTCCACGGCACCAGCGCCACCGGCTGCACGAGCGTGCGATCGAGCGCGCGGCGGCCGCTGCGCGCCGCCTCGTAGAGGTCGCGCGCCCGCACCAGGCCGACCACGTCGTCGACGGTGCCCTCGATCACGGGGAAGCGGGTGTGCCCGGTCTGGCGGGCGACCACCAGAGCGTCCTCGATCGGCGCCCCCAGCCGCACGAAGCGCATGCGGTTGACCGGGGTCAGGATCTCGCGCACGTCGCGATCGTGGAACTCGATGGCGCCCGCCAGCAGACCCTTCTCGGCGATGCCCTGCTCCTCGGCCTCGCGCACCAGCGCCCGCAGGTCGTCCAGCGTGTGGAACGCGTTGGCGCGCTGGGCGCGCTGGCCGAACAGGCGCAGGAACAGCCCCGACGAGGCGTTGAGCAGCCCGACCACCGGCCCCGAGAAGCCGGCCAGCCACGCGATCGGCCGTGCCACCAGCAGCGCGAAGGTCTCGGCGTGGCGGACCGCGAGCTGCTTGGGGGCCAGCTCGCCGACGACCAGCGAGGCGTAGGCGATGCAGAACACGACGAGGCTCACGGCCACCGGCTCCGCGACCGCGCGCGCCCAGGCATAGGGCAGCTCGGCGATCATCGGCTCCAGCTTCTCGACCGCGGCGACGCCGCCGACGGCCGAGGCCAGCGTGCCGACCAGCGTCACGCCGATCTGGACCGTGGCCAGGAAGCGGTCGGGGTCGTCGAGCAGCTTCAGCGCGGCCGCCGCGCGGCGATCCCCGTCGCGGGCCAGGCTCTGCAGCCGCGAGCGGCGCGCGGAGACGAGCGCCAGCTCGGCACCGGCGAAGAAGCCGTTGAAGAGGATCAGCAGCGCGACCAGGATCAGTTCGACGGCGAGCCCTTCGTCGCTCATGACAAAAGGTGCTCCAGGTCCTCGCGGCGCAGCGAGCGGATCAGGCTCAGCTTCTCGCCGAGGATCGCGTCGAACAGCTCGCGCTTGCCCTGCTGCAGCGCCAGCACCTTCTCCTCCACGGTCTCGGTCGCGATCAGCCGGTAGGCGAAGACGTGGCGCTGCTGGCCGATGCGGTGGGCGCGGTCGATCGCCTGCGCCTCGACGGCGGGATTCCACCACGGGTCGAGCAGGAACACGTAGTCGGCCGCCGTCAGGTTGAGGCCGGTGCCGCCGGCCTTGAGGCTGACCAGGAACAGCGGGCAGGCCGGGTCGTCCTGGAAGCGGCGCACGCGCGCCGCGCGGTCGCGGGTGCGGCCGTCGAGGTACTCGTGGACGAGGCCCTCCTTCGCCAGCCGCTCGCGAACCAGCGCCAGGAAGCTGGTGAACTGCGAGAACACCAGGGCCTTGTGGCCTTCGGCGACCACCTCGTGCAGCAGCGGCACCAGCGTCTCGATCTTGGCCGACGGCACCTCGGCGTGACGGCGGTCGACGAGCCCCGGGTGGCAGGCCGCCTGGCGCAGCCGCAGCAGCGCCTCCAGCACCTGCAGCTTCGAGCGCGCCATGCCGCGGGCGTCGACGCGGGCCAGCAGCGTGCGCCGGTAGTGGGCGGCCAGCTCCCGGTACAGGGCCTGGGCGCGGCCCTCCAGCGCGCAGTGCAGCGTCTGCTCGGTCTTGGCCGGCAGCTCGCTCGCGACCTGCTCTTTGGTGCGGCGCAGCACGAAGGGCCGGATGCCCTCGGCCAGCGCGCGACGGGCGACGTCGTCCCCGGGGGCATCGCCGCTGCGGAACGCCGCCGAGGCGCCGAGCAGGCCCGGGTTCAGGAAGTCGAGCAGGTTGCGCAGCTCGCCGAGGTGGTTCTCGAGCGGCGTGCCGGTCAGCGCCAGGCGATGGTCCGCGCGCAGCCGCCGCACGGCGCGCGCGGCCTCGGTCCGGTGGTTCTTGACGTTCTGCGCCTCGTCGAGCACGACGTAGTCGAAGCGCACGGCCTCCAGCAGCTTCACGTCGCGGCGCAGCGTGCCGTAGGTCGTCAGCACCAGGTCGGCGTCCTCGAAGCTCCTCGGGCCGCGGCCGCGCTCGAGGCCCGTGTGGTCGACGACGCGCAGCCCCGGCACGAAGCGGGCCGCCTCCTCCTTCCAGTTGAAGACCAGCGAGCGCGGCACCACGACCAGCGACGGGTGGCGCGAGACGCCGCGCCGCTCGGCGAACAGGGCCAGCACCTGGACGGTCTTGCCGAGGCCCATGTCGTCGGCGAGGCAGCCGCCGAGACCGAACTCGCGCAGGAAGCGCAGCCAGCCCAGGCCCTCGCGCTGGTAGGGGCGCAGCGTGCCCTGGAAGCCGGCCGGCGGATCGGCCGCCCGCACCCGCGAGAACGCGCGCAGCCGCGCCCGCGCCTCGTGGAAGCCCTGGTCGGCGTCGAGCACCGGCACGTCCTCGAGCAGTTCCCCGACCAGCGCGGCCTGGGCGTTGCGGAAGCGCAGCCGCCCGTCCTCGACCTCGCCAAGGGCGCGCAGGAAGCCCTGGCGCGAGAGCCACTCCTCCGGCAGCAGGCCCGACGAGCCGTCGTCGAGCAGCACGGTGGCCGAGCCGCTGCGGGCCGCCTCGAGCAGCGCCGGCAGCTTCGCGGTCGCGTCTCCGAAGTCCACCTCGGCGTCGAGGTCGAACCAGTCGACGCCCGAGGACACCCGGTAGCGCACGGTGCCGCCCGGTCGTTGCACCCGGCCGTCGACCTCGATCACGAAGCCGTGTGGCGCCAGCGCGCGCACGGCTTCTGCCAGCCGGCGCGGGGCGAGGCTGAACTGGGCGCCGCCCTGGACCCGGCGCAGGCCGAGGGCCAGCAGCAGGTCGCGCGCGCGCTCCTCGGCGGCAGCGTCGCGCACCAGCAGCCGCCGCGTCGCCGCGTCGAAGTGGAAGCCGCCCGCCTCGTCGGGAGCGAGCCCGCCGTCGTAGTCGAAGGCGAGCGTCGCGATCAGGCGCCGTGGGTCGCGCGGGTCCGTGTCGACGCGGAGCCGCGGCCGCGGCGCGGCCTGCACGACCGCCACCTGCAGGTCCTCGGGCAGTTCGACGGCCGCGAGCGGCCCGGGGCCCGCGGCGGCCAGCGCCCCCAGCAGCCGCGCGCCGTGGCGGATCGGCACGGCCAGCTCGCGGTGCTGGCGCAGGTCGGGCACGAACGGCCACAGGCCGCGATCCTCGAGCGGCCCGGCCAGGCCGTCCGCGAAGAAGACCGCGCCCTGGCGCAGCAGCAGCGCCGCATCGGCCAGCGGGCGCTCGACCGTGCCGTCGCGCAGCACGCCGGTCAGCACGTAGTCCTCGTCCCGCTCCATGACCCGCAGCCCGAGGCGGAACTCGGGCGCCGCCTGCCAGCGCAGGGTCACGGGCGCCGACTCGCGCGTCGCCTGCACCCGGGCGCGGCCGGTGTGCGAGAGGGCCTCGAGCACCACCGGCACGGCGTCGGCGGCCACGCGGTACGACGCGACGGCCGGCAGCCCGCCGGGCGCGGGATGGGGCGCGCCCATCATCAGCAGCAGGGCCCGACGGTCGCTGGCCTCCGGCAGCAGGGCCGCCTCGGCGCGCGTCGCGGCGAACGCCTTCGGTTCGCCCGGCTGGCCGTCGCGCCGGCGTCGCACCAGCGCCGTCTCGACCTGGAGAGCGCCCGCGGCGAGGCTCGACGGCAGGTCGAGCAGGTAGTGGATCTCGTCGCCCGGCGCCGCGCCCGGCCGCTCGATCGCCAGCGGGCTCGCGTGGCCGCGGGCGATCGCCTCCAGCCGGTCGCGCCACAAGGCGAGCGGACGATCGGGGCCGCGGGTCAGGCCGCCCGGGGCCGGGCCAGCGGCCGCCGGCGGCCCCAGCCCGACGAGCGCCGGCGCCCGGCCCTGGCGTTCGGCCTCGAGCAGCGCGGCCCACACGTGCTTGCACGGCCCCTGGAGCCCCGCCGGGCAGGTGCAGCTGCCCTCCATGCCGCGGTCGCCGAACTCGATCCGCACGTCGTAGACCCAGGTGCCGCGCACGCGGGCGTGCAGCGCGCGCGGCCGCGCGCTGAGCGCGACGACGCGACCGCGCTCGAAGTAGTCGGCGCCGCGGGCCCGCGTCAGCGCGGGCACGTGGCCCGCGAGCAACTGGGACCAGAGCACCGGTTCTTCCGGGGAGAGGCGGAGCAGGCTCAGGGATGCTCGGGGATCAGCGCCTCGACGGGGCGCGTCTCGGGGCCGTGCTCGGTGCACAGCGCGTACTCGACCTTGCGGCCCTTGTAGGTGCCGTACATCGAGACGCCCGCGAAGCCGCCTTTCGCGTCGACGACGTAGAAGTTGACGTAGAAGGCCGGGTTGCCCTGGGCGTTCCTCAGCCGCTTCTCGACCGTGTTGGCCCGGATCCGCCGCAGCGCGTCCATGCCGGCGTCGAGGCAGCTCATCCCGCGCCGCAGGTTCTCCACGATCAGGTGCGAGGAGAGGTTGTACAGGTTGGCCTCGCCGCGCCCGGTCGAACCGGCGGCGCCGACCTCGCCGTCGACCCACAGGCCCGCGCCCAGGATCGGGCTGTCGCCGACGCGCCCGGGGATCTTCCAGGCGAGGCCGGAGGTGGTGGTCACGCCGCACACCTCGCCCCTGGCGCTGACGCCGTTGCAGTTGATCGTGCCGTAGACGTGCAGCGGGTCGAGCCGGCCGTGGGCGATCATCGCCTCGCGGGCCGCGTCGGCCGCGACCTCGCGCTGCGCCGGGTCGAGGTAGTGCTCGGGGTCGATCCGCCGTTTCCAGTCGAGCCACTTCTTCCGCGAGTTCTCGGTGTTGAGATCGGCCTCGACCGCGAAACCCATCTGGCGCGCGAAGAGCTGCGCGCCGGCGCCGACCAGCAGGTGGTGGTCGGTCTGCTCCATCACCGCCTTCGCGACCAGCGACGGTGTGCGCACGCCCTCGAGACAGGCCACGGCGCCCGCGCGGCGCCTGGGCCCGTGCATCACCGAGGCGTCGAGCTGGACGACGCCGTCGGCGTTGGGCAGCCCGCCGTAGCCGACGCTGTCGTCGGCCGGGTCGAGCTCGCACAGGTTGACGCCCGCGATCAGCGCGTCGAGCACGTCCTCGCCTTTCGCGATCCGCTCGAAGGCGAGGGCGACCGTCGTCTGCGTGCCGCCGTTCTTGTGGCGGTTGCCGTTGGACGAAGCGACCACCACCGGCCGCACCCCGGCCGCGCGCACGGCCGGGGCCTGGCCGACGGCGCCGGCGACACCGGCGACGAGCGAGGCACGGACGAAACTGCGGCGATCGAGGGAACTCGGCATCGGGGCCTCCCGAAACGCCGAGTTTAGCGCGGAGCCGGGATCAGGCCGCGCTCGCCTCGGCGCGGCGCTTCTTCTCGCCGCGACCGTAGGCCGTCCAGGCCGCGATCAGGTGGCAGACCCAGCCGAGCAGTCCGCCGGTGCCCAGCCAGAAGCCCGGCGTGATCACGAGCCAGAACAGGCCGCGCAGGAAGTCGCCGTTGTAGATCTGGCCGACGCCGGGCACGACGAAGCTGAGCACCGCTGCGGTGCCAGGATGGGTCATCGCAGTCCTCCACTTGATCCGACGCCGGCGGGCGCCGGAAAGTTCCCGAAACTCAGTACACCCCCTCCACCCGCCACAGCCCGGTGTCGTCGGGGTAGGCGTTGCGGGTGGCGTGCAGCACCTCGGCGACGCCCGCGACGCGGGGCGTCTCCGCCGCGACGCCGCAGGCGTCGAAGTGGGGCGCGAGCGCCTCGAATGCGCCCCTGCGGTCGGCGACGAAGTACACGCGCTGCCGCGCGAAGGCCGTGGTGAAGCGCACCTCGACCTCGTGGGCTGCGCCGCGGCCCGGGCCCTCCAGCACGAAGGCCGAGTAGGCCTTGTCGCCGCGGTCGCCCAGCGCGCGCTGGCACAGCCGGTAGCCGCCGCCGCGCCACTCGCCGTTGCGCTCCGAGATCACGAAGTCGAGGGCGTGGACGCCGTCGATCCACAGGCTCGCGTCGTGGCGCACGCCCGCCCAGGCGAAGAAGCCGAACGCGACCGCGGGGCGGAGCGGGGCCGGCGCGCTCGTCCAGCGGGTGCCGGCCGCCGCGTTGGCGAGGGCGACCAGCCGCACGCGGGCGACGCCGGCAGAGGCAGGGCGGGCGCGGCCCGCCAGCGACAGCGTCGTGCGGGTGCCTGCGCTGCGCAGCGGCCGACGCACCGGGAGGCGGTAGTCGCCGTCGTGCTCGAGCTTGAGCGGCACGTAGTGGGGCCAGTCGCCGAACGAGGGCCCCGCGTAGACACGGTCCTGTTCGGCGAAGCGGTCGGCGCGCAGCACGATCCCGGTGGCGCTGCCGGACTCGATCGAGACCGTCAGCGGCCCCGGCCGTTCCGGCAGCCACTCGCGCGGGAGCAGCGCGGCCCACCACTGCGGGTAGCCGCGCCAGTCGCGGCCGCCGGTGGCCGTCGACTCGGGCAGCCGCGGCATCGTCGGCCGCAACGCGCCGTCCGGGAGCAGGCGGCCGCCCACGCTCACCCGCAGTGCGCCGAGGTCGCCGCGCGGCACGCTGAGGTCGACCATCAGCGCCACCGCGTCGGCCGCGCGCAGTTCGCGCACGGCGGCTTCGTCCAGCGCCAGCTCCTGGGCGACGCCGCGCACGTCGGTCCCGAGCTCGATCCGGCGCTCGTGCCACGACTCGTCCTGCACGACGTGGCCGAGGCGCAGCGCGGCCGCCAGCGCGAACGCCGCGAGCGCCGGGCCGCGCCGGCCGCCGAGCGACGCCGCGAGGGCCAGCGGGGCGGCGACCGCCAGCAGCACGGCCAGCTCGCCGGCGAGCCGCGCGCCGCCCGGGACGGCTTCGGCCGCGGCCGCGGCGGCGAGCCCCGCGAGGGCGGCGCCGGCCGCCAGCCGCAGCGGGCTCCGCCAGGTCTCGCGCGTCCGCGGGGCCAGCGCGGCGCGCGCCAGGAAGGCGCCCGCTGCCGCCAGCACGATCGGCATCGCCGGCAGGTTGTAGCGGGGCCACGAGAACACCAGCGCGTGGAGCGGCAGCAGCGCCAGCGGGAAGGCGAAAGCGAGCGTGCGCGCCGGCGCCTCGGCCAGCGACAGGGCGAGCGCGGCCAGCGCCAGCACGGCGAGCGCGCGCTGGAGGTCGACCTGGCGGGCGTAGGCGAAGGGGTAGTCCCACTTGTAGTCGTTGGCGGGCCGCTCGTAGAGGCGGTAGGCGTTGACCAGCGGCTGCACGACCGCGTCCTGCGGCCGGGACCAGAGCCAGCCGAGCGTGAACAGGTACTGGCGCGGCTTGCTGCGCAGCAGCTCGGGGTCGGCTTCGGCCGCGCGCGCGAGGTCGGCGTAGTACGGCTCGGTCTTGAGCCGGTAGGTCCCCGGCCAGCCGCCGGAGTCGACGAACATCCAGTAGCCCATCGGGTAGGGCGTGCGGAACGTGACGTTGCCGAGCTGGATCACGTCGTCGCGGTCGCCGACCGCCCAGGTGACGAGCCCCCAGCACAAGGCCAGTGGCGCGAGCCCGGCCGCGAAGCCGATCGCCACGCGGCGGGCCCCGTCGGCCCGCCGCCACCAGGGCCACGAGCCCATGGCCAGCGCCGCCGCGACCAGCAGCAGGACGGGCGCGATCTGGGTGCGCACGACCCCCGCGGCGCACAGCAGCGCCCCCGCGAGGAGCGCGTCGCGGCGCGAGCCGCGGTCGATCGCCCGCAGCAGCATCCAGGCCGAGAGCGCGAAGAGCGCGCCGGTCACCGGGTCGGGGTAGAGGCGCCCCGTCTGCACCGCGAACGGCGGGTAACCCGCCGCCAGCGCGAGCGCGGCGAAACCGCCGGCAGGGTGGCGCGCGAGCCGCCGCCCGAGCAGGAACGCGGCCAGCATCGCGAGCGTGTTGAAGCCGGCCATCACCCGCCGCCAGGCGACCAGGTCGTACGGGAACGCGGCGTCGAGCGCCGCGAACAGCGCGCCGGTGCCGAGCAGGTAGAAGTAGCCGCGGACCCGCTCGAAGGCGTCGGCCGGCGGCTCGCCCGCGCTCACCCGCGCGAGCGCGTCCAGGAACGCCTCGCCCACCTTGAAGTAGCCCGCCGGGTCGCCGAACAGCACGGGCTGCGGGTAGCGCGCGAAGAAGTGGAGCTGCACGGCGAGTCCCGCCCCCAGCAGCAGGGCGACGGCCAGCGCGGTCGCGATCCGGTTCCGGTGCATCGCCCGCAATGGTAAGGGTTAGACTTCCGCTCCAACTCTCGAGCGGTCGCCCGCCGTCTCGCGGGCCCAGGATGCCCATGGCCAAGCAGCTTCTTTCGACGCGACGCGGAGCCCCCAGGGACCTCGAGCTGTCCTACGGCTGGGGCTACCGCAACCTGGAAGTGCGGCAGCGGGGCCGCCTGTTGGGCACGATCGTCAGCCGCAGGGAACTGACCGAGGGGCGCACCTTCACGCTCGACGACCGCGCCACCCTGAGCGTGAAGCTGGTCGGACCGACCTGGCTGGCGCCCGAGTTGGAGGTGCTGCGCAACGGGGTGCCGTTGCCCGGTTCGGCCACCGACCCGCTCAAACGCCTGAACTCCGCCTCGAACGTCGTTTTCCTGGTCGCCGGGCTGTCGCTCCTGATCGCGCTCCTGCGCTGGGGCTCCGCCCCCGACGAGGCGCTGGGCATGGCGATGTACGGGGCACTGTTCCTCCTGCTCGGCTTCTTCACCCGCAAGGGCTCGCTGGCCGCCGCGGTGACGGCGCTGGCCCTGTACCTGATCGACGCCATCGGCGGTCTCGCGCTCGGTGTCGTCGCTCCGGGGGCGATCGTCATCCGCGGCCTGATCAGTCTGATGCTGGTGCGCGGCATCGCCGGCATCCGCGAGTGCCGTCGCCGCGGGCTGCTACCGGCCCCCGAGGGACGCCTGTGGCGGATGCTGGCCTGGGCCCCGGCCGTCCTCGCGCTGCTGGGTCTCAGCCTGGTCTACTCCTTCTACCGTGGCGGTGCGGACGCCGGGAGCGTCTTCGCGCGGGTGTCGCCCTCCGTGGTCGTCGTCGTCCACGACGGGCCGGGCGACCGCGACAGCCAGGGCAGCGGCGTCGTCGTCGGCGCCGGCCGCGTCATCACCAACGGCCACGTGGTCGGGCCGGCGCGGCAGGTCGAGGTGTACTTTGCGGGCAAGGCGTGGCCTGCGCAGGTCGTGCGGCACGACCCTTCTCGCGACCTGGCCGAGCTGATGGTCCCGAACCTGCCCGCGCCACCCGTGCCGCTGCGCGCGGGGATTCCGGACGTCGGCGAGCGGGTCTACGCGGTGGGCGCCCCTCACGGCCTCGAGCTCACGCTCAGCGAGGGGCTGGTGTCGAGCCTGCGCGTGATCCACGAGCAGAGCGCACCCCTGATCCAGACTTCGGCGCCGATCTCGCCAGGGTCGTCCGGGGGCGGGCTGTTCGACAGCTCCGGGCGCCTGGTCGGCTGGACGACGTTCCAGTTCGCCGAGGGCCAGAACCTGAACTTCGCCGTGCCGGTGGCGTGGCTCGAGGGGTTCGAACGACGCCAGCCTCTGCCCGGAGGCCTCGCCTTCTTCCGCCCACCCGAGGCCGAGCGCGTGGTCGCCGCGGGATCGACGCCGCCTCCCGCGCAGCTGCGGATGGACGAGTTGCTGGGGCCCGGGTGGGAGCGGGACCAGGCAGCCGTCCTGGAGCAGATCCGCAGCCACCCCTTCGGCTTCGACAGCCTTCGCGACGTGCTCCGCAGCGCCGACGGCCCCATGCGGTCGCGAGCCGCCCAGGTGCTGGCCGCGCTGCACGACGACCCGCGAGCCGGCGCTGCCTGGGCTCTGGTGGGGGCGCTGCGCGACGAGCGGGACCCGGGCGTCCAGGTCGCCCTGCTGAACGCCGTGCGCAACTGCGGCACCGCCGGCGATCTCGCGCTCGGCGAGTTGGCGACAGCCAGCATCGACTCGATGCTGCGCCGCGAAGGGATCGACGCCCTCGGCCGTCAAGGCTCTGCGCCCGCGATCCGGTCCCTGGTTCAACTCGTGGCCCGCGAGCCGGACCCGGACCTGCGGGAGGCGGCGCGGCTGGCGCTGGCGCAGAGCGGCGACCAGGGGGCCCGACTGCTGCTGTCGGAGCTCGCGCACTGCTCCGGTCCGTCGTCTTGCATTCCGCTGATCGACACCCTCGGTCAGCTCGGAGCCGACGCGGCGGTCGCGCGCGACAAGCTCTGGGAACTGCGCGATCGGGACGTCGCCACCCGCGAAGCGGCGGACCGGGCCCTCGCGCGAATCGACGCAGCGCGCCAGTAGCGCGCCGGCCCGTCGCCCCCATCACCCGATGCCCAGCGCACCCGCCCTGACCGTGCTGATGCCGGTCTTCAACGAGCGCGCCACGCTCGAGGAGCTGCTCGCCCGCGTGCTGGCTGCGCCGGCGACGGGCGAGGTGCTGATCGTCGACGACGCCTCGAGCGACGGCACCCGCGAGCTGCTGCGCGAACGCGTCGAAGGCCGCGACCCGCGGGTGCGGGTGATCTACCTGGAACGCAACGGTGGCAAGGGCGCGGCGATCCGGGCGGGACTGCCGCACGTGCGCGGGGAGTGGGTCGTGATCCAGGACGGCGACCTCGAATACGACCCCGCGGACTACGCGGCGCTCCTGGCGCGGGCGCGGGAGGGCGCGCCGGTCGTCTACGGCACCCGGTTCCACGCCGGGCTGCCGCCGTCGATGGCGTGGCCCAACCGCGCGGTCAACGTGCTGCTGGCGGCGATGGTGCGCGCGCTCTACGGCGCGCCGCTGACCGACGAGGCCACCTGCTACAAGCTGTTCCGCAGCGAGTGGCTGCAGGCCGTGCCGCTGCGCTGCCGCCGCTTCGAGTTCTGCCCCGAGGTGACCGCCAAGGCGTTGCGCTCGGGCCTGCCGATCGTGGAGGTGCCGATCCGCTACGCGGCTCGCTCCCACGCGGAGGGCAAGAAGATCCGCTGGACCGACGGCGTCAGCGCGATCTGGACGCTGCTGCGCTACCGCTTCTGGTCGCCGCCCTCCGCGCTCCGCTCGATCTCGACCTCGACGATGGCGAAGCCGGTGAAGCGGCCTGCAGCATCGCCGAACGCGACGTAGAGCAGGTCGGCCTCGACCCGGAACAGGCGCAGCGCGGCGGCCTCGCGGGCCCGTGCCAGCAGCGCTTCGCGCGGCCCGGCGGCGCGCCCCTCGGTCAGCTCCGCCAGCGTGGCGACCGGGTCGATCGCGCCGAGCTCGACGACGCCGGGCTCGGCGCCGAGGCCCGCAGCCAGGGCCGAGAGCGTCGGCTGCTGGTCCAGCGCGCGCTGCAGCCGGCCCTCGTGCATCGACAGCCGGCGCTGGCCGTAGGCCCAGTCGCCGAGCAGCAGCGCGAGGCCCAGCAGCGCCGCCGTGACCAGCGTGGCGAGGCCGAGCCGCGCCAGCCGCTGCCGCGGGGGGTCGTCGGGGGTGGACGCGACCTCGCCGAAGAGGTCCACCACCGCCCGTTACCAGGCGCCGACCAGCTCGCGGAACGGGTCGGCCGGCAGCCGCACCTCGCGCATGCCGGCGGCGCGGGAGGCCGCGCGCACCGCGCCCAGGCTCGCGCTCGAGACCGAGCAGCGGCCGTTCGCGGCGTAGTGCAGCGCCTCGGCCAGCGAGGCCTCGGCCGGGTCGCCGATCGCGTGGGCGACGTCGTCGGCCGCGGCGCAGTCGGGCGCGAAGCCGCCGAAGAAGTCGCCCTGGCCCAGCGCGTTCTGCAGCGAGAAGGCGACCGGGTGCAGCACCTTGTCGCAGAAGTTGAAGCTGTACTGCCCGACCGGCTTGCCGTAGGTGTTGTTGCCGACGATCACCACGGGCACGAACGGCCGCAGCGCGTTGATCAGCAGCTCGCTGGCCGAGGCCGACGACGGCGTCGTGATCACGATCAGCCGCTGCAGCCCGAGGTCGAGCAGGGCGGCGGGGAAGTCGATGGCCACGTTGCGGGTGCTGTTCTTGTCGTTGTGCACGAACTGGGCAAAGATCTGGCCCTCGGTGCGGCGCGCTCCGACCAGGCCGCCGAGGTGCTGGGCGACAGAGACCAGCCCGCCGCCGTTGTAGCGCAGGTCGATCACCAGGTCGTCGACGCCGCCCGCCGTCAGCAGGTCGGTGAACGCCTGCGACAGCGCCCCGAACGACGGCTGCACGAAGTTGCGGAACATGAAGTAGCCGACGCGGCGCCCGCCGGCGTCGAGCACCCGGGTGTGCGACACGGTCGGGATGTCGACCAGCCGCTTGACCATCGTCGACTCGCGCTCGACGCCGTCCGCCTGGCGGAAGCGGATGGTGACCGTGACCCCGATCTCGCTGGGGCCGAAGGCCGCCCCGAGCTGGCCGGTCGAGAGCAGCGTCTGGACGTCGACGCCGCCGATCGCCAGCAGCTCCTGGCCGCGGTCGAGCCCGCCTTCCGACGCGGGCGAGTTGGGGTAGGCCTGGGTCACGCGCAGCGCGCCGTCGGGGTCGAGGCGGTAGCTGAGGCCGAGCCCGATGAACTGGCTGTCGGAGTAGAAGGCCTGGTCGGCCGCGCGGCCGGAGATGTAGCTGAAGCTCGTGTCGAGCGGCCGGAACTTCAGCGCCTCGAGCAGCGACTCCGGGGACGGGAACGTCGCCGGGTCGACGCTCGGCATCTCGCGGTACCAGTAGTACCAGTGGTTCATCACGTCGCCGACGAACTTGTTCTGGCCGCCCGTCGTGCAGTCGGTCTGCGCGGTGGCGGAGAGCGGCGCGAACGCGAGGGCGAAGAAGACGAGCGGGGCGAAGCGGCGCACGGGTGGCTCCTCCTGCTTCGATCCTAACCCCGGGGGGCGCATCCGCGCGCCCCGGGGGTCACGCCGCGCGCCGGACGGGAGGTGCTGTGGGCGGCGCCTGGGGCGGCTTGCGGCCGTAGATCCTCGCCCGATCGCCGCGCGGGATGCGGGTGCCGAACACGGCGTCCCAGAAGCCGTTGGTCAGGCCGAACGCCACGTTCGACCCGCGCGGGCTGTGGTGATAGGTGTGGTGCAGCGTGATGTAGCGCCAGTAGCGGCCGCGCAGCTTGTAGAGCGGCATGAAGTGCACGCTGTGGTGCACCCACTCCTCGACCACGTAGGCCACCACGACGCCGGCCCACCACAGCGGCAGCGTGTGCAGCGGCGCCAGGAACGTCAGCGCGGCGACGAAGCCGACGTAGAGGCCGGTGTCCTTGATCGTCCCGTTGATGTGGTCGCCGTCCCACGGCCGCAGGTGGTGGTTGACGTGGAGGTGGTCCATCGTCTTGTGGGCCCAGTGGCGGATCGCGCCGGCCCCGTCGGGGAACGGGTGGTGCAGCACGTAGCGGTGCGCCCAGTACTCGACGAAGGGCCAGGTCAGGAACCCCGCGAACAGCCACAGGAAGGGCGTCAGCGGGTTCGGGGCCTGGCGCAGCGCGAGGCCCAGCAGGGCCAGCGCGTAGACCGAGTAGACGACGGTGACCGGCTTGAGGCGGCCGCGCGCCTTGCGCGCCTCGGCCGCGAGATCGATGCGCTCCCCGGTGTACGTCACGCGCGGGATGCCGACCTCGGACTTCTTCTTTTCGCTCGCCACGATGTGTCCTGACCTGCCGCCCCGACTGCTCCAATCGCGCAGGGCAATTGCGGAGTATAGCGGAAGTACGTTCCGGCGGCCTCCGCGGTTCACTGGGTCAGAGGTAGAGGTGGAGCTGGGCGAGCAGCGTGTCGGCCGAGCCGCCGCGGCCGCGCAGCGAGTCGTGGTACCAGTTGAGGATCACGTTGACGTGGCTGCGCGGGAACAGCTCGAGCCCGGCGCCCAGCCGCAGGGTGCCGCCGCCGAAGTCGCCGAAGTCGGTCCGGAGCTGCGGCAGCGCCTTGAGCCACACCCCGCGGCGGACTTCGAACGCCGCCTCGCCCGTGAACACCCACGCCTGCCCGCCGGCGCCGTCCAGGAACCGCAGGTCGCCCTGGCCCCACAGGCTGACCCGCGGCGTCGGTGCGAAGCCGAGGGCGACGCCGACCGCGCCCTCGCGCGCACGCTGGGCGGCCTCGCCCCGGTACAGGCCCGAGGCCACCAGCGCCGTGCGCGGCGAGAGGTCGAACTGGGCGCGCCCGGTCGCCGTGAAGGCGTGCTGGCCGTAGTCCTCCAGCATCGACTCGGCGAATCCCGGCCCCACGCTCACCTGGAACAGGCGGCGGTCGGAGCTGTGCGACAGCTCGACCGCGTACACCTGTTCGTGGTTCTCGAAGCCCAGCGCCGAGCGGTTGAAGCTCGAGTGATCCGCGAAGCGCACGCCGTAGGCCGGGAGGAAGCGCCCCGCGCGCACGCCGAAGCCGCCTTCGGCCTTGTACTGGACCCAGTGCTCGAAGCTGTCCCAGCGCTCGTCGTCGCCGCGCGGCTGGCGGCCGAACTCGCCGTAGACCGTCCACGGCCCGCGGCGCCAGGCCAGCATCAGGTCGGCCTGCATCACGAAGTTGCGAGTCGACGTGAAGGGGCCCGACTCGACCCGCAGGTGCGAAGGCCGCAGCGAGATCCCTGCGCTGAAGTCGCCGAGTCCGTCCTTCAGCAGCCCGAACAGGAACTCGTGCTCGCGATCCCGGGGCGCACCGTCTTCGCTGGCCCCCGTCGTCGACAGCTCCTGGCGCGAGAGCATGCGGCCGTAGGGCGTGAGCAGGCCGCCCCCGGCCGGCGAGAAGTGACAAGTGGAGCAGCGCGCGTACTGGCGCGAGAGGAACATCGGCTCGGCCGCTGCCGCGGGCGCGAGCACCGCGGCGGCGAGCGTTGCGGCGGACAGCAGGCGCTTCATCGATTTCCCCCGGTGGCGGGCATCGCCACGAACGAGACGCTGACGATCAGCCGGTTCCCGACTCCGACCCCGAGGTACTCGGGAGGCGTGATTGCGAAGTCGGAGAGGGCCAGCGGGAAGCTGGCCTCGACCCGCATCCCGGCGCCCTCGCGGCGCAGCGTCGCCGAGCCCGCGATCGGGCGCTGGACCCCGTGCAGCCGCAGGTTCGCCGTGAAGCCCGTGCGGCCCTCGAAGCCGGGGCCGGTCGCCTCGCGCAGCGCGAGGTCGCCCAGCACCGCGCGCGCGTAGCCTTCGCCGCGCGCGACCTCGAGGTAGTTCTCGCGCAGGTGCTGGTTGCGCAGCGCGATCCCGGTGTCGAGCGTCGCGAGGTCCACCGCCAGCGCGCCGGACAGCGACAGCGGCGAACCCGCCCCGATCGTGATCTCGCCGGAGATCGCGCGGCTGCGCGTCTCGAAGCTGCCGCCCGGCTTCATCGGCACCAGCACCTTCACGTCGCCGTCGGCGACCCGCCACGCCGGAGCCTGCGCTCCGGCCAGCGACGCCCAGCAGCCCGCCAGCACCACCGCCCCGATCCGGCGTCGCATCGTGCGCCCCCGCTTCAGTTGAAGGTGACGGTGTGGTCGTGGCCGTCGTCGACGCTCGAGTTCTTCGAGACGCGGGTCCCGGCCGCGATCTGCCCGACTTCACCCGCCGAGAGCTGGACCGTGTGCGGGTGGTCCGAGGTCCCGCGGATCTGGAGCGTCAAGGCCGCCCCGGCGGAGAGCTGGGCCGCGGTGATGGTCGCCGTGTGGCCGTGGTTGGCGCTCACCGATCCGACCTTGTCGCCGGGCGCGCTGGGCGACGTCGGGCTCGAGCCCCCGCCCCCGCCCCCGCCTCCGCACCCCGAGACGGTGATGGTCGCCCCGCCCAGCATGGCGAGTGCAGCCGACACGGTGAAGCGCCTGCGGTCGATGCGTTCGGTCCGCTTCATGGCGGCACCTCCAAGTTCGTCGCCGAGAGAGAGGGAATCCCAGGGAATGTACGCGCCTGCAGGGCGCCGCCGGTGCAAAAAAAGGTGAGCCTGCCCATCGCGCGAGCTCTTGACCGGGGTCCGGCCCCTGCCCTACAGTTCTTCCGCACTAGTTGGCGTTGCTTTGCCGTTCGGAAAGGAGGCCGCCCGCGGTGGGCGGCTTTTCGCGTTCTCGGCGGGCAGGTGACGTGGACCGCTAGGCAACAGGTCCAGGAGGCCTGCAAGCAGTATGTTCGAAGGCACCGTGAAGTGGTTCAACGAGTCGAAGGGGTTCGGTTTCCTCTCCCGTGAGGGCGGCAAGGACGTGTTCGTCCACCACACCGCGATCAAGGGTGACGGCTTCAAGACGCTCAACGAGGGTGAGCGCGTCCGCTTCGACGTGGTCGACAGCCCGAAGGGCCCCCGCGCAGAGAACGTGACCCGGATCTGAGTTGGAGCTGCGGTCGGGGAGCGGCACTCCCCGGCACGACGACGAACGCCCGGGCAGCCGCGTGGCTCCCGGGCGTTCGTGTTTTCTACTTCGCCTTCGGCTCGCGCCCGAAGAGCTTCAGGTACTGGCCGTAGCCCTCCTCCTCGAGCTTCTCGGCCGGGATGAAGCGCATCGCCGCCGAGTTGATGCAGTAACGCAGCCCGGTGGGGCCCGGGCCGTCGGGGAACACGTGACCGAGGTGCGAGTCGGCGTGTTTCGAGCGCACCTCGGTCCGCGGGTAGATCAGCTTGTAGTCGGTGCGCTCGGTGACGTGGTCCTTCTCCAGCGGGCGGGTGAAGCTGGGCCAGCCGCTGCCCGAGTCGTACTTGTCCTTCGACGAGAACAGCGGCTCGCCGGACACCACGTCGACGTAGATGCCCTCCGCCTTGTTGCCGTTGTACTCGTTGCGGAACGGCGGCTCGGTGCCCTCGGCTTGCGTGACCTGGTACTGCAGCGGGGTCAGCCGCTTCTTCAGCTCCTCGTCGCTCGGCTTCTCGAACTTCACGGGCCATCCTTTCGCCTGGCCGTCCTTCACGGGGACGGGACGGGTCTCGGGCCGCGACTGCGCCAGCGCCAGCCAGCCGCCGATCGCGAGCGCCGCGGTCAGCCCCCACGACAGCGCCCGCGCGCTCATTTCGCGCCTCCGGCCTCGGCGCCCCACAGCTCCTTCAGCCGCGCATCGCGGCCGCAGCCCATCCGGTAGGACTGATAGCGCACCGGGTTCTTCCGGTAGAAGTCCTGGTGGTACTCCTCCGCGGGCCAGAACGCCTCGAGCTTCACCACCTCGGTGACGATCGGCTTCGGGAAGCGCGGTGCCAGCTCCCCCTTGCTCTTTTCCGCGGCCTGCCGCTGCGTGTCGTCGTGGAAGAAGATCGCGGAGCGGTACTGGCTGCCGCGGTCGCAGAACTGCGCGTTCGGCGTCAGCGGGTCGACGTTGCGCCAGAACACGTGCAGCAGCCGTTCGTAGTCGACGCGGGCCGGGTCGTAGATCACCTGCACGACCTCGGCGTGCCCGGTGCGGCCCGCCGACACCTGCTCGTAGGTCGGCTGCTTCACGCTGCCGCCCGCGTAGCCCGAGGTCACGGACAGCACCCCGGGCAGCTTCTCGAACGGCCCTTCCATGCACCAGAAGCAGCCGCCCGCGAAGGTCGCCGTGGCCCGTGAAGGCGGCGCCTGCGCGGCCGCTGCCCCCGCCAACGCCAGCCCGACGCCGATCGCCACTCGCCACCCGGTCAGACGCACAGCCGGACCTCCTGACACGAGGGTAGAACGGGAGCGCGTGGCGCGCCATTCCCGCCGGGATGTCAGGAGTTGCGACGCGGAGGGGGCGGCGGCGGCGGCGGTGGTGCCGGGGGGGCCGTGGGAGCGGGACGCCGCACCGGCGCCGCCTCGATCTGGGCCCGGCGTTCGCGGACGCGTTCGGGGGCGACGTGCGCCGCGATCCGCGCGATCCGCGCTTCGCGTTCGGCGCGCGCCCGCGCCGCCAGCTCCTCCGGGCCCGGCGTCGGCGCCGGAGCCGGCGCCGCGGCGACCGGGAAGCGGGCCACGGCGACGAGCGCGAGCAGCAGCACGAACGCCGCCAGCCCGAAGGCCAGCCCCGCCCGGTACCAGCCGGGTGCGGGCTGGCGATGGAGGGCGTGGGCCGCGAGCGTGCGCCCGGCCGCGGCCAGCACCAGCATGCGGCCGTCGCTGGCGGCCACGCCGCGGATCGACTGCAACTCGCCGCCGCCCAGCTCGGAGCGACCGAGCTCGACTCCGTCGGCACGGAAGGCGACCAGCAGGCCGGCCTCGGTGCCCGCGAACAGCTCGTCGCGCCCGTCGCCGTCCACGTCGATCGCCGCCAGCGCCGTGATCTTGCGATCGAGCGTCGCGTCCCACAGCGTCTCGGGCAGCGCGATGCCGCGCTGCGGGCGGATGGCCTTCAGCGCGCCGCCCTTGCCGCCGATCACCACCTCCGCCGCGGCCGGGTCGCCGTCATGCTCGAAGGCGCGGATCTCGCCGACCGCTTCGCCGAGCCCCCACGACCAGGACGCCGCGCCGTCCGCGGTCATCACGCGCAGGCTGCCGCCGTCGTCGCCGATCAGCAGCTCGGAGGCGCCGTCGCCGTCGAGGTCCGCGGTGCGCAGGCGGCGCAGTTCGGAGACGCTGCCCCCGGCGGCCACGGTGCCGTCGCCGCGGAGCAAGGCGAACGTGCCGCCGCGATGTCCGACCGCGGGCAGGCGCTGCTTGCGCCCTTGGCCCGGCCGCACGTCGTCCAGCCCGCGCGCCTCCTGCTCGGCCGCGCCGCCGGGCGCCGGGTCGGTCTGCCACAGCCGCTGGCCGCCCGCCGAGATCGCGGTCAGCCGGCCCGCCGCGTCGGCCACGACCACCTCGCGGCGGCCGTCGCCCTCGAAGTCGGCCGGCAGCATCCGCCGCGCCGGCGCGTCGAGCGGGGCCTGCCACAGCGGACGCAGCGCGGTGTCGAGGGCGATCACGCGGGCAGGCAGGGTCGCGGCGACCAGGATCTCGTCGCGGCCGTCGCCGTCGACATCCCCGGCGGCGCCCGCCGTCGCCGCGACGTCGAGCTTGCGCAGTCCCTCGCCCTCGTCGTCGAGCACCCACACCCGCGACTTCGTGACGACCACCGCCAGCGGGATGCGAGCGTCCTCCGCGGGCCGCTCGCCCGGGCGCAGACCCGCGGGCTTCTCGATGGTCAGCACGTCGGGCACGTCGCGGGCGTAGAGGCGCTCGAAGCGCGAGCGCTCCGGCCCCGCGCCGGAGCGCTCGGCGACGAAGCCGCCGGGGATCAGCAGTGCTGCCGCGAGGACGATGGCGGTGAGCACCAGCCGCCGCCACGTGACCTTCACGACGCCCTCTCGAACGCCGCGAAGCAGCGCGCGGCCAGCGCCACGACGTCGGCGGCGGCGGGGGCCTCGCCGTCGAGCCGGGCGGCGATCGTGGCCCGGTTCTGCTCGACGACTGCGGCGCCCGCGGCCAGCTCGCCGACGGCCGCCGGGCCGGGAGGCTGCGTGCGCGGCCTGTAGAGCGCAGGCGGCACGACGAGCTGCACCTCCACGGTGCCGAGCCGCTCGCTGCGCCCCGGCTTCAGCTTGCGCCGGCGCGAGCCCTGCTTCCAGTACTCGCCGCGTGCCTTCACGCGGTCGATCGCGGCGATCCGCAACTGCGAGCCGTCGCGCAGCGGCAGCCGCAGGCGCAGCCACTCGTCGTGGTAGATCGAGACCTCGGCGCCCGACGGCGCCTTGCCGGAGCGGGCCAGCTTCTCGGGGATCTGTGCGCCGCGCAGGTCGAGACCGCCGGTGACGTGGCGCCCCGGTGCGACGTCGGCCGCCAGCGCGCGCAGCACCTCGACCCACGGCGTGATGCGCGGGCCCAGGTCCGGGGGCGGCTCCGGCTTCTCGGCACCGTCGCGCCAGGCGCCCAGGGCGACGATCAGCGCGGTCACCAGGCCGACGCGCCAGATGCCGACGCTTCCGGGCCCGAGGCCCATCGCGAACTCGAGCCCTCCCAGGAAGAAGAAGCCGGTCGCCGCCAGCGCGGCGGTGGCGCAGCCGAGGCCGCTCGCGCCCGGCTTGCGCCCCGCGCCGAGCGCGAGCAGCGCGCCCAGCCAGAGCGCGGGGATCGTCGCGCTGAACACCGCGGGGTAGAAGGAGAAGGCGAGGTCGACCCCGTAGAAGGCGAGCGCCGTCCCGAGCAGCCCGCCGACGACGCGCCACCGGGGGCCGCGTGCGGGCGACGCCGGCGGCGGGGGCGGGGCCGCGGCCTGCTCGGCGAGCAGCAGCGCGGCCACCTCCGGCGCGTGGTCGAGGGCGACCGGGGCGGCGCTCATCGCGGCCGTGCCCGGCGATGGCAGACTGCGCAGGCGTGGCGCGAGTCCTGTACGCGGCGTTCGACGTGGTGCCGAGCCCGAAAGGCGCGTCGACCCACGTGCTGGCGTTCGTCGCGGGCCTCGTCGCGGCGGGGCACGAGGTGGTGCTGGCGACGCCGATCGCGCCCGGCCAGCCGCCGCGCGACGTCACCGCGGGCGCCGAGCATCACCGGCTCGGCCGCGGCGGCAGCGGCAACTTCCTGCTGCGCGCGCTGGCCTTCGGCGAAGCGGTCGACGCGCTGGCCCGCGCGCGCGGCCCGTTCGACGTCCACCACTTCCGCTCGCTGTGGCCCGGCGTGCCGCTGGTCCTGCGCGGCGACGCGCGCAGCGTGTTCGAGGCCAACTCCCTCGCCAGCGTCGAGATGCCGTTCCACTACCCGGCCGTGCGTGGCACCGCGACCGCCGCCAAGCTCGCGCGCTTCGAGCGCTGGCTGCTCGAGCGTTCCGACGCGGTCGTCTGCGTGTCGGCGGTCTCGCGGGCGTTCCTCGAGGCGCGCGGCGCGCGGCCCGGCCGCGTGCACCTGATCCCCAACGGCGTCGACACCGGCCTGTTCGCCGCCACGCCGCTGCCGCCGCGGGACGCCGGCCGCGAGCCGGTCGCGCTCTACGTCGGCACCCTCGCCGACTGGCAGGGCCTCGGCACCCTGCTCGACGCGATGCCCTCCGTGCGCTCCCGGGTGCCGCTGCGACTCCGCATCGTCGGCCGCGGTCGCCAGCGCCAGCGCAAGGAGCTGCTGCGCCGCGTGCGCCACCTCGGGCTCGAGGCTCACGTCGCGATCGAACCCGCGGTGCCGCACGAGGCGGTGCCCGCGCTGATCGCGCAGGCCGACGTCTGCGTCGCGCCGCTCTCGCTCGACGAGCGCAACGTGGTGCAGGGCTGCTGCCCGCTGAAGGTGCTCGAGTACATGAGTTGCGGCCGGCCCGTCGTCGCTTCGGGACTGCCGGTCGTGCGCGAGCTGGTGCGCGACGGCGAGGCGCTGTTCGTGCCGCCCGGCGCGCCCGACGCGCTGGCGGCCGCGCTGTGCCGGGTGGCGGAGGACGCGGACCTCGCCGCCCGCCTCGCCCGCCGCGCCGCCGATCGCGCCCGTCACGCCTTCACCTGGTCGCGAGCGCAGGAGCGGCTGCGCTCTCTCTACGCGGAGCTTCGCGCAGCTCCCGGAACAGCGACAGGTAGCGCCGCGCCTCCCGCTCCGGAGTGAACTCGCGCGCGACCCGCGCGCGCGCCGCTTCTCCGAGCGCGGCCGCCCGTGCCGGGTTGTCGAGCAGTGCCGCGATCGCGGCCGCCAGCGCGTCGACGTCGCCCGGCGGCACGCGAACGCCGCAGCCTTCGCCCATCGCGTCCGGGATGCCGCCGGCCTCGGCGCCGACGACGGGGCGGCCGCAGGCCATCGCCTCCAGCAGCGCGTTGGGCATGCCGTCGCGCAGCGACGGGTGGACGAACACGTCCATCAGCGCGTAGAGGGGCGGCAGCGCCGGGCCCTCGCGGTGAGGCAGCAGCGCGAGGCGGACCTCGGGGTGGCGGCGCTGGAACAGCTCGACGTAGCCGGCCGCGTCGGCGCGCACCCCGCCCGCGGCCAGCAGCGTCACCGGCCGCGACTCGGCGAGCTTCGCGAGGGCGGGCAACAGCGTGGTCAGCCCCTTCTTGTGGCGCAGCTCCCCCGAGAAGCCGACCACGGCGCGGCCGCCGAGCTCGAGCGTCGACCGCAGCCCCTCGTCGGGCGCCACGGGGTGGAACACCCAGGTGTCGACGCCGTTGGGGATCACCTCGACCCGGGCCTGTGGCGACAGCGCCCGCGCCTTCCGCGCGAGGTCGCCGCTGACCGCGGTCACGGCGTCGGCGAGGTCGAGCGCGCGCAGCACGTGGGCGGCGCGCGACGGGTCGTGCACGGCGCGGTCGAGGTCGTTGCCGCGGGCGCTGACGACGGAGGGCACGCCGAGGTAGCGGCCCGCATAGGCGGCGAGGAAGCCGGAGCGCACGAGGTAGAGGCCGTGCAGCACGTCGAACGGCGCTTCGTTGTGCCTCGCGCAGAGGCGCTCGAACAACAGTGCCTGCGTCTCCTCCGCGTCGCGCGCCGGGCCGAGGCGCCACACGGGCACCATCTCGCCCATCTCCTCGAGCCGCTGCGCGCCCGGGGGCAGGTCGTCCGCCAGGGCGAAGGCCTCGACGGCCGCGCCGACCTCGGCGAGCTGGCGGGCGATGCGGGCGGCCGCGACGGCGAGCCCGCCCGGGTCCGGCGGGAAGCGGTCGGCGAGCAGGGCGACGCGGATCACGAGAGGTCCGCGAACTGCTCTTCTTCGTCTTCGGGCGCCAGCGGCGCCGCCTCGAACGCCGCCACGTCGCGGGCGTCGAACAGCGGGAACAGCAGCGCGGCGGCGCCGGCCGCCGCGGCCGCCCCGCCGACGAAGGTGCCGAGGCCGGCCCGCTCCGAGGCGCCCGCCAGCAGCGGCGGCAGGTCGGAGCCGGTCGCGCAGCCGCGGCACAGCAGGCCCGCGTCGCCCAGCTCCGCGTGCTCCTCGCACACCTCGCGACCGCACTTCGCGCAGGGGCCGAGCGCGGCGTTGGGACACGGGTGCGGCAGCAGGAAGCCCGTCGCGAGCTGGCAGGGCGTCGGCGCCATGGGGTCGGGGTCGCGCGGATTGTGGCACGGCGCGGGGCCGCCCCGCTCAGATCCGATCGCCGATCCGCTCTTCCAGTTGCCGCAGCACCGCTTCGCCGGACTCGCGCGTGTAAGGAGCCTCGTAGAACTCCTCGAGGTCCAGCGGCTCGTGGAGGCGCAGCCGGCACGCCCGGAACAGCTTGCCCGGGAGCTGCTGGTGCAGCAGCAGCTCCCGGAAGCCGTCGGCCCGGAGCGGGACCGCGACGGCGCGCGAGTCGTGGAGCAGGCGCGCGACCCCCGCCCGCAACGGCGCCCCCTGGCGCGTGGTGCCCGCGGGATAGTGGAGCAGCCAGCCGTCGCGGATCGCCTCCAGCACCCGGGACACGCCCTCGAGGTCGACGTCGCGCTTCACGTCGTGGCCTCCCTCGCGGAAGCTGCGCTTCAGCGTGACGCCTCCCGCCAGGTGCATCAGGGCGGTCAGCACGTTCTTCTTCATCGTCTCCTCGGCGGCCGAGAAGCGCAGCATCGGCCGCTCCAGCGGGAACAGGTGCCGCACGTAGACGAGGTCGAAGAAGGCCAGTGCCTCCATGAAGTACGTCTGGTGGTTCGAGAGGAAGACGACGTTGCGCAGCGGCAGCCGCTCGAGCAGGTCGTCGCCCTCGACCTGCACCTCGTTGAGGACCTGCATGTAGGGAACGGTGAACCCCGCCCCGAAGCCCGCGATGATGCCGCGGCGGAGCCAGCGCTGCAGGAACGCCTGGGCTGCCAGGCGCGCGGGGAGGAGGGGGAGCCGCCGGGTGTCTCTCAAGCTGCACTCTCTGTGCCGACCGAGCCGGGATTATAGGTCGGCGGGAGCGTCCAGGATCGCGTGCAGGCGCGCGTTTTCGTCGAGGAAATCGTCGCAGCGGGCGCAGGGGGGCAGCCGCGCCGGAGTCAGGATCTGGCGGCGCGTGTCCGCGTAGGCCGGGCCGTGCCAGATCTCGGTGAACGGCCGCTCGGTGACGTCCCCCAGCGCCCGCAGGCCGCGCGCCATGCAGCACACGAACACCCGCCCGTCGTGGTCGACGAGGGCATGGGTGAACGGGGCCAGGCACGGCCGGCGCTCGTAGTGGCCGAGCGCGTAGTCGCCACGCGTCGCGCGGGCCTTCTCTTCAGCCGTGCGGCCGAAGACCCAGGCCTCGGAGGCGTCGGCGAACAGGCCGAGGCGCAGGCCCTCATCGGCCAGCGCCGGCGCGACCTGCGCGTCGTACTCCGCAATCTCGTCGGCGCCGAGCGCCAGCGCCTCGCCGCTGTGGTCGTCGACGGGCATCAGCCGGAGCGCGCGCGCGCCCGTGCGCAGCGCCAGCTTCGGCAGCCCGCCCAGGGTCCGGAAGTTGAGGCGGGTGACCACGGTGTTGATCGCGAGCGTCAGCTTGCCGCGTCGCGCCTCCTTGCGCAGGTTCTTGAGGCCCGCGACCGCCTTCTCGAAGGACCCCGGCAGCCCGCGCTGGCGGTCGTGCACCTCGGCGACCGGGGAGTCGATCGAGACGGCCACCGCGCGCAGCCCGGCTTCGACCAGCCGCCGCGCCCGCCCGCGGGTGAACAGCGTGGCGTTGGTCGTGAGCGTGACGCGCAGTCCCGCCGCGGTGCCCGCGGCGACGATCGCCTCCAGGTCCTCGCGCAGCCCGGGCTCGCCGCCGGTCAGGTGGACCTTGCGGCAACCGAGCGCGGACAGTTCGGCGAACAGCGCGCGCAGCCGCTCGAGGGTGAGCCGCTCCCGCCGCTCGCGGCGCCAGTGGTCGCACATCGCGCAGCGCAGGTTGCAGCCGTCGACCAGCTTCAGCTTGACGGAAAGCGGCCGGAACCCGCGCGCCCCGCGCACCGCCTCGCGGAACTCGCCCGCTGCCGCCGCGACCTCGTCGAACGCGTACATGGGGAGTGCGGCGAGTCTACTCCCCGGCCGCGCTGCGCCCGCGGAAGAATCAGGCCAGCGGCACGCCGCAGGTCTCGCAGCTCTTCGGGTCCACGACTCTCCCGTGGCGTCGCTCGTGGAACTTCCGCGGACGCAACTCGCACACGGGGCACCGGTAGATCCGGTCCGTCGCCCACATCACGACGCCCCCGACCACGGCTGCCACCAGGATGCCGAGTTCCGTGGCGCCCGGCGGAGGCTCCCCTTCGGAAGGCGATCGCAGCCAGAGGTAGAGGCCGGCGAGCAGGAACGCCACGAGCGCAGGCGCATGCGCGAGCCAGCGCCGCTGCCGCGACGCCAGCCGCACCCAGGCGGCCTCGGTGCGGGTCCAGGTCGAGTGCGCCGAGGTCTTCGGCCGATGCTCCGGGTCGAGCCCGATGTAGTACATGGGAGGGCGCGCTCAGCGCCTGAAGGGCGTGCTCAAGGCTGGTCTCCGTCGTCCACCGGGCAGAAATCGCCGCCGCAGGTCTCGGTTGCGAATATCTCCGCTTCGAGCAGCCAGGTGCCGTCCACGCGGCGCCATTTCGCGGAGTAGACGCCGGCCGCGAAGTTCCCGGCTGCGGAAGCGTCTGCCTGGCCCTCGCGCACGCCACGCCAACGTCCGCTCTCGAGCGCGACCGGAGCGACCTCCGAAACCCGAACGCAGTCCGTCATCCGAACATAGACGGCCCGCCCCGGGCTCTCGAAATCTCGCTGCCACAGCGAACGCTGCGCCGCTCGGCCGGTGAAGACCTCACTCGCCGTGCCCGTCACCAGGATGACGTTTTCATGCAGCGTCGCCGCCACGGCCTCGATGTCTCTCTTCGCGATCGCCTCGTTGAACGCGGCGCGCTGGGCCCGCACGGCGCCGATCGCCGTCGCCTGGCCGGCCGACTCGCAGGCTTTCGCCGGCGACGGGACCAATGTCGCGCTCAGTGCCCACAGGATCAGGTGCTCACGCAAGACGGCCTCCTTTCCCGGCGTCCTGCAGCGGCGGCGTGTGCCGCTACGCACGGCAAACTCACGCGGGAGGCGGCAGCTTACGTCAGCGAAGGGCGGCCCGCGTCGCCTCCGCTGCGGCCAGCTTGCGCCGGGCCTTGTCCACGTAGTGGCGGTCCTCGACGGCATGGCGCGATTCGATCGGCTCGTCCGCGCAGCGGCGCAGCAGGGCGAGGCCCTCGTCGCGACCGCGGGGGTCGTGGTCGAGAAGGGCCGCGCCGAGGAAGTACAGGTGCTGCTTCGCGCGCGGCGCGATCGCGTGCGCGGCGCGGATCGAGGCGATGCCCTTCTCCTTCGACACCCAGCCCGTCAACAGAGGGATCTTCGGCGCCTCGGTGTGCAGGCGGCCGAGGATCAGGTGGGCGCCGCCGTCCATCGTCTCCGGCGCCGCCGCGATCACCGCCTCGGCGAGGTCGCGCATCTTGCCGGCGGTGCCCTGCCAGGCCGCGGCGATCTTGTGGTCGACGGCCCACTGTCCCCACGCCGCCGCGGTCCACAGGAACAGCTCGGCCGCCAGCGGCTCGGCTCGGATCGCCGCCACGAGGCGCTCCCGCCGCGAGCCCTCGCGCCCCGCCAGCAGCCGCTTCACGGTGTCGTCGCCGAGGCGCTTGGCCTCCTCGAACAGCGCGGCGCTGCGCGGGCCTTTCTCCACCTTGCAGAAGCCGACCCGGAAGAACACGGCGCGCA
Organism: Acidobacteriota bacterium; assembly: GCA_011526565.1. Lineage (GTDB taxonomy): Bacteria > Acidobacteriota > Vicinamibacteria > Fen-336 > Fen-336 > WYBL01. The sequence continues at coordinate 97,323 of WYBL01000081.1, read as the reverse complement.
GGAACCCGCGCCGCGCCGAGAGCGACGCGGGCTCCACGGCGAGCGCCTGTCGATACGCGTCGAGCGCCGCCTCGATCGTCGCCGGCGCGCAGTCGGGCCCGTCGCTCCCTTGCGCGCGCCGCTCGTACAGCTCCTCGGCCGCGGCCAGCGCCGCCACCGGCCCCGGCGCCACCGGGGCCGCCAGCATCAGCACGACCGCCGCGACATTCACGACCATGGCGCTGTCGAGGGCTGCTTCAGAGCCGCTTGCGAAGTTGGAAGTAGTCGATCTCAAGGGCGCGGCACAGTCCCCGGATGTAGACGTCCGACAACTCCGTTCGCTTCCCGTGGTGCAGGGGCAGGGGGTAGGCGTGCCCCTTGCCGTCGTCGACGATCACGTGGCTGCCCTTGCCCGGGCGCTCGTGCACCCGGACACCCATCTCCGCGAGCGCCGCTCGTAGCCGGCTATACCTCGCCGGCACCCACCGGACCCTTGCGGCTCAGCAGGCCGTACAGCCGCCAGGGACCCGCGGCCGGCGTCTCGTGCCCCTTCCGCTGGCGTTCGACGTGGGCGGTGAGGGCCATCGGCGTGGCCGTGGCCGCGAGGTTCCAGACCTCGGTCGGAGCGGGCCGCAGCCGCATCGTCGACCGGTTCCGCAACGCGTCGTGGGCCGCCAGCGTCTCCAGTGCCTCCGCCATCATTCCGAGCGCGTGCTCGGCGGAGTCGCCCTGGGTCACGATGTCCGTTTCCAGGCCATGGGCGATCCACTGGTCGGCGAGATCGGGCGCCGGGTAGACGACCACCCGCAGCGGGAACTCGATCGTCAGTGCGACCGTGGCCATGCTCGGAGGCTAGCACGGTGGTCGCGGTGCCGTCGCCGGAAGCTGGCGACGGCACCGGCAGACCTACAGGAAGTACTGGACGCGGATCGCCTGGGCGATGCTGACGATCACGAACAGCCAGATGCCGAAGTAGATCGGGACGAACTTCTTCCGCGTCTCGAGGTGCTCGGGGAACAGCACCGGCTTGCCCGCGAACTTGCCGCGCGGCACGTTCGGGAAGAAGAACGTCTTGTAGGTCTCGATCGTCGCCACCGTGTAGCCGAGGCCGCCGACCGCGCCGATCATGTACGAGTCGGTCAGGAACGACAGCAGCCACGAGTAGAACGCGGCCAGCGCCGGGCTGCGGAAGAACTTGAAGGTGTGGAAGCCCTCGATCGGGGCGTCCTTGAAGGCGCCGCCGAAGGCCGACAGCCAGCCGCCCACCGAGCCCAGCAGCAGGAACTTGACGATGCTGATCGGCTCGTCCGGCACGTTGTGCAGGTGGATCAGGAACACCGAGACGAGCACGACGATCACGTGCGCGATGGCGATCGCCCAGCGCTTGCCGCCGGCCGGGATCACGTTGCCGAACACGTGGAACTGCATCGGGATCGTGTACTTGCTCTGGTCCTCGAAGCGGACGAAGGTCTTGTAGAACTCCGTGGCGCCGCGCTCCGCGCAGTAGGTGAGGCCGAACAGCAGCACGATGCCGCGCGCGCTCATCGGGTCGAACGCCAGCAGCGGCACGTACGAGAAGCCCCAGTAGATCAGCGGCGCCAGCACCGCGGCGGTGAAGATGCTGCGCGGGTAGTGGCGGAAGCCCTCGTGCGGGGCGTCCTTGTACATGCCCCAGGTGGCGGTGTGGGTGCCAGCGATGATCCCCACCGCGAGGGCGGCCAGAAAGTCCATTTCGTCTCCTTCGTCTCTTCTCTCGAAAGTCCGTCAGGCGCCGGCGCCGGCGCCGATCTCCTCCACGAGCTCCAGGTCGCGCCGGGCCCGCGCCAGGTCCATCTCCGGCGCGCGTCCCGTGGCCATCGCCGCCAGGAAGTCGCGCCACATCGCCCCGCGACCCGTCAGGTCGCGCAGGCCGCCGGGGAGCAGCAGCGTCTTGCGCCGTCCCCACACGAACACGAACAGGCCGTTCGACTCGAAGGCGACCGACCCGTCGCGGCCGAAGATCCGCGACAGCCGCAGGCCCTTCAGCGGCGACGGCTGCTCCCACGAGTGCACCAGCGCGCCGACCGCGCCCTCGTCGTACTCGAACGTGGCGAGCGCCGCGCGTTCGGGCGCGCCGGCGTGAGCGGGAAAGGCGCCGCGCGCGCGCTTCACGGTCAGCCCCAGTCCCGCCATCAGGCTCACCCAGTGGATGCCGCCCTCGTACAGCGCGCCGCCGCCGACCGCCGGGTCCTGCCGCCAGCCGTCGACCTTCTGCTCCTTCATCGCGTTGACGAGCACGAAGCGCGGCTCGCCGATCGCCCCCTCGCGCAGCAGCCCGCGCAGGGTGACGGCCAGCGGCTTGTAGTAGTAGTTCTCGGCGACCAGCACCTGCTTCCCGGCGCGGCTCGCGGCCTCGGCGACGGGCCCGAAGGTGGCCGCGCGCGGGAAGGCGGGCTTCTCGACGATCACGTGCTTGCCCGCGGCGAGCGCCTGCATCGTCAGCGCCTCGTGCGAGTCGGGCGGCGTCAGCACCGCGACCGCGTCGACCTCGGGCGAGGCGATCGCGGCTTCGTAGGAGTCGAGCACGCCCGTGCCCCACTCGCGGGCGAAGGCCTCGGCCCGCGCGCGCTCGCGACTGGCGGCCAGCAGCCGCACCGCGTCCGCCATCGGCTTCAGCGCCGTGGCGTGCAGCCGCGCGGCGTAGCCGCAGCCGAGCAGCGCGATGCGGAGCGGGGCGTTCACCGGTCTTCGCTCAGGCCTGAGCCGGCAGGCCGTGGACGAGGGCCTGGCCCACGCGCAGCGCGTTGGCCGCGATCGTCAGGCTCGGGTTGACGCCGCCCGCGGTGGGGAAGAAAGAGGCGTCGACCACGTGCAGGTTGTCCACGCCGCGGAAGCGGCAGAAGCGGTCGAGCGGGTTGCGCTTCGGGTCGTCGCCCATGCGCACGGTGCCGCAGACGTGGGAGAACGTCCTGATCTTGTGGTTGTAGACGAACATCGCGCCGGCGCGCTTCAGGACCCGGCCGGCCTCGCGGAACAGCGCGCGGCGCGCCTGTTCGTCGCGCTCGGTGTAGATTTGGCGCACCACCGGCAGCGGCAGGCCGAACTGGTCGCGCGCGCCGGCGTCGATCCGCACCCGGTTCTCCGGGCGCGGCTGGTCTTCGGCCATCACCAGGAGCCCGGTGAGCCGGCGCACGCCGGGGCCGAGGAAAGGCGCGACGAGGCGGGGGGCGTTGGCCTGGACCAGCGCGAGAGGAGGCGTTTGCAGCGACTGGACCGAGCCGAGCCGCCCGCGCGGCGTGCCGATGCGTTCGTGGCCGTAGTAGAAATCGTGGAACCCCACCTGCTTGTGGAACTGCTTGCCGCCGTCGGGCAGGCTCGCGAAGCAGCCGAGCGCGATGCCGTTGACGTGCCGGCACAGGTAGCGCCCCACCACGTCGGCGGCGGGGTTCTTCCCGGCAAGCCCCGTGGCCAGCAACAGGTGGGGCGAGGCGATCGCCCCGCCCGCCAGGATCACGGTGGCGGCCGTGAAGGATACGCGAACCGCGCGGGTGCGGTCGATGCACTCCACCTCGGCGATCCGGCCCCCCTTCTCGTGCAGGCCGACGACCGCCATGTGCGGCCGCAGTTCCAGCCCGCGGCGGACCAGGTCGGGGATCACGCCGGTGGCGAGGTCGTTCTTGGCCCCGATCGCGCAGGCGAAGGTGTCGCAGGTGGGGCAGGCGATGCAGCCCTCGCGCCCTTCCTCTTTTCTGTAGTGGATCGCGAGCGGCAGCGGGAAGGGCTTCAGGCCCAGTTCGCGCCCGGCGTCGGCGACCCGCTTCGCGGTGGGGGAGAACGGCGGCGGCGCCTGCGGATAGGGCTCGCCCCGGCGGTCGGGCTCGGTCGGGTCGGCGCCGGCGATGCCCGCGACGTCGAGCCGCTTCTCGACGTCGGCGTAGTACGTCTCGAGGTCGGCGTAGCCGATCGGCCACAGCGCGCCGCTGTCGCCGACGATCTCCGGGTCCGGCTCGAAGTCGCGCTCGCGCATGCGGAACGAGACACCGCCGTAGAACACCGACTGGCCGCCGACGCACCCGGTCACGTGCATGACCGGGTTCTGCCCGCCGGCCTCGGCGCGGAACGCGGCCTCGCCGGTGGCGTAGGGCGTCAGGTCCATCGAGCCCTGCGCGGCCCAGTTGTGGGGGCCGCGCGTGACGTGCCCCCCGCGCTCGAGCATCAGCACCCGCGCGCCGGCGCGCACCAGCGGGTCGGCGACGAACGCGCCCCCGAAGCCCGACCCGATCACGATCACGTCCCAGTCCCGGCGCCCGGGGCTCATCTTCTTTCTCTGTCCTCCTGGGAAGCCGAGGTGCTTGCGTGAACGGCCTCGGAGCGTGGGACCCCGGCTACTTCGTCTCGAGCCTGGGGGTGGGAATCGTGAGCGGCCTCGTGCCTTTCGTCAACATCGAGGTCTACATCGCCGGCATGGCCGCCCTGTCCCAGGCCCCGGCCGCCTCGATCATCGCCTCGACGACCCTCGGCCAGATGATCGCCAAGGCGATTCTCTACCAGGTCGGCAAGGGCGCGATCACGATGCCCTGGCTGCTGCGCGCGAAGGAGAAGATCCACAAGGCCAGCGAGTCGCTCCACCGCCACGAGAAGGGCGCGGACGCGGTGGTCCTGCTCTCGGCGATCACCGGCTTCCCGCCCTTCTACGCGGTCAGCGTGGCGGCCGGCATGCTGAACATGTCCTTCTGGACCTTCATGGCCATCGGCACCTTCGGCCGCATCCTCCGCTTCTCGGTGGTCTTCTACCTCCCGAGGTACCTGGCGGGCTGAGAGGCCTCGCCGGTTCCTGACCCCGGTCCCTGTCCCGGGTCGCGATCCCGGGCCGGCTCCGGACGCGGGAACACGACCGAGACCCGGACCAGGACCGGGACCAGGACCTGGAGGGCCTTCGGGAGACTCGGAATCGGGCCGGAGCAGCCCCTAAGCCTCGTTTTGTCAGCAATTTGACAAAACTAAAGTCCGATTTGAGTTCTTCTCGGCGGCCCTTCGCCTGGCACGTCAGCCGCCTGAGCGGGACGGTGTGCCGAAGGGCAGGCCTTGCAGCCGCAGAGTGAGCTGCCGCCCGCCGTGGAGCAATTCCGCGGAGGCGACGTCCCGCCCGCGCAGGCGCAGAGCCTCGAATGTCACCGGTCGCAGGGGATACACGAGTGTCGTCGTCACCTTGCGACACTCAAACAGGGCCGCGTAGGCGAGGGCCTGGTGAACATCGGCGCGATGGGATTCGCGCCACGCGTCGGTCATTCGTGCCCACCCCGACGCATCCAGCTCGGCAAGATGTGCCTTGTACTTGGCGTCGTAGATGAGCAGCTCATCCTGCCGGCGCATGACGATGTCGGGGGAGAGGTGGCCCATCGAGCGAATTCCAGGGTCGTCCCACCGTAGCGGAAATATCGTTTGCCCACGATGTCCGGCGAAGAGTTGGCCGCCGGTGATCCGGGCCTGCTGCGCCAGCTGGGCTGTGACGTACAGCTCCCACAGCCGATCGAGCCTCAGGGTCCAAGCAAGCCCGTCCATCTCCCGCCCGCCACCCAGGCCACGTTCATCCACGAGCCAACCGAGCGCTTGCAGGCCACGACCGAGGGCGGCACTGAACAGCGCGTCGACCCGCTCCACCTTCTGCAGGTCGTGTCGGGACGGGAAGAGCGGCGCCTCGGCGATGGACTGTGCCAACCGAGTCGCCTCCCTCGCGAGCGCAAGCGCAAGTGGGTCCCGGCCGCCAGCCGTGACCAGGTCCGTGCGGACGCGTTCAAGTCCCCACCGGATCCATCGGCGAAGCTTCGGGTCGGAACTCAGATCCGGGTAGCGGCACGGGAGGCTTTCCCATCGCCCGGTGTTCAAGCGGCGCCCGGAGTACTCGGGCCACAGAATGCGCCCCCGCGGCATCCTGAGGTCGTCCACCTTGTCCTGGTACCCGCGCCGCGCGGACCGGAGCAGTTCGCCCAGGCGCCCGATCACCGGAGCGGCGAGCACCCATGGAGGCACTTCGCGGCCGCTGCCGGGGACCAGAGGCATGTCGAGGAACTCGGGTGCCGCGGCCCACCCCGTCTCCCGCAGCACGCGGCCGACCCCGGCCCATTCGAATCGCGGGCGAACGACCAGCCCGCCGACCACCGCCCGTGACTGGGCAGAGCGCAGCGGTACGGCGCCCGTGTGCCCGCCCGGATGGATGCGGACGGCCGCGCCGAAGGACTCGGCAGCGACCTCCAGCCGGCAATCGAGGCGGGCGAGGGCAGCCTCGTTGGCTCGCACGAAGCCCTCGATGAAGGTGCCCCAGCCTCTGTCGCGTTGGGGTGGTGCGTAGAGCGCTGGATTCACGATGAGCGCCGTGCCGTGGTCCGTCAGATGAATGAGCGGCTTCTCGCGTTGTGCGCGGAATGGGTGCGAGACGCGCCGCAGCGTCCCCCCTCGGTTGCGGCGGCGAGGTTCAGGCACTGGCGGCGTCAGCGATCCCATCGCGTACGGCCTGCAGCTCCGAAGCGGCCGGACCGATGAGGCCCTGCCGGAGGTATTCGTCGAGCAACGGTACGAGTTCGTAGCGGAAGCGTTCCTTCAGGGCGGCTTCGTCGCCAGCCAGGAAGTACGAGTGCCCGGGAAGGAGGTCGAGCGCGTCGTCCGGGGCGTGCTCGATGAATACGTCGGCCAGCCGGTCAAACGCCTCGAGGGCGAGAGGAAGCCCCTGCGCCTCGATCACCGAGCGATCCGGAGAGACCGTCACGAAGGCGAAGCGTCGTCGGATGGCGATGTCCAGCGGGGCCGTGCTGCGGTCCGCCGTGTTCATCGTGCCCAGGACGTAGAGCCCTTCCGGGAGCGCGAACTCATCGCTGTCTTCCACGGCGTGAGTCAGCCGAACCCTTCGGGCCGCGGCCCCCCCGACCTCCTTCGGCTCGAAGAGGAACACGGCTTCGCCCAGCACCTTGGAGAGATCGGCACGGTTGATCTCGTCCAGAACGAGAAGTGCGTCGCGCTCCCGCGCCTTCCTGGCCGCCTTCAAGAGATGGCCTTCGCGCACACCAAAAAGCAGTTGGCTGGCCTTTGCGTCGGGTGAGAGGCCGACGAGGAAGTCCTCGTACGTCACCGCAGGGTGGAACTGTACCGTGTGCCCATGGCCGCCGAAGAAGTCCCGACGCACCTGCTCAGCCAGGCGCGTCTTGCCGGTCCCCGGTGGGCCTTGCAGGATCACGAACCGCCTCGATCGAAGCACTCGGTTCACCTGTTCGGGAGTGACCGCCTCGAATGCGCGATTCCACACGGCACCGAGCAACGCATCCGATTCCGGTTTCCAGGCCTTCAGCGTCTCCCAGCCCCGCTCGTGGGCATAGAGGTCGAGGAACGCCCCCACGACCTGACGGGCGAGTCCCGCGCTGTCGGGGACGTGGGCCATGCAGTAGATCTCGCCGCCGTAGCGCTGGAACACGCGATCGAATCCGTTGAACTCGTCGCGCGCGGCCTTGGGCAGGGGCTCTCCGAGCGATGACGGGTCCGCCTTTGTCCAGGCGCGGACTCCCAGCGACTTCAGGTGCCGTCGCAGCGCGACAACCCGTCGCCGGTGGCCCGGCCTCGTGAGCATCCCCTCGTCCGGCGACAGCCCAGCCGTCCCCACGACGAACGTGATCAGGCTGCCTGCGTCCTGGGTCGGGAACCAGGCCAGGCTTGCTCCCCCGTACGCGCCCGAAGGCGTGGAGTCCGGATGGAGGAGGCCCGCGAACGGGACGCCCTCTGCCGCGCCGCTGGCTAGCCCATAGGCATCGCGGAGCAGGCCGTCGATCTTCTCGTTGAAGTGTCGTTTGTGGAACCGTTCGCCGAACAGGCTCTTCAGGAGGGGCCGCACGCCATCCTTGGGGGCGGTTGCCAGGCCCCCGCGAATGACCTCTGCGAGTTCACTCAGGCTGTCTGCCATGGAACCTCCGGTCCTTGTGCGGTGAGTCGCCAGGCTAACACTGCCTTCGCCCGCCTTGGTGTCTGCAGGAGAGGAGCTGAATGGACAACATCTATCTCGTCGTCGAGGAGCCGGAAACCGGGTACTACGGGGAGTGCGACAACCACACAACGCTCTCCGCCCATCGCACGGAGGCTGGTGCCAAGGCGGCCGTGCGGAGATGGAGGGCATCACACGAAGGGCCGCGCGGTGAGACGGCGCACGCGTTCGAGACCGCGAGCGAGGCCGAGCACTGGTGCGCTTGTGGCCTGGGCGTGCACACCGAGTTCGTTGAGCTGTCGGATTAGGTCTGAGTGGTGCTGGTGTTCCTGTGGGCTCGGAGTCCACGTCGAGGAGACGGTGCTCCAGAAGTAGAACGGGGGACCGCACGACGGGCGGCCCCCCTGCCGGGTGTCACCCGTTTCGCCGCACCAGGGCCCGTCAGCAATGCCACGCATCGGGTCAGGAGCTGCCGCGCTGCTACCAGCTTCTCGCGGTTCCTTCGCAGGTCCTCCAGGATGTCCAGGATCGCCTGGCACTCGTACGCGCTGCCCCGCGCGATCGAGAACAGCCGCGCCTGGTCGCGCCGCCCGCTGCGGCCCCGCCCCACCGTGTACGCCAGCAACTGCTCCGGGCCGATCACTCGCCCCGTCCGGGTCCGGCTGTCGTCGTGTGCCGTCGTCGCCATCGCGTTTCCTCCTTCGGCGGGGCCCTTCGCCCCGCTCTCGCGACAGCGAGCGGGGCGAAGGGCCCTCTAGCGAAGGAGGAAACGCTTCGCGGCGGTCCGCGACCGGGGACCCGGCACGGAGCGTGACGAAGCCGCCGAACCTCCGCGGCTTCGGCGCGCTCCGTGCTCCGCACCCCAACCGCCGCCGTCCGTCCCCCGGTCCTGATCGTGATCCCGGTCCCGATCCTCCTCCTGCTCCAGGACCAGGGACGAGGACCCGGACCGGGCGGGGATCTGGCCCCGCCTGCCGCGGCCTAGAAATCCCCCTCCCTCACGTAGGGGTGGCTCCACAAGATGACCTGGAGCGTCACCGACTTGACCCACGCCGCGTGCATCCGCTCGACCTCCTCGGCGGAAGCCCCCTTCTTCGCGAGGAAGGGTTTGAGCGTCGTCGTCACAGGCACGATCAGGGCCGGCAGGTAACGGAAGTGGACGATCTCCACGCTGTCCGCGCGATCGGTGTGGTTCTTGGCGACGCGATGATGGCGGCGGCCCAGCTCGTGCTGCCAGTCGAGCCAGGTCTGGTCGAAGCGGGCGTCCGCGGTGTCGAGGATCCACCGCGCGAAGCGCTTGCGCACGGCGCCGAGATAGGCCGCGTCGGGCTGGCCGTCGGAGCGCCGCGAGAAGTAGCGCACGAGGTGGGGTTGCGACGCGACGAAGCCGTACCACACGTCGAGGATGGCGTCGGTCTGGTCGGCGAGCACGGCCTTCGAGGCCCGCAGCGCCGCGACGTCTTCGGGGCCGAGCAGGACGGTCTTCTGCAGCAGCTCGAGCTCGGCGACGCCGAGGGGAGAGCGGCCCAGGCTGGGCGAGCCGAAGGTGTAGCCGGGAATCGACGGCTGCGATTCCTGGGCCTGAACCGGCGCGGCGAGCGCGCCGGCGAGGAGCACCACAGACGAACGGAGAGCGAGTGACATGACGAGCCTCCAGCGGGACTTCGAGGGGACGGCGAGAGGGGACGTGCGGCGCGACTAGCGCGCGGCCGGGCTCCCGCGTTCGGCGCCGACGAAGGCCGACCACGCGAGCAGTTCGGCCTCTGGCGTCGCCGCCTCGTGGTCCTCGCAGTCGAGCCGCAGGTCGCCGTCGGCGAACGGGGCGTCGACGAAGTCGCAGTGGTGCGGCCGAGCCGCCCCGGGATGGGCGTGGGGCCGGAAGAAGCGGCACCCGGCGCACATCCGCGCGACGGGCATCGCGCCGCGCACCTGGAGCGTGCGCACCATCTTGACCAGGCTGCGCAACAGCACGCCACGCTCCACGCCGGACAGTTCGTCGACGGCGGCCATCAGCGCCTCGGGCCACTCGGCGGTGCGCACGGCCTCGCGTCGCCCGCGCGGGGTCAGGCTCAGGCGCAGGGCGCGGGCGTCCTCCGCCCTGCGTTCCCGGCGCACCAGCCCCTTGGCCACCAGCGCCTCGACGGCGGCGCTCGCGGTCGGCGCGGTGGTGCCCAGCGCCTCCGCGACCTCGCCCAACCGCGCGCCGCCGCGGAAGCGCCGCTCCAGCAGGCCCAGGATCTCGGCCTGGGTGGGGCTCAGCCCCCGCGGCAGGCTGCCCTCACGGGCCTGGGTCTTCAGGAACAGCCCGACCCGAGCGAGGCCGGTCACGACCTGGCGGGTGGCGGGTGATGGCGGTGTCGGAGTCTTCATTGATTAGGACTCCTAAACAATAAGCCCGAAGTGGGTCCGCTGTCAAGGCGCGCCTCTCGCCCGACTGCGACTCCCTGGTCCCGGTCGAGGTCGGGGTCCCGGTCCTGAACCGGCTCGGGGTTGGAATCGGCTCGGAGCGGAGGACCAGGACCGGGACCTGGTTCAAGGATCGGGCTCGACGAACCGTGAGCCGAGCAGGGCCGGCGAGTACCATTGAGCCGTGCAGCAACCTCCCCCCGACCGGCTTCCTTTCCTGGCCGCCCTGTCGTGGTCCGACCACGGCGACCTGACCGAGTTGAAGCCCGAAGAGGCGCTCCGACGCTACGAAGCCGGCTGGCGCTGGCGTGGAGTCCTGGCGGAGCCGTCGCCCGAGGAACTCGAGTACCTGCGCGAACTCGCCGCCTGCTACGGGACGGTGATCCGTGACCTGGACGCGGCCTGAACACGCCGCCGTCGGGGCAGTCCTCGCCGCCCTCGACGCGGACCTGCTGGCAGCGACCGGCTTCGCGTTCGGAGGCGGCACCCGGATCGTCCTCGAGTTCGGCGAGTACCGGCTCTCGCGCGACGTGGACTTCCTGGGCGCCGACCGCGAGGGATATGCCCGGCTGCGCTCGCTCGTCCGCGAGCGGGGGAGCCGCGCCCTCTTCGCGGGCGAGGCGCCGGGCACGCTGACTGTCGCGCGCGCGGACCAGTACGGCGTGCGGTTCGCCGTTCGGACGGCCGACGGCGACCTCAAGGTCGAGTTCGTGGTCGAGGGCCGGATCGAACTCGAACCCGCGGTGCATCCATCCTGGAGCCCCGTGCCCTGTCTCGCGAGCGCCGACTGCTTCGCGGAGAAGTTGCTCGCCAACTCCGACCGGTGGGCAGACCGTCAGGCCTGCGGCCGCGACCTGATCGACCTCGCCGTGCTGCGGGCGCGGGGCGGGCCGCCGCCCGAGAGCGCCTGGCGGCGCAGCGAAGCCGCGTATGGCAAGGGAGTCCGCGACGACCTGAAGCACGCGATCACCCAGTTCCGGGAGTTGCCCGGCTTCGCCGCGTCCTGCGCCCGTCGCCTCGACGTCTCCGATCAGCCCGCTGTCGATCGGGGAGTCGAACTGCTGTTGGCGGATCTCGCGTAGCCCGGCGTTTCGTCTCCCTGATCGCGATCCGGGTCCTGATCGTGATCTTCACTCCTGGTCGGGGACCGGGACCAGGACCAGGACCGGGATCAGGATCGGGATCAGGGGCCTGTTCCAGGAGGAGGAACAGGACCGGGACCCGCGGTCCACTTTCGTTGACGCGGCTCCTCCCGGGGCCTAAATTGAACCCGTGGAGGCACCGCGTCTCGCGCGGCATCTGGCAGCCCTCCTGGCCCTCCTGTGCCTCGCGGCCCCCGCCGCCGCCGCGGTCCACGTCGTGGAGCTCGACGGGGTCGTGCACGCGGTCAGCGCCGACCACGTGATCAGCGCGATCGCCGAAGCCGAAGCGGCGAAGGCCCCGCTGGTCGTGCTGCGGATCGACACCCCGGGCGGGCTCGAGACCGCCATGCGGCAGATCGTCGACAAGCTGCTCAACTCGCGGGTGCCGGTCGTCGCCTTCATCGGGCCCGCGGGTGCTCGCGCCGACTCCGCCGGCTTCGTGATCGCGATCGCCTCCGACCTGGTCGCGATGGCCCCGGGCACCAGTCTCGGCGCCGCGCATCCCGTCTCGGCAATGGGCGGCGGCGTCGACGAGACGATGTCGAAGAAGATGACGTCGGCGGTCGCCGCCTACGTGCGCGGGAAGGCCGAGCGCCGCGGCCGCAACGTCGAGCTGGCGGAGAAGGCCGTGGTCGAGAGCCGCTCCTTTACCGAGCGCGAGGCGATCGAGGGCCGCCTCGCGGACCTGGTGGTCGCGGACGTCCCCGCGCTCCTCCGCGCCCTCGAAGGCCGCGAGGTCAAGCGCTTCGACGGCACCACGACCACGCTGCGGCTCGAGGGCGAGGCCGTGCAGGTGGTGACGATGAGCTGGCGGCGCGCGATCGCGGACAGGATCGCGCGGCCCGAGGTGCTGTTCCTGCTGCTGCTCGGCGCGCTGGCCGGGATCGGCGCGGAGATCAGCCATCCCGGCGGCCTGTTCCCCGGCATCCTCGGCGCCCTGTGCCTGATCCTGTTCCTGTTCGCGAGCCAGATCCTGCCGATCAACTGGTCGGGCGTGCTGCTGATCGCGCTCGGCGTGATCCTGTTCGCCGCGGAGGTCAAGGTGACGTCCTACGGCCTGCTGACCGCGGGCGGCCTCGTCTCGGTCGTGCTCGGCGCCCTGATGCTGGTCGACTCCCCGCTGCCGGAACTGCGGGTCGCCTGGGGCACGCTGCTGCCCGGCGCCTTGCTGCTGGCGGCGTGGACGATCGTGCTGGTGCGGATGGTGGTCGCCGCCCAGCGCCGGAGGGCCACGACCGGCGACGCCGGCCTGATCGGCCGCACCGCGGTCGCACTCGAGCCGCTGGCGCCCGAGGGCTGGGTCCTGATCCAGGGCGAGCGCTGGCGCGCGCGCGCGGACGCGCCCGTCGCGGCAGGCGAGACCGTCGCCGTCCTGGCCGTCGTGGGGTTGACGCTGAAGGTGGAAAAGAGGGGGGCGTGATGGGTCCCGGTCCCGGCGTCGTCTTGTTCCTGATCGTCTTCTGGCTGCTGCTGTCCGTGAAGGTGCTGAACGAGTACGAGCGTGGCGTCGTGTTCCGCCTCGGCAAGCTCCTGCCGGAGCCGAAGGGGCCTGGCCTCGTGATCGTGGCCTGGCCGATCGACCGCATGGTGCGCGTCAGCCTGCGCACCGTGGTGCTCGACGTGCCGCCGCAGGACGTGATCACCCGCGACAACGTCAGCGTCAAGGTCAACGCCGTCGTCTACTTCCGGGTGATGGACCCGGTCCGCTGCATCGTCCAGGTCGAGAACTACCTGTACGCCACCAGCCAGGAGGCGCAGACGACGCTGCGCAGCATCCTGGGCCAGGCTCACCTCGACGAGCTGCTCGCCGAGCGCGAGCGCCTCGGAGCCGAGATCCAGAAGGTGATCGACGAGCACACCGACCCGTGGGGCGTGAAGGTGACCCAGGTCGCCGTCAAGACCGTCGACCTGCCGCACGAGATGCAGCGGGCGATGGCCAAGCAGGCCGAGTCCGAGCGCGAGAAGCGGGCCAAGATCATCCACGCGTCCGGCGAGTACGAGGCGTCGCGCCAGCTCACCGAGGCCGCCCAGGCGCTGCAGACGCAGCCGATGTCGCTGCACCTGCGCTACCTGCAGACGCTGACCGAGATCGCGGCCGAGAAGAACTCGACGATCATCTTCCCGCTGCCGATCGAGTGGATCGAGGCGTTCATGGCGCGCGGCCGCTCCGACAAGCCGCAGGCCTGAATACGACCGCTGCGGCGTCCTCCCGGACGTAGAATCGGGTGAAGGGAGGCGCCGATGCAGAGCCTGAACACGATCGCCGCCCGCGAGTCGCTGCCGGCGCCGACGTTCCACCTCGACCGCTTCCAGGAGAGCGTGCTCGATCGCATGCACCTGGAGTTCTTCTTCGAGCGCTGCCGCGTCCTGATCACGCCCTCGCTGCGCCACCTGGTCACCGGCGAGGCCCGGCGCGACGAGCAGGAGCAGTTCCAGGCCCTGCTCGAGCAGCACCCGGGGCGGATCGCGGAGCTGAAGCGGCTGGTGCTGTGGAACCTCGCGCTGCACTCCGCCCTGCTCGAGACCAACTCCTACTACGTCGCGGTCAACGAGCACCTTGTGATCGTGCGCTTCGTCGGCCGCGAGCCCGGCTTCGAGCTCAAGCTCTACACGCTGCGGCCCGAGGACCTGCCGGACCGCTACGCGGACAAGATCTACCTGGGCCGCGACCTGCTGGTGATCGACGAGCCGCGCCGGCCACACTCCGGCGTCGGCTTCCTGCGCGACTCGCTGCGCGAGCAGCTCGGCAAGCTGGAATCGCGGCTCGTCAAGCTGGCGCCGGCGCCGGTCGCGGCCGAGCTGCGCCGCGAGTTCTTCGGCGACGTCTCGGAGCTGCTCGAGGACGTGACGGCGGCGGCCGACGGCATCGAGCGCGACTTCCCGGCCCGCGCCCCCGAGGGCCTCGACGAGCCCGCCCTGCTCGACCTCAACCACCGCTTCCGCGAGCTGAAGCACCTGCTGGTCGAAGTCGACGGCGTGCTGGCCGAGCTCGAGGACCGCGCGTTCGTGCAGGCGACGCCGGCGGCGCGCTACGTCACCAAGCTGCGCAAGGACGTCACCAACGACGTCAACTACCTGATGCTCAAGGTCAACGGCCGCATCAGCGATCGCGTCAACGGCATCCGCCTCTAGGCCGGGCCCGCGGTCGATTTCGCGGTTCGGCCTCGCCGTGAGAGACTCTACGTCTCTCCGCGCTCCAAAGGGACCGCGTCGAACGGCGGTTTCCCGGCGATCCCCGTTTCAGCAAAGCACTCACAACCTGCCGGAACGGACAAGGACCGCAACCGATCCTCATGCCTTTCTCTGCCTTCTCCCTGCACCCGCAGGTCGCGCGCGCCGTCGCCGACCTCGGTTACACCCGCCCCACCCCCATCCAGTCCCAGGCGATCCCGCCCGCGCTGGCCGGCCGCGACCTGGTCGCCTGCGCCGTCACCGGCAGCGGCAAGACCGCGGCCTTCGCGCTGCCGATCCTGCACCGCCTGGCCACGACGCCCGGTCGCGGGCTGACCCGCGTGCTGGTGCTCTCGCCGACCCGCGAGCTGGCCGCGCAGATCGAGCAGACGTTCCGCGACCTCGGCCGCCACGCCCGGGTCTCGAGCGCCGCCATCTTCGGCGGCGTCGGCATGGGCCCGCAGGAGCAGGCGCTGCGCCGCGGCGTCGACGTGATCGTGGCGACGCCGGGCCGCCTGCTCGACCACATGCAGAACCCCTCGTTCGTGTTCCCGGGCCTCGAGGTGCTGGTGCTCGACGAGGCCGACCGCATGCTCGACATGGGCTTCCTGCCCGACGTCAAGCGCGTGCTCAAGCGGTTGCCCGTGCGGCGCCAGACGCTGCTCTTCTCGGCGACGATGCCGGACGCGATCGCCGCCCTCGCCAAGGAGATGCTGCGCGAGCCGATCCGCGTCGAGGCCGACCGGCCGTCGACGACGGCGAAGGGCGTCACCCACGCCGCCTACCCCGTGGCGTCGGAGCTGAAGTCGGCGCTGCTCGTCGAGCTGATGAAGCGCGGCACGATCGGCAGCGTGATCGCGTTCACCCGCACCAAGCACCGCGCCAACCGCCTGGCCGACTACCTGACCCGCAACGGCATCGGCGCCGAGCGCATCCATGGCAACCGCAGCCAGGCCCAGCGCACCCAGGCTCTCGCCGGCTTCAAGGCCGGCAAGTTCCCGGTGCTGGTGGCGACCGACATCGCGGCCCGTGGCATCGACGTCGAGGCGCTGTCCCACGTCGTCAACTTCGACGTGCCGGCTTCGCCCGAGGACTACGTTCACCGCGTCGGCCGCACCGCGCGCGCCGAGCAGAAGGGCGACGCGTTCGTGTTCGTCTCGCCGGAGGAGGAGGCCGACGTGCGCGGCATCGAGCGCGCGCTGGGGCAGCGGCTGCCGCGGGTGACGGTCGAGGGCTTCGACTACGCGCGCCGCGCGGCGGAGAAGCTGGAGATCCCGCTCCACCAGCGGCTCGCCGAGCACCGCGCGCGTCAGAAGCCGCGCGCCGCGCAGGGCCCGCGCCCGGGCGCCCCGCGACC
Source organism: Acidobacteriota bacterium (assembly GCA_011526565.1). GTDB lineage: Bacteria > Acidobacteriota > Vicinamibacteria > Fen-336 > Fen-336 > WYBL01. Next base: position 81,326 of record WYBL01000081.1, on the reverse strand, counting down.
GCACGCCGCGCACGCCAGCCATCGTTCGGCGAGCGGCGGCAGCCACCCGGCGCCGCCGGCGCACAAGCCGCACGGCCCCGGCCGGCGCCGCGGGAGCCGCCGCCCGTTCCGGGTCGCCTCGACCCAGAGCTGAGAGGGCTCCGACGCGCCCGGGAGGCCACGCCTCCCGGGCGCTCGGTCTCCTAGAACGTGCAGCCGTAGGCCTGCATCGCGGTGCGGGCGGCATCCGTCGCCGCCTTGCACCCCATCGCCAGGCCTTCCTTGCCCTGCGGCGTGGACGCCGCCTGCTTCCACTGCGCCTTGGTCTGGTCGAGCTGCTGCCGGACCATGCCGCGCATCGCCTCGGGCACCTTGCTGTCGACGCAGGCGAGGTACTTCGTGAGGTACTCGTCGCACTCGGCGACGCCGAACTCGGCTGCGCCGCCCGCTGCGGGCGCGCTGGCCGGCGCGGCCGCCTGGGTCGGAGCCGGGGCCGTGGTGGCCGGCGGCTGCGAGGACTGGCCACCGCCACACGCCAGGGTCGCGGCCGCCAGCAGCGCCACCGCGGCCCCAGTGCCCATCGCTTGCATCGTCTTCACGTTCGTTCTCCTTCGGGGATCGCGCTGGCCTCCCGTGCGAGCGCCAGGGCGCGCGCGATCGTAGGACCGCGCGCCGCGCCCGGCGTGTGTCGCCCGTCACCCGGAACCTCTGGCCGCCAGCGGTTTCCAATCGGGGAATAGAATGCGTTCTTCCGCGAAAGGAAGACCGATGCGAGTGCGAAGGATCGCCGCAATGGCTCTGGCCGGGCTCGCCCCCGTGACGGCCGCCGCGATCGACGGCCGGGTGATCGACGCCCGCGGCGAGCCGGTGGCCGGGGCGGTGGTGAGCGCTCGCCCGCTGGTCGGGCCCGACGAGGCCGCCGTCCAGCTCTTCCACGGCACGCCAGCGGCGCCGCTGTCGACGGCGCGCAGCGGCCCAGACGGCCGCTTCCGCCTGGACGGACCGGCGACACTGGCGTCGGTCGAGGCCGACGCCGCCGGTTTCGCCCCCGCAGCCGAGGTCTCTCGCGGCGAGGGGCCGATCACGCTGGTGCTGCGGCCCGCCGTGGAGAAGCGGGGCTCCGTGGTCCACGCCGGCCGGCCGGTCGCCGGCGCGCGCCTGGTCTGGTCCTCCGGTGGCCGCCCGGCGCTGGTCCGCGTGGTCGAGACCGACGCCGCGGGTGCGTTCGCCGTGCCCGACCCCGACGTCTGGGCCTGGAGCCTCAGCGTGCACCACCCGGACTTCGACGTGCTCGAGGCCGGCCGGGGTTGGCCTGCGGCCCTGCGTTTCGAGCTGAAGCCCGGCCAGCCGCTCGCCGGCCGCGTCGTGACCGGCTCGGCCCGCGCGGGCGTGCCCGGTGCCGTGGTCCGGCTCGACGGCACGGTGCGCGCGATCGCCGACGGCGAAGGGCGCTTCCGGATCGCGCACGCGCCCCGTTCCTGGCGCCGCGTCTCCGCCCGCGCCGCGGGCTTCGCCGGGGTGGCGCGCCGCACCGCGGGGGAAGTCGTGATCGAGGCCGCTCCCGCGCGCGAGATCGCCGGCGTCGTCCGCGAGGCCGGCCGTGGCCGCCCGCTCGCGGGCGTGATGGTGCTCGTCCACTCGGACGAAGGCGATGAAGCCGGCGCCTTCTCCGACGCCTCCGGCGCCTGGGTGGTGCGTGGCCTGCCGTCGGCCCGCTACCGCGTCTGGCTCCACGCGACCGGCTACCAGGAGGCGGCGGGCGGCTCCGAGCCCCAGGACCTGCGGCGCGCGACGACCGCGCGGCGCGACGCCGACCTCGAGGCCGTGCCGCGCATCGCCGGCACGGTGGTCGACGCCAAGGGGCAGCCGCTCGCCGGCGCGAGCGTGGTGTGGGTGCCCGAGGGCATGCCCGCGTTCTACGCGAGCGATTTCGACCTCGTCGGCGCCCGCTCCGCGCTCAGCGACGGCGACGGCCGGTTCGAGCTCCACGTCGACACCCGCCGCGGCCGCCTCCCCGGAGCGGGAGCGCTGATGGCGGTGCGGCGTGGCTTCGCGGCGCGCGTCGCTCCGCTGCCCGAGGCGGGCGGCACGGCGCGCATCGTGCTCGAGGTGGGCGTGCCTCTGGCGGGTCGTGTCGTCGACGAGAGCGGGGCTCCGCTCGCCGGGGTCGCCGTGGCTGCCGCCGAGGACGGTGTGCTCCCGCAGGCGGGCATGCCCAGCCACCTGCTGCTGGCGGCGTTCCGCGGCCCCGGTCACGTCGAGACCGACGCCGACGGCCGCTTCGCGCTCGGCGTCGGCAACCGGCCGCACCACCTCGCCTTCCACAAGCCCGGGTTCCGGCCCCTCGTCCTGCGCGACCAGGTTCCCGCGGAGGCGCAGCCGCGCGCGGTCACGCTGGCCCGTGGCGTGGAGATCAGGGGTCGTGTGGTGCGTGGCGAGGAGCCGGTGGCCGGCGTCGCGGTGTTCGCCCGCCCGACGGCCGAAGGCGGCGACATGATGGCGCTGTTCAGCCAGCGCGCCGACGCGGCGGAAGCGGTCAGCGACGCGGAGGGCCGCTTCGTGCTCGAGGGTCTCGCCGCCGGGCCGCACACCGTGTCCGCGGCGGAGGCGCCGCCGCTCGATTTCGAGGAGGTCGAGGTCGAGGCGCCGGCCAGCGACGTGACCCTCGTGCTGCGCCCCACGGCCACGCTCGCCGGCAGCGTCGTCGACGGCCGCAACGGCGAGCCGATCGCCGCCTTCTCGGTCCGGCTGGCCCCGGTGCGCGACGCCGACGAGGATGGGGCGATGCCGTTCGAGATGGCCGATGCGTACGCGCGCGAGGAGGAGTTCGGCGGCGGCGCGTTCTCGCTCGACGAGGTTCCCGAGGGGCAGTACCGGCTCGTGGTGGTCGCGGAGGGCTTCCTGCCGCTGACCGTCGACGACGTCACCGTCGCCGCTCATGAAGACGCGGAGCCGCTGGCGCTGCGGCTGGACGCGGGAGCGACGCTGCGCGGCCGCGTCCTCGACGAGGAGGGGCAGCCGCTCGCCGACGTGCGGGTGGCCGTCGAGGCCCGCGACGGAGCCTCGGGCGAGACCGACGCCGCAGGCGACTACGAGCTTCACGGCGTTGCGACCGGCGCCTTCCAGGTGCAGTTCCGCAAGTCCGGCTTCCGCAGCGAGCGGGCGAAAGTCCAGGTGCCGCCCGAGGGAGCGCGACAGGACGCCCGCCTGCGCCGCGGCCTGTCGCTGGCAGGTGTCGTGGTGGACGAAGGAGGCCGCCCCGTCGCCGACGCCCGCGTGGGGGCGACCACGGCGGCGGCCGGCGGCGAGAACGCGGGCGCGGAGGCAGATGCCGAGGGCCGCTTCCGGCTCGAGGGCCTGGCGCCCGGGCGCTACGTCGTGTGGGCCCGTGGCGCGGATGGCCAGGCGAAGCAGGAGGACGTCGACCCGGAGAAGTCGCCCGCGCTGAGGCTGGTGATCGAGAAGCCGCGCACCGCGGTGCTGCGCGGCCGCGTCAGCGGGATGCCGGCGGGAGAAGCCGCGATGCGGGTGGTCTACGTCCAGGCCGAAGACGGCCGCAGCGGCGACGGCGTGATCGGCGCCGACGGCACGTTCCGCGTCGAGCGGGCGCCGGCCGGCCGCGTCCGCGTCAGCGCGATGGTCGCGACGATGGAAGGCAACATGCGCACCAGCCGCTCGCGGCAACTCACGCTGGCGGCAGGCGCGGAGGCCGAGGTCGAGCTCGAGTTCGCCGCGGACGTCGTGGTCGGCGGCCACGTCGTGCGCGACGGAGAGCCGGTGGTCGGGGCCTTCGTCTCGTTCCAGCCCGTGGGCGGCGCGGAGGGGCAGACCGCACGCACCGACGGCAGCGGCGCGTACGAAGCGGTGGGGCTGGAGACGGGCCTGCACCAGGTCTCGGTCTCGGCCCGCGAGCTCTCGTACGAGACGGAGTACGTGGTCGCCGGCAGCGCGACGCTCGACCTCGACGTGACCGGCGCAGCGATCGCCGGCCGCGTGATCGCCGCCGACGACCAGCGGCCGCTGGCCGACGTCACGATCTCCCTGTGGAAACTCGACGGCCGCGACAACACGCCCGCGGACACGCTGCGCACCGGTGCCGACGGCGCGTTCTTCAAGCGCGGCGTGCGCGAGGGCCGCTACCGGCTGGTCACGTCGCTGGCCGGCTTCGGCCAGGAAGTGCGCGAGGTCGAACTGGTGCGCGGACAGCCCGCAGACGCGCTGGAGATCGCGCTGATGCCCGCGCAGGGGCTCAAGGTGGCGGTGGTCGACGCCCGCGACCAGCGGCCGCTCGACGCGCTGATCGTGGTGCGCGACGCGGCGCGGCGGATCGTCGCCAACGCCCACTCGGGCGTCGACCAGGACGGCTTCCTCACGATCGGCCTGGCCCCGGGGCGCTATCTGCTCTCGACGTCGGCCACGGGCTACGGCACGGCCACGTTGCCGGTGACGGCGCCGGGCGAGGGGCTGCGCGTCGGGCTGACCCCGGGCGGCACGCTGGAGCTGGAGTCGGCGCAGCCGATGTCGGGGCGGGTGCGGCTGATCCAGCCCGACGGCGAGGAGTACGTGCGCTGCTGGTGCAACGGCATCGCCGAGATCCGCCTCCACGGCACCCGCACCCGGATCGAGAACGTGACGCCGGGCAGCTACCGCATCGAGCTGGTCGGCGAGAGCGGCGAGGTGCGCGCGGGCCCGACGGTCGTGGTCGTCGAAGGCGCGGTGGCGACCGCCGTCCTGGAGTGAGCTGAGTGCGACCCCGCCGGCCGCAGCGCGCGGCCGGCGGGGCGATCCTCTCAGGCGGCCTTGCGGGCGCGGAAGGTGATCGAGCGGACGCGGCCTTCGATCTCTTCCCACTTCGTGCCGGTGCGCTCGAGCACCGCGCCGGCCTCCTCGGGTGCCGTGTCCTTCAGCATCGCGAGGTAGTCGACGTCCTTCAGCACCTCGATCTCGGCGAAGCCGGCCGCGCGCAGCCAGCCGAAGTAGCGCTCGCGCAGTGCGGCGCCCGAGATGCAGCCGACGTAGGCGTAGACGTCGCGCTCGATGCGCTCGGGCAGCGCTCCGTCGAGCACGATGTCGGAGATCACCAGCCGCCCGCCGGGCCTCAGCACCCGCGCCACCTCGGCGAACACCTTCGACTTGTCGGGCACCAGGTTGATCACGCAGTTGCTGGTGACGGCGTCGACCGAGGCGCTGGCGACCGGCAGCTCCTCGAGCCGGCCCTCGCGGAACTCGGCGTTCCAGGCGCCGACCTTCGCCGCGTTGGCGCGGGCCTTCTTCAGCATCTCGGGCGTCATGTCGATGCCGATCGCGCGGCCCTCCTCGCCGACCGCGCGGGCGGCGAGCAGCACGTCGATGCCAGCGCCGGAGCCGAGGTCGAGCACGGTCTCGCCGCGCCGCGGGGCGAGCGCCGCGAGCGGCGCGCCGCAGCCGAGGCCGAGGTTCGCGCCCTCGGGCAGTGCGGCGAGCTCCTCCGGGCTGTAGCCGATGCCGAGCGAGACCGGGACCTCGGAGGTCCCGCCGCAGGAGTTGGGGCCGCAGCAGGAGCCGCCCTCGGCGGCAATGCGGCCGTACTTCTCGCGGACCTCCGCGACCATCCGCTCGGGCGCGGCCGCCGGCTTCGCGGCCTCTGCCTTCGGAGCCTCGTCCGCGCAGCACTCCGGCCCGCAGCAGCTCTTCGCCTTCTTCGTCTCCACGCTCGTCGCCGTCATCGCCATCCTCCTCAGCACTTCGAGTCTGCGGCCGGGCCGCAGCACGACTCCCCCGGGAAATCGGTCATCAGGTGGTCGAAGGCGCCCGGGCAGCAGCTCTCGGTCGCCTCCCGCACGGCCACCAGCAGGTCCTGCAACGCGCCCAGCGCATGGGCCCGGCGCTCGGCGGGGATCCGCTCGAGCACCGTGCGCGCGAAGGCCTCCTCCTGGCGTTCGACCTGGCGCGCCGCCTTGCGGCCGCCCGCCGTCAGGGCGACGCGGGCGGCGCGGGCGTCCTCCGGGTCGACCTCGCGCCGCACCAGCCCCGCCTTCTCGAGGCGATCGACGTTGCGCGTCAGGGTGGAGGCCTGCACCCCCAGCCGCTGGCCCAGCGCGCCGAGCCGCATCGGGCCGACGACGGCCAGCGCCTCGATCGTCGCCGCCTGGGCGACCGTCAGGCCGCAGCAGTTGACGTCGGCGCGCTCGGCCACCGCGAAGCGCCGCACCAGCGACTGGATGCCGTCCAGAAGCCGCCGCGCCTCGTCGTCGCGCTCCTCGCGCACCGGCAGTCCCAGGCACATCGCCTCGTCGCTCGCCGGCCCCTTCTGCTTCTTCTGGCCCACGTCCGCCTCCTCAGGGTTCTATACTTGTAAGATACAAGTAAAGTTCCGCGAAAAGCAACCAGGGGTACCTGTGGGGTCTCTCTTCAGGCCCGGAAGAAACGGTCGGCGGAGCGGAAGGCGAAGCCCATCCGGCGGGCCAGGGCGAGATCGGCGGCGTCCGCGCCGACGAGCAGGCAGCGGGCGGGGTCGAGGCCGTGGCGCTCGACGAGCAGCGCGGCCAGGCCCGGCAACGGCGGCTGGCACCAGCAGGCCGGGGGGCGGCCACCGTGCGGGCAGAGCACCGCGTCGAGCTCGACGCCGAGCTCGCGATGGGTGTGCGCGAGCAGCGCCGCGAACGTGTCGTCGGCCGTCGCTCCGCCGGCGCGCTCGGGCCGCCACGAGTAGCCGAGGGCCAGCGACCGCCCTTCGCGCAGGTGGCGGCGCAGCGCAGCGCCGCGCCCCGCCGGCACGACCGCGTCGCCGACGTCGCGCGGCGCGCGGGCCCCGGAGCGGGAGTGGTGCAGCACGCCCTCGTAGCGGAGCAGGATCGCGCCGCGTGCGTCGTGTTTCGGCGGCTCCGGCACGAACGGCCGCTCCTCGACGGAGGCGAAGCCCTCCTCGAGCCGCGGCGGTTCGAAGCCGCGCTGGTGGCGCACCAGCACCTCGGGCCCGTAGGCGCCGGGGTCGCTGCGGCCCGCCCGCCGCAGTTCGGCGCCGGCCAGCAGCTTCCCGTGGCGCCGGACCATCCGCCGCGCGACGTTGACCTGCGCCTGCTCGAGGCCGGTGCGCAGCCACACGCAGCGCACCGGCACGCCGCGCGCGCGGGCGACCGAGATCACCTCGGCGCGGGCGGCGCGCGCGCCGTACGTGTTGTCGAGCACGACGCGGTCGCGGCCGGCGGCGAGGAGCGCGTCGAGCGCCGGCAGCAGGTCGCGCAGCGTGCCGCCGGCGTCGTCGCGGTTGAGCCGCGCGTAGCCGCGCGCGACGTGGCCCTGCGCCAGCGTGGTCTTGCCGGCGCCGGGCAGGCCGGCGATCAGGACCACGTCACCGTTCATCGGCAGGAGCTTACGCCGGCCGCGACCGGTTGCAGGCCGAGGCCGCTCGCGTGTAGCGTGAGGGGTCCGCTCCTCCGAAGGGCCACGCCCCGCTTGCTCCCTCGCCGACTCGCCACCCCGATTGCGCTCGCCGCGGCTCTCGTGTCCGCTCCCGCGGACGCGCAGGGCCGCCTCGACGCCGGCAAGGCCCTCACCCAGTACGGACTCGACGCCTGGAACCTCGACCAGGGTCTGCCCAACGCCACCGTCAACGCGGTGCTGCAGACCCGCCAGGGCTACCTGTGGGCGGGCACTTTCGAGGGCCTGGCCCGCTTCGACGGCGTGCGCTTCACCGTCTACAACCGGGCCAACACCCCGCAGTTGGGCAACAACGGCATTCGCGCCCTGTGCGAGGACCGCGACGGCGCCCTGTGGATCGGCACCAACGGCGGCGGCCTGACCCGCCTGCACGGCGGCAGCTTCGAGCGCTTCACGCGCGAGCAGGGACTCACCTCGGACATCGTGCGCGCGCTGCACGCCGACGTCCGCGACGGCGCAGTCTGGATCGGCACCAACGGCGGCGGCCTCGTGCGCCACCATCGCGGCCGCTTCGAGGCGGTCCCGATCGAGGACGCGGGCCGGGTCGTGATCGCGCTGGCCCAGGAGCAGGACGGCACCCTGTGGGCCGCCACCCTCGGCGAGGGCCTGCGCCGCCGCGCGCCCGACGGCACCTGGGCCCGCATCGACGAGCGCCACGGGCTGCCGGCGCAACTGCTCAACACGGTCGCCCCACGCGCCGCCGGCGGCGTGTGGGTGGGCACGGCGGGCGGCGGCCTCGTCGCCTTCGCCGGGGATCGGGTCCAGCCGCTGCCGCCGGGTCTCGAGCCGCTGCGCGCGGCCCACGTCGCGGCGGTCCGCGAGGACGGCGAGGGCACGTTGTGGGTCGGCACCAGCGGTGGCGGCCTGGCCCGCTTCGACGGCCGCCGGCTGGCCACGACGACGACGGCCGAGGGCCTGCCCGCCGACGTCGTCTACTCGCTGTGGCTCGATCACGAGGGCTCGCTCTGGGTCGGCACCAACGGCGCCGGCCTGGCCCGGCTGCGCGACGGCAGCGTCACCTCGTACACGACCCGCGAGGGGCTCTCGCGCGATTTCGCCTACACGACGCTCGAAGACCGCGCCGGCACCCTGTGGGCCGGCACCGCGGGCGGCCTCGACCGGATGCGCGACGGGCGCTTCGAGCCGGTGGCGACTCCGTGGCCGCGCGGCATCGCGGTGCGCTCGCTGGCCGAAGACGCCGAGGGTGGCCTGTGGATCGGCACCTACGGCGCCGGAGTCTGGCGCCGCGCTCCCGACGGGCGCTTCGCCGTGCATCGCGCGGCCGACGGCCTCGCCAACGACAACGTGCGCGGCGTGATGGTCGACCGCGCGGGACGGGTGTGGGCCGCCACCATCGACGGCCTCTCCGTCCGCGAGGCGGGCCGCTGGCGCAGCTACCGGGTCGCCGACGGCCTGCCCGCGAACTCGGTGATCGGGCTCGCCGAAGACGCGGACGGTGCGCTCTGGGCGGGCACCGACGGCGCCGGCCTCGTGCGCTTCGACGGCCGCCGCTTCGAAGTGTTCACGACCGAGCACGGCCTGCCCTCCAACCTGGTGCTGGCGGTCTTCGTCGACTCGGAGGGCACCCTGTGGCTCGGCACCAACGGCGGCGTCGCCTGGCGCCAGGGCGAGCGATTCCGAGCGCTCGGCTCCGCGGACGGCCTGCCGAGCGACGCCGTGACCCAGCTCCGCGACGACGGCAGCGGCCACCTGTGGCTCGGCACCAGCCGCGGCATCTCCCGGGTGGGCAAGCACGAGCTGCGCGCGCGCGCCGCCGGTGACCTGGCCCGCATCGCGCCGCGCACCTTCGACCGCACCGACGGCATGAAGAGCGCGCAGTGCACGGGCCCGGGCCAGCCGGCGGGCTTCCGCGACCGCGCGGGGCGCCTGTGGTTCGCGACCACCCAGGGCGTCGTCGTGCTCGACCCGGCCCGCCTGCAGGGTGACGACCGCGCCCCGACCGTCGTCGTCGAGGAGGTCGTGATCGACGGCGCCGCCCACCCGGCGGCGGCGTTGCGCACGCCGACCCGCCCCGGCCGCGTCGAGTTCCGCTTCACTGCGCTCACCCTGCGCGCACCGTCGCGCGTGCAGTTCCGCTTCCGGCTCGAGGGCTTCGACGAGGCCTGGAGCCCGCCCGGCGACCGGCGCCTCGTGGAGTACACGAAGCTGCCGCCCGGCGAGTACGTCTTCCGTGTCGCGGCACGCAACGGCGACGGGCCGTGGAGCGACGGCAGCGCGGCGCTCGCGCTGGTCGTGCCGCCACGCTTCCACGAGACCCGCGCCTTCTTCGTGCTCGCGGGGCTCGCGCTGCTGGCCCTCGTGCTCGGGGCCCACCAGTTGCGGATGCGCGCGCTGCGCTCGCGGGAGCGCGAGCTGACGGCGCTGGTCGAGGACCGCACCCAGAGCCTGGCCGAGGCGAAGGAACGCGCCGAGGCCTCGCGAGCGGAGGCCGTGCGGCTGCTGGGTGCGGCCGAGGCGATCGGCTCCGCGATCGGCCTCGAAGAAGTGCTCGATCGCATCCTCGCCGAACTCGGCGCCGTCGTGCGCTACGACGGTGCCTCGGTGCAGCAGCTCCGCGGCGACCGCCTCGAGGTGGTCGGCGCCCGTGGCCTGGCGACGCGGCCTGGCCCGGCGGGCCCGGCCCCGGCGGGCGACCCGCGCGGGCTCGAGGTCGTGCGCGGTGGCGCGCCGCTGATCGCCGAAGGCGACGAGATCGGCGGTGGCGCCCGCCGCTCCTGGCTGGGCGTCCCGCTGCGCTTCGGCGAGCGCGTCACCGGCGTGATCGTGCTCGACCGCGGCGAGCCCGGCGCCTATCGCGAGACGCACGCGCGGGCGGCCGAGGCGTTCGCCGCCCACGCCGCCATCGCGATCGAGCACGCGCGGCTGCACGACATGGCGCTGCGCGAGCTCTCCGAGCGGGAGGCGGCCGAGTCCGAGCTGCGGCGCCAGGGCGCCTACCTCGCCTCCCTCAACGAGACCGCGCTGGCGGTGATGAACCGGCTCGACGTCGAGCCGCTGCTCGAGATGCTGGTCTCGCGGGCGGCGGCGCTGCTCGGCGCGCCCGAGGGCTTCCTCTACCTCGAGGCGGGCGGCGGCAGCCACCTGCGCTGCCGGGTCGCGCTCGGCCGCCAGCCGCTCGACCTCCACGTGCAGCCGGGCGAAGGCGCGGTCGGCCGGGTGTGGCAGACCGGCACCGCGGTGCTGGTCGACGAGTACGACACCTGGGTCGGTCGCTCGCCCCAGGTTCCGCCCGGCCGCCTGCAGGCGCTGCTGGCCGTGCCGCTGCGCTTCGGCGGGCGGGTCGCGGGCGCGCTCGGCCTGGCCCATGACACGGTCTCGCAGCGGCGCTTCACGCCGGCCGAAGCCGAGCAGCTCGCGCGCTTCGGCGAGCTGGCCTCGATCGCGCTGGAGAACGCCCGGCTGTTCGCCCAGGCCCGGCAGGAACTGGCCGATCGCACGGTGGCCCAGCAGGCGGCCGCCAAGAGCGAGGAGCGCTACCGCGACCTCTTCGAGCAGAGCCTGGGCCTGATCTGCACCCACGACCTCGACGGCGTGCTGCTGTCGGTCAACAGCGCGGCGGCCGGCTCGCTCGGCCGCCAGGCCGCGGCGATGCAGGGCCGCAGCCTGCGCGAGTTCCTGCCCGCCGAGGCGCTGCCGGGGTTCGACGCCTACCTGCGCGAGATCCGCGAGACGGGCCAGGCCGAGGGCCTGCTGCACATCCTCGACGCCGACGGCGCCGTCCACGTCTGGCGCTACCGCAACGTCAAGCGCGAGCCGCCGGACGGCTCGGCCTACGTGATCGGCTTCGCGCAGGACGTGACCGAGGAGCGGGCGGCGCAGGCCCGGCTGCGCGAGAGCGAGGAGCGCTTCCGCGAGCTGGCCGAGAACATCGAGAGCGTGTTCTTCCTGCGCGCCCCCGACGGCGAACGCGTGCTCTACGCGAGCCCGGCCTACGAGCGGGTCTGGGGCCGGCCGCGGAGCGCGCTGCTGGCCGACGTCGGCGAGCTGCTGGCGGCCGCCCACGCCGACGACCGCGCCGCGCTGCAGGCGGCGCTCGCGGCGCACGACGGCTACGAGCTCGAGTACCGGGTGGTTCCCCCGTCGGGGCCGGTGCGCTGGGTCCACGTCCGCGAGTTCCCCGTGCGCGGCGAGCAGGGCGAGCTGCTGCGCTTCGCCGGCATCGCCGAGGACGTCTCCGGGCGCAAGCAGCTCGAGCGCCTGCGCGAGGACCTGGCCCACACCGTCGTCCACGACCTCAAGAACCCGCTGACGGCGATCATGGGCTCGCTCGACATCCTCTCCGCCACCGCCCGCGACCAGCTCTCGGACGCGCAGCGCCAGATCCTGCGGGCTGCGACTGGAGGCGGCCACCGCCTGCTCGGGCTCGTCGAGACGCTGCTCGACGTCAGCCGCCTGGAGGGCGGGGCGATGCCGGTCGAGCGCGAGACCGTGCCGCTGCTGCCGCTGCTGCAGGAGATCGCGGAGCTCGAGCTGCCGCTGGCCGAGCGCAAGCTGCTGCGATTGTCGTGCGACGCCCAGCCCGAGATGCTGGCCGCCGACGCCGACCGCACGCTGGTGCTGCGGGTGCTGCAGAACCTGGTCGGCAACGCGATCAAGTTCACGCCCGGCGGCGGCGCGGTGCGCGTGTTCGCGCGCCCCGACGGCACCGGAGGCTTCGTGCGCCTGGCCGTCGAGGACAGCGGTCCCGGCATCGGCCCGGAGCTGCACGAGCGGCTGTTCGAGAAGTTCTCGGCCGGCCGCGACCCGCGCAGCGGCACCGGCCTCGGCCTGCACTTCTGCCGGCTCGCGGTCGAGGCCCACGGCGGCCGCATCTGGGTCGAAAGCGTGCCCGGGCGCGGCGCCACCTTCAGCTTCACGCTGCCGGCGGCGCGCGGCTGAGCCGCGCGCTACTTCAGCAGCTCCGCGAGCTTCGCCTCCGCCTCCGCGTGCAGCCCCGGCGGCGCGCCGTAGTAGGCGGCCGCCGCGCGGCCCTCGCGGTCGAACAGCAGCAGCGTCGGCACCGAGGTGACGTCGCCGAACGCGCGCGCGACCTCGGGCGGGGCCATCGCGCCGCGCAGCGGCACGCCCAGCTCGGCGAGCAGCTTCTTCACGTCGGCCTCGTCCGACTCGATCGCCAGCGCCAGCACCGCCAGCCGGTCGCCGAAGCGCCGCTGCACCTCGCCGAGCCACGACAGGGTGCCGCGGCAGGGCGGACACCACGTGGCCCAGAACTCGACCGCGACGGCGCGGCCGGCGAGATCGGCCTTCGACAACGCCCGCCCCTCGAGGTCGACGAGGGAGAAGTCGGGCAGGCTCGCGACCTGCGACACCGCGGCCTCGTGCGCCGCGCCGCGGGACCGGGCGTCGTCGCGGCGGCCCGCCAGCGTCAGCTCGATCATCTTCTTCAGGTCGGCCTGGAAGCGCTCGTGCGACGCCGCGCTGCGCCACGGCGTGTAGCGGCCGTCGCCGCCGCCTTCGCCCTTGCCGTAGAAGCCGAAGTCCTTCGGCTTGGCGACCAGCACGTCGTCCACGAAGATGGCGGGGTAGCGCGTCACCCCGAAGCGCTGCGCCAGCTCCGAGTCCCCGTAGTTCTCGACCACGAACTTCACGTCGTCCCCGAACGAAGACGCCACGGCGCGTGCCAGCAGACCTGCTGGATCGGAGACGTTTCAGGTGTAGGGCCAGCGCACCAGCGTGACGGTGACCCTGGCGGGCCGCCGCGGCGGCCGCGGCGGGGCGGGAGCGAAGGACGCGAAGTAACGCGGCAGCAGGTCGGCGAACACGACTCCCGCCGTCAGCCGGCCGCGGCCCTCGGGCCCCGGGTGCGCGCTGTCCGACAACGCCACCTCGACGAACAGGCGGGCCAGCGAGTGGTCGCCCGCGGCGAGCCGTGGCTCCCACTCGGCGGCTTTCGCCCGCGCCGCGGTCTCGTCGATCGGCTGCGGCTGACCGCGCAGCACCGCCGAGCGCAGCGCGGCTTCCAGGTAGCGCAGCAGCGCGCCGAAGCGCAGCCCGGCCGCGTCCAGCTCGCGGGCCTGCTTCAACGCTCCGCTGGCGGCGATGAAGCGCGGGTGGTCGTCGATCGAGCGCGGCGGCTCGTAGGCGGCCAGCAGCTCGCTCTCGAGCGCGTCGAGCTCGGGTTCCAGGGAGCGCAGCGGGGGCAGCGCGCCCTCCGGCTCGGCGGAGAGCCCCGCCACGAAGGCGTCGGTGTCGCGCGAGGCGAAGGCCTGGCCGATGTAGAAGAGCCCGAACAGCGGCTGCGTGGCGTGGCCGTACTCGAGGCTGGCCTCGTGGTAGACGCGGACCTCGCCGAGCGCGGCCTCGGCGAGCGCGCGGTGGAACGCGGAGCCGCGCACGGTCGTCGCCCGCGGCGTCGCCGCGATCTGCTCGCCCGCGCGCTTCCACTCGGCGTCGAACGCGGCCTGCTGGTCGCGCGTCTCGCGCTGGGCGGACACGTAGCGGAACGCCTCCAGCAGTTGCCGCGCGGCCGAGAGCCGGTACAGCGCGGCCCGCTGGTGGCCGCCGGCGTAGGCCTGGCCGGCGCGCTCGAGCAGGTCCTTCGCGCCCGGCTGCACCTGGGCCCAGAACTCGTCGGCATGGGTCGCCGCCGCCCGCTGCTTCAGCGCCTCCAGCTCGCGGCCCACGGCGTCGTCCGCGGCCGCGCCGTGCGGTGCCAGCGCCGCGGCGAGTGCGGCCGCGAGTCCCCACGCCATCGGTGTGCTCTTCATGCGGCTCTCCGACGCGCCCCCGCACGCCGATCGCGAGCTTGTCACGTTCCCGCGTCCGAAGGCTTGAACGATCCAGCGCGCTGGGCGCAGCTCAGGGCGCGATCACCAGCGCGAGCAGCAGCGCCGGGCTGCGCCGCGCGTCGAGCCGGGCGCCGAGCTTACGGATCGCGGGCTCCCACCCCGGGTCCTCCACCGTCGCCGGGTCGAGTCGCCGCGAGCGCAGCGGGCGGCGCCGCAGCGCGGCCTCCCACTCGGGCCGGCGCCGGCCGCGCGGGTCGAGCGCCACCAGCTCGAACGCCGGCCCATCCTTGTAGACCGCGAGCAGGCCGAGGCCGCGCTCGGCGCCCAGCGCGAGGCGCAGCGCGCCGACACGGCCGAGCGGCGCGTCCTCCAGGTGGGCGAGCACGCCTTCGACCAGCGGGTGGCCGGTCGCGAAGAAGTCGAGGCCTTCCTCGCGCACCGCCTCCTCGCGGTCGAACGTGCCCAGGAAGCTGGCCCCGCCGGGCACCCCGGGCAGCGAGTCGACCAGCGCCTCGCCGCCGAACTCGATCGCGTGGCGCGCCGCGCCGCCGGTGGCCTCGACGTGGAGCCCGAGGCGCCCGCACAGCGCCGTCACCACTTCTTCGTGGAGCGCGTCGAGGTCCCCGGGCACGCGGGCGAGGATCGCCTCCGCCATCGAGGCGTCGTAGCGCTCGCGGTGGAGCTGCTGGTAGGCGGCCTCGCGGATGCGGCTGCGCGCCTCGCGGGCCGCCGCGACCAGCGCCTCCCGTGCGTCGGGCGAGAGCGCCGCTTCGGCGTCGTCGGCGAGGCGGGCGAGCGTCGGCTCGACGTCCGCGAGCTGCGGCTCGATGCCGGCCAGCGGCTCGCGGAACACGCCGAGAGCCTCGTGCACCCCGGCGGCTTCGGCGGCGAGGCCCGCGGGGGGCGCGAAGTACACGATCTCCACGTCCTCGAGGCGGCCGATGCGGTCGAGGCGGCCGATGCGCTGCTCCACGGCGCTCGCGCTCCACGGCAGGTCGAACAGCACGAGGCGGCGGCAGAACTCGAAGTTGCGGCCTTCGCCGCCGCACTCGGTCGAGATCAGCAGGCTGGGCCCGCCTGCCTCGCGGAAGCGCGCCACCTCGATGTCCCGCCGCTGCGGGGTCAGCCCCTCGTGGAAGACGGCCGTCGCCAGGCCGGTGCGGTGGCCGAGGGCGCCGCGCAGCCACTCGAGCGTCTCGTCGTGGGCGACGAACACCAGCGTCTTCTCGCCCGCGGCCTTCCACTCCGGCGCCTGATCGGCGAGCCAGGCGAGCCGCGGGTCGCGCTCGTCGGCCGCCGCGGCGCGCTCGCGCAGCGCCGCCTCCTCGGGGGCGGTCTTCGGCGCGAGCGCGGCGCCGGACGCCAGCGCGCGCAGCACGCGCTCCGCCTTGCGTCGGCGCTGCAGCGGGTTGGCGGCAGGCTCGGCGCGCAGCTCGCGCTCCAGGCCCAGCCGCTCGCTCCAGGCCGCGGGCGGGATCGCGACCCGCACGCCGCGGCGCGGCGGCAGCCCGCCGATGTCGACGCGCCGGGTCTGCGACGTGCAGGGCGGCAGCGGCTCCCCGCTCGCGAGCCGCGCCTCGAAGTCCTGCTCCTCGGGAAAGTCGGCGGGGCGCAGCAACTGCAGCAGGCGGAAGAAGCCGAACGCGTCGTCTTCCAGCGGCGTGGCCGAGAGCAGCAGCAGGTGGCGGCCGAGGCCGGCGATCGGCGCCACCGCGCGCCAGGCGGCATCGCCGGGGTGCCCCTTCGGCCGCCGCAGGCGCTGCGCCTCGTCGACGACCAGCAGGTCGATGCCGGCCGCCACGGCCTGCGCGGTCAGCTTCGGGCGGGCGACCAGCGTCTCCAGCGCGATCACGGCGCGGCGGTGCACGTCGAACGGGTTCCAGTCGCGCCCGAAGTCCTTCGCCACGTCGTCGAGCCGCTCGTCGTCGAGCAGGGTGAACACCTGGTGGTGCTTGCGCCACAGCTCGCCCAGCCACTGCACGGTCAGCGTCGCCGGCGCCACGATCAGCACCCGCTCGGCGCGCCCCGTGCCGTGCAGCCGGTTCAGGATCAGGCAGGCCTCGATGGTCTTGCCGAGGCCGACCTCGTCGGCCAGCAGCCAGCGCACGGGGTCGCTCGCCGCGGCCCGCTCCGCGACGTGGAGCTGGTGCGGGAACAGCCGGATGCGCCCGCCGAGGAACGAGCCGAGCCCCCTCGCCTCGCGCCGCTCGAGCAGGTGCAGCGCGTCGAAGCGGATCGCCACGTCCTCCAGCGGGTCGAGCTCGCCGCGGGCGAGCCGCTCCAGCAGCAGGCCCTCGAGGGCGAGCGGCCACAGGTTCGACAGCGGCTCCTCGCTGCCGTCGGCGAGGCGCAGGCGCCCGTCGGCGCCGGGCCCGGCCACCACCGCCTCGGTGCCGCGCGAGACGACGCGCACCCGGCGGCCGACACCGAGGTCGACGGGAGCCAGCATCGAGGCGTCGGCGAGGCGCAGCCGGGTGCTGGAGCGCGGGAACTCGACGACCAGGGCCCGGGCCTCGACGGCGCGCACGCGGCCGACGCCGAGCTCGGGGTTGAGCCGGTGGGTGAGCAGGTCTCCGATCTTCCAGTCCATGGCCGGCCCGCGAGGGTACACTCAACTGCCCAGGGGGCGGTGAGGCGGAGGCGGGATGTCCGGGCGGTGGCACGGCGTGACGGCGGCGGTCCTGGCGGTGGCGGGCTCCGCCCTCGGCTGCGCCGCGACCGCCCGGCTCGCCGGGCACCTGCCGGCCGACCTGCCCGACGTCTCGCGCTGGGAGCGCAGCGACGGTGAGGTCGAGTTCGTCGACCCGCGCCGCCGCGTCCAGTACCGTCTCTACGTCGATCCCGCGCGGCCCGGCGTCTACGCCGTGACCCGCTATCGCATCGCCCACCACGACCCGGCGGAGCGCCAGTCCGGCGACCACACCGATCGCGAGCAGCTCCAGTGGCACAAGGCCGACCGCGACGTGCGCCGCTACGAGTGCGCGCCGGTGGCGAGCGGCGGCGGCTGCGCGTGGCGCGAACTCGCCCGGGACAGCGCGGAGTACAAGCAGATGATGCCGACCCTGCTGCAGCTCTACTCGCTGCACTCGGCGCTGCTCTACGAACGCGAGCGGCAGGCCCGACGTCCCTGACCCCCGACCGGAGGAGATCCATGTCCCGTTCGACCGTCGTGACGGTCCTGCTCGCCGCCCTGCTGGCGCCGCCGCTCGTGGCGCAGGCGCCGGCGCCCGCCGCCCCCGCCGAGAAGAAGGACGACAAGTGGGACGTGAGCGCGGACCATGGCCCGGCGAAGGACGTCGTGGTCGACGTCGCCGAGGGCACCTGGATGAGCCTCGACGTCAGCCCCGACGGGCAGGAGATCGTCTTCGACCTGCTCGGCGACCTCTACGTGATCCCGATCGCCGGTGGCGAGGCGAAGGCGCTGACCCGCGGCCCGGCGTGGGACATGCAGCCGCGCTTCAGCCCCGACGGCCGGCGCATCGCCTTCACGTCCGACCACGCGGGCGGCGACAACGTGTGGGTGATGGACCGTGACGGCAGCAACCCGAAGCAGGTGAGCAAGGAGAGCTTCCGGCTGCTCAACCAGCCCGCGTGGTCGCCCGACGGCGATTTCATCGCGGCCCGCAAGCACTTCACCTCGGGCCGCTCGCTCGGCGCCGGCGAGATGTGGCTCTACCACAGGAGCGGCGGCGACGGCGTGCAGCTCGTCAAGCGCCCCAACGACCAGAAGGACCTCAACGAGCCCGCCTTCTCGCCCGACGGCCGCTACCTCTACTACTCCCAGGACACGACGCCGGGCTCGACGTTCGAGTACAACAAGAACCCGCACGCCCAGATCTTCGTGATCCAGCGCCTCGACCGCGTCACGGGCGAGACGATCCCGTTCGTGACCGGCGCCGGCGGCGCTGTGCGGCCGACGCCGTCGCGCGACGGGAAGCGCCTCGCCTTCGTGCGCCGCGTGCGCGAGAAGAGCGTCCTGTTCGTCAAGGACCTCGAGTCGGGCCGCGAGACGCCGGTGTGGGACGCCCTCGAGCGCGACATGCAGGAGGCGTGGTCGATCCACGGCCTGTACCCGTCGATGGCGTGGACGCCCGACTCGAAGCAGATCGTGCTGTGGGCGGGCGGCAAGCTCCACCGCGTCGACCTCGCGACGAAGCAGGTGACGGGCATCCCGTTCCGGGTGCAGGCGACCCACCGCGTCGCGGAAGCGCTGCGCTTCCCGGTCGAGGTCGCTCCCGAGCGATTCCCCGTGAAGATGGTGCGTTGGGCGGAGGTCTCGCCGGACGGGAAGCAGGTCGTCTTCCAGGCGCTGGGCGTGCTGTGGGTGAAGGACCTCGCGGGCGGCGCCCCGCGGCGACTGACGACGCAGAACGAGCACTTCGAGCACTTCCCCGCGTGGTCGCGCGACGGCCGCTCGATCGTCTACACGACCTGGCACGACGAAAGCTTCGGCAGCGTGCGGGTCGTGGCCGTGACCGGCGGCGCCGTGCGCAGCCTGACGGACAGGCCGGGCCACTACGTGGAGCCCGCCTTCACCCCCGACGGCCGCACCGTGGTCTACCGCAGGGTCGGCGGTGGCTTCACACGCTCGCCGCTGTGGTCGAGCGAGCCGGGCATCTACGCGGTGCCGGCCGCCGGCGGGCCGTCGACGCGGGTGACGCGGCGCGGCGCGCGGCCCCACTTCGGCGCGGCCTCCGACCGCGTGTTCCTGTTCGCCAACGTGGCGGAGGGCAAGCGGGAGCTGATCTCGATCGAGCTCGACGGCTCCGACGAGCGCTCCCACGCGGTCTCGGAGAACGCGACCGAGTTCCGCGTCTCGCCGGACGGCCGCTGGCTGGCCTTCGCCGAGCGCTTCCACGCCTTCGTCACGCCGTTCGTGGCGACCGGCGGCAAGCTGGAGCTGGGCCCGAAGACGAAGTCGATCCCGGTGGCGAAGGTGGACCGCGACGCCGGCGAGTGGCTGCACTGGTCGGGCGACTCGAAGCGGCTGCACTGGAGCCTCGGACCCGAGCTGTTCACCCGCGAGCTGAAGGACGCCTTCGCCTTCCTCGACGGCGCGCCGGAGAAGCTGCCCGAGCCGCCGGCGAGCGGCGTGGCGCTCGGCTTCGAGCAGGCCGCCGACGTGCCGAGTGGTGTCGTCGCCTTCGTCGGCGGGCGGGTGATCACGATGCGAGGCGACGAGGTGATCGACGACGGCGTCGTGCTCGTCGAGCGCAACCGCATCAAGGCGGTGGGCAGGCGTGGCGAGGTGGCCGTGCCGCCCGGGGCCTTCGTCGTCGACGCCGCCGGCAAGACCGTGATGCCGGGCCTGATCGACGCCCACTGGCACGGCGGCTTCGGCCAGAACGAGATCGTGCCGCAGCGCAACTGGGTGATGGACGCGAGCCTCGGCTTCGGCGTGACCACGATCCACGACCCGTCGAACGACACGTCGACGGTGTTCGCGGCGGCCGAGATGGCGCGCGCCGGGAAGATCGTCGCGCCGCGGATCTACTCGACCGGCACGATCCTCTACGGCGCCGCCGGCGACTTCAAGGCCGAGATCGACTCGCTCGAGGACGCCCGCACCCACCTGCGGCGGATGAAGGCGGTCGGCGCGATCAGCGTCAAGAGCTACAACCAGCCGCGCCGCGAGCAGCGCCAGCAGGTGATCCAGGCCGCCCGCGAGATCGACATGATGGTGGTGCCGGAAGGCGGCTCGCTCTACCAGCACAACATGACGATGGTGCTCGACGGCCACACGGGAATCGAGCACTCGGTGCCGGTGCCGCGGCTCTACGACGACGCGCTGCAGCTCTGGTCGCAGTCGAAGACGGGCTACACGCCGACGCTCGTCGTCGGTTACGGCGGCCTCTCCGGCGAGTACTACTGGTACGAGCGCACGAAGGTGTGGGAGAACGAGCGGCTGCTGTCGTTCGTGCCGCGCGAGCTGGTCGACGCCCGCTCGATCCGCCGCGACATGGCGGCCGGCGACTGGGACTACAACCACTTCCGGCTCGCCGCCGACGCCAAGCGGCTGCGCGACCGCGGGGTCACGGTGCAGATCGGGGCGCACGGCCAGCGCGAGGGGCTGGGCGCCCACTGGGAGACCTGGATGCTCGCCCAGGGCGGGATGAGCGCCCACGAGGCGTTGCGCTCGGCGACCCTCGACGGCGCCCGCTACCTCGGCCTCGATCGCGACCTCGGCTCGCTGGAGCCGGGCAAGCTGGCCGACGTGATCGTGATCGACGGCGACGTGCTGGCCGACCTGCGGCTGAGCGAGAAGGTGCGCTACACGATGGTGAACGGGCGCCTCTACGACGCCGCGACGATGGACGAGGCCGGGAACCACCCGAAGAAGCGCCCCGCGCTCTGGTTCAAGCGCTGATGCCGATGATGGGGCGCCGCGCGGCCGTCGCCGCGCTGCTCTGGTGCCTGGGCCCGGCCGCAGCCCTGCCGGCGCGGGCCCAGGGCGCCGGCGCGCCCGGGGAAGCCGGGTTGCCCACCCGGTTCCCGCCCGCAGCGCGTCTCGTGGCGATCGGCGACCTGCACGGCGACCTCGCCCGGACGCGGGCTGCGCTGCGGCTGGCGGGGGCGATCGACGAGGCCGACCGCTGGATCGGCGGCGAGCTGGTCGTGGTCCAGACCGGCGACCAGCTCGACCGCGGCGGCGACGAACCCGAGATCCTCGACCTGTTCGACTCGCTGCGCGAGCCGGCGCGCGCGGCGGGCGGCGCCGTGCACGTCCTGAACGGCAACCACGAGCTGATGAACGCCCGGCTCGACATGCGCTACGTCACGGTCGAGGGCTACACGGACTTCCTCGAGGCCCCGCCGCCCGACCCCGCCGCGGCGACGCCGCAGCAGGTCGTCGACGGCGTGGCCGCCCGCATCCGGGCGATGCGGCCGGGAGGCCCGGTTGCGCTGCGACTCGCACGCCGCAACGTGGTGGTGATCGTCGGCGACACCGTGTTCGCCCACGGCGGCGTGCTGCCCCACGTCGCGGAGTACGGGCTCGAGCGGCTCAACGAGGAGACGCGCCGCTGGCTGCGCAAGGAGCAGGAGTGCCCGCCGCCGCTGCTGTTGCCGGTGGATGGGCCGGTGTGGAGCCGGCACTACTCGGACGAGGTGGACGCCGGTGATTGCGCTCTGCTCGACGTCACGCTGCAAAGGCTCGGCGCGAAGCGCATGGTCGTCGGCCACACGGTGCAGGAGGGGGGCATCTCGCCCGCGTGCGAGGGCAAGGTGTGGCGGATCGACGTCGGCCTCGCGAAGGACTACGGCGGCCCGCTCGAGGTGCTGGAGATCCGGGGCGGCGAGGCCCGGGTCGTGAAACCCGGGCCCCCGGAGCCGCGCTAGCGGGCCCTAGTCGCCGAAGTGGATGCCCTGGGCGAGGGGCAGGTTGGTCGACCAGTTCATCGTGTTGGTCTGGCGCCGCATGTAGATCTTCCACGAGTCGGAGCCCGACTCGCGGCCGCCGCCCGTCTCCTTCTCGCCGCCGAACGCGCCGCCGATCTCGGCACCGGAGGTGCCGATGTTGACGTTGGCGATGCCGCAGTCCGAGCCCTTGGGCGAGACGAACTCCTCGGCCTTGCGCATGCTCTCGGTGAAGATCGCCGACGACAGGCCCTGCGGCACGCCGTTGTGGATCGCCAGCGCGTCCTGGAAGTCCTCGTACTCGAGGACGTACAGGATCGGCGCGAACGTCTCCTCCTTCACGATCGCGGTCTGCGACGGCATCTTCACGATCGTCGGCTCCACGAACTGGGGGCCGATGTCGGGCCGGCGCTTGCCGCCGCACAGGATCTCGCCGCCCTGGGCCTTCGCGGCCTCGAGCGCCTTGAACATGTCGTCGAGCGCCTCCGGCACGACCAGCGGGCCCATCAGTGTGCCGGCGTCGAGCGGATCGCCGATGCGGACCTGGCCGTAGGCCTTGACCAGGCGCTGGGTCAGCTCGGCCGCAACCTTCTTGTGGACGATGATGCGGCGGGTCGAGGTGCAGCGCTGGCCCGCGGTGCCCACCGCGCCGAACAGGATCGCGCGGGTGGCGAGGTCGAGGTTCGCGTCTTCGGTGACGACGATCGCGTTGTTGCCGCCGAGCTCGAGGATGGTGCGGCCGAAGCGCTGGGCGACCTGGGCCGCGACCCGCTTGCCGACGCTGGTCGAGCCGGTGAACGAGACCAGCGGCATGCGCGGGTCGTTCAGCATCTTCTCGCCGATCACCCGGCCCTGGCCCTGGATCATCGTGAACACGCCGGACAGGCCGTGGTCGGCCATCACCTTGTTGGCGATGTGCTGGACCGCGATGCCGCACAGCGGGGTGGGCCCTGCCGGCTTCCAGACGACGGGATCGCCGCAGACGGCGGCCAGCGCCGTGTTCCACGCCCACACGGCGACGGGGAAATTGAACGCGGTGATGATGCCGACGACGCCCAGCGGGTGCCACTGCTCCATCATCCGGTGGGCCGGGCGCTCGGAGGCCATGGTCAGGCCGTAGAGCTGGCGCGAGAGGCCGACCGCGAAGTCGCAGATGTCGATCATCTCCTGCACTTCGCCGTGGCCTTCCGCCCGGATCTTGCCCATCTCCAGCGAGACCAGGTCGCCCAGCGGCTCCTTCATCTCGCGCAACGCCTGGCCGAGGTCGCGCACGACCTCGCCGCGCTTCGGGCCCGGCACCATGCGCCAGGTCACGAACGCCTCGCTGGCCTTCGCCATCACCGTCTCGTACGAGGCCGCGGTGGCCAGCCGCACCGACGCGATGCGCTCGCCCGTCGTCGGGTTGAACGAGGGGAACAGCTCGCCCGCGGGGTCGTCGATCCAGCCGTCGGCGCCCCAACTGGCGCCGGGGTTGACGTCCTGGATGCGGAGCTTGTCGAGCAGGGCGGATGTGCGGGCGTTGGCACTCATGTCGGTCTTCCTTCGGATGGGGCGGGCCAGCGTCGCGGGCCCGGCGGGAGGGGAGCAGGAGTCCCCGGAGACGCTCAATTTATCGCGGCCCGGCGGTCGCGCCAAGTCCGCGGCGGGCGCACGGGGGCGTAAGCTCTCGCGTGTGAAGACCCCCGCGCCGTCCGCTTTCGCCGACCTCGGGCTCGCCCCGCGCCTCGTCACCGTGCTGGAGGAACTGGGCTACGAGGAACCCACGCCGATCCAGAAGGCCGCCATCCCGCCGCTGCTCGAGGGCCGCGACGTGCTGGGCCAGGCCGCGACCGGCACCGGCAAGACGGCGGCCTTCGCGCTGCCGCTGTTGCAGCGGTCCTTCGGCGAAGACGGCCGCGGCAAGCACCCCGCGATCCTGGTCCTGGTGCCGACCCGCGAGCTGGCGATGCAGGTGGCGCAGGCGATGCACCGCTACGGGCGCGGCTTCGGCGTGCGCGTGCTGCCGATCTACGGCGGCCAGGCGCTGTCGTTGCAGTTCCGCGCCCTCGAGCGCGGGGTCGACGTCGTGGTGGCGACGCCGGGGCGCGCGCTCGACCACCTCGGCCGCGAGACGCTGTCGCTTTCGACCGTCAAGGCCGTGGTGCTCGACGAGGCCGACGAGATGCTCGACATGGGCTTCGCGGAGGACCTGGAAGCGATCCTGCAGGAGCTGCCGGCCGAGCGCCAGACGGCCCTCTTCTCGGCCACGCTGCCGCCGCGCATCGCGGCCCTCGCCCGCGGCCACCTGAAGGACCCCGTCAAGCTGCACCTCGCGGAGGAGAAGACGCAGAAGGGCGAGCTGCCCAAGGTGCGGCAGGTCGCCTACGTCGTTCCGCGCGCCCACAAGCTCGACGCGCTGGCCCGCGTGCTCGACATCGAGGGGCCGCAGTCCGCGCTCGTCTTCTGCCGCACCCGCCACGAGGTCGACAGCCTGAACGAGGCGCTGGCCGGCCGCGGCTACCGGGCCGAGTCGCTGCACGGCGGGCTGTCGCAGGCGCAGCGCGACCGCGTCATGCGCCGCTTCCGCGAGGGCACGGTCGAGCTGCTGCTGGCGACCGACGTCGCCGCCCGCGGCCTCGACATCGGCCACCTCTCCCACGTCGTCAACTACGACGTGCCGAGCTCGGCCGAGACCTACGTGCACCGCATCGGACGCACCGGCCGCGCCGGCCGCGAGGGCGTCGCCATCTCGCTGTGCGAGCCGCGCGAGCGGGCGCTGCTCAAGAACGTCGAACGGCTGACCGGGCGGCGGCTCGAACTGCTGCCGGTGCCGACGGTCGCCGACCTGCGGGCGCGGCGGCTGGAGCTGACCCGCGCCTCGCTGCGGGAAGCGCTGCTGGCGGGCAAGGGCGCGGACGCGCGCGGCGTGGTCGCGAGCCTGGCCGAGGAGTTCGACGTGATGGACGTGGCGGCCGCCGCGGTCGCCCTGCTGCGCGAGAACACGGAGCGCGGCGGCGAGGAGGCCGAGATCCCCGAGGTCCGCGAACGCCCGGCCTTCGAGAAGAAGGGGCGCTGGGAGAAGGTCGAGCGCGGCCTTCGCCCGGACAAGAAGCGCTTCGACGGCGAGGATCGCCGCCGCCGCTTCGTGGCGCCCGGGGCCGGAGAGGGGGCGCGACCGCCGCGCGAGCGGGCGGGCGCCGGCGGGGCTGCCGAGCTGCCGCCGCGCAAGCCGCGATTCGAGCGCGCGGAGCGGGAGGCCGCACCGGGCGAGGCCCGCGCGCCGCGCGAGGCGCGCCCGCGACGCGGCGAGGCCGACTTCGTGCCGCTCTACATCTCGGTCGGCAGGCTGCACAAGGTCGGCCCCGGCGACCTGGTCGGCGCGATCACCGGCGAGGCCGGCGTGACCGGCCGCGCGCTGGGCGCGATCGAGATCACCGACCGCTTCTCGCTGGTCGAGGTCCGCGAGGCCGAGGCCGAGCGCATCCTCGAGGCGATCAAGGGCAAGTCGATCCGCGGTCGCGCGGTGACCGCGAGCCGCTATCGGCCGAAGCGGGGCTGAGAGCTCAGTCGCGCGGGGCGGCCGCGGCCAGCGGCACGATCGGGCCCTTGTTCTCCGGCCGGCCGGCGACGATCGGCTCGTAGATCGCCTGCAACCGGGCGAAGTCGGCCTCGAGGTCGCCGCTCGGGTACAGCGGCTCGGGAAGCAGCCCGGCCTCCTTCTTCGCGTAGTCGGCGTAGGAGAGGTAGATCGGCACGCCCGCCTCGCGCGCCACGTGGTAGAAGCCGGTCTTCCAGCCCGGCGTCCACTTCCGCGTGCCCTCGGGGGCGACGCCGAAGCACAGCCGGTCGGCGCGACGGAACCAGTCGACCGCCTGGCTCACGGTGTTCTGGCGGCGGCTGCGGTCGAGCGGGATGCCACCCATGCCGCGCAGCAGCCAGCCCAGCGGTCCCACGAACAGCGAGTGCTTGCCGAGGAAGCACACTTCCATCCGCAGGATGCAGCCGGCTGCGAAGAACCAGAGGCCGTCCCAGTTCGTGGTGTGCGGCGCGGCGATCACGACGTACTTCGCGACCTCGGGCCTGCGGCCGACCACCTTCCAGCCGCCGAGCCAGAAGAAGAAGCGGCCCACCCAGTGCATGACCGTCGACGACATGATCCGGCTGCGGGGCAGGGGTGCGCTCATCCGAAGCCAAAGCTACATGAACTTGGACGCGGACAAGTTCGCGAACCTCGGGAGGGCCCGTCGCGTATCGTGTGCCAGCGGGAGGGCACTTGGAGAACCTGTTCAACGACTTGAAGTTCGGGGCGCGGCAGTTGTGGCGGCGCCCGGCCTTCACGGCCGTGGCCGTGGCCTCGCTGGCGCTGGGCATCGGCCTCAACACCACCCTCTTCAGCGTCGTCAACGCGGTGCTCTTCCGCGAGACGGCCGTCGCCGAGCCCGAGCGGCTGGTCGAGGTCTACACGGGGGTCAACGACGACATTCCGCAGTTCACGTCCTCCCATCCCGACTACCTGGACGTGCGCGCGCACGTCCCGGCCTTCGAGGGCGTCGCTGCCAGCGCCTTCGTGCGCGGCATCGTCTCCGGCGGCAGCGCGCCGGCGCTGGCGACAGGCGAAGCGGTCAGCGAGAACTACTTCGACGTGCTGAAGGTGCGGCCCCAGTTCGGCCGCGGCTTCCTGGCCGAGGACAACGCCTCGGCCGGCGCGCGGCCCGTGGTCGTGCTGTCGCACGGCCTGTGGCAGCGCCGCTTCGCGGGCCGCGAGAGCGTGGTGGGCGAGACGCTCGAGCTGTCGGGGACGAAGTACGACGTCGTCGGCGTGGCGCCCGCGAGCTTCCAGGGCACGCTGCCCGGCCTGTCGCCGGAGTTCTGGGTGCCGCTCGTCCACGTCGATCGCCTCAACTTCATGGGCGCCCAGGCGACCACGGACAAGGACCCGGGCACGACCCGGCTCGAGCGCCGCGGCACCCGCTGGCTGTTCCTGAAGGCGCGGCTGGCCCCGGGCCAGTCGATCGACCAGGCCCAGGCCCAGATCGAGACCCTGTACGCGCGGCTGCGGACCGAGTATCCCGACACCAACGAAGGGGCGAAGCCCTCGCTGAAGGCCGCCGCCGACGTGCGCTTCCACCCGCTGCTCGACGGCTACGTGAAGGCGGCCTCGGCCGTGCTGCTCGCGGCCGTCGGCCTGGTGCTGGTGGTGGCCTGCGCCAACGTCGCCAACATGCTGCTGGCGCGCGGCGCGTCGCGCCGCCGCGAACTGGCGCTGCGCACCGCGATCGGCGCCTCGCGCGGCCGCCTCGTGCGGCAACTGCTCGTCGAGAGCCTGGTGCTGGCCGCCCTCGGCGGCGCTGCCGGCCTCGCCCTCGCCCACTTCGCGGGCCGCGCGCTGAACCGGATGCCGATGGACGTGCTGCCGATCCCGCTGCACTTCGACTTCAGCCCGGACCTGCGGGTGCTGGCGTTCGCCGCGATCGCATCGCTCGTGACGACGGCGCTGTTCGGCCTGATCCCCGCCTGGAGCGCCTCGAAGCCGGACCTCGTTCCGTCGCTGAAGGCCGACGCGACCGGCGAGGGCTCGGTCCGCCACCGCTTCGCGCTGCGCGACGCGCTGGTCGTCGGCCAGCTCTCGCTGTCGCTGGTGCTGCTGGTGGCCGGAGCGCTGCTGCTGCGCGGCCTCGACAAGGCGCGGGGCACCGAGCTCGGCTTCGAGACCGACCGCGTCGCCAGCCTCGGCTTCAACCTCGGCATGAACGGCTACGACACGGCCCGGGCCACGGCGCTGCGGCCGCGGCTGCTCGAGGTGGTGCGCGCGGTGCCCGGCGTCGAGACCGCCTCGCTCGCCACCCGGCTGCCGCTGGCGCCCGACGTCAACCTCGAGTCGGTCCGCATCCCGGGCCAGCACCAGCCGACGGACGACGGCACCCCGGTCGACGTGGTCGCCATCGGCCCCGAGTACTTCGCGGCCGTCGGCGTGCCGTTGATGGAGGGGCGCGCGTTCGACGAGGCCGACCTCGCGGCGGAACGCAAGGTCGCGGTCGTGAACCAGACGTTCGCCCGCCGCTTCTTCGCGCAAGGCGGCGCCATCGGCCAGCGCGTCTACCTGAGCGGCTTCGACCAGGACCCGCACGAGATCGTCGGCATCGCCCGCGACCACAAGGTGCGCTCCGTGGGCGAGGAGCCGCGGCCCTACCTGCACGTGCCGGCGGACCCGAGCCGGACGGTCGGCCTCGTCGTCCGGGCCCAGGGCCCGGCCGCGGCGCTGCTGCCGGCGCTGCGCGCGGCGGTGCTCTCGGTCGAACCGGCGGTCGTGTTCACCGAGTCGACCACGGCGACCGAGGTGGCCGCGACGACCGTGGCCCCGACCCGGATCGGCGCCGCGCTGATGGGCGCGTTCGGCGCCCTTGCCCTGCTGCTGGCCGCAATCGGGCTGTACGGCGTCATCGCCTACTCGGTTTCCATGCGCACCCGCGAGGTGGGCGTGCGGATGGCGCTCGGCGCCCGCCCGCTCGAGATCGTGCGGCTGGTGCTGGGCCAGGGCGCGAAGCTGGCCGCGCTCGGCATCGGCCTCGGCGCGGTGGCGGCGGCGCTGGTCGGCCGCGTGCTGGAGTCGCTGCTCTACGGCGTCAGCGCCCTCGACCCGCTGGCCTTCGCGGCGGCGGCGGCGGTGCTGCTGCTGGTGGCCCTCGTCGCCAACGCGGCCCCGGCCTGGACCGCGGCTCGCATCAACCCGATCCGCGCCCTGCGCACGGAGTAGGCAGCGACCCGAGCACGTGGCGGTCGATGGCGACCGCCACGCCATCCTGTTCGTTGGTCGGCAGCACCGGCAGGCCGAGCTGGTGCATGGCCGGGTCGGCGTTGCCCATCACGTAGCCGATGCCGGCCTGCAGCAGCATCTCGCGGTCGTTCCAGTTGTCGCCGATCGCCATCGTCTCGGCCGCCGTGTAGCCCCAGCGCGCCTGCAGCAGGGCCAGCGCCTCGCCCTTGTTCACGCCGGGCGTCATCACGTCGAGAATGCCGACGCCCTCGTGCGGGTAGACCGTGCGCTCCAGGTGGACCGCGCCGCCGAGGCCGTCCGTCATCAGCGGAACCAGCGTCTCCATCTCGGCGAGCCGCCCTCCGAACATGACCTGGATCGGGTCCTCGTCCAGCCACGCCAGCAGGTCGTCGACGACGACGAGGTCCTCGCGGGAGCGGCCCAGGTAGTACGCGAGCAGTGTGTTGGCAGGGTCGACCGCCGCGTCGACGACGAGCCGCCCCTCGCCGCGCAGGCCGCAGTGCAGCACCGGGTGGGCGCCGGCCTGGCGGCCGAGCCGGATTGCCGCGCGGGCCGTGTCGCGAGCCAGCGGCCGACAGCGCAGCACCTCGCCGTCGACCACGATCAGCGCCCCGTTGTGCAGCACCAGCGGCACCCCGTCTCCGAGCGCGCGGGTCACCTTGCGGGCGCCGGGCAGGCGCCGGCCGGTCACCAGCACCAGCCGGACCCCGCGCGCCTCGGCCGCGGCCAGCGCATCCAGCGTGCGCGCGGAGATGCTCTTGTCGCCGCGCAGCAGGGTGCCGTCGATGTCGAGCGCGAGCAGCCGGATCGCCACGACGAGCCTCCCGCCCTAGCGCCGGACCACGATGGTGCGCGCGGCCAGGTCGCCCAGCCGCTGCCAGTCGCGGGTGAAGGCGACCATCAGGATGCCGATCAGGAAGTTGAAGAAGCCGTCGACCAGCTTCAGCAGGTTGCGGACGAGCGCCCGCCCGACGCCGCACGGCCGCAGGTCGGTGCCGACGACGCGAATCCCGAGCAGCCACTTGCCGGGCGTCAGGCCCCACAGCCCCTCGCCCACGGCGAACGCGGCGAACACCACGAAGCTCCAGGCCAGAGCCATGCCGAAGGCGGCGAAGACGCGGAACGGCCCGCCGTCGCCGAACATCTCCTCGGGGTCCAGCGCGAAGAAGAAGCGCGACATCAGCCACGCGACCGGCGCGATCGCCAGCGCCCCGTCGACGACCTGCGACAGCGCGCGGCGGGTCAGCGAGGCGTGCTCGGCCTGCTGTCCCTCGTGCACGTGGACGCCGACCCGGTGCTGGCGCATCAGCCACGAGAGGATCACCGCCAGCAGCACGCTCAGCGCCGGCGCGAACAGGTGCGGCATCCACATCACGGCCATCATCCCGGTGGGGAACGGCGAGCTCTGGCCGAAGCGGCGCTCCTCGCCGAGGCGGGTCCCGTCCCAGTGCCGGACGCGCAGCGAGCCTGGCCAGGTCGAGTGCGCCAGCAGGACGCCGTCGCCGTCGCTGGCCGCGGTCAGGGAAGAAACCATGCGGGCCCCGCCGCCCAGCGAGGTCGCCCGCCAGCGCGAGGCGTCGGCCGGGTCCGGGGTGACGAGGCTCAGCGCACCCTGCTCGTCGCTCAGCACGACCGCGGGGCGACCCTGCCACGCGAGCGCCCGCCAGTGGCGCGGCCCCGAGGCGACCACGTCCCAGCTCGCGCCGGGGTCGTCGAGCGGGCGGGCGTAGAGGGTCTGGCCCTCGGTGCGGAACGCGGTGACCGTCTCGCCCAGGGCGACCATTTGGGCACAGCACGGC
Source organism: Acidobacteriota bacterium (assembly GCA_011526565.1). Classification (GTDB taxonomy): domain Bacteria; phylum Acidobacteriota; class Vicinamibacteria; order Fen-336; family Fen-336; genus WYBL01. The sequence goes on along the minus strand of WYBL01000081.1, from coordinate 51,270 downwards.
TCCGTCAGGTCGGGCAGTTCGGCGCGAACGACCCAGCCCCCGTCCCAGGCGATCAGCCGCACGCCCTCGGGCCGGCGCTCCAGCGCTGCCGGGCGGCCGCCGAGCAGGAACGGGGCCGACAGGTCCCCGCGCGGCTCGCCCGCGTCCAGCGGAGCCACCCGGGTGCCCTCGAGGACCGCTGTGCGGTCGGACGCGACGAGCCACAGCCGATCGCCGTCGGAGACGAGCTTCGGGCGCCAGCTCCCGAGGTCCGCGACTTCTTCGATGCCCTCGGCTCCCAGCCGGACCAGGCGCGTCTTCACGGCGCCGGCGTCGCCGTCGAACGTGCGCGTCTCCTCGACCACGTGCAGCGCGCCGCGGTGCAGGGCGGAGCCGTCGAGCTCGAACGTCGCGAAACCGCCGCTCATCATGCGCGGCATCAGCAGGAACATGGCGGCCATCGGGACGGCGAACTGGAGGATGAAGAAGAGGCCGCCCAGCACCCCGGCCACGATCGTGAACGTGCGCTGGCTGTCCTCGGAGAGGTAGCCGGCGTCGCGGATCGTCCCTTCGCTCATTCCGCCTCCGCGCTTTCCAACCTTCGCGGGCCCCGTGCGGCCCGAGGGCGTGGCATCCTAACCCGCTCTCGATGACGGCGCCCTCCGCCTCACCCTCCCGCCTCCGCTTCCGGCTCGACCCGTGGGCCGCCGAGTACGGGGCCGAGCTGCCGCTCGTCGACCCGGCTGCGACCGAGGCAGCGGCCGTCGACGCCGAGGTCGAGCGGCCGCTTCGGGAGTGGGCGGCGGTGCCGCCCGGGCCCGGGGCCGAGGAGCCCGCCCGTATCGTGTTCGTCGACGGCGTGCGGCGGATCGAGGCGCGGGTGCTCGCCCGCGAAGGCGAGCGGGTGATTCCGGGGGCGTTCGGCACCTACGCGGTCGGCGCGGTCGTCGTCGAAGGCGAGCGCGCGGCCTGGGGCGCGTTGCGCGCGGGGCGGGTGCTGGCCCTCGGCGGTGGCGCCTCGCTGCCCGAGCCGTTCGTGCTCGACTCCGGGGCCGCCTACGTGCCCGTCTCCACCGCCGACGACGATCCCGAGGCGCCGGTCCGGCGGCTGCAGGAGGAGATGAGGCTGGCCGAGGAGACGCTGGGCCAGGAGCAGTCGCGGACGCCTGGCACGCTCGTCGTCGCCGACGGCCCGCTGCGCTTCCGCGACGCGCGCGGCGCCGCGGTCGGCTACGTCAAGCGGCTGTTCGAGCGCCACGGCGTGCCGCTGCCGACGCTGGCGGCGCTGGCCCCCGGCACCCGCACGCCGCTGATCGGCATCGAAGGCGCAAGCTTCCGCCGCTACACGTGGTTCCTGCGGCTCGCGTCGCGCGGCCCGGCCGACTTCGACCTCGCCGGCATCGTGCGCCTCGAGGTCGCGGAGACGGTGGGGCTCGAGGAGGCGAAGCGCCTCGCCGACGGCACCGCGCGGCGGCTGCCCGGCTTCGCGCCCTCGCGCACCCGCGACCCGCGCGCTCCCCAGAACCTGCTCCCGATCGGCGCGCTGGAGTCGCGCCTGCGGCGGGAGATGGGCGACGCCGCCCTCGCCCGCCGCCACATCGAGACCGCGCTCGCGCGCGAGGAGGCTTGATGACTTCGTCCCCCGCCGGCCGCGTCCTGGGCAGCGTCGACGCCACGCCGCTCGAGTTCTGGATCGGCGTGCCCGCCGGCGGCCGCGTCCAGCTCGACGACCTCGTCTGCGTCGAGACCGCCCTCGACGACGGCTCGCGCGTCCGCTTCTTCGGGGTCGTCGACGTGGTGCGCAAGCGCTACGAGGGCCAGGCCTTCGACTCCGACGCCTTCCGCCACGCCGAAGGCACGCTGCCGGTCGACGTCTCCTATGCGGCGCACGTCGCGGTGACCCGGATCGAGCCCGAGGTGTTCGTGCCGCCGCACCCCGGCGACGCCGCGCGCATCGTCGAAGGCGCAGAGTTCGAGCAGGCGCTCTACTTCGACCGGATGGCGAAGAAGATCGCGATCGGGCTCACCCGCTCCGGCGAGCCCGTCTACGCGAACCTGGAGTTCCTCGACGGCACCCGCGGCGCCCACCTCTCGATCAGCGGCGTCTCCGGCGTCGCCACCAAGACCTCGTACGCGTCGTTCCTCCTCTACTCGCTGTTCCACTCCGACGCGCTCGGGGCCGACGCCGCCAACACCAAGGCGCTGGTCTTCAACGTCAAGGGCGAAGACCTCCTCTGGCTGGACCGGCCCAACGCCCGGCTCGACGAGAAGGCGCGCGCGGGCTACGCGAAGCTGGGTTTGCCCGCGGGCCCGTTCCAGAGCGTCGGGCTGTACGCGCCGGCCGGTGCGGGCTCGACGCCGATGCCCGACGTGGGCTCGCGGCAGGAGGGCGTGCGGCCCTACCTGTGGACGCTGCGCGAACTGTGCGAGCAGCGGCTGCTGCGCTTCGCCTTCGCCGACGCCGAAGACGCCCGCGGCCAGCTCGGCTTCGTGGTCGAGCGCGTCGAGGCCGAGCTGGCGCGGCTCGCGAAGGAGCAGCCCGCGGACGAGGCGGGCATCACGATCGAGGGCATGGCGTGCCGCACGTTCGACGAGTTCGTCGACGCGGTCGCCAGCCCCTGGCTCGACGCGCTGATGGCCCGCGGCAACTACGCCTCGGGCACCGTCGACGCGTTCCGCCGGCGGCTCTACGGCATCGCGCCGCGCCTCGGCCCGCTCGTCCGTGGCGAGGCCTCGGCCGCGCAGTACGGCGTCTCGTGGGCGTCGCACCAGGTCACCGTGGTCGACATCCACAAGCTGCACGCGACCGCGCAGATGTTCGTCGTCGGCGTGCTGCTGAAGAAGATGATGGCCGAGCGCGAGCAGCGCGGCAGCGCCCGGCCGCTGGTGTTCGTCGTGCTCGACGAGCTCAACAAGTACGCGCCGCGCGAGGGCTGGAGCCCGATCCGCGACCTGATCCGCGACATCGCCGAGCGCGGCCGCTCGCTCGGCGTGTGCCTGATGGGCGCGCAGCAGACGGCTTCCGAGGTCGAGAAGCGGGTGATCGCCAACGCCGCGATCAAGGTGGTCGGCCGCCTCGACGCGGCCGAGTCCGAGCGCGCCGAGTACGGCTTCCTGTCCAAGGTCGCGCGGCTGCGTTCCAACCTGCTGCAGCCCGGCACCATGATCGTCTCGCAGCCCGAGATCCCGACCCCGGTGCTGCTCGGCTTCCCGTTCCCGTCGTGGGCGACGCGCGCGGACGAGGCGGCGGCCCCGCCGCCCGACCCGGCAAAGGCCCGCCGCGACCTGTTCTCGAGGGTCAAGTAGCGTGCGCATCGCCCACACCAGCGACTGGCACGCGGGCCGCCTGTTCCGGAACGTCGACCGCCTGCCGGAGATGGAGCAGGTGCTCGAGGCGCTCGGCGACGACCTCGAGCGCGAAAAGGTCGAGCTGCTGATCCACAGCGGCGACGTGTTCGACACCGGCGCACCGCCGGCGGCCGCCGAGTCGCTGGTGTTCCGCTTCTTCAAGCGGGTGGGCCGCGCCGGCATCCGCACGGTCGTGATCGGCGGCAACCACGACTCGGCCGCGCGGCTCGAGGCGTGGGGCGCGCTGGCCGAGCTGGTCGACGTGACCGTGGTGCCGCGTCCGGCGCCGGCCGATCGCGGAGGCCTGATCGAGTTCGAATCGCGGTCGGGGGAGAAGGCGCTTCTCGCAGCGGTGCCGTTCGCGGCGCCGCGCTGGTTCACCGACGCGCTGGAGCTGGCCGAAGGACGCGTCGATCCGAACACGGGGCTGCGCACCGGCGGCGACGTGCTCGCCCACCAGAACTACGCCGAGGCGCTCCGCGGCATCGTGGCCAGCCTGACCGCCGGCTATCGCGCCGACACCGTCAACCTGCTGACGATGCACACCCACCTGGTCGGCGCCGCGTTCTCGGGCTCGGAGCGCACGGTCCACCTCGGCAGCGAGTGGGCGGCCACGCCGCAGGCGATCCCGAACACCGCGCAGTACGTCGCGCTCGGCCACATCCACAAGCCACAGCGGCTGGAGGCCCCGGCCCCTGCCGAGTACGCGGGCTCGCCGCTGCAGCTCGACTTCGGCGAGGCGGGCGAGGCCAAGGGCTGGGTGCTGGTCGACGCCCGCGCGAAGCAGCCGGCGCGGGTCGAGCGCGTGCCGTACCGCGGCGCCCGGGAGCTGAAGAAGATCGAGCGCACGCCGGCGGAGCTCGAGCGCGACGCGGCAGCGCTGCGCGCGGAGAACGCGCTGCTGTGGATCGCGGTGCCGCTGCCCGCGCCCGACCCCGAGCTCAACGGCAAGGTGCGCAAGCTGGTGCCCAACGCGGTGCGCGTCGAGGCGAAGGTGCCCGTCGTCGAGGCCGGCGACGAGGCTCGGCCGCCGGACGGCGCGCCGCCGCGCGAGGTGTTCGCCGCCTACTGCCGCCACGAGGGCCACGAGCCGGCGCCGGCGTTGCTGGCCGAGTTCGACCGGCTGCTGCACGCCTGCCAGCACCCCCAGGACGAGGGGCACTGATGCGGCCGCTGGTGCTGCGCGTCGAGAACCTCACGTCCTTCCGCGGCCGGCAGCCGGACCTTCGCTTCGACGGTCTCGACCTGTTCGCGATCGCGGGCCCGACCGGGGCGGGGAAGTCGAGCCTGCTCGACGCCATGCTGCTCGCGCTCTACGGCAACGTCCCGCGCACGGGACCCCAGCTCAAGGAACTCATCTCGCTCGGCAAGGACCAGCTCGTGGTCAGCCTCGACTTCGTCCGCGGCGGCGAGGCGTACCGGGTGACGCGGCGGCTGTTCCGCAACACCAAGGCGACCCAGGCCCAGCTCGAGCGGCTCGCCGGCTCCACGGGGGAGCTCCGCGGCGAGACGGAAGCGCTGGCCGAAGGCGTCAACGAGGTCAACCAGCGCATCGTCCAGCTCCTCGGGCTGGACCTCAATGCCTTCACCCAGGCCGTGATCCTGCCGCAGGGCGAGTTCGCGAAGTTCCTGAAGAGCACGCCGAAGGACCGCCAGAAGATCCTCGGCACGCTGCTGCAACTGCTCGTCTACGAGCGCATGCGCAAGCGCGCGGCCAGCGAAGCCGGCGAGCTCGAGGCGGCAGCCACGATGCTCGAGCAGACCCTGGGCGAAGACGCGCTGGTCACGCCCGAGGCGGTCGCCGCGCTGCGCGAGCAGCACGCGAAGCAGGTCGAGGCCAGCGCCGCGCTGGAGCCGCGGCTCCTCGCGGTCGAGGCGGCGGCGGCCGCGGCGGAGGCTCGGGTGCGGCTGCTGAGCGAACAGGACGAGCTGAAGCGACAGCAGGGCGAGCTCGAGCGGCATCGGGCGCAGGTCACGGCCGACGAGGCCCGGCTCGACGCGGCGCGCCGCGCCGCCGGCGTCGTGCCGCGCCTCGACCAGGCCGCGGCCGCGCGCGCCGAGAGCGAGCGGCTGGCGGCGGCCGCGCAGCGCGCCCGCGCCGCCGCCGACGAGGCGCAGGCCGCCGTCCTTGCCCGGCGCCGCGCCGGGGAGAGCGCGCTGGCCGCGGCCGCCCGGCTGCCCGAGCTGGACGCGCGGATCGAGGCGCTCGGCCAGGCCGTCGTGCTCGCGGGACCCACGGCGGCCGCCGCCCGCGCCGCCCGCGAGGCCGAGGCGCTGGCCACGGAGAAGAAGCAGGCCGTGGCCCGCCTGCGCAAGGACAAGGCCGCGCGATCCGAGGCCGCTGCCGAGGCCGAGCGCGCCGCCCAGCAGGCCGCGGCGGCGACGGAGCGCGCCGCGCAGGAACTGGAGGCGGCGGAGGCCGCTCTCCGCGCGACGGAGCTCGCCCGGCGCGAGGCCGAGAAGCGCGACGCGGTCGCCCACCTGCGCCACGGCCTCGCCAAGGGCGATCCGTGTCCCGTGTGCGAGCGCGCGCTGGCGAAGACGCCTCCCGCGCTCGCGGGCAGCGACCTCGGCGCGCTCGAGGCGGCCGAGAAGCGCGCCCGCGACGGCGTCGACGCCGCCCGCGCCCGCCTCGAGACCGTGCGCCAGGAGGCCGAGCGCCGGCGCTCGGCCAACGAGCGCGCGGCGCTCGCGCTCGAGAGCGCGACCCGCGACGTCGAGCGCGCTTCGGCCGAGGCGCTCGAGGCCGACGAGCGGGCCGAGGCCGCGCACGCCGCCCACGTCGAGCGGGTCCGGGAGCTGCAGGCGCTGACCGACGAGGCCGACCCCGCCGCGGCGCAGGCGGACCTGCGCGGTGAGCGGCAGCGGATCGACGCGGCCCGCGCCGCTGCGCAGGACGCGCTCGCCGCGGCCGACACCGCGCTCGCCAGCGCCGCGGCGACCGCGGCCGCGGCTGACGCGGCCGCCGGCGACGCGCTGGCGAAGGCGGTCCGGGCGGAGCAGGAGGCGAAGCAGGCCGCGACAGAGGCGCAGTTCGCGTCGCCGGACGCGGCCCGAGCCGCGGCGCTCCCGCCCGCCGGGCAGCAGCGGCTGGCCGAGGCGATCCGCGGCTTCGGCGCGAAGCTGCAGGCCGGGGCCGAGCGGCTGGCGGCGCTCGCGGAACAGATGGCCGAGTTGCCGCCCGGCCCGGCCACCCTCGCGGACGCCCAGGCGGCGCTCGAAGCCGCGCAGCGCGAGCGCGACGCGCTGCGCCGGGAGCGCGAGCAGGGAGTGCGCGACGCGGCCCGGCTCGAGGAGCAGGTGGCCGCGCTCGAGGCCCGGCTCGCGGCCGTCGCGAGGCGCCGCGCGGAGCTCGAGTCGAAGCGCGCGCAGCTCTCGCTGCTCAAGCAGCTCGCGCTCGAACTCAAGGCCGACCGCTTCCAGGCCTACCTGCTGCACGAGACCGTGCGCGACCTGGTCGCGGGCGCATCGCTGCGCCTGCTGGGCCTGTCGGCAGGCCGCTACGCACTCGAGTACGTCGACGACGACTTCCACGTCCGCGACAACGACAACGCCGGCGAGCGCCGCCGCGCCGAGACGCTCTCCGGCGGCGAGACGTTCCTCGCCTCGCTGGCGCTGGCGCTCGAGCTGTCGCAGCAGGTGCAGAAGGCCGCCGGCGCGGTCCACCTGGAAAGCCTGTTCATCGACGAGGGCTTCGGGACCCTCGACCCGGAGACGCTGGAGACGGTGCAGGAGGCCATCGAGAGCCTGCCGACCGGCGGCAGAATGGTCGGCGTGATCACCCACCTCGCCGAGCTGACGGCGCGGCTGCCCGCCCGGGTGGTGGTCGAGAAGGGCCCGGCCGGGTCGAGCTTCAGGGTGGAGGCCGCATGAGACCGCGGGACACGACGAGGCGGCTGCGTGACGCGACGGCCGCACCGCCGCGCCGCGTGCGGTTGCAGGCAGGACCGGAACTGGGCGGCGCCCGCGTGCTCGACGCGCTGGCGGTGCTGGTGCCGGCGGCTGTGGGCCACGCGGTGCCGCGCGCTGAGCTCCGACGGGCGGTGGTCGCCGGCGCGGTGACCGTGAACGGGGCCGCGTGGCGGCGGCCCGGCGAAGAACTGCCGGCGGGCGGCGCGCGGATCGAGATCGCCCTGCGCGCCGCATACGCCGGCCGCGCGCTGGAAGCCGAAGAAGGCGAGACCGACGCGGCCGGCGCGCTGGCCGTCCTCTACGAGGACGAGTGGGTGATCGCGGTCGCCAAACCGCCCGGCCTGCTCACCCACCAGAGTGCCGACGCCCGGCGCCCGCACCTGTTCGGCCTCGTGCAGGAGAAGCTCGCGCGGCGCGCCGGCGGCGACGAAGGCGGGCTGCCCTATCTCGGCTCCCACCAGCGGCTCGACAAGGACACCTCGGGCGTCGTGCTCTTCGCCAAGGCGCGCGCGGCGAACGAAGGACTGGCCCGCGCGTTCGAGGGCCGCGACGTCGAGAAGGTGTACGTGGCGGTCGTCGGCCGCCCGCGCCAGCCGCTGCCTGACGCCTGGACCTGCGAGGCGCCGCTCGCGCTGGTCGGGTCCGGCAAGCAGGCGCAGATGCGGGAGGCGGCGGGCGGCCAGGCGGCCCGCACCGAGTTCCGCGTCCTGTCGCGCCGCCACGAGGCGCTGCTCGTCGAGTGCCGCCCGCAGACGGGGCGCAAGCACCAGATCCGCGCCCACCTGGCGATCGCCGGCGCCCCGATCGCGGGCGACGTCCGCTACGGCGGGGCCACCCACCTCGGCGGGGTGGCGGTGCCGCGGGTGCTGCTGCACGCCGCCGCGCTCAACCTCCCGCACCCCGTCAGCGGGCGGCCGCTGCGGCTCTCGTGCCCGCTGCCCGCCGACTTCCGCCCGTTCCTCGGCAAGCGAGGCGTTCGGAGCCGGGCGATATACTCCGGCGACTCGAAGAAGAGGTGAAGATGAACCGCGCGAGTGCCCTTCTCGTCGTCGCTGCGGCCGCTGTGGCGTCTGCGGCGAGCGCCCAGGAGAACAAGGACCCCGGCTGGCACGCCAAGGTGATCGGGAACTTCGCGAGCACCAGTGGCAACAGCGAGGCCAGCACGCTGGGGCTCAGTGTCGACCTCGCCCGGGTGTTCCATCGCAGCGACGTCAGCCTCAGCGCCGGGGCCCTGCGCCAGAGCAACACGCGCTTTTCCTTCGCCGCCACGGGCGCGGGCGCGGCCGGGCCGTTCACGGTCAGCCAGGCGGCGATCAACGAGGTCTCCTCCGAGGCGTACTTCGCGCGCCTCAAGGGCCGCTACCGCTTCCGCGAGCGGCTCGCGGGCTACCTCGGCGGCGACTTCGAGCGCGACGTGCCAGCGGGCATCGACAGCCGCACGATCGGCGTGGCCGGCGCGGACTACCTCGTGGCGGACCGCGACGAACTGAAGTTCAGCGTGGGGGCGGGCGTCACGGTCACCAGCGAAACCCAGGTCGTGCCCGCGGGCCAGGGCGCGAACGTCGGGCTCGCGGGGGTCGTCGAGTCCGGGCTCGGAGCACGCTTCGCGTGGAATTTCGAGTACGGCTTCGGCGCGCGCGGCGACGACGGCAAGGCGGGCTCGCGCTTCACCTCCGGCCTGGTCGTCGACCAGGACCTCGAGAACACCGACGATCTCCGCGTCAACGCGGTCCACGCCGTCGAGGTCGCCATCAACCGCACGTTCGGGCTTCGCCTCGGCGTCACCGTGCGCTTCGACAATGACCCGCCCGTGCTCGCGCTGCGCCCCGTCGACGCCGCGGGCCAGGCGATCGAGATGGGCGCCAGCCCGCTTCCGGTCGTGGCGCTCGAGAAGACCGACACCGCCTTCACGGCCGGCCTGACGGTGAAGTTGTTCGCCGCGCGCTGAAGCGCCGAATCCCGGCCTAGCGCGGCAGCAGCACCATCGCCGCGCGGGTCCACTCGTCGACCCGGCCCCAGGCCAGCGTCGGCAGCAGGTTGAAGGCGGCCAGGGCCGCGAGCGCCAGCGCCTCGCGGCCACCGACGGCCATCGCCGGCGTTTCCGCGGCTTCGACGTCGACCACCATCGCTCGCATCACGCGGAAGTAGTAGTAGGCGGCGACGGCCGCGTTGACGGCGCCGACGGCCGCGTACCAGTAGTACTCCGGGCCGTGGGCGATGACCGCCGCGAACACGTAGAACTTGCCGAAGAAGCCGACGAACGGCGGCAGCCCCATCAGCGAGAGCAGGAACACGGCCATCGCCAGCGCCAGCAGCGGCTGGCGGCGGTGCAGCCCGGCGTAGTCGCGCAGGTCGAAGGTGCCGTCGGCGCCGTGGATGGCGGCGACCACGCCGAAGGCGCCGAGGTTCATCAGCACGTAGGTGAACAGGTAGACGAGCACGCCGCGCCCGCCGTCCTCGCTCATCGCGACGACGCCCATCATCACGTAACCGGCGTGGGCGATCGACGAGTAGGCGAGCAGCCGCTTCATGTTGGTCTGGGTCAGCGCCGCGACGTTGCCGAGCGTCATCGTCGCCACCGAGATCCACATCAGGACCTGCGGCCAGTCGACGATCTCGACGAGCGCCAGCGGCCCGCCGCGCTGCAGCGACAGCGCCTCGTAGCAGAAGCGCAGCATCACCGCGAAGCCCGCGGTCTTCGGCACCACCGACAGGAAGGCGGCGACCGGGGTCGGCGCGCCTTCGTAGGCGTCGGGGCACCAGAAGTGGAACGGCACCGCCGCGACCTTGAACCCGAAGCCGGCGAACACCAGCAGCGCCGAGAGCCACAGCCCGAAGGTCGACGCCGCCGGCAGCCCGCCGGCGAGCGCCGCGGACACGCCGGGGATGCTGGTCGTGCCGGCCAGGCCGTAGACGAAGGACAGGCCGTAGAGCATCGCGCCGCTGGAGGCGGCGCCGAACAGCAGGTACTTGAGCGCGGCCTCGTTCGAGCGCGGGTCGCGCTTCAGATAGGCGACCAGCACGTAGGAGGGGATCGACACCATCTCCAGCGCCAGGTACACCATCACCAGGTCGTTGGCGCCGGCCAGCAGCAGGCAGGCGAAGGTGACGGCCAGCACCAGCGCGTGGAACTCGCCGAGCCCCAGCCCCTTCAGCTCGCGCGAGCGGCCGAGGTCGAAGGCGAGCAGCACCAGCAGCGCGCCGAGCAGCACCAGGCTGCGCAGCAGCGTCGACAGCGGGTCCGCCGCCAGCATCCCGCTCCAGGTGGCCACCGGCGCGCCGCCGTCGCGGAACGCGGCGCCGAGCGCCAGCAGCAGGGTCAGGATCGAGAGCGAGGGGATCGCGCGGCGGGCGCTGCCGCCGGCCGCGTCGAGCACGACGACGAGCAGCAGGCCGAGGCAGACGATCACCTCCGGCAGCGAGCGGGCGAGGCTTTCGAGCAGGGCGTCCATGTCGTTTCTATCCCCGCAGCGAGGTGGCGGCGTCGAGGTTCGGGGTGCGCCGCGCGCGGTAGAGGGTCAGCACCAGCGCCAGCGCCACGGCCACCTCGGCGGCGGCCACGACGATGACGAAGGTGCCGAACACCTGGCCGTCGATGCCGCCGGTGCCGAAGCGGTTGAAGGCGACCAGGTTGATGTTGGCGGAGTTGAGCATCAGCTCGACGCCCATCAGCGCCTGCACCGCGTTGCGGCGGGTGATCAGGCCCAGCAGGCCGAGGGCGAACAGCGCCGCCGACACCACCAGGTAGTGCGCGAGGCCGGGTTCGAGGTTCACGCGTCCTCCCGCTTGCGGACGATCAGCGCGGCGCCGATCAGGGCGACCAGCAGCAGGATCGAGGCCGCCTCGAAGGGCAGCAGGTACTTGCCGAGGAAGGCGCGGCCGATGTCGGCGGTGGTCGCCGACAGCTCGCGGCCGGGCCCCTGGGCCCACGGCGTGCGGGTGGCGACGGCCGTCAGCAGCGCGAACACGCCGGCGGCGACGAACAGGCCCGGCACGAGCTGGCGGGCCTCGGCGCGCAGGTCGAGGTCCTGGATGCGGTGGGTCAGCATCACGCCGAAGACCAGCAGGATCAGGATGCCGCCGACGTAGACGAGGAACTGCACGGCGGCCAGGAAGTCGGCGCCCAGCAGGACGTAGAAGCCGGCGACGCCGGCGAAGGTGGCGAGCAGCGCGAACGCGCTGTTGATCAGGCTTCGCGACAGCACGACCACCGCCGCCGAGCCGAGCACGATGGTGGCCAGCACCCAGAAGACGAACGCGGAGGCCGTCACGCCGCACCTCCCTCGGGCGGCTTCGGCGCCGCCGCGGGCGGGGCTGCCGGAGCCGGCGGAGCCGCGGCCGCAGCGGGTGCGGGCGCGGCGGCGGGGGCAGGCGGCTTCGGGTTCACGGTCAGGAACACCGCGTCCGGCTTGGCGAAGCGGTACAGGTGTTCCTGCAGGTCGGTCGTGGCGAACTCGTACTCCGTCGTCATGTAGATGCAGTCCGTGGGGCACGGGTACGTGCACAGGTTGCAGTAGCAGCACAGCGACATGTCGATGTCGAACACCTTGACGTCGAGCTTGATCGGCTGGCCGTTGGCGGCGTAGATCGGCGCAGAACCCGCGGGCCGCTTCTCCGCCTTGAGCGAGATGCAGTTGACGGGGCAGGCGCGCACGCACTGGCCGCAGCCGATGCAGTCCTCGTACTTGAGGTGCAGCCGCATCCGGCTCTTCGGCGGCAGCGTCCACTTCTGCTCGGGGTACTGCAGCACCACCTTGGGGGTGAACAGGTGGCGCCACGTGATGTCCATGCCGACGAGCACGGTCCAGAACCCGTTCCAGAGATCGGCGAACCAGGCCTTCACGCGACCGCCTCCCGCACCTGGCGCGCGTGCCAGCGCCACGCCCGCGCCGCCGTCGTCGCCAGGTAGACGAACAGCAGGGCCGAGAGCAGCCAGCCCACCCAGCGGTCCCAGGGGAACCCGTTCGCCGTCGCCGGCCAGGTCAGCAGCCCGCCGACCACCACGATCAGGAACAGCGAGATCGGCAGCAGCACCTTCCAGGCGACGTGCATGAGCTGGTCGACGCGCAGCCGCGGCAGCGTCCAGCGCAGCCACATGTGGACGAAGACCAGCGCCCAGGCCTTGGCGATCAGCCAGACCGGGCCGATGTCGAAGCCGCCCACCGTCTGCAGCGCCGGGATCGGCGCCGCGAAGCCGCCGAGGAACAGCACCGCGGCCATCGCCGAGGCGACGAACATCTCGGTGTACTCGGCGAGGAAGAACATCGCGAAGAAGAAGCCGCTGTACTCGGTGTGGAAGCCCGCGACCAGCTCGCTCTCCGCCTCCGGGATGTCGAACGGGGTGCGGTTGCACTCCGCGAGCGTCGCCGTGAAGAAGACCAGGAAGGCGATCACGTTCAGCGGGAAGAACTTCCACAGGAACCAGTTGTGCAGCCCGCCGGCCTGCTCGCCGACGATCGCCTGCAGCGACAGCGAGCCCGCGATCATCACCACGACGATCAGCGACATCACCGCCGGGATCTCGTAGGAGACGATCTGCGCCGCGGAGCGCATCGCGCCGAACAGCGCGTACTTGTTGTTCGAGGCCCAGCCCGCCATGATCAGGCCGACGGTCGACAGCGAGCCGATCGCGATCACGTAGAAGGCGCCGACGTCGAGGTCGGCCGCCTGCCAGGTGGGCGAGAACGGCAGCACCGCGAAGCCCATGAAGGCGCCGGTCACGACCAGGCAGGGCGCGACCACGAACATCACCTTGTGGACCGCTGCCGGGAAGATCGCCTCCTTGAACAGCAGCTTGATGGTGTCGGCGATCGTCTGCAGCAGGCCCCAGGGCCCGACCCGCATCGGGCCCAGCCGGTCCTGCATGAAGCCGGCGATCTTGCGCTCGACGTAGACGTAGCCGACGGGGCCGAGCGACATGAAGCCGAGACACAGGCCCGCGGCCACCAGGCCGGCGAGCGTGATGGAGGCCCAGGCCGGGACGTTCTGGTCCCAGCCGGGAATGAGCGAGAACAGCCGGAGCAGGGCGTCCATGGCTAGCGGTCGATCTCCCCGAGCACGACGTCGAAGCTGCCGATGAGGGCGATGATGTCCGCGATCATCACGCCGCGCGCCACGTGGTGGAACGCGCTCATCGCGGTGAAGCAGGGGCTCTTGACCTTCACCCGGTAGGGGTTGACGGCGGTGCCGTCGGCCACCACGTAGTAGCCGAGGTTGCCGCGCGGGGCCTCGGAGCGGGCGAACACCTCGCCCTTGGCCGGCTTGGCGCGCTTGGGCACCTTCTCGCGGACGTCGGTCTTCTCGAGCTTCTCCAGGCGGTCGAGCGCCTGCGAGATGATCCGCGCCGACTCCTTCATCTCGACCACGCGCACCCAGTTGCGGTCGAAGCAGGACCCGAGCGGGCCGTGCTTCCCTTCGCCGACCGGCACCGCGAACTCGTAGTTCTCGTAGCCGCAGTAGGGCTCGGCCTTGCGCAGGTCGTAGGCGACGCCGGACCCGCGCAGGTTGGGCCCGGTCAGGTCGTACGAGATCGCCAGCTCGCGGGAGACGACGCCGACCTTGGCCGTGCGCTCGATGAAGATGCGGTTGCCGATCAGCAGGTTCACGAGCTCGGGCCAGGTGACCTTGTCGAACTCGGCGACGATCTCGCGGCAGGCGCGGACGAAGCCGTCCGGAACGTCGTGGGACAGCCCGCCGATCCAGTTGTAGTTGTAGAGCAGGCGCGCGCCGCAGGTCCACTCGAAGACGTCGAGGATCTTCTCGCGGTCGCGCAGCAGGTGCAGGAACGGGGTGAAGGCCCCGAGGTCCATGCCGTAGGTGCCGACCGCGACGCAGTGCGAGGCGATCCGCTGCAGCTCGGCCATGATCACGCGGATCGTCGACACGTAGGGCGAAGGCTCGATCGCCAGCAGCTTTTCCACCGCCAGCGCGTAGCCGAGCGAGTTGCCCATCGACGCCACGTAGTCGAGGCGGTCGGTGTAGGGGATCACGCCCGGGTAGTCGACGTTCTCGCAGTGCTTCTCGAAGCAGCGGTGCAGGTAGCCGATGTGGGGCCGTGCCTCGCGCACCAGCTCGCCGTCGGTGATCAGCTCGATCCGCAGCACGCCGTGGGTCGACGGGTGCTGCGGGCCCATCGACAGGATCATCTCGTCGGGGCCGATGTCGTCGATCCGCCAGCCGACCGACTCGGCGGAGGTGACCGGCCGGGTGATTCCGGCGCTCATGCCTGGCTCCCGGGGACGTGGGCGTTGTCGGGGTCGTGCTTGAACGGGCCGGTGCCGAACTCCTCGCCCTTGAGGGCCCGCTCGGCCATCTGCTCCGTGGGCTTGACCCGCATCCCGTTGTAGAACTCGGGGTCGGTCCAGTCCTTGCGCAGCGGGTGCCCCTGCCAGTCGTCCGGCAGCAGGATGCGGCGCAGGTCGGAGTGGCCCTCGAACACGATCCCGAACAGGTCGTAGGCCTCGCGCTCGTGCCAGTTGGCGACGCCCCAGGTGGCCTCGACGGTCGGCACCCGGGCGCCCTCGCGCGGCACGTGGACCTTCAGCGCGAAGCGGTGGAAGTGGGTGTAGGAGAAGAGGTGGTAGACGACCTCCATCCGCGGCTGGTCCTTCTCCTTGGGCAGGTCGACCGCGGAGAGGCACAGCAGGTTGTCGAGCACCAGCGCCGGGTCCGCCTTGCAGAAGGCGGCGACCTCGGCGATCCGCTCGGTCGTGACCACCACGAAGGGAGACGCGGCCTCGACCAGCGGCCCGACCACGTCGGCCCCGAACTTCTCCTGGAGCTTCGTGCAGATCTCGGCGGGCGTCATGCCTTGGCTCCGTGCGAGGGGGCTGCAGGTGCCGCCGGCTCGGGCTTCGGGGCGGCCGCCGGCTCGACGATCCGCAGCGAGCCGTCGGGGGCGCGCTCGACGCCGTCGAGGTGGGCGTCGACCAGGCTGCCGGGCGCCAGCGGCTTCTTGCGCAGCACGCGGTCCTCCTGCAGCTTCTCCTGCAGCTTCATCACGCCGTAGAGCAGCGCCTCCGGCCGCGGCGGGCAGCCTGGCACGTAGACGTCGACGGGGATGATCTCGTCGATGCCCTTGAGCACGTGGTAGCCGTGGCGCCAGTAGGGGCCGCCGTTGTTGGCGCACGAGCCCATCGAGATCACGTAGCGTGGCTCTGGCATCTGCTCGAACAGCCGCTTCACGCGCGAGGCCATCTTCAGCGTCACCGTGCCGGCGACGATCATCAGGTCGCTCTGGCGCGGCGTGGCGCGCGGGATCATGCCGAAGCGGTCCCAGTCGAAGCGGGTGCCGCCGGCGGCCATCATCTCGATCGCGCAGCAGGCGAGGCCGAACGTCATCGGCCACAGGCTGGACTTGCGCGCCCAGTTGACCACCTCGTCGACGGTGGTGAACACGACGTGGTCGGGGAAGCGGTTCTGGATCACGCCGCTGACGGGCGGCGGCAGGGTCGGCGCCAGCTTCACGGGTTCACCCGGTCGTCGAGCCGCACCCAGGCCAGGTCGCCCTTGCGCCAGGCGTAGGCGAGGCCGATCGCGAGCACGGCGATGAAGAAGAGGCCTTCGAGGAAGGCGATCGCGCCCAGTTCGCGGAAGACGACCGCCCAGGGCAGCAGGAACACGGCCTCCACGTCGAAGACGAGGAAGACCAGGGCGAACACGTAGAAGCGGACGTTGAACTGGACCCAGGCCCCGCCGATCGGCTCCTCGCCACACTCATAGGTGGTGAGCTTCTCGGGGGTGACTCGGGAGGGTCGGAGGACCCACCAGCCCACGAGACCGATCGCGACGAACCCGACCGCGGCCACGAAGAAAAGGAGAACCGCGCTCCAGGAGGTGAGGAAGTCCGCGCTGCTCAAGGTTGTCGGCATGCGTGGCTCCAGCGTGGATACGAACGACCGGGGGGGACCTTAGCAAAGTGCCTGCCGCGTGCCAAGACGCAGCCGTTGCGCCCGGAGCTCCGCCTGAAGGGACGGCCAGCCGCTTCCGGCCCGACACGCAGGCCGCGCGATTCGTGCGCGCCCGGGGCTCGGGCCTAGAACCAGGCGGGACGGCAGGTCGACCGGTACATCCCGTCCCCGCGCCGGATGTGCCCGGTCGACAGGTGGATGTCGTACTGGTCGTTCGAGGCGTTCGTGTCCTTGACGCCGATCTCCTCGCCGTCGAACGTCGCGCACAGGCCGACCGCCTCCAGCTCGCGCACGACCGCCAGGTGGAAGGCGTCGCCGTCGCGCACGTAGTAGCCCTTGTCGCCGCGCCGGTCGTTCAGGTTGAAGAGGCCGGGTTGCTTGGAGACCACGCGGTCGATCGCCGCGTCGACGTCGCGCAGGAAAGACGGCGAGAGGTAGGGGCAGGCCTGCCCGGACCAGGTGCCCGGCGGCAGGCCGCATCCGGCCGACGTCTGCGGGGGCGGCGTTGCCGTCGGCGCGGGCGTGGGCGTCGCCTGCGGGGTCGGAGTGGCGCTGGCGCTCGGAGTGGGAGTGGGTGTCACGGCGGTGCCGGGACCCGACGGGGTCGGCGTCGCGATCGGAGTGCCGCCGGTGCCACCCGGCAGCTCCTCGTACAGGGTCTGGCAGGCTCCCAGCAACAGCGCGCTGGCGGCCAGGGCCGCCGTCCGAGTCCAGTTCGCCACCCGACCCTCCCGAGAATTGACTTCAGGAGTATGGGGTCAAGTGTTCTTCAAATCAAGATTAATCGCCCGGTTGCGGCACCCTCGCCCCGGCGCAGGCCCTGCGCCCTTTCGCGCCGTCGGATCCTCTGGTACATTTCCATCCCCTGCCGCGCCGACGTAGCTCAGCGGTAGAGCAGCTGATTCGTAATCAGCAGGTCGTGGGTTCAAGCCCCACCGTCGGCTCCATTCCCCTTCGACAGCCTGTGTCCCAGCCGTTCGTCGGCTGGCTGGACCCGGCCCGACGGCCGGACTAGGGGCGATCGAGGCGGGCGCGCGGGGCGACGTCCGCGCCGTACCAGGTGCGGGTCGGGGTGAGGGCGAGGCCGATCGGCTCGACCTCGAGCTCGAGCGTGCGGCCGGGGACCGCGACCGACGACGTCAGGCCGGCGGGCAGGCGCACCTCGCGCAGCAGCGTGCGCGGCAGCGTGACGTCGAACCCGCGGGCCACCAGCGCCCGCACCTTGCCCGCGACGTCGGCCTTGCGCAGGGCCGTGCGGCACACGAGGCCCTGCTGGTCGATCAGCGCGTCGACCGCCTGCCAGGTCGCGGCGGCCGGCTCGATCTCGAGGTGCACCCGCACCGGGCCGAAGCGGGGTCGGGCGACGACGAACCCGCCGTCGGTCGCCAGCTCGAACGCGCCACCGACCGCGTAGTCGCGCGGCTTGACCCGTCCCGACACCGGCAGCGTGACGTCGAGGTCGCCGCACACGGCACCCGCGATGCCCTTGCCGTCCCAGCGGAAGCGGACCTGGGCGCGGCCTTCGCCGCGCGACAGCGCGACGGGCTGCCGCACGTGGATGCGGTCGCCGCTGAAGTCGAGCTGCGGGTTGCCGGGCTCGAGCAGCGCGCTGACGCGCTCGATGTCGACTTCCAGCACGAAGCTGCCCAGCGTCCGACGCTTGAACAGCACCTTGCCTTCGATGTCGTCGGCGGTACGCACCTGGAGCTTTCGCAGCTCCAGCCGCACCTCGCGGAACAGGCCCGTCGTCACCTGCTCGACGAGCGAGCGGGTCAGGCTCGTCGGCAGGCCGAGGATGACGTCCGCCGCGGGGGCCTGCGACAACCCCTCGTCGTCGCGGCCCGTGGTCAGCTCGCGGAAGCGGTCCTGCAGCGCCGCGCGCCGCGCGCGCAGGCGCTCGACGTCTTCGGCGCTCGGGCCCGCGGGCGGCTGGGCACGCCGCCAGGCGACGACCCCCGCCACCAGCCCGGTCAGCAGCAGCACGAGCGCGCCCCAGACCCTGGCTCGAGTGCTCACCGCGCCGCCTCGCTCTGCCAGGGCCCGGCTTTCACGTCGAGGAAGATCCACAGCCGCCCCGACAGCGCCATCGCCCGCGCGACCGAGACCCGCAGCGGCAGCGACGCGGGCGCGACCCGCACCGGGCCGTCGTCGAGGCCCTCGAAGCGCACGACGTCCTCGAGCCGCACGGGCAGCTCGAGCGGCGGCACCAGTTCACCCGCGGCCGCCAGCCCCTCTTCGCCCAGCCCCACGAGCAGCGCGCGCAGCGCGTCGGAGTCGACGCCGGCAGCCGCGGCGCGGCGCACGTCGAAGCCGATCAGCTCGACCCGCGCGCGCAACACGCCGCCCTCGATCGCGAACTGGCCGAGCGCGCCGCTCAGCGTCAGCTCGGCGAAGGTGGCCGGATCGTCCGGCGGCGAGACGCGGCCGTGCAGCGTGACCAGGCCGACGCTGCCGCGCAGCGAGATCTCCGCGCGCTCCAGCCGGACCCGGGCGCGGTCCAGGATCACCCGCTCCTGCGGCAGCCCGGCCGCGACCAGCTCGGCGATCAGCGCCTCGTCGATGCCGATCTGCACCCAGTCCGGCGACGTGAGCGTGCCCGCCTCGGCCGCGGCCACCAGCGCCTCGAGTCCCTGCACCTGGCGCATCAGCAGCGCCTCCTCGCGCGCGAGCGGCGAAGGCCCGGGCGGCCGCCCGCAACCGGCGGCGCCCAGCGCGGCGAAGGCGAGCACGGTGACGAAGGTGGTGCGCAACATGGCGGCGGGGCGACTGTAGCAAAGCGGCCGTACCATGACCGTGTTGGCTCCCGATCCCGACCGCACCACCGCACCCGCGCGCCCGACCGACCCCGGGGCCGCCGCGTCCGCGTCGCCGATGGCGGCGTTCGACCCGGAGCGGCCGCTCGCCGGCCGCTACCGCGTCGTTCGCTTCGTCGCCGAAGGCGGCATGGGCGAGGTGCACGAGGCGTGGGACCTCGAGCTGCAGGAGCCGGTCGCGGTCAAGGTGCTGCGCCCGCGGCTGGCGGCCGATCGCGCCGCGCTGGAGCGCCTGCGGCGCGAGGTCCAGCTCGCGCGGCGGGTGAGCCACCCCGGCATCGCCCGCCTCCACGACCTCGCGGAGCACGCGCCCCTCGCGCCCGGGAGGCCGCCGGTCGCGTTCGTCGTGATGGAACTGCTGCCCGGCGAGAACCTCGCCCAGCGCGTGCGCCGCGACGGCCGGCTCGACGTCTCGACGGCGCTTGCGCTGGCGCGGCAGATGGCCGCGGCGCTCGACGCGGCCCACGCCACGGGCGTCGTCCACCGCGACTTCAAGAGCGCCAACGTGATGTTGTGCCCGGGGCCGCCGGGCGCGCCGCCGCGGGCGGTGATCACCGACTTCGGGCTGGCCGTCGCGGCCGCGGAGGCGGGCGACGAGCGGCGCACCGCGAGCCTCGTCGGCACCCCGGAGTACATGGCGCCCGAGCAGGTCGAGGGCAGCCTCGCCACGGCGCGCAGCGACGTCTACGCGTTCGGCGTCGTGCTGTTCGAGATGGTGACCGGCCGGCTGCCGTTCGAGGGGCCGACCGCGCTGGCCGCCGCGCTGCGCCGGCTGCACCAGCCGGCGCCGTCGCCGCGCACGATCGATCCCCGGCTCGACCCGAGCCTCGAGCGGGTGATCCTGCGCTGCCTCGAGCGCGACCCGGCGCGCCGCTACCCGAGCGCGGGCACCGCGGTCGCCGATCTCGACGTCCCGCGGCGCGCTCCCGAGTGGCGCGCGGTCGCTGTCGTGGGAGCGCTGGCGCTGGCCGTCGCCGCCGGGATCGTCGCGCTGCGCAGCCCGCGCCCCGGGCCCGCGGCCGTGGCGCCGCCCGCGGGCCCTGCGCCGGGAGCGACGGCGCCGGGACGGGCGCTGGGCGAAGGGCTCGCGCGACTGCGCGAGCTCGACCTCGCCGCAGCGGCGACGGCGCTCGGGCGCGCGGTCCGCGAGCAGCCGCAGCAGGCGCTGGCCCACGCGGCGCTCGCCGACGCCCTCCGCCGGCGCGGCGACGGCGCGGGCGCGGTCGACGCCGCCCGCCGCGCGCTCGCCCTCGCCGCGCCCCTCCCCGCCGAGACCCGGCTGCGCGCGACCGGCTACGCCCGTGGCGCGCTCGGCGACTGGCCCGCGGCGGTCGAGGCGTGGTCGGCGCTGCACCGCTTCGTGCCCGACGACCCCGACGCGGGCCTGGCCCTGGGCGAGGCGCTGGTCGCCGCGGCCCGCACGGCCCGCGCGCGCGAGCTGATCGCCGAGCTGCGGAGCGCGGGACGGGTGTCGCAGGGCCGGCTCGACCTGCTCGAGGCCGAGGCCGTCGCCACCGCCGAGCCGTCGCTCGCGCGGCAGCGGGTGGCGTCGGCGCTCGCGTGGGCGCGGGCGAACGGGGCCGCGGGCATCGCCGCCGAGGCCGCGGCGCTGGAGCGGCGGTTGCCGCGCTGAGATCAGCTCGCGCGGTCCGCGAGCGCCGCGAACCCCGCCTGCAACGCCCCGTCGCGCGCGCGCTCCGCTTCGGCCGGGACGCGCTGCCCGGCCGCCCGCGCGCGCAGGCCGGCCTCGACCGCGGCTTCCCAGGCCTGGAGTCGCAGCCCCAGCGAGGCGAGCCGCCGCGCCTCGGCGAGCAGCAGCGCGACGGCTTCGGCGGCCGGCTTCTCCTCCGCCAGGGCCAGGCGCAACGAGGCCTGCACCATCGGCGCCGTCGTCGCGGCTTCCTGGGCCGCCACGGCGGCGAGCGCCGCCTGCGCCTCGTCGCGCCGGCCGAGGCGCAGCAGCGCGCGGGCGCGGATCGCCTCCGCGCGGCCGAACCAGTCGCCGTTGCGCCCGCGATAGGCGTCGGCGGCGGCTGTTGCGAGCGGCAGCGCCGCGGCAGCATCGCCCGCCAGCAGCAGCGCCTCGGCCAGGCCCAGCCGCGTGCGGGCCGCGGGCAGCGGCTCGCCGAGCCCGTCGCGCTCGCGGGCCACGCCCTCGAGCAGGCGGCGCGCCTCGGCGAGTTCGCCGCGATCGGCCGCGAGCTGGCCGAGGCTGCTCAGCGCGTACAGCGCCTTCGAGCGGCGACCGTGCTCGGTGTGGATGCGCACCGCGTCCTCCTGGGCGGCGCGCGCGGCCGCCAGCTCGCCACGGGCGCGCAGCACCTCGCCCTGGTTCTGGCGGATCGAGCCGACCAGCCGCGTCTCGCCCAGCTCGCGGCAGATCGCGAGCGCCTCGTCGTGCAGCCGCGCCACCGCGTCGAACTGCGCCAGCGCGCCGCGCGGCAGCGACTCGTTGTAGAGCCCGACCGCCAGCCCGCGGCGCGCCCCGGTCTCGCGGGCGATCTCGTTGGCGAGGGCGTAGCCGGCGATCGACTCGGCGTAGCGGCCCTGGTCGTCGTCGAGCGTCGCCAGGCCGTCGGCGGCGACCGACTCGCCGCGGCGGTAGCCGAGCTCGCGCGAGATCTGCAGCGAGCTGCGCCACTCGGCGCGCGCCTCGTCGAAGCGGCCCTGCTCGTAGAGCCGCCAGGCACGGTTGTCCGCGAGCCGCGCCAGGGCGAAGCGGTCGCCGGAGCGGGCGGATGCCGCGCGCGCCGCCCGCTCGTCGGCATCCACGCCCGCGTGATCGGACAGCTCGACGGCGACCTCCACCCGCTCGAGCAGCGACCACGCCCGCACCTGGTCGGCGCCCAGCGCCGCGGCGCGCTCGATCGCCCGCGTCGCGGCCTCGCGCGCGCGGCGCAGGTCGCCGGCCTCGTCCCAGGCGCGGGCCTCCGCGAGGTCTAGCCGCGGGTCGGTGCCGTGCGGGGCGGGCAGGTGGCGCAGCCGGGCCAGCGTCGCGAGCGCCTCGCGCGGGCGGTGATCGTCGTGCAGCGCGGCGGCCAGGGCGAGCCCGTGCTCGAGGTCGTCGGGGAAGAACCCGAGCAGCGCGCGGTGGATCTCGATCGCCGCCTTCCAGTCGCGCTGCGTCTCCCGCCAGCGCGCTTCGACGGCCAGCCGGTCCGGCTGCGCGAGGTCGGACGACAGCTCGAACGCGCGGCGTGCCTCGGCTTCGGCCGCGGGCCCGAGGCCCAGCAGCGTGAAGGCCCGCGAGAGCGCGGCGCGGGCGGGGGCGAACCCGGGCTCGCGCTCCAGCGAGGCCTGCAGCCGGTCGCGGGCCGCCGCGGCATCGAACGCGCGCAGCAGGCGCAGGCCCTCGGCGTACGCCTGTGCCGCCGCAGCGTCGGCCGGGAGCGCCCGGCGCAGGCCGGCCGGGTCGGCCAGGGCAGGCGCGCCGAGCGCCGCGCGCAACTGCCGGCCGGCGGCCGCCGCGACGGCGCGCAGCTCCCCGCGCTCCGCGAGGGTCAGCAGGCGGCGGCCGCTGTGCAGGTCGACGAGCACCGCTTCCAGCCGCAGCTCGCCCGCTTCGCCGCGCGCGAGCCGGCCGTCGACGCCGAAGTCCGCGCCCAGCGGGCCGCTGCCCGCGCCCCGCGCGGCGGCCTGCGCTGGCTCGATCGCCCGCAGCGCCGACCCGGCCCGCATTTCCGCCGCGAGCAACTCGCCGAAGGCCTCGCCGATCCACTCCTCGTCAGCGGACGGCGGCGTGAAGGCGAGCACGGCCACGGCGGGGCGGACGGCGCTCGCGACCGGTGGCGGCGCGGCCTGGCCGGCATCCAGCGCCCGCGTGCGCGAGGCGAGGGCGAGCGTCGCCGCGGAGGCGAGCGCCGCCGCCAGCGCCCCCGCCACGAGCACGGCCCGGCGCGGGCCGGCCGCCGGAACCGGCGGCGCCTGGCCCGACAGCAACGCCACGAACGCCGCGCCGCTCGCGGGTCGCGCCGCGGGGTCGCGCTGCAGCGCCTGCAGGATCGCGGCCTCCCAGCGCGGGTCGAGATCGGGCCGTCGCTCCCGCGGCGGCCGCGGCGGGTGCGTCAGCCGCTTCACCGCGACCGCCACCGGCGTGTCGGCCTCGAAGGGCCAGGCGCCGGTGACCATGCGGTAGGCGAGCACGCCCAGGGCGTACACGTCGGTCCACGGCCCGAGCGCGCCGTCTTCGACCTGCTCCGGCGCCATCGCGTGGGGCGTGCCGCGCAACCCGGGTCCCGAGGAGACGAGCCCGGGACGCTCCGGCGAGACCGAGCGGGCGAGGCCGAAGTCCGTGATGTACGCGCGCGCGCCGCCGGCGCCGCACAGCATCACGTTCTCCGGCTTGAGGTCGCGGTGGATCACGCCCTGGGCGTGCGCCGCGTCGAGACCGGCCGCGACCTGCTCCAGCAGCGGCAGCGCCTCGGCTTCCGCGAGCGGCCCGCGCGACAGCCGCGCCTCCAGCGTCTCGCCCTCCAGCAACTGCATGCTGACGAACACCAGGTCGGCGCCGGCGCCGGGCTGGCGCTCGAGGTTGAACGTGCGGCAGACGTTGGGGTGCGCGACCCGTCGCGAGAGCTGGATCTCGCGGCGGAAGCGCTCGACGACCCGCGCGTCGTGCGCGATCTCCGGGCGCAGCAGCTTGATCGCGACGTCCTCGCCCAGCTTGTGGTCGAACGCGGCATAGACTTCGCCCGAGGCTCCGCTCGACAGGAAGCGGCGGATCTCGAAGCGTTCCGCGAGGCGCGCGCCGGCGGCGAGCGTGGCGCCGGCGTCCGGCGGGGCGGGATTCATGGGCTTCGGCCGGGGCATTATAGGCACCTGCGCCGGGCCGGCCCGGCCGCTGCACTGATTGCGAGGAGCACCGACGATGAGCGAGCCGACCGGCGTCCGCGAGATCGCGAAGGTCGCCCACGACCTGGGCGTGGCCGACGAGGACTGCATCCCCTACGGCCGCCGCAAGGCCAAGCTCGGTGCGGGCGCGCTGCAGCGGCCGATCCGGGCGCGCATGGTGCTGGTCTCGGCGCTGACGCCGACCGACGCCGGCGAAGGCAAGACCACGACCTCGATCGGGCTCGCCCAGGGCCTCGCGAAGCTGGGCCAGCGTCCCTGCCTCGCGCTGCGCGAGCCCTCGCTCGGCCCCGTCTTCGGGATGAAGGGCGGCGCCACGGGCGGCGGGCTCTCGCGGCTGGTCCCGGGCGAAGACATCAACCTGCACTTCAACGGCGACTTCCACGCCATCACCTCGGCCAACAACCTGCTCTCCGCGCTGGTCGACAACCACCTGCAGCAGGGCAACAAGCTGGGCCTCGACCCGCGCCGGCTGCTGTGGCGGCGGGTGATCGACATGAACGACCGCGCGCTGCGCAACGTGATCGTCGGCCTCGGCGGGCCGCTCGAGGGCGTGCCGCGCGAGACCGGCTTCGACATCACCCCGGCCTCCGAGGTGATGGCGATCCTGTGCCTGTCGAAGGACGCGGACGACCTGCGCGCGCGGCTGTCGCGGATCGTGGTCGGCCTGACCCGCGACCGGCAGCCGGTGACCGCCGCGGACCTCAAGGCGGTGGGCGCGATGATGGCGCTGCTGAAGGACGCGCTGCTGCCCAACCTGGTGCAGACCATGGACGGCGTGCCGGCCCTGGTCCACGGCGGGCCGTTCGCCAACATCGCGCACGGCTGCAACTCGGTGATCGCGACCCGCGCGGCGATGGGCCTCGCCGACTGGGTGATCACGGAGGCCGGCTTCGGCTTCGACCTCGGCGGCGAGAAGTTCATGGACATCAAGTGCCGCACCACCGGCCTGTCGCCCGCGGCCGTGGTGATCGTCGCCACGATCCGCGCGCTGAAGCGCCACGGCGGCGTGGCCAAGGACGCGCTCAACGACCCCGACCCGGCGGCCGTCGAGCGGGGCCTGGGCAACCTGATGAAGCACGTCGAGAGCGCGAAGGCCTTCGACCGCGTGCCGGTGGTGGCGATCAACCGCTTCCCGACCGACACCGAGGAGGAGACGCAGGTGGTCGAGCGGGCCTGCGCCGCGGTCGGCGTCAAGGTCGCGCGCAACGAGGGCTTCGCCCGCGGGGCCGAAGGCGGCGTCGCGCTGGCCGAGGCGGTGATGGCCCAGGCCCTGGCCGAGGCGCCGCCGATCAAGCCGCTCTACGAGCTGGCCGACCCGCCGAAGGCCAAGATGGAGAAGGTCGCGAAGACGATGTACGGCGCCAGCGCGGTGGCCTGGACCCGCGAGGCCGAGGCCGACCTCGAGCGCGCGAAGGCGCTCGGCGGCGACGCGCTGCCGCTGTGCGTGGCCAAGACCCAGATGTCGCTGACCGACGACCCCAAGCGCGCCGGCCGCCCCGAGAACTTCGACGTCACGGTGCGCCGCGTGGTGCTCGCCGCCGGTGCCGGGTTCCTGGTCCCGCTGCTCGGCGAGATCATCCGCATGCCCGGCCTGCCGGCCGCGCCGCAGGCGGAGAAGATCGACCTGGTGAACGACGAGGTGACCGGGATCCTGGGCTAGTCCGGGAGGTCGGCGAGGGCCTCGAGCATCTCGCCGGGGCGGTTGGTGCCGAAGCCGTAGACGCCGAGCCCCATCAGCCGCGGCAGGTCGGCCGGGTCGTCGATCACCCAGGTGGCGAGCTTGAGACCGGCGGCCGCCGCCTTGTCGCGCAGCTCCGCGCTCAGCATGCCCTGCTCGGGCATCACGATCTGCGCGCCCACGTCGAGGCCGGCGGCCACCGCCTCGTCGATCCCGGTGCGGTAGAAGAGGTGGCCGCGCGCGATCTCGGGCGCGAGCCGCGCGCAGCGGGCCAGTGCGCGGTGGTCGAACGACAGCATCGCGACTTCGCCCGCGGCGCCCGCCTTGCGGATCTCGTGCAGCGTGCGCGCCTCGACGCCGTCGTCGGCATCGTCGGTCACCGAGTCGTGCTTGATCTCCACCAGCACCCGGGCGCGGCCGCGGGCCATCGCCAGCACCTCGGCCAGCACCGGCACCCGCTCGCCGGCGTAGGCCTCGCCGAAGCGCTCGGCGTAGCCCGCGGACAGCTTTCGGATCTCCTGCAGCGTGAACTCCGCGGCGGGGCCGCGGCCGCTGGTCGTGCGCTCCAGCGTCGCATCGTGCAGCACGATCACGTGGCCGTCCTTCGTGAGCTGCACGTCCAGCTCGAGCCAGGTCGCCCCGACCTCGAGCGCAGAGGCGAACGAGGCGAGCGTGTTCTCGGGACGGTGCGCGCTGTCGCCGCGGTGGGCGATCACGAGGGGCTTCATCCCGGCAATCTACCAGCAACCGCGATACCCGGGCTCTTCACCTGCCGATCCGGATCGTGAACGACGAGGCCATCTCGCCACCGCCGACCTCGAGCCCGGCCAGCCCCTTCTGGAAGCACTGCGAGTAGGGCGTCGCGGGCTCGGCCCGGGCTGCTTCCACGCGACCGCCCGCGGCGACCTCGACCGTCACCAGGAACGGCGTGCCCCGGCCTTCGGGGGCCGATCGCGCGCATTCGACGAGCAGGCTCTGGACACGGCGGCCGACGGCATCGGCGGGGCCGCTCGCGGCCGCCGTGCCGGCGGGGGCCGGAGCCACCGCCGTGGCGCGCCCGAAGAAGTCGAGCGCACGGCGCGCCTGCTCGCGGTCTTCCGCGCTGCGCGCGACACGCATCCCCGCCTGCGCGGCCGCGATCCCCTCCTCGCGCTGGCCGCCGTTCCACAGGGCGCGGGCCAGGGCGACATGGTGGTAGGTGGTACCCGGTTCGAGCTCGACGGCGCGTCGGGCCAGTGGCAGCGCCTCGGCGGTTCGACCCTGCTCGAGGCGCACGTCGGCGAGGAAGGAGTGCGGGTCGGCGTCGGAAGGATCGAGTGCTGCCGCGCGTTCGAGCAGTTGTGAGAGGCGAGCGAGCCCGGTCTCGTCGGGGGTCTCGGTCCAGGAGAGCTGAGCCAGCCGGTAGTGCGCGCGCGCATTGCGGGAGCCTGCCGCCACCGCCTTCTCGAGCGCCGCCCTTGCACCCGCCGCGTCCCCCGCCGCATCGAGGAGGGCGGCCTCGATTTCGTCGGGCCCCGGACCGGCCGGGTCGGCCGCCCGCGCCTCGGCGGCCAGCGCCCGGGCTTCGGCAGGGCGACGCATCGCGACCAGGAACTCGGCCCGGGCGAGCGCGGCCTCGGCAGCGGTCACGGGCCTTGCCGCCAGGCCGCCGGCGACCTGCTCGAGCGAGACCAGCACGCGGTGGTACCGGAACAGCTTGCGCCCGACGTGTCGGCGCACGCCGGTGGCGAGCGCCTGGAGGTCGCCCAGCGCCTCTGCCGTCGCCCGCTCGGCCGTCGCGCCGGCGCGCAGGAGCTGGTGGAAGCGGTCGAGCTTCGACGCGTGCGCGCCTTCGTCGCCGAACATCAGGTAGTGCAGGACGGCCCAGGCCTGGGCATCGAAGGCGTCGACGGCCACCTCGTCGCGGACCCAGGGCGAGTCGCCGTCGGCGGCGAGGAACTCCGGCATCGGGTAGTAGCCGCGCTCGCGCAGCAGACGGAGCACGCCCGAGCGCGGCCGTCCGACGTGGATCTCCTGCTTCTGCACCAGGAGGTTGCCGACCAGCTCGGCGAGGCCCCGCTGGTACCAGACGGGCATCGCGCCGGGAAACGAGCGGCCGAAGGCACTGCTCGCGTAGATCCAGAAGGGCTGGTGGAACAGGTTGTCGCCGATCTCCCCGGAGCTGCGCAGGTCGGTGCGCACGGCGAAGAAGTCGCGTCCGCCGAGGTGGGCCGCGATGCTGGCAGGGCGGAAGTGGTCGCCCTCCCAGTACTGGGGCCCCAGGCTCCGCAGCGTCCTTTCGTCGCGGACGGCGAAGATGACCGGGTTCTGCATCCCCTCGACCGCCACCCACGGCCACAGCTTCACCATCGTCGCCCGCGCCAGCTCGAACTGCTGGGCTGCGCGCCGGGCATCCGCTTCGCCGGCATTGGAGTAGACGGTGAAGTGCGGGCTGCGCACCTCGACCCAGTCCGGGGGCGCAGCCACCGCGGATCGGGCCAGCAGTCCCAGGGGCAACAGCAGGCACGCGGCTCGTCGCATCAGGGCTCCTCGTCGGCCGCCATTGTCCAACTCGCCCGCGGCGCCGCACAAGTGTTTCCGCCGGGCCGGCGGCTCGGTTATTCTCCCGGTCGCTCTCCCCGCGAAAGATCAACGTCCGCGCTCCCGAGGAGGACGCCCGTGTCCGCTTCCACCCCGTCGCCGACCACCTGGCTCTGCCCGCAGTGCGGGCGTCGCGTGCCGGCTCGAGTCCCGGCCTGCCGCTGCGGCGCCCCGCAGCCCGCCACCGTTCCGGCCCCGCCTCCCGCGGGCGCCCCGAGCGAGGGCGCGGCGCCGCCCCTGCCCGCGTCGCCCCGGCCACCTGCGGTCGTCCTGCCGAACCGTGGCGTCGCGCAGGGCTTCGACGAGGACCTGCGCTCGCCCAAGGAGAAGCCGCTGTTCGCGATCGGCATCGCCTTCTCGAGCTTGTGCTGGCTGCTGCTGGTGCTGAGCATCTTCGGCATCTTCTACGGCGCGATCGGCCTCGCGTTCGGCCTCGTCGCGCGCGCGGCGTTCCTCGGCTGGGTCCGCGGCAACGGCCTGCGGGTGAGCGAGCGACAGCTTCCCGAGCTGCACGCCGCCGTCGTCCGCTCGGCCGCGCGGCTGGGGCTGGCGGAGCCTCCCGAGTGCTACGTGCTGCAGGCCGGCGGTTCGCTCAACGCCTTCGCCACGCGCCTGTTCGGCCGCCGCTTCGTGATCGTCTACTCGGACCTGGTCGACGCCTGCCAGGACCCGCGCCAGCTCGAGTTCGTGATCGCGCACGAGGTCGGCCACCTCGCGGCCGGCCACCTGAAGTGGGCGGGCTACCTGCTGCCCTTCAACCTGATGCCGCTGCTGGGCGCGGCGTACTCGCGCGCGTGCGAGTACACCTGCGACCGCTGCGGCCTCGCGGTCGTGGGGGACCTCGAGGCCGCCCACCGCGGCCTGATCGTGCTGGCCGCCGGCGGGCGCCAGGCTGCGCGGGCCGACGTGGCCGCGTTCATGGACCAGGGGCGCGACGCGGGCGACCTGTGGAGCGCCGCGGCCGAACTCGGTTCCAGCCATCCCTTCCTGTGCAAGCGCGTCGCGGCGCTGCAGGACCACGTGGCGCCCGGCTCGGCCCTGCCCGCGCCGCGCAACCCTCTCGCCTACTTCCTGGCGCCCTTCACCAGCGTCGGCGGGGCTGCTGCCGGGCTCGGCAGCATGCTGGTGGTCGTCGCCGTGGTCGGCATGATCGCGGCGATCGCCATTCCCAGCCTGCTGCGGGCCCGGATCTCGGCGAACGAGGCCGTCGCGCTGCAGACGGTGAAGGCCGTCGTCGCCGCCGAGACCGAGTTCGTGCGCACGCTCGGGCGCTACGACCGTCCGGACTGCCTGGTGGCGCCCCGAAGCTGCTACGCCTTCTACGACGGCCCCAGCTTCCTGGCCGACGAGCACGCGCAGCCGGCGAAGAACGGCTACCGCTTCTCGTTCGCGATGTCGAGCAACCAGGAGGAGTTCTCGTTCCGTGCCGAGCCGCTGACGCCCGGCCAGACCGGCAACAAGGCCTTCTGCGGCGACTGGTCGGGCAGCGTCTGCGTCTACGATCCGAGATCGGTGGAGATGCCCCTTCGCGCAGGCTGCGAGTTCGACCGCTGCCAGATCCTGCGCTGAGCGGAGCCGATGTGCGAGGTCCGCGAACTCGCGCGAGCACCAGGCCTGACAAGAGCCATCGGCCGATGGCACCATCGGGCTCACCCAAAGGTTCGAGACGCGGGAATGAGAGAAGGCTGCCAGCTTGAGTTCCATTAAGGGGCCGAAGCTGCTCGAACTGGAGCAGGTCGCGGCCGCTGCCCACGACCTGGCCACGACGCTCGAAGTTGCCTGCTCCGGAAGCGACAAGCTCGAGTTGGAAGTCCGCCAGTGGAATCGGCCCTGGGGTGCATCGTCGGACCGTGTGCTGTCTGGCGCCGGCCGCCGTCCGCAGTGGAGCCGGTCGACCTCGTTCGGCGATGCGGTCCTGGAGCTGATCGAGGACGCGCGCAAGCAGGGCGCACTCGAGCCGATCGGGGTGTCGTGCAGCAGCAGCCGGAGCCCGGTCAAGGGTTCCGCCCTGAAGATGTTGTGCACGGCGGCGTGGTACGAGGCCCTGGGTGTCGTGGCGCCGAGCGAGGAGCAACTCGCGAAGCAGGCGGCCGAGGCCCAGGCGGCTGCGCGAGCCAGGCAGGCCGAGAGCAGGGCCCTGCGCCAGGAACTCCTGGCGCTGCTCGCCGGCGGCCCGGCCGGGGTGAAGCGCTGGAATCGCCGGCACGCGGAGGCCGACCTCGTCGCCCCGTTCCGGCGCGCAGACTGCTCGGGGCTCGACCTGCGGGGTGCGAGGCTGGTGTCGATGCCCGAGGCCTCGTTCACCGGGGCCCGGCTGGAGGGCGCGGACCTGTCTGGTGGCGACTTCTCGCGGGCGAGATTCGAGAATGCCGACCTCCGGAAGGCGCGCCTCGCGGGAGTTCGCCTCGCAGGCGCCGACCTGACAGGCGCCGACCTCGATGGCGCCGACCTCGCGGGCGCGCAACTGCAGGGCGCGATCCTGGCGGAGGCGCGCCTCGGCGCAGCCAGCCTCGCTGGCGC
Source organism: Acidobacteriota bacterium (assembly GCA_011526565.1). Lineage (GTDB taxonomy): Bacteria > Acidobacteriota > Vicinamibacteria > Fen-336 > Fen-336 > WYBL01. The sequence continues at coordinate 20,680 of WYBL01000081.1, read as the reverse complement.
CCTGTTCGACGGCGACACTCGCTGGCCGCGGGGCTTCACCCTGCCCGCCGAACTGGTCTGGACGGGCAAGGGGCCCAGTCCCGCGGCCCTCGCGGCGCTGGAGGCGCGCAAGCGCGACGAAGGTCCTGTCGACCTTGCCGTGTTCATGCAGCGCCTCGAGCGGTCGATCGAGAAGGCGCGACTGTCGAAGGCGCTCGGTATGTTGAAGGCCGAGCGGTTCCAGCTCTTCGTCGAGGTGTCCGAGTCCCGTCTGGCCGGGATCGTGAAGAGCCAGAGCGATCCGAATCTCGTCTACGCCGCCGCGCTGGCGGCGGACGGCGCGTACGGCTGCTGCACGCAGAACCTCAATGCCTGCGGGGGCCTGCGCGGGGCCCTCTGCAAGCACCTGCTCGTGCTCGTGGTCGGCCTGGCGCAGGCCGGGGAAGTGTCGGCCGACACGCTCGACGACTGGGTCCAGCGCAGCACGTTGCACAAGCCGATGCTCGATCGAGAAGCCCAGAGCGCCCTGCTGATCCGGTACAAGGGCGTGGAGGCCGGCGAGATCGACTGGCGGCCCACCGAGACGGTCCCCGAGGACTTCTACGCCTACTGATGAAGAAGCCGAAGCCACTGGCGCTCGACCTGCAGGAGGACCTGGCCGGGAAGAAGTTCGCCTTCTTCGGAGCCTTCGCCCGTTGGCCGGCGACCTTCGGCGTCAAGGGCCCGCGCGAGCACGTGACCCGTCATGGCGCCCGCGTCGTGCCGCGCGTTCCGGGGGCAGACTACCTGGTGCTGGGCGACAAGCCGGGCCCGGGCAAGAAAGCCGCGCGGGACGCGGCCGCCCGCCTGCAGGCGAAGGGGAAAGGCCCCCGGGTCCTCGACGAGCGGGAGTTCCTGCACCTCGTGCGACCCAGGCTGGAGGGCCGCCGTTTTCTCTTCGCCGGCGGCTTCTCGCGCGGACTCGACGTCGACGGCCCCGCCGCCATGGTCGAGGCGGCCGGGGCCGTCGTGGTCGGCCCGGAAGCCACCGAGGTCGACTTTCTCGTGGTGGGCCCGGGCCGCCAGAAGGGAAAGGCCGACCTGGAGCGCCGGGTGCAGGCCACGTGCCCCGAGGTCCGGGTCCTCGACGAGGAGCAGTTCGTCGCGCTGCTGGCCTGCGTGCGCCGACCGCAGGACGCGCAGTTCGACGTCCGCGCGCTGGCGCTCCACCTCCGTTCGCTCACGGACCCGAAGAAGGTCGAACGCGGCGTTCAGATGCTCAAGCAGCAGTCCTTCCATCTCTACAGCGAAGCCACCCCGCGATCCGTCGGCGGCATCGTCAAGAGCCAGACCCTGGAGGACGCGTTCTACGCCTGCTGGATCGGCGACGCGGGGCGCTTCGGCTGCTTCGATGCCGGGTTGCAGCCGTGCATGGGCCAGGGTGGCGGCGAGATCTGCAAGCACCTCGTCGTGCTGATGCTGGGCCTGGCCGCGGCGGGCCAGCTCGATCCCCGCCACGCGTTCGAGTGGGCGCGGATCGCCGCCGACCAGTGGCCGCTCGACAAGAGCCCGGAGGGCGCCGAACTGCTGCTGCGCTATCGCGCGGCCCAGGCCGGAGAGGTGGACTGGCGCCCCACCGAGACCTTGCCCGAGGACTACTACGCCCTGTGAGCGAAGCGCTCGAGATCGCCTACACGCTCGGCCGCCTGCAGGCCGAGATCGAAGACCTCGCCGTCGGAGGCCTGCGAGCCGCCGGTCCCGAGCGACTGCAGGTGTTCGACGCCATGCGAGCCGAGTTCGACCAGGTCGGGGCCACGCACCTGGTCGCTCGGCTCGACGGCCTGCGCGCCGCGATTCGGGACGGGGATCGTGGTGCGGCGGCGGAACTGATGCGCACCCAGGCCAGCCTGCGCGTCTTCGAGCGACTGCTGACGCTCGAGTTCGCGGCGGCCCGGATGCGGGCGCTGGTCGAAGCAGCCCGTCCCGAGAGCGGCGACGAGTGAGTCTCCCGCCGCCGCCCGAGCGCGCCGCCCTGGCCCGGCTGCTCGCCGACCTGCAGGCGGCGGTCGAGGACCTGCTGCTGACCGGGCTCGCCGCCGCCTCGGAGGCGACGCGCCAGACGCTCTTCGTCTCCTTCGAGGCGGCGTCGCGGATGCGCCTGCTGCGGCTGGGGTTCACGCTGCGTGTGGCGACCGAGGAGCTCGGCCGCTTCGCGCGCAACGACCCCAGCTTCTCGCGCCGCCGATTCGCCTTCTTCCTGAGCCGCGCCTGGATGCTCAGCCACGGCCTCCAGCGAGCCCTCGCGCGGGAGGACGAGGAGCACTGGAGGCAGCTCACCCGGCAGCCGGGCAGCCGCGCCGTTGCGAGCCTCGACCTGGTCAGCCTCGGGGTGGCCAAGCGGGTGGTGCCGGGCGCCTTCGCCGCGTTCGAGTTCCGGTTGCGTACGCTTCGTGCGGTGGAGGGGCTCGGGGCGGGCGCTCCCGTCGTCTGGTCGGTGGTGTTTCCCTTGAAGCCCGACGTGGAACTCGCTGCCGAAGCGTGCCTCCACCTCCCGCAGCCGCAGGGGTTCAAGCCCAACGTGTGGCTGCCGGGGAAAGCGGTGCGCGTGACCGGGGCGACGCTCACCGAAGACGGCCGCCTCAACCTGTCCCGGGAGTCCAGGGTCGAGTCGCTCGACGAGCGGGTGGCCGACTGGGAACCGCTGCTGGCTTTCGACCCGAGGCGGGCCCTGGAGCGCCTGGTCGCCCACCAGCCCGGTCCTTTCGACCTCGAGATCGAACTCCACGAGGAGCTCGCGTTGCGCGACTTCAAGGTCGGCAAGCCGGAGGTCGTGGAACGGGAGCACCAGTTGCGCTTCCCGGTCGCGACCCCCGAAGGCGAATACGTGGTCGTCACCGGCACCGGTGGCGAAGACGCGCCGCTGAGGGAGGCCCTCGGTGGCTGGACGCGGACCCAGAAGCGGCCGTTGTTCGGGGTCCTCCACTACGAGATGTGCCGCTTCGTATTCCAGCCGCTCACGTTCTTCGCCGCGGACGGGCCGGTGGCGGTGCAGTTGAAGGACGCCGCGTTCGACGCCGCGTCGCTGGTCAAGGCGCTCAAGTTCACCTGAAGGAGAGGATCGCGATGGCGGACGAGCAGAAGTCAGACGGGCGAGAGCGGCTGCGCGAGCCCGCCGAGGTCCGCTACCGCGAGGAGCTCGAGGCGCTCGCACAGGCCGACGACCAGGAGCGGCCCGAGAACTGGCGGCTGTCGCCGCGATCGGTGCTGACCTACGTCGTGGGCGGCGTCACGGTGGAGGCCAAGGTCGGCGGCCGGAAGCGGGCGGTGCCGATCACGACCAAGTTCTACGGCGACCGCTCGATCGTGGAGCGGGCGATCGTGACGCTGGCCTCGGAGCGGGCGCTGCTGTTGCTGGGGGACCCGGGCACGGGCAAGAGCTGGCTCTCCGAGCACCTCGCCGCGGCGATCAGCGGGAACTCGACGCTCACCATCCAGGGCACGGCCGGGACCACCGAGGAACAGGTCAAGTACTCGTGGAACATCGCCCGGGTGATCGCCGAAGGGCCGACGCCCGCCAACCTGATCCCCGCGCCCACCATGGTCGCGATGCGATCGGGCGGCCTGCTGCGCTTCGAGGAGATCACGCGCTGCGTCCCCGACGTCCAGGACGCACTGGTGTCGATCCTCTCCGACAAGGCGATCGCCGTGCCCGAGCTGCCGGACGCCAACATGGTGTGGGCCCGCCCCGGCTTCAACGTGATCGCCACCGCCAACACCCGCGACCAGGGGGTGAACGAGCTGTCGGCGGCGCTCAAGCGGCGCTTCAACTACATCCACATCCCGGTCGTCGACGAAGCCAAGACCGAGGTGCAGATCGTGCAGCAGCGCTCGGCGGAACTGCTCGAGCGCTACCGGTTGCCGATGGAGGTCCCGCCGCGCATCGCGGAGCTGATCGCGACCGTGTTCCGCGAGATTCGCGACGGGCAGAGCGCCGAGGGCGTCAGTCTCAAGCAGCCCTCGACGACGCTCTCCACCGCCGAGGCCATCGGCGTCGCGGTGGAAGCCACCCTGCGCGCTACGTTCTTCGGCAAGAAGAAGCTGGGGGGCGGCGACATTGCCCGCAACATCGTCGGCTCGATCGTGAAGGAGGACCTGACCGACCTCGGCGCACTGCGCGAGTACGCCACGCTCGTCGCCAAGAAGCGCGCCGTGAAGGACCCCGACTGGGACGCCTTCTACCGTGGCCTCCAGGAGGTCGTGCCCGGAAAGTGAGCGCGCTGCCCCTGCCCGAGCTGCACGAGGCCCCGGTCCGCGAGGCGGTGGAGAGGGTCCTGTCGGACGAGCTCCACTGGTTTCCGGTGCGGCACCACTCGCCGCGCGTGGCGCGGCACCTCGAAGCCGCGATTCGCGAGCGGAAGCCCCGCGTCGTCTTCGTCGAGGGGCCGTCCGAAGCGACGGACTTGGTGCGCTTCGTCGTCCACCCGCGCACGCGGCCGCCGGTGGCGCTCTACTCCTCGTTCCGCGACGACCACGACGTGCTGGGGCTTTCGGACGGGGCGGGCCCCGGCGAGCGGGTCCCCGCGCGCCTCGCCGCGTGGTATCCGCTGCTCGCCTACTCCCCCGAGTACGTCGCCATGAAGACCGCTTCCGCGATCGGCGCCGAGGTGGAGCTGATCGACCTGCCCCACGCGGCCCTGGTGCGGCGGCTCCCGGCGGGGGCCGAGGACGCGCCCCCGGCCCCGCCGCCCGATCCCGAGGCGGCCCTCGTCGAGAGCCGCTTCTACCAGGGTCTCGCCGAGGCGGCCGGCTTCCGGAGCTGGGACCAGGCGTGGGACAGCCTGTTCGAGTTCGGCGATGCCGTGCGAGACCGCGAGACGTTTCGTCGCGAGCTGGCCACCTTCTGCGCCGCCGCGAGAGCGACGGCGGCTCCGGAACGGCTGGCCGCGGACGGCACCCGGGAGCGCGAGCGTTTCATGTGGCGGGCGATCCGCGCGGGACTCGAACGCAGGGGCCTGCGCCCCGCCCAGGCGATGGTGGTCTGCGGTGGATTCCACCTCTTCCTCGACCGCGAGGACCAGACGCCGCCGCCGGACATCCCGGCCGGCACCTGGCTCACGTCCGTGGTCCCCTACTCCTTCTTCCGCGTCTCCGAGCTCTCGGGCTACGGTGCCGGCAACCGAGCCCCGCAGTTCTACCAGTCGGTGTGGGAACTGGGGGAGGGCGGCGACCTCGACGAGCTGCTGGCGCGCCACGTCGTGGCGACTCTCAAGCGGGCGCGCCGGGCGGGGGAAATGGTCTCCTCCGCCGACGCGATCAGCGTCGCCCAGCACGCCCGCATGCTCGCCGCGCTGCGCCAGCGCGGGACGCCGATCCTCGACGACGTCCACGACGCGCTGTTCACCTGCTGCTGCAAGGGAAGCCCCGAGCGGCACGGCGGCCCGCTGCGGGAAGCGATCGACGCCACGGACATCGGGTCCCGGATCGGCGCGGTCACGCCCGAGCTGGGGCGGCTGCCGCTGGTCGCGGACTTCCACGAGCAGCTCGTCCGCCTGGAGCTGGGCGAGGTGATCGACCAGGAGAAGCGGATCACGGTCAGGATCGACCGGCGCGAGGGCGACGGGCGCTCGCGGTCGGCCTTCCTGCACCGCCTCGCCTTCCTTAAGGTGCCGCTCGTCGAGCTGTTCGAGGCCGGCGGCGCCGGTCCGACCGGAGGCACCCTCTTCAAGGAGGTGTGGCGCCTGCTGTGGAGTCCCGAAGTCGAGCCGACGCTGGTCGAGTGCGCCCTGTACGGCGACACGATCGAGACCGCGTCGCTGGCACGGCTGCGCGAGCAGCTCGCCCAGCACGCCGATCAGGCCGGGCTGACGGCTCAGAGGCTCCGCGAGGCGCTCGAGATGGACCTGCCGACCCTGGTCGACGAGGCCGAGCGCGCGTGCCGGGCCGCCGTCGCCACCGATCCACGGTTCGTGTCGCTGGCCACGGGCCTCCGCCACATCCAGGTCCTGCGCCGGCAACTGGTCTACCAGCAGGTGCGCCGCGAGCGGTTCGACGATCTCGTCGAGCAGTGTTTCGACCGGGCCTGCTTCGCCCTGGGCGAGGCGGCGAACGCGCCGGACGCCGAGCAGGAACACATCGTGGAAGCGCTGCGGGTGGTGGCCGAGACCCTGCTCGGCGACGAGAGTGGAGCGCTCGATCGCGACGTGCTCGTCCAGCACGTCCGGGGCGCGGCCGACGCGAGCCAGGTCCCCTTCCTGCGCGGCGCGTTCCTGGGCATGCTGGCCGAGCTCCGCGTCGCTTCGCCGGAGGACACGAGTTCCGCCCTCGCGGCGTGGGCCCGCGAGCCCCCGGAGCGCATGGTGGCAGCCGGAGAGTTCCTGGACGGGATGCTGGCCGCCAGCCGCACCTCGCTGTTGCTCGGGGCCGATCACCTCGTGAACGCGGTCGACGACCTGCTGGCGGCGGCCGACCACGACGCGTTCCTGGTGATGCTCCCGCGCCTGCGCTCGGCGTTCGGCCGTCTCCACGAACGCCAGCGCCAGACACTCGCGGACCGCGTGGCGCAGCGCCACGGTCTCAAGGAACCCGAACAGCTCACCCGCCTCTCCACCTCGGTGGCCGCCGGCGTGCTGCTGGCGCGACTCGATGAACGGGCCGGCCGCATCCTGTCCGAGTGGGGATTCTGATGCCCAGCCAGGCCCCCCAGGTGGCGCGCTGGCGGCTGGTGCTGGGACGTGACGCGGAGGCTGCCGGGCTGAGCCTGGGCGGCGACCCGCGGCTGCAACGGATCGAGCAGCTCGTCGGCTTCCTCTACCAGGACGCCCCCGAATCGACGGGATCGCGCACGGGTGGGCGCGGCCCGTCGGCGCTGACCGTTCCGCAGTGGGTTGACGGCGTGGGCGAGCTGTTTCCGCGGCAGGCGCGCGAGGTGATGGAGCGGGAACTCGTGCGGCGCCGCGGCATCCGCGAGCTGCTCGACCAGCCCAAGCTGCTCGAGCGGATCGAGCCCAGCACGGAGCTGGTGAAGACGCTGCTGACCCACAAGGACCTGCTCGACGAGCGGACCCGCGCGCTGGCCCGGCGCATCATCGAGAAGGTGGTGGAGGAGCTGAAGCGCCGGATGCAGCTTCAGGTGGAGACCGCGATCACGGGCGCGATTCGGCGCGACCGGCACTCGCCGCGCCGGGTCTGGCGCAACCTCGATCTCAAGACCACGCTCCGCCGCAACCTGAAGCACTACGACCGCCGCCACGGCCGGCTGCTGGTGGACCGCGTCTACTACTTCGCGGCCGAGCGCAACCGTCGCCCCTGGCACGTCGTGATCGCGGTCGACCAGTCGGGCTCGATGCTCGACTCGGCGATCCACTCCGCGGTGATGGCCTCGATCTTCCACGAGCTGCCGTCGGTCCGCACGTCCCTGTTCCTGTTCGACACCCAGATCGTGGATCTCTCGGACCAGGTCGGCCAGCCGGTCGACGTGCTGCTCCGCGTGCAGCTCGGAGGCGGCACGCTGATCGCCCAGGCCCTGCAGTACGCGAACCAGCTCGTGCGCGAACCCGCTCGGACCATCGTCGTGCTGATCACGGACTTCTACGAAGGCGGCCCGGAGGGCGCGCTCGTGCGCCAGGTCGAGGAGATGGCCCGCAGCGGCATCCGCATGATCGGACTCGGCGCGCTGGGGTACGACGCCCGCCCGGCCTACAACAAGCCGACCGCTCGCAAGCTCCGCAAGGTCGGCATGGACGTCCTCGTGTGCACGCCGGAGAAGCTCGCGGACTGCATGGCGCAGATCATTCGCGGCTGATTGCCCCGACGGCGAGCGGAGGCCGCGCTACACCCGCCGGCCGGCGAAGCGGCGCTCGATCGCGTGGGCGGCGGCGAAGCCGGCGAGGGCCATCGCGAGGACCGCGGCGACGACGAGCGCGCGGGGGACGCCGAAGAAGTCCGGCAGCGTCTGCTCGCCCATCTCGCCCGCGAGGTAGAGCGACTGCAGCGCGGGGTAGGCGAAGGCGAAGCCGGCGCAGCCGGCGAGGATGCCGAGCAGCGTGACGAGGCCGTCGAGCCGCCCGGTGGCCGCCGCGGCCACGCCGGTGCCCGGGCAGTAGCCGCCGACGACGAAGCCGACGCCCAGCAGCAGGCCGCCGACGACCTGCGCGATCCAGTACGTGGGGACCAGCGCGACCAGCGACAGGTCGAGCACGCCCGCCCAGGCCAGCGCGCTGGTGCCGATCATCGCGGTCACGATCGCGGTGAACATCACCTTGAAGACCGCGAGATCGTCCAGGTAGAACTGCGAGGTGAGCTTGCGCGCGCTGCCGAAGCCGGCCCGCTCCAGCGCGAAGCCGAAGCCGATCCCCAGCAGCAGCGCGAGCAGCAGCGAGACGCCTTCGCCGAAGGCGCCGGTCTCGTAGAGCGGAGCGTTCATCGCCACTGCCTCCGCACCAGCGGCGCCGCCGCGTAGGCGCCGGCGAACACGCACATCATGAAGGCCCAGCTCCCGAGGTTGAGCATCGCGCCACCGGTGAGCGCCTGGCCCGAGGTGCAGCCGCGGGCCAGGTCGGCGCCGATGCCCATCAGCGCCCCGCCGGCGAAGGCGAGGCCGAGCCGCGCGCCGACCGACGCGCGCGGGCCGCGCTCGACGGTGCCCGCCACGCGGTGGGCGAGCCAGCCGGAGAGCAGCGCGCCGAGCGCGAGGCCGACCACCTCCAGCACGATCCACGAGCGCAGCGGGTGGTGCTCGCCGTCGCCCAGGTAGCGCCCCAGGAACTCGTGGTCCGCGACCCACTGCGGCGCGGCGAGCGAGGCGAGCCAGGCGACCACCGTGTTGAATGCGCCGACGGCGCCCAGCCCGCGGCCCATCAGCACGAAGGCCGCGAGCAACACCAGGCCGAGGCCGAAGCCGGCGAGGTAGGGGTTGGAGTACGGGGCGGGCGCCGGGCGCCCGCCCTCGCTCGACGACATGGGGCCGGCCTACGCCTTCCAGCTCTGCAGCATGAGTATGTAGTTGGCGCGCTCGTAGACCGCGGGGTCGGGACAGCGGTCGAGGCCGAGGTTGCCGCGCATCTCGGAGACCGAGTTCCACTCGTGCTCCTCGAGCCAGCGCTCGAACGAGACCCGCAGCTCCTTGAGGTGGTCGGGGCCGTGCTTGAGCAGGGCCGAGACCACCTGCACCGCGCTGGCGCCGCACATGATCGACTTCACGCCGTCGACAGCGGTGTGCACGCCGCCGCTGACCGCGAGGTCGGCGGCGACCCGGCCGGACAGGATCGCCAGCCAGCGCAGCCGCAGCGGCAGCTCCTCCGAGGTCGACAGGTGCAGCTCGCGCTTCACCTCGAGCGCCACGGGATCGACGTCGGGCTGGTAGAAGCGGTTGAACAGCACGAGGGCGGAAGCGCCGGCTCGCGCGCACTGCGCCCCGAACGACGCGGGAGCCGAGTAGAAGGGCGAGAGCTTGACGGCCAGCGGCAGCGTCACCGCCGCCCGCAGGTCGCGCACCATCGTGAGCGTCGCCTCTTCCACGGCGCGGCCGTCGGTCTCGAGGTCGGTGGCGAGCCGGTAGACGTTGAGCTCGATGGCGTCGGCGCCGGCCTCCTCGAGCAGCTTGCCGTGGTCGATCCAGGCGCCCGGCGTGGTGCCGTTGAGCGAGGCGATCACCGGGATCGACACGGCCCGCTTCACCTGCCGCAGGTGGTCGAGGTACTCGTCGGGCCCGAGCACGAAGCTCTGCGGCGCCGGGAAGTAGGTCATCGCCTCGGCGAACGACTCGCCGTGCGACTCGGTGTGGACGAAGGTCGCGACCTGCTCGCGGACGATCTGCTCCTCGAACAGCGAGCGCAGCACGAGGGCCGGGGCGCCGGCGTCCTCCAGCCGCCTGACGGTGTCGAGGTCGTCGCACAGCGGAGAGGCGCCCGGCAGGAACGGGTGCGCCAGGTCGAACCCGAGGTAGTTGGTCTTGAGGTCCATGACGCTCTCCCTACTCCTTCTTTGCCGCGGCTGCGCCGACCGGCTCCGGTTCGGCCGGGGGCAGTGCCACCTTCAGGCCGGCGAGCTGCTCGTAGACCGAGAAGCGCTGGATCGCGGCCTTCTCGGACATCTTCGCGAGGCGCTGGAAGCGCTCCTTGTCGATCCGCTCGACCATGCGGAAGCGCGCCTCGTTGCGCATGTAGTCCGCCACCTTGCCCTTGCGCGGCGGCGAGTCGACCAAGAGCGGCGGCTGGCCGGCGGCGACCCGGCGCGGGTCGAAGCGGAACAGCGGCCAGACCCCGGTCTCGCAGGCCAGCTTCTGCTGGTCGAGGCCGTGGACCATGTCGTAGCCGTGGGCGATGCAGTGGCTGTACGCGATGATCAGCGACGGGCCGTCGAAGGCCTCGGCCTCGAGGAAGGCCTGCACCGTCTGCTGCATCTTGCCGCCCATCGCGATGCGCGCGACGTAGGCGTTGCCGTAGGTCATCGCCAGCAAGCCCAGGTCCTTCTTGCCGATGTCCTTGCCCGCCTCGGCGAACTTGGCCGAGGCGCCCAGCGGCGTCGCCTTGCTCTGCTGGCCGCCGGTGTTGGAGTAGACCTCGGTGTCGAGCACGAGGATGTTGACGTTGCGGCCCGAGGCCAGCACGTGGTCGAGGCCGCCGAAGCCGATGTCGTAGGCCCAGCCGTCGCCGCCCACGATCCACACCGACTTCTTGACCAGGTCGTCGGCCACCGACTCGAGCGCCCGCGCGTCGGGCGTCCTGACCGCCGCCAGCTTCGCGCGCAGCGCCACGACCCGCTCGCGCTGCTCCGCGATGCCCTTCTCGGTGCTCATGTCGGCGCCGAGCAGCGCGCCGCACAGCTCCTCGCCCACCTCCGCCGCCAGCCGCTTCAGGAGCTGCTCGGCGGTGCGCTGGCGGGAGTCGAGGGCCAGCCGCAGGCCGAGGCCGAACTCGGCGTTGTCCTCGAACAGCGAGTTGGCCCAGGCCGTGCCGCGGCCGTCCTTGTTGGCCGCCCACGGCGTGGTCGGCAGGTTGCCGCCGTAGATCGACGAGCAGCCGGTGGCGTTGGCCACGACCGCGCGGTCGCCGAAGAGCTGCGACAGCAGCTTCACGTACGGCGTCTCGCCGCAGCCCGTGCAGGCGCCGGAGAACTCGAACAGCGGCTGCAGGAGCTGCGAGCCCTTGACGTCCATCCGCTTGATCGCGGTGCGGTCGATCTCGGGCAGCGAGAGGAAGGTCTCGAAGCGCTTGGCCTCCAGCTCGCGGATCGGACGCTGCGGCACCATGTCGATCGCCTTGTGCCGCGGGTTGGTCTTGTCCTTCGCGGGGCAGGCGGCGACGCACAGCCCGCAGCCGGTGCAGTCCTCGGGCGCGACCTGGACCGTGTAGAGGTGGTCCGGGATGTCGTTGGACTTGAACGGCACCTTCAGGAAGTCGTCCGGCACGCCCTTGGCCGAGGCCTCGGGGTAGGCCTTGGTGCGGATCGCCGCGTGCGGGCAGACGAACGCACAGTAGTTGCACTGGATGCAGATCTTGGGATCCCAGACCGGGATCTCGAGCGCGATGTTGCGCTTCTCCCACTGGGTGGTGCCGACCGGCCAGGTGCCGTCGATCGGGAACGCGCTGACCGGCAGCAGGTCGCCCTTGCCGGCGAGCATCACCGCCTCGACCCGCTTCACGAAGTCGGGCGCGGCGTCGGAGACGATGCCCGGGCGCCGCCGCTCCGTGAGCGCGCGGTCGGTGACCTTGACCTCGTGCATGTGCGCGAGCGCCGCGTCGACCGCGGCGAAGTTGCGCTTGACGATCTCGGCGCCGCGCTTCGAGTAGGTCTTCTCGATCGCGTGCTTGATCTCCTCGATCGCCTGTTCGCGGGGCAGCACGCCGGAGAGCGCGAAGAAGCACACCTGCATGACCGTGTTGATGCGCCCGCCGAGGCCCGCGTCGCCCGCGACCTTGACGGCATCGATCACGTAGAGCTTCATGCGGCGCTCGACCAGGCCCTCCTGCAGCTCGCGCGGCAGCGTGTCCCAGACCTTGTCGGGGCCCCACGGCGTGTTGAGCAGGAAGGTGGCGCCGGGCCGGGCGGTCTCCAGCACGTCGAACTTCTCGACGAACTCGGGCTGGTGGCAGGCCACGAAGCCGGCCTGGCGCACGAGGTAGGTCGAGCGGATCGGGCGCGGGCCGAAGCGCAGGTGGGAGATGGTCGAAGCACCCGACTTCTTGGAGTCGTAGACGAAGTAGCCCTGGGCGAAGTTGGGCGTCTCCTCGCCGATGATCTTGATCGAGTTCTTGTTGGCGCCCACGGTGCCGTCGGCGCCGAGGCCGTAGAACACCGCCCGCACGACGTCGTCGGGCTCGATGTCGAACTCGTTGTCCAGCGGCAGCGACAGGTGGGTGACGTCGTCGACGATGCCGACCGTGAAGTGGTTCTTCGGCTTCTCGGCGGCCAGGTTGTCGAACACCGCCTTCACCGCGGGCGGGCCGAACTCCTTGGACGACAGGCCGTAGCGGCCGCCGACGACCTTCGGTCGCGCCGCGAACGGCGAGTTGCCGGCTTCTTCGGCCTCGCGCAGCGCGGTGACGACGTCCTGGTACAGCGGCTCGCCGGTGGCGCCCGGCTCCTTCGTGCGGTCGAGGATCGCCAGCGACTTCACGGTGCGCGGCAGCGCGTGCAGGAAGTCGGCGGTCGCGAACGGGCGGAACAGGCGGACCTTGAGCACGCCGACCTTCTCGCCGCGGGCGACCATCCAGTCGACCAGCTCGTGCACGGCCTCGGCGCCCGAGCCCATCAGCACGATCACGCGCTCGGCCTCGGGGTGGCCGACGTAGTCGAACAGGCGGTAGGCGCGGCCCGTGATCTTCGCGAAGCGCTCCATCGCCTCCCTGACGTGGCCGGGGCAGGCGTCGTGGAACAGGTTGGCGGCCTCGCGGGCCTGGAAGAAGACGTCGGGGTTCTGGGCGGTGCCGCGGATCACCGGCCGGTCGGGCGAAAGCGCCCGCGCGCGATGGTCGAGGATCTGCTGCTCGTCGATCAGCGCCAGCAGGTCCTCGTTGACGAGTTCCTCGATCTTGGCCACCTCGTGCGAGGTGCGGAAGCCGTCGAAGAAGTGGAGGAACGGGAGCCGCGCGCGCAGCGTCGCCGCGTGGGCGATCGCGGCCATGTCCTGCGCCTCCTGAACGGAGCCCGAGCACAGCATCGCGAAGCCGGTCTGGCGGCAGGCCATCACGTCGGAGTGGTCGCCGAAGATCGACAGCGCGTGGGTCGCCAGCGTGCGGGCGGCCACGTGCATCGCGAACGGGGTCAGCTCGCCCGCGATCTTGTACATGTTGGGGATCATCAGCAGCAGGCCCTGGGAGGCCGTGAACGTCGTGCTGAGCGCTCCCGCCTGCAGCGCGCCGTGCACGGCGCCGGCGGCGCCGCCCTCGGACTGCATCTCGACGACCTCGGGCACGCGGCCCCACACGTTGGTCTGGCCGTAGGCCGACCAGGCGTCCGACAGCTCGCCCATCGACGACGAGGGGGTGATCGGATAGATCGCGATGACCTCGGAAAGGCGGTGGGCGACGGCGGCAACCGCTTCGTTGCCGTCCACGGTGATCATTCGGCGCGCAGGCATGTGTCCTCCTGGTCGGAGGCAGAGTCCAAGAGGTGTGCCACCTCGATCGCGAAAATAGTGCGCCCTCGCGGGGGGCTAGAATGCCCCTCCCGCTTGAGCGATTCCGGCCCCGCCGCCTCCGACCGCCTGTTCACGCCGCTGTTCTTCGTCATGTGCGGCTTCACGTTCACGGTGTTCCTGTCGGCGTTCATGCTGTTCCCGACGGCTCCCTTCCGCATCCTGGAGCTGGGCGGCAGCGATTTCGCGGCCGGGATGTTCCTGGGCCTGCTCACCTACTCGTCGGCGGTCGCCGCACCTTTCACGGGGGCGCTGGCCGACCGCTTCGGCCGGCGCCGGGTGCTGGTCTCGTGCAGCCTCGTGCTCGCGGTGTTCGCCGCCGCCTACGCCGTCGTGCCAGGCGTGACGCCACTCCTGGCGCTGGTGCCGCTGCACGGGGCTTTCTGGTCGGGGCTGATGGCGGCCTCGGCGGCCTTCGTGTCGGACATCCTGCCGGCTCATCGCCGGGCCGAGGGGCTCGGGCTGTGGGGCCTGTCGACGATCGCCGCGATCTCGATGGCGCCGTCGTTCGGCTTCGCGCTCAAGGCCCACGGCTGGCCGGCCGTGTGCCTGACCTGCGGCGCCCTCAACCTGGTGATGGCGGCGATCGCGTCGCGGCTGCGCGAGCCGCGCCACCAGCCCCGCTTCCGCGCCGAAGGCCGCGGCGGCGTCGTCGAGTGGCGGATCGTGTTCCTGTCGCTGACGCTCTTCCTCTACTCGTTCGGCTACGGCGGCATCACGTCGTTCTCGGCGGTCGACGCCCAGCGCGCGGGGATCGAGCCGAAGAGCCTCTTCTTCACCGTGTTCGCCGGCGCGATGCTGTTCTCGCGGGTGCTGATCGGGCGCCAGACCGACGCCCTCGGCCACCGGCGGGTGCTGATCCCGTGCCTGGTGGCGATCGCCGTCGGCCTCGCCATGATGGTGCCGCCGCCCACCCGCAACGGCTGGATCGCCGCGGCCGTCGTCTTCGGCACCGGCTTCGGCGCCGCCTACCCCGCGTTCGCGGCGCTGGTGCTGCAGAACGTGCCGCCCGAGCGGCGCGGCGCCGCCTTCGGCTCGATCCTGGCCGCCTTCGACACCGGCATCGGCACCGGCTCGGTCGCGATCGGCTTCCTCTCCGAGCGCATCGGCTTCCGCGGCGCGTGGGCGATCGCGGCCGCGCTCGCGTTCCTCGCCGTGCCCTACTTCCTGCAGGCCGAGAAGCGGCTGCTCGGGGCTACTCCGCCAGCAGCGCCCTGAACCGCGGCAGGCCCGCCAGCGGCTGGAAGTCGGGCTCGATGCGGGCCCGCGCGCGGTTGAAGCGGGAGGCGCCGCGCACGGCGTGCTCGAGGTCGTCGAGCGCCGGCTCGCGCTGGTCCAGCAGCGCGTGGGCGAGGGCCGCGTAGTAGCGGGTGTAGGCGTCGTCGGCGCCCTGCCCCAGCCGCCGCTGGAAGGCGTCGAGCGCGGCCGTCGCTTCGTCGCGACCCTCGGCCGTGCGGCCCGCGCGCCGCAGCGACGAGGCCCGGCGCACCCGCACCTCGATCGCCATCCGCTCGCGCAGCGCGTGGTCGGCGCGGCGCACGAAGTTCTCCTCGCGGTCGTACTCGAGCAGCGCCTCCTCGTCGCGGCCGCGCAGGGCCAGCAGGTGGCCGAGCCGGACGTAGGCGCCGACGATCTGCACGCCCTCGCGCCCGGACAGCGACTCCTCCTGCAGCGCGATCGCGCGGCGCGCGGCCGCCTCGCCGCGCGCGAAGTCGCGCAGGTAGGCCGCGCAGTGGGCGAGCTGCAGCGCGTACCAGCCGGCCTGCGGGTTCGTCGCCAGCGCCCGCTCGTAGAGCGCGGCGGCGCCGGCGAAGTCGGCGAGGCCGATGAAGTGGGCGCGGGCCAGGGCGCCCCACGACGCTGCGTCGTCCGGCGCCAGGTCGCGCGCCTTCTCGATCGCGGCCAGCCCTTCGTCCAGCCGGCCGTCGGTGATCAGGCAGGCGCCCATCTCGCGCCACGCGACCGCCATCCCTGGCGCCAGTTCGAGCGCGCGTCGGAAGCTCGCCAGCGCGCGCTGGCGCAGCTCGGGGAAGCCGACGTAGTCCGACTTGAGGTCGAGCGCGACGGCCAGCGAGAAGTGGGCGCGCGCGTAGAGCGGGTCTGCGGCCACCGCGCGCTCGAAGTAGACGAGCGCACGCTCCAGCGAGTCGCGGGTCTCGGCGCGCAGGTTGATCAGGCCGCGGGCGTACGCCTCGTAGGCGGCGACCACGCGCGTCTCGTCGCCGCCGTCGTCGAGCGCCGGGGCGGCCGCGGCGCCGGGAGCGAGCTGCGCCCCCAGCGCCGCCGCGGCCTGGCGCAGCCCGCTCGCGAGTTCGGCGACGATGCGGTCCTGCAGCGCGAAGATTTCGGCGATCGGCCCGTCGAGCTTGACGGCGTGCACGACCGCCCCCCGCTCGACGTCGAGCACGCGGGCCGTGACGCGCACGGCGGCGCCGGCCCGCTGGCAGGCGCCGGAGACGACGAAGCGGGCGCCGAGCTCGCGGCCGAGCGCGTGCGCCACGTGGTCCTCCGCGGCGCGGTCGCCGAGCTTGCGCACCACCTCGAGCGTGCGCTCGCGTGCGATCACCTCGACGCCGGAGAGGCGCGCGAGGTCGGCCGACACGGTCTCCGAGACGCCGATGCCCAGCCAGTCGTCCTCGCGGCTGCCGGTGACGTTGACGAAGGCCAGCACGGCCGTGGTGGGCGCGACGACCGCGGCGGCGGCGGGACCCGAGGCCGGACGGGCTCCGGCGCGCAGCGCCCGCAGGTCGTCGGCGACCTCGCGCATGTCGGCATGGCGTGCGCGGCGGTCCTTCGCGAGCATCCGGCGCAGCACGCGGTTCGCGTCGGCTCCCCGCGGGTCGGCCAGCTCCAGCGGCTCCGGGTCGCGGTTGAGGATCGCGTCGAACAGCTCGCCCAGCGACTCGCCGCGGAAGGGGCGGCGGCCCGCGAGCAGCTCGTGCAGCACGACGCCGAGCGAGAAGACGTCGGTGCGCGGGTCGAGGTCCGCGCCACGAACCTGCTCGGGGGACATGTAGTGCACCGTGCCGGCGCCGGCCTCGAGCCCGGGAGCCGCCCCCGCCGGACGCGAGCGGGTCGGCGCGTCGGGGTCGAGGGCCGCGACGGGCAGCGCGAGGCCGAAGTCGAGCACCTTGACCCGGCCGTCCGCGTTCACCATCAGGTTCGCCGGCTTGACGTCGCGGTGCACGACCCCAGCGGCGTGGGCGGCCGCCAGCGCGTCCGCGGCCTGCACGGCGAGATCGAGGGCCGCGTCGAGGTCGAGCGAAGGATCCCCGACCAGCGCATCGAACGTGCGACCCGCCACGTGTTCCATCGCGATGTAGGCGGTGCGCTCGTCGCCCTCGGCGATCTCGTCGACCTCGTAGATGACCGCGATGCCGGGGTGGTTGAGCGAAGACGCGACGCGCGCCTCGCGCAGCAGCCGCGCCCGCGCGGTGGCATCGCCGGGGCAGCACTCCTGCAGCATCTTCAGCGCGACCGTGCGCCCCAGCCGCTCGTCTTCGGCCTGCCACACGGCGCCCATGCCGCCGCGGCCGAGCAGCCGCGCCAGGCGGTAGCGGCCGACCTGGCGCCCCGGTTCGAGGTCCAGGTTCGCGCGGGGACCACAACTTTCGCTCACGAGACGCCGATTATCTCCCGGGCTCCGCGGGCGGGGATATGCTCGCGGCCATGTCCGACGAACGGTTGATCGCGCTCGAGGAGAAGGTCGCGCACCAGGAGCGCACGATCGCGGAGCTCGACGAGGTCCTGCGCGACTTCACGCAGCGCGTCGAGCGGCTCGAGAAGCGGGTCCGCGAGCTGGAGAGCCAGAGCCAGGCGCCGCTCGCCGACGCGCCCGGCGAGAAGCCCCCTCATTACTGAGGGCGAGTCACTCCCAGAGCCAGGCGGCGCCGCGCACGCCCGAGGCGTCGCCGTGCGCGGGCGGCAGCAGCGGCGTGTCGACGCCGTCGCTGAACGCGTAGCGGCCCCACAACCGCGGCACCTCCTCGTAGAGGTGGGGCAGGTTGGACAGGCCGCCGCCGAGCACGATCGCGTCGGGGTCGAGCAGGTTGAGCACCGAGGCGAGCGCGCGCGCCATGCGGTCGGCGTGACGGGCGAGCGCCTCGCGGGCCGCCACGTCGGTCGCCGCGGCCAGCTCCTCGGCGCTGCGCCCGCCCGCGTCGCGGGCGAGGCCCGGTCCCGAGAGGAACGTCTCGATGCAGCCGTGCTTGCCGCAGTAGCAGGCCGGGCCCGGCCACTCGCCGATCCGCGGCCACGGCAGAGGGTTGTGGCCCCACTCGCCGGCGATCGCGTTGGGGCCGGTCCACGCGTGGCCGCCGATGGCGATGCCGCCGCCCGTGCCGGTGCCGACGATCACGCCGAACACCAGCCGCCGTCCGGCCGCCGCGCCGTCGCGGGCCTCGGACACCGCGAAGCAGTTGGCGTCGTTGGCGAACCGGACCTCGCGGCCGAGGGCGGCCTCCAGGTCCGGCTTCAGCATGCGGCCGTTGAGCCAGGTCGAGTTGGCGTTCTTGACCCGGCCCGTCGCCGGCGAGATCGCCCCCGGCATGCCGACGCCGACGGTACCGCGTTCGCCGGCTTCGGCCTCGAGTGCGGCGACGATCTCGGCCATCGCGCGCAGCGTCGCGTCGTAGTCGTCGCGCGGTGTCGCCACCCGCCGCCGTGCGCGCGTCGCGCCGGAGGCGTCCAGCGCGACGCCTTCGATCTTGGTGCCGCCGAGGTCGATGCCGATCCGCATGGCGCCCGCGATTATCGGGCTTTCCGGCCCCGAGGCGCGGTGCTAACTTCGACGTGATGGCGACGGTCATGGAGCTGGAACCGCGGCGGCTGACGGTGGCGGAGTATCACCGCATGGTCGAGGCCGGCGTCTTCGACGAGGACGAACGGCTGGAGCTGATCGAGGGGGTGCTGGTCCGCGCGAGCCCGCAGAAGAGATCGCACGCGCATGCCGTACAGAAGATCGGCCGGCTGCTCAGCCGGCAGCTCGGCGACGAGTTCGACGTCCTGTACCAGCTTCCCGTCACCCTCGGCGACCAGAGCGAGCCGGAACCCGACGTCGCCGTGGTGACCGCGGAAGAGGGCCGCTCGCGCACCGAGCATCCCCGCCACCCGCTGCTGGTGATCGAGGTCGCGGGCGAGTCGCTGCGCAAGGACCGCGGGGTCAAGGCCGAGCTCTACGCGCGCCACGGCGTGCCCGAGTACTGGATCGTCAACCTCGAGGCCGAGGCGATCGAGATCCACCGCGACCCCGACCCGGGTGCCGCTCGCTGGGGCACGCGCGCGGTCGCGGGCCGCGGCGAGGTCGCGCAGGCCGCGAGCGTGTCCGGCGTCGCGGTCGCCGTCGACGACCTGTTCGGATAAGGCGGCCCGGCGTGCCGGACGGAAGCATCGACCGTTTCGGCCCCGGCTCGCGGGTCCTGCTCGTCGCCGCCGCCGTCGTGGTCCTCGCCGCCGGGCTTCGTGCCGCCGCGGTGGCAGTGGTGCCGGTGCTGCTCGGCGTGTTCCTGGCCGTGATCGGCTCCCCGCTGCTCGACCGCCTGCGTCGCCTGCCGCTGCCCGGCGGGCGGCGCCTGCCGCAAGGCCTCGCGGTGCTGCTGACGATCGTCGCCGGGAGCGCCGTCGTCGTCTTCCTCGCCCTCGTGCTCACCACTTCCTTCCGGGATCTGGCGGAGGCCGCGCCCCGCTACGAGCAGCGCTTCGTCGCCATGGCCGGCGAAGGCCGTGCCTGGCTGGCGCGCCACGGCATGCCCGCCGACGCGCCGTTGCCGGAGATGCTCGGGCCACAGCAACTGCTCGGCCTGTTCAGCGGAACGGCGGCGACCGTGACGCGACTGCTGACCCAGTTCGTGCTCGTGGTCCTGGTCCTGGCCTTCGCGCTGATGGAGGGGCCGCGGCTGCCGGCCAAGCTCCACGCCGCGTTCGGCGAGTCGTTCCGTGCGGAGGAGCGCCTCGCCAAGGTCGCCGCCGAGGTGCAGGTCTACCTGCGGGTCAAGGCGCTCGTCAGCCTGGCGACCGGCGTCGGCTGCGGCTCGTGGGTGGCCCTGCTGGGCATCGACTTCGCCTTCCTCTGGGGCTTCCTGGCCTTCGTGCTCAACTTCATCCCGAACCTGGGCTCGATCCTCGCGGCCGCGCCGCCGACGCTACTGGCGCTCGTCCAGCACGGACCCGGTTCCGCGATCGCGGTCGTGATCGGCATCGTCGTCGTCAACCAGGTGATGAGCAGCGTCGTCGAGCCGCACCTGATGGGGCGCTCGCTGGGCCTCTCGCCGCTGGTCGTGATCCTCTCGCTGGTCGCCTGGGGCTTCATCCTCGGCGGCGTCGGCATCGTGCTGGCGGTGCCGGTGACGATGACGCTGAAGATCCTGCTCGAGAACAGCGAGGACCTGCGCTGGCTCGCGGTCCTGATGGGAGGGGGCGCGCGGGAACCGTCGCCGCCGCGCTGAGCCCGCCTCACGAGCCCGCGATCTTCTCCAGCTTCTCGCGCTGCCCGAGGCGGTAGAAGCGGCGCGCCTCGCGCAGCAGGTCGTGCAGGCGCGCGGGCCGCAGGAGGCTCAGGCGACCTGCTTGCGCCACAGGCCGGTGGTCATCTGCACCACCCGCACCAGAACCCGACGCGCGTCGCAGACTCCTGCCTCACCCTCGAGCAGATCCAGGATCGCCAGGCACTCCAGCGCCGAACCCCGCGCGATCAGCGTGAACCGCGCCTGCTCCGCCCGCGTCATCCGCCCGTGGCCCTCCGCAAGATTCAACGCAATGCTCGCCGCCGCCCGCCGCAACTGATCCCCCAGCCCGCTCCCGCGCGGAGCCAGGTCCGCAACCATGCGATGGAACTCGACCGCCAACCGATAGCAGTCGAGCCGGTGGAGCGTAGGGTGATTGCGGTTCGGGATCGTGTATGCCATTCGCGTCGCCTCCTCGTCGGGGCCCCTCGCCCCGCCTTCGCACAAGGAGGCGGGCAAGGGGCCCAAAGTCGAGGAGGCGACGCGCAGACACCGCGTTCCGCGAACAGCCAGGCACGCCCCGTGACGGCGGTACCGCAAACCGACCGCCGGCGCGGGACGTGCACCCACGACCGGGAACGTCCGG
>WYBL01000001.1 GCA_011526565.1 Acidobacteriota bacterium | reverse complement strand
GCCCGCCGAGGAGGTCCGCCGCCGGATCGAGGAGATGAGCCCGCAGGGGCGGCTCTACACGTCGGAGGAGGTCTCGGCGCTCGTGCTCTTCCTGTGCTCGGACGCGGCCCGCGGCATCAACGGCCAGGCGCTGTCGGTCGACGGCGGCACGGTGCTCGCGTGACGCTCCGCCCCGTCAACCCGGAGCCGCTGGGCCCGCCCCGCGGCTACAACAACGGACTGCGCGGCCGCGGCGAGCTGCTGTTCGTCGCCGGCCAGATCGGCTGGGGTTCCGACCAGCGCCTCGTCTCCACGGACTTCGCCGCCCAGTTCGAGCGTGCGCTCGACAACGTGCTGGCCGTGGTGCACGAGGCCGGCGGCAGCCCGCAGGACGTCGCGCGGATGACCGTGTACGTGACGGACAAGGCCGCCTACGTCGCGGCCCGCAAGGCGATCGGCGCGGCCTGGCGCGAGCGCTTCGGCCGCCACTACCCGGCGATGGCGCTCGTCGAGGTGGGTGCGCTGCTCGAGGACGGCGCGCTGTGCGAGATCGAGGCCACGGCCCTGCTGCCGGAGAACGGCGCGTGACGCCCGCCTCCTTCCTCTACGAGGAGCGGGACGCCGTCGCCCGCATCACGCTGAACCGGCCGCAGGCGATGAACGCGCTGACCTTCGAGGTCTACCGCGAGCTGACTGACACGTTCCGGGCGCTGGCCTCGCGCCAGGACCTGCGCTGCGCGGTGATCACCGGCAGCGGCCGCGCGTTCTGCACCGGCGGCGACGTCAAGGACATCATCGGCCCGCTGCTGGCCCGCGACCGGGCCGCGCTGCACGCGTTCACCACGCTGACCTGCGACCTGGTGCGGGCGATGCGCGCGCTCCCCTTCCCCGTCGTCGCCTCGCTCAACGGCACCGTCGCCGGCGCCGGCGCGATGATCGCGATCGCCTCGGACTTCCGGGTCGCCGCCGACACGGCGAAGATCGCGTTCCTGTTCGTGAAGGTCGGCCTGGCCGGCGCCGACATGGGCGCCGCCTGGCTGCTCCCGCGTCTCGTGGGGCTGTCGCGGGCCACCGAGCTGCTGATGCTCGGCGACTTCGTGGACGCGGCGGAGGCCCACCGCATCGGCCTCTACCACCGCGTGTGCCCGCACGAGCGGCTGGCGGCGGAGACCGAGGCGCTGGTCGCGCGGCTGGTCGCCGGCCCCGCCGCCGGCCTGTCCGCCACCAAGGACGCGCTGGAGCGCGAGGCCGACATGACGCTCGAGGAGGCGCTGCGCCACGAGGCCCACGTGCAGGCCGAGCTGATGCCGCGCGACGACTTCGCCGAGGGCCACCGCGCGTTCGTCGAGAAACGGGCGCCGCGCTTCACGTCGCCGCGCGGGGAGCGCCCGTGAGGTCCCGGCTGCCGTTCGGCGACCCGGGCCCCTACCTCGAGGAGCGCCATCGCGAGCTGCAGGAGCGCGTCTTCGAGGTCGCCCGCGCCCACTTCGAGGGCGACGAGGAGGAGGACGAGGCGGCCGCGACGCTCGGCGCCGTGCGCGCGCTGGCCCGCGAGGGGCTGCTCGCCTCCACCGTGCCGGCGCCCTTCGGCGCGCTCGACCTGCGCTCGCTGGCCGTGACGCGGGAGGCGATCGCCTACTTCTCGGGCCTCGCCGACAGCGCCTTCGCGATCCAGGGTCTCGGCTCCCACCCGGTCGCCCTGGGCGGGTCCGACGCACAGAAGAAGGCGCTGCTGCCCGCCGTCGCGGCCGGCGAGGCGGTGCCCGCCTTCGCGGTGACCGAGCCCGAGGCCGGCTCCGACCTCGCCTCGGTCCGCACCCAGGCGACCCGGGTCGGCGACGGCTGGCGCCTCGACGGCCTCAAGACCTACATCTCGAACGCCGGCATCGCGACCTTCTACACGGTGCTCGCGCGCAGCGCGCCCGACTCGCCGAAGGGCCTGTCGATGTTCCTGGTCGACGGCCAGGCGCCCGGGCTCTCGGTGCGCCCGCTGCAGCCGATGGCACCCCACCCGCTGGGCGAGGTGCGCTTCGAAGGCGTGCCGGCGCAGTTGATCGGGGCCGAGGGGCGGGGGCTCGCGCTCGCGCTGCAGACGCTCGACACGTTCCGGCCGACGGTCGGAGCGGCCGCCTGCGGCATGGCCCAGAGGGCCATGGACGAGGCCGTCGAGCACGTGCGGCACCGCCGCCAGTTCGGCCAGCCGCTCGCCGACTTCCAGGCCGTGCAGATGCACCTGGCCGACATGGAGCACGACGTGTGCGCCTCGCGCCTGCTGGTGCTGCACGCGGCCTTTACCCGCGACCGCGGAGCGTCGAGAATCACCCGCGAGGGTGCCCTCGCCAAGCTGTCCGCCACCGAGGCCGCGCAGCGCGTGATCGACCGCGCGCTGCAGCTCCACGGCGGCGCCGGCGTGATGCGCGGCGCGGCCGTCGAGCGGCTGTACCGCGAGGTGCGCGCGCTGCGCATCTACGAGGGCGCCACCGACGTCCAGAAACTCGTGATCGCCCGTCAGATCCTGGAGACCAAGCCTTGACCGAACTGAACCGCGCCGAGGAGATGACGCCGGAGTACCGGGCGACCATCCTCCAGTTGATGGAGAGCCAGGCCTACCGCGAGCTGGCGGCGGCCCACATGTTCGGCTACGGCCTGCGCTTCGTCCCCGAGAAGTGGCTGCGCTTCATGGTGTGGCACATCAAGGAGGAGACGGACCACTACGAGGCGGTCGCCAAGATGTACCGCGAGTTCACCGGCGAGAGCGTCGAGCCCGTGGTCCAGAAGCGGCTGGCCGGCAAGCCGGTCCCCTTCGCCGAGAGCTGGTTCGAGCTGGCGATGGCCCAGTTCCTCTACGACCGCGGCGGCTTCTGGCAGCTCAAGGAGTACGACGAGTGCTCGTTCGTGCCCTATCGCGGGGTGATCCAGAAGATCGTCAAGGAGGAGGCCGGGCACCAGAGCCT
>WYBL01000080.1 GCA_011526565.1 Acidobacteriota bacterium | reverse complement strand
TCCTGGGCCTGGCGGCGGCGGCGTTCACGACGATGGCGGCGGCGCAGACCCCGACCCCGGCCCCGAGCCCGGCGCAGCCGACGAACGTCGGCCCCAACTTCGTCGACGCCGACGGCGACGGCATCTGCGACAACCGCGGCAGCGGCGCGGGACAGAAGCGCGGCGGCGGCAAGGGCAAGGGCCCGCGCGACGGCTCGGGCAACCAGGGCATGGGCCCGCGCGACGGCAGCGGCTACGGCGCCGGCTCGGGCGCGGGCGCCGGCAACTGCACCGGCACCGGCACGGGTGCGCAGCAGCGGCGGCGCGGGGGCCGGAACTGAGGAGCGCGGCGAGGAGACGGCCATGCCCCGCTACCACGCAACGCTCCTCGCCGCCGCGGCCCTGACGCTGTGCGCCGCGGCCGTGGAGGCCCAGCCGAGCTTCGACGCCCGGCTGGGCCTCGGCCTCGACACCTGGCGCGCCGGCGCCACGACCGAGAACAAGCTCGCGTTCACCGGCACGTTCGCGCCCGAGCTGCTGTTCGCCGGCGAGCGCGGGCGCGCCTGGTACTCGCTCGACGCCGGCAATGCCGACGCCTCGGGCGACTGGACGTCCGTGCATCACGCCCTGGGCGCCCGCTGGCGCTTCGACCTCGGCAGCGACGCCGTGCAGGCGTTCGTCGGCGGCGGCCTCGACCTGCAGCGCAACGGCGACGCGTGGACGGACGCCGACTACGACGGGGCCCACGCGTTCTTCAACCTCGTCGGCCGGCGGGTCGGGCCGCTCACCCTGCGCGGCGGCGTGCGCCTCGCGCGGCGCAGCTTCGCGGGCCTGCCGGCGCTCGACCAGGACGAAGCGGAGGGCTTCGCCGCGGCGCTCTTCAACTTCGAATCGAAGACGACGGTGATCGCCGAGCTTCGCTACGGCGGCAAGCGCTGGGAGGGCCAGCCGGCCTTCCACGTCCCGGCCTCTTCGACCTTCGCGCCGTCCGGCAGCAGCGGCATGGGCGGTCGTGGCTCGGGCCGCGGGATCGGCGGCACGGGAGTGATGGTCCCGGCCACGCCCGAGGCGATCGTCCCCGCGATCCCCGCGGCCGACGCGCGGCAGTGGACGGCGATGCTCCGCCTCGCCCAGGGCCTCGGCGAGAAGGCGGGCGTGCACGTGCAGTGGCTGCAGCGCGGGCTCGACGGCGACCCCGCCCCGCTGCGGCTGGAGACGCCCGCGGGCTACTTCGACGACGGCGTGCTCGACGACCCCTACGCGAGCGAACTGCTCGCGGTGCAGGCCGGCCTCAGCCGCAACTGGGGCGACGCCACCTCGCTGCGCCTGACCGGCGAGTGGCGCCGGCGCGACTTCCCCGCCGCCGGCTTCGCCGACGCCGCGGTGCCCGCGCGCCAGGACCGCGTCTGGCGCGGCCTCGCGCGGCTGAGCCTGCCCCTCCTCGCGGAGAAGACGGGCGACTTCGCGCTCGGCCTCTCGCTCGACTACGCCTACACGGACTCGGCGTCCGACGACGCGTTCTACGACTACCGCCATCACGCGGCCGGCGTCTCCCTCACGCTGTCCCGCTGAGAGGAAGCAAAACCATGCGCCGCCTGCTGATCCCCGCCGCCTTCGGCTTCACCCTGCTCGCCTGCGGCGGCTCCTCCGCGGCCTTCGCCGGCCCCTCGACCCCGTCGCCGACACCGCCGGCCGCCACCACCACTCCGACCCCCGCGGTCTCGGCCACGCCCACGCTGGAGAGCGTGCTGTTCGCGGACATCCAGGACGAGTGGCGCGCGGAGGCGATCTACGCCCGCGTGCTCGCCGACTTCGGCGACCTGCGCCCGTTCGCCAACGTCATCTGGGCCGAGCGCCGCCACGCCGAGGCGGTCGCGGGCCTGCTGAACGCCCGCGGCATCTCCCTCCCGGACCGCGCGACGACGGTCGACACGGCCCCTCGCTTCGCCACCTTCCGCGAAGCGTGCGCCGCGGCCTACCAGGCCGAGGTCGAGAACGTGGCCCTCTACGACACCCAGATGAAGCTCGACCTCCCCCCGGACGTGATGGCCGTCCTGCGCGCCAACCGCGACGCCTCCTTCTACAACCACATGCCCGCCTTCGCCCGCTGCCGCTGATCGGCCACTGGCAAGCGCAGGGCGTTGTGGTCGTAGCCTCAACGGGCGGCAGTCAGGCCTACGGGGGCTGGCCTCGCTCGCGACGCTCGGCGCGGCGGTGCGCGCGCGCTGTCCACCGACTATGCGAACGCGCCTCCGGCGCGTGACGCGTTGAGGTGGTGCACGCCGCGCACCTGCGAGCGGGCTGCGCACGGCTCGCAGCGGCCAACCGCCGCGCTCTCGCTGCTTCGCGAAGGCCACCCCCTCCGGCCCTCACCCGCCCGCGGTTTCAGCCTCGAGCCGCGACGGCCCGCCGCGACGCACGGCCCAACACGAAGTCAGCGACGCGGGACCGAACCTCGGCGGCGGAGTTCCTCGAGAAACTCGCCAACCTCCCGCCCCACAAACCCGGCAGCCTGCTCAGCAGAAAGCTGTCCCTGCTGGAACCAGTGGCACGCCGCCGCAACCCTAACCTCGGCGGCTAGCTCTTCAGGGTTCACGCCCAGCAGTGCTGGCAGCCGCCCCGGAAGCTCCACGGTCACGCGCATACCCACCACGAAGAGATTGTGCCTGAACCCGGGTCGCACCTACCGAAGTCAGAAGCCAGAGACTCGCACCACGGCGGCCGTCGCCTCGTCCAGATCGAGCGCCGGGTCCACCGCCTCGGCCACCCGCAGGTAGCCACGCACCGTCTTCACGTCCAGCCCCAGCTGCGCGGCGATCCGCTTCTTCGCCACCCCGCTCCGCCACAGCCGAAGCACTTCCTTCGTCTCGATCACCGTGACCTCGCGAAAGGCCATGACCTCTCCCGGCCCGGGTCAGCATCCAGGCCCGAAAACGGTCATAGCCGACAGGTCACGCG
>WYBL01000079.1 GCA_011526565.1 Acidobacteriota bacterium | reverse complement strand
GCAGCAGGAACTTCGTGCCCTCGCGCAACTCCGCGATCTCGTGGACGATCTGCTGCGCCGACTGCTGCGAGACCGCCCGCCCGCACTGGTGGCAGGTCAGGCGCCCGACCCGCGCCCACAGCACGCGCAGGTAGTCGTGGATCTCGGTCACCGTGCCCACGGTCGAGCGCGGGTTGCCGGAGGCCGCCTTCTGCTCGATCGAGATGGTCGGCGCCAGCCCGCGGATCGAGTCGTAGACGGGCTTGTCCATCTGCCCGAGGAACTGCCGCGCGTAGGCGTTGAGGCTCTCGATGTACCGGCGCTGCCCCTCGGCGTACAGGGTGTCGAAGGCCAGCGACGACTTGCCCGAGCCGGACGGCCCGGTCAGCACCACCAGCTTCTTCTTGGGGATCGAGACGCTGACGTTCTTGAGGTTGTGCTGGCGGGCGCCGGTAATGAGGATGTGGTCGAGTTCCATGGGCGAACGCCCATGTTACCGCCGAGGCGAAGCGGAGGCGAAACCGCGCGCTACTCGACGAGGAAGCCCCGCTCGATCATCACGTCGACGATGCGCCGCGCGTTCTCCGCGGGGCTCGGGCCGACCGTCGGCAGCACCAGCTCCGGCTTCTCCGGCGCCTCGTAGGGGTCGGAGATGCCGGTGAAGGCCGGCAGCGTGCCGGCCCGCGCCTTCGCGTAGAGCCCCTTCGTGTCGCGCGACTCGCAGACCTCGAGCGGGGTGTCCATGAACACCTCGACGAAGCGGTCGGCGCCGACCATCTCCCGGCACTGGGCGCGGGCCGCCCGGTAGGGGCTGACCGCGGCGCACACCGCGACGCCGCCGTGGCGCACGATCTCGGCGGCGACGAAGCCGATGCGGGTGACGTTGGCGTCGCGGTCCTCGCGGCTGAAGCCGAGCCCCTTCGACAGGTGCTGGCGCACGATGTCGCCGTCGAGCAGGGTGACGTGGCGGCCGCGCTCGAGCAGGAACGGCAGCAGCGCCTCGGCCGTCGTCGACTTGCCCGCGCCGGACAGCCCGGTGAACCAGATGCAGACGCCCTGCTCGTGGCGCGGCGGGTGGGTCTGGGCCAGGATCTTCGCGACCTCGGGCCGGGTGAACCACTCCGGCAGCAGCTTGCCCTTCTCGAGGTAGTCGCGGCGCACCTGGGTGCCCGAGATCGAGGCGACCTTCGCGCCCGCCGGCAGCCGATCGGACAGCTCGTAGCGGTCCTCGTCCTGAAGGTAGACGACTTCCGCGTAGGTCAGGATCTCGACCCCGATCTCCTTCGCGTGGGCCTTCGCCAGCTCCTGCGCCTCGTCGGGGCGGAAGAACGGCTGGCCCTGCGAGTCCGGCGCCGGGCCCGCGTGGTCGCGGCCGACGATGAAGTGGGTCGCGCCGTAGTTGCGGCGGATGATCGCGTGCCACACCGCCTCGCGCGGCCCCGCCATCCGCATCGCCAGCGGGAGCAGCGCGAGCAGCGTGCGCTCGGCGTCGTAGTGGTTCTCGACCAGCGCCTTGTAGGTGCGGACCCGCGTGTAGTGATCGACGTCGCCGGGGCGGGTCATGCCGACCACCGGGTGGATCAGCAGCAGCCCGCCGCAGTCGCGCGCGGCGCGCCGGGTCAGCTCCTCGTGCGAGCGGTGCAGCGGGTTGCGGGTCTGGAACGCGACGACCGGGCCGCCGCCCAGCGCCAGCAGCCGCTCGCGGGTCTCGCGCGGCGTCAGCCGCAGCGCCGCGAAGTCGTGGTGGGCCGGCAGCCGCAGCACCTCCACCGGGCCGGCCGCGCAGAAGCGGGGCCCGGCCGCGATCTCCGCGGCGTAGGGGTGGGCGCTGTCGAAGCGGCCCAGCAGCGCCGCGGCCTCGGCCTCGGGGTCGCGCTCGAACACCTCGCGCACGTCCATCACCGCCAGCAGGTCGTTGCGGGCGTCGAGCAGCGCGACCCGCTCGCCCGCCTTCACCGCGTCCTGCGCGACCGGCAGCACGACCGGGATCGGCCATACCGTGCCGTCGGCGAGCCGCATCTCGCGGAGCACCCGCGCGTAGTCGGCGCTGCCCATGAAGCCGTCGAGCGGGGAGAAGCCGCCGACGGCGATCAGCTCCAGGTCGCACTGGGCGCGGGAGCCGAGCACGAGGTGGCGGAGGCCGGCGGCCTCGGTGGCGCGGGCGTCGCGGGCGGGGCCGGGGGGCAGCAGCCGCTCGACCAGGGCGCCGCCGTAGGGAGCGGCCTGCGTGGTTTCGACCATGCGCGGACAGTAGCAGCGTCAGGCCGACCTGCGATAGGCCGCCGCGCATTAAACTCGCCACCTCATGGACGGCCGCGTGCGGGTGCTGGCGGTGGGGATCGATCGGCTGACCTGGGCCGAGCTGCTGCAGCAGGTCGACGCCGCGCTCGCCGCCGGTCGCCGGCTGACCCTCGCCTACGCGAACGCGCACGTGGTCAACCAGGCCGTGCACCACGCCGAGCTGGCCGCGGCGCTCGAGCGCGCCGACCTCGTGTACTGCGACGGCGAAGGGGTTCGGCTCGCCGCGAGGTTGCTCGGCGACCCGCTGCCCGACCGGATGACCGGGGCCGACTTCCTGCCCGAGCTGATGGCCCGGCTCGCCGCCCGCGAGGCCGGCGTCTACTGGCTCGGAGGGCCAGAGGGGGTCGCGGCCGACGCCCTCCGCCGGCTCCGGGAAGCGGTGCCTTCGCTGCGCGTGTGCGGGACCCATCACGGCCATTTCCCCGACGCCGGCAGCGGGGACGTCGTGGCGCGCGTCAACGCGTCGGGCGCCCGCGTGCTCTTCGTCGGAATGGGGACGCCACGACAGGAGCTGTGGGTGGCCGCGCATCGCGCGGCGCTCGCGCCCGACGTCGTGTGGTGCATCGGAGCGACCGCGGAGTTCGTGGCCGGCACCAAGCAGCGCGGGCCGCGCCTGTTCGCCGCCCACGGCTTCGAGTGGCTGGGCCGCCTGCTCTCCGAGCCCCGCCGGCTGTTCGCGCGCTACGTGTTCGGCCTGCCCCTCTTCTTCGCCCGCGTCCTGCGCGCCGCCGCGCTCAACCGCTTCGCCCGGTGACGAGGCGGTAGACCGGCCGGCTGAGGCGCGACACCGCGATCCAGGCGCGCAGCCGGAAGCGAAGCCTGTGCACGACCGCGGGCGACGGCAGCGCGTGCCGCCCGTCGGCGGGCTCGGCCACCAGCAGCAGGTGGTGGCGGCGGGCCCGCGGCTCCCGGGGATACTCCCAATGCACCACGGCCAGCCCGTTGCGGGCGAGCAACGCGGTCAGCGTCTCGCGGCTGAAGTCGAACAGATGGGGGCGATGGAAGTAACGTTCGGACCATCTCGGACCGAGCGCGCGCTCGAGATCGGGGACCTCGAGCGCCAGTCGCCCCCCGGGGCGCAGCCGGCTCCGCAACTCGCGCAGCGTGGACGCCGGGTCGGGCAGGTGTTCGAGGACGTGGAACAGGGCGATCAGGTCGTAGGCCGGGCGCGGGCCGCTCCGCTCGGGAAACTGCCCGACCTCCACCGACAGGCCGCGCGACCGGGCGTGCTCCGCGAACCCGCGGGAGGGCTCGACGCCCCAGGCCTCGAGCCCCCGCCTTCGGCACTCCTCGAGGAAGCTGCCGGCCGAGCAGCCGAGTTCCAGCACGCTGCGGCCCGGGGCCAGCGCGCCGACGCGTTCCAGCGCCGCGGCCCGCTCCCGGGCGAGCCGCTCGCGGGCAGCCAGTTGAGCGGCGTCGGGCGCCTCGCGGCCGCGATAGCCCAGCGAGTAGTCGCGCTCGTAGTAGCTCGCGAGCGCCGGCGCGGACAGCCTCGGCGAGAGGAACAGGATGCCGCAGGCTCCACAGGCGCGGACGCACTCGCCGAAGAAGTCGAGGCCGCGCCCCGTGACCAGCCCGAAGTCGGCGCTGCCGCAGGTCGGGCAGGCGGAAAGCGCTTCGGTGGCCTCCAGCGGCGTCACAACCGGGCCGCGATCGCCGCGTGGAAATCGCGTGTGCGCTGGCGCAGGGCGGGCAACGCCGAGCGCACCCGGGAGCGCGCTGCCGGCAGGTCGTCGAGCAGGTGCTCGAGCAACGGCCGCAGTCCGTCGAGCCCGGGGTCCGTCTCGAGGTCCACGGACCAGTCGGCGAGACCGACGTCCGCGAGGAAGCCGCCGATCTTGTCGTGGGTGGCCAGGCCGACGAACGGCGTGCCCAGGCCCACCGCGCAGATCGCGCTGTGGCCGCGCATGCCGACGACCAGGTCGGCGCGGCGGTAGCGCTCGAAGAAGTCGGGCGCTCCGGCCGCGCCTTTCAGGACGGGCGAGAGCGTGACGGCGTCGCGCGCGACCTGCATCGGCAGCAGCGAGACGAAGCGGGCGACCAGCTCGAGGTCGGTCACCAGGTGGGGGCACAGCACCAGGCGCACGCCGCGCTCCCGCGCCAGCGCAGCCAGCGTTCGGGCCAGCGCCGCCAGCGGGTCCAGCCCGGCCAGGCGGCGCAGGCGTCCGCGCCAGCCGCCCAGTCGCTGCCAGGGGCGGTCGCCGGCGAGCTGGACGAGCAGGTTGGGGCGATCCGGAGCGAACTCGGGCAACGCCTGCTGGCGTGTCGGCACCCACAAGCCCGGGTCGGGAATGGAGTGCACGAACGGCAGCTCTCTCCCGACCAGCCGCTGCAGCCGCTCCCGCGACCCGTCGTTGCGGACCGAGAACAGCAGGCCCTTCGCCTCGACCAGCGAGAGCAGCCGCCGCAGGCGGTCGCGGTGGAAGAACCGGGTGTGACGGAACTGGTTGGCCCCCAGCGCATAGAAGACCCACGGCACGCGGGCCCGCTCGAGCAGGCCGAGGTCGAAACCGAAGTTGAGCCCCGAGAGGTAGTTGCCGGGGCCGCCTTCGATCAGGCCGCCGCCGCCGACCAGCACCAGGTCGAGCTCGGGCTCCAGTTGGGCGTAGCGGGCGGCCGGCAGCATGTCGCGCTCGCGGCGCAGCTTGTGGCCGAGCACGTCGATCTCCGTGATCGCCAGCTCGCGTCCGAGATCCGCCGCCAGCGTCGCGTGGATCCCCGCGACCAGCGCTCCGTCGCCGATGTTGTGGCCGTGGGTGGCCGCGTGCAGGACTCGCAGCTTCATCACCCCAGCTCCCGCACGCGCTCGCGCAGCCAGGTCCGATCGGAGGCCTCGAGCACCAGCAGCGCGTGGGCCGCGACGAACGCGGCGAGCGCGCAGGACGCGCGAAGCGGGGCGTCCAGGGGCAACGTCGCACACAGGGCTCCGGCCGTCAGCGACAACAGGCCGGGCCAGACCAGGTCGCGCTGCAGGCGCAACCCGGGCAGGGCCAGCGCCGCTTCGGCCCGCGGCACCACGAGCGCGAGCAGCACGACGCCGGCAGCAACGGTTCCGAGCGCAGGCCCCCACGGAAACCAGGTCGTGGCCAGCACGGTGGCGCCGACGTTGACCAGGCCGCCGCCGACGAACGCCCGCTCCACGCTGCCGAAGCGCCCGCGGGCGACCAGCACGGTCTGCACCGCGCTGCGCAGCGACGTCAGCGCCGCGAACCCGATCAGCAGCCGGGTGGCCGCGACGGCGTCCGCAGAGACGCTGCCGAAGCCGAAGACCAGCAGCGGCTCCAGGGCCGCGAGCAGCACGACGCAGACACCCCCCACGACCAGCAGGCAGGCCTTCGACGCGCCGAGCACGAGCCGTCGGTTGGAGGCGGGATCCTGGTCGCGCCAGTACCGGACCGTCACCGGCAGCAGCACCTTGAACACCTCCAGGACCTGGTTGAGCAAGTTCCCGATCGTCTCGGCCACGGCATAGGCGGCCGTCGCCGCCGGGCCCCACAGCGCCTGCACGATCCACAGATCGAGCCGGTACGAGAGGATGGCGACTCCTTTGGCCGTGAGCAAGGGCCGCACGAAGCGCCACACGGACGCCAGCGCCTCGCGTTCGAGCCGCCAAGACGTCGACGCGCCGAGCCGGCGCCACGCGAGCGCGCCGCACGCGCTCGCCAGCAGGCCGTGGCTCGCGACGTGGAGAGCGAGCAACGAGACCACCGTCGCGATGCCGAGCGCGGCCAGCGCCACCACGCCGCCCAGCCGCAGCAGCGCCGCGCCCGACTGGAGCGCGCGCAACCTGGCGTAGTCCTCCTCGCCTTCCAGCAGCCGACCGGCGGCCGAGGCGAGGCCCGAAGCGATCAGCCCGCCGCCCGCGAGTGCCGCC
Organism: Acidobacteriota bacterium; assembly: GCA_011526565.1. Lineage (GTDB taxonomy): Bacteria > Acidobacteriota > Vicinamibacteria > Fen-336 > Fen-336 > WYBL01. The sequence goes on along the minus strand of WYBL01000079.1, from coordinate 8,463 downwards.
AGGACGGCCTGATCGCCACGGCCCGCGTAGAGAGCGGCCACGCCGGCCGCGACCAGGCCCGCCAGCAGCAGCAGCGAGGCCGCGGCCACCGAGAGGGCGGCCGCCAGCTCAGCCGTGACGGCAGTGGTGTCGTCGCGGCGTCGGCGAGCCCCCGCGGTGACGAGGAACTGTCCGAGGCTGTCCTCGAGCAGGTTGAAGCGCACCATGCCGCCCGCGACCAGCGCGTAGGCGCCGAAGTCGATGGCCAGCACGCGGTATGCGGTCGCGGAGATCAGCAGCCCGGCGGCGGCGCTGACCAGGCCGTGGAGGGCGCCGAACAGCCCGTAGCGGGCCAGGCGGCCGGCCGCGCCGCCGGCCGCGCTCACGCCGGGCGCGCGGGGAGGATCCCGGCCTCGCGGAGGAACAGCCGCAGGCGGTTCGCGAGCGCGGCCTCGTCCGGTCCCGATTCGCGCGCGTGGAAGCCGGTGGGGTCCTCGGCGACGACCGGCACCGGGAGCATCTCCTCGAAGTAGAGACGGTCCATGAAGCGCAGCGCGAGTTCTGGCGCGTCGGGGGTGGCGGGCTCGGTCCTGCCGCTCGCCAGTTCCTCGCGGTAGGCCGCGCGATCTTCCGGCCGGACCACGAACGGCGCGGTGTGGAAACCGCTGCGCCCGGCCACGACCACGCGCTTGCCCTGGGCGGCGGCCTCCATGCCGATCGAGCTGGCGAAGACGAGGACCACGTCCGACTCGGCGACCAGCGCGTACGAGTCGACCGGGTCCCCGGGACCGATCAGCACCACGTTGGCGGGCAGGCCGCGGGGAAACGCCTCGCGCAGGCGCGCCTCGACCGTCTCGCGGGTGGGGTGCCAGTACACCTTGGTCTCCGCCGGGTGAACCCGGATCGCGAGCCGCGTCCCCGGCACCTCGGCCAGCGCGCGCACGGTCTCGGCGATCCACTCGAACATGTCGGCGAACAGCAGGTCCTCGCCGACCACGGCCGAGTCCCAGATCAGGTTGGTGAACAGCGAGTAGACGCGTTCGGCCCCCTGTCGCCCGCCGGGCAGACCGCCCCCGTTGCGGGGCAGGTAGCGGACCTGGCCGTTGCCGAGGTCGGCGCGCGCGCCGAGATAGGTCTCGATCCGGCGGCGCTCGTCGCCGGTCAGGGGGCGCTCGCGCAGCGTGGCGACGATGTGACGGGTGTCGAAGGGAATGGCCGGTCGGTCGCGCGAGACCACCAGGGTGTCGCGACGGTTGCCCCTCTCGTAGCACCAGGCCGCGATGCCGCGCTCGCGGGCAGCGTCGAGAAACAGCCGCTCGGCGTAGAGCTTCCCGTTGAGCATCAGGATCGCGCGCGGCGCCAGCTCGTCGAGAACCCGGCCGGCGAGGCGCTGGACGAGTTCGGCGCTGTGCTCGAGTTCCACGCGGGCCTCGCGCTGGTCGCCGTCCTCCCGCGTCAGCGGCGGCGGCAGCGCTCCGAGCATGCGCTGCAGGCTGGAGCGCACCGCCGTCGCCCGCGCGGCCTCGTCGCCGCCGGCGCCGGGTGCCGGCAGCCACTCGGAAAGTTCACGCCGCTCGACCCCGAGCGCCGCCGCCGCCCTCCGGTTGAAGTCGCAGCAGTGCGCGCACAGCTCGGCGGGCGCGGGACCCAGCCGCATGCCGTCACAGCGGCTGACGGCGCGCCCGCACTCGAGCCAGGTCACGCGGCACCCCTCGCGCGCCAGCAGCCGGCCGAGCACGGCCTCCCACGCGCGCGAGATCGCCCAGTGGCGGAGGGCCAGGACCAGCACCCGGGGTGCGTCCGCGGGCGGCGCCGGAGCCGGCATCAGCCGGTCGATGCGGCGCAACTGCATGATCTGGTAGGGCGTCACCAGCAGACGGCGCAGCAGGCCGTGGACCCGGCGGTGGCCCAGGACGCCCCGCTTGAGGAGGTGCGACAGCTCCTCGACGCGCACGCGGGCCGGGCTAGGCGCTGCCGGGGTGGCGCCGCAGGCGCGACATGACCGGCTTCTCGCTGTCGTACACCTGCTTCACGCCGTCACCCATCGCGCGCGAGATGACGCGGATGTCCCGCACCAGCCGCATCAGGCCCCAGGGCTCCACCGACGCGGCCTGGTCGGAGCCCCACAGCGCCCGGTCCAGGGTGATGTGGCGCTCGACGAGGCAGGCGCCCAGGGCCACGGCGGCATAGGTGGTCTGCAGGCCGATCTCGTGGCCCGAGTAGCCGACCGGGACCCCGAACTCGCGCCGCAGCGTCTCGATCATCCGCAGGTTGAGATCCTCGGGACGGCACGGGTAGGCGCTCGTGGAGTGGGCCAGGACGAGCCGCTCGCGCGGCAGCAGCGAAACGGCGTGGCGGATCTGCTCCATCGTCGACATGCCGGTGGACAGCACGACCGGCCGATCCGTGCTCGCGATGCGCCGCAGCAGCGCATCGTCCGTGAGGCAGGCCGAGGCCACCTTGTGGCAGACCGGGGCGAAGCGCTCCACGAAGTCCACCGAGGCCTCGTCCCAGCACGACGCGAACCAGTGGATGCCCTTGTCGCGGCAGTAGGCGTCGATCGCGGCGTACTCGGCTTCGCCGAACTCGATCCGCTTGCGGTACTCGAGGTAGGTGACGAGCCCCCACGGCGTCTCGCGCAGGACGTCGCGCTGGGCCGCGGGCACGCACAGTTCCGGCGTCCGCTTCTGGAACTTGACCGCGTCGCAGCCGGCCAGCACGGCCGCGTCGATCAGGCGCAGCGCCGTCTCCAGGCTGCCGTTGTGGTTGATGCCGATCTCGCCGATCACGTAGACCGGCAGATCGGGCCCGACTTGCCGCCCGCCGATCGCGACTGTGTCGCTCACTCGCGCGTCTCCCTTCCCGCCTCGATCCGGTCGCAGAGCTCGCGAACGGCTCCGTGCCCGCCCCGGTGCTCCAGCCGGATGCGCGCCGCGGCCGCGGCCGCGGGATGCGCGTCCGCGACGACGATGCCCCAGCCGACGGCCCGCAGGCAGGTCACGTCGTTGGTGTCGTTCCCCACGTATACCACGCGCGCCAGGTCGATGCCGCGCTCCGCGGCCCACGCCTGCAGTACGGGCAGCTTCTCGTCGACGCCCGCACGGCACTCCAGGCCCAGCTTGGCGCAGCGGGCGGCGGCGACCGGGTGCTTCTCCCCGGAAAGCACGAGGAGCGGCAGCCCCAGCGATCTCAGGCGCGAAAGCCCGAGTCCGTCCGCGCGGCTGCAGGTCACCATCTCGCTCCCGTCGGCGCCCACCAGCACGCGGTTGTCCGTGAAGACGCCGTCGAAGTCGAAGACCACGGCGGCGACGTCGGCCGGCAGCGGCTGCGGCGGCGCTGCGTCGAGCAGCGCGGCCGCGACCTGCAGGTCGCCCGGTTCGTCGACCTCGAGCCAGCGCGAGCGCGGTGCCACGTGCAGCGCGACCTTGCCGAAGAAGCGGTGCCGGGCGGCGCGGAAGCCGGCGGTCCGCATCGCGTACACGGCGCCCGTCTCCACGAACTCGGCCCGGCGGTCCTGGCGCCGGGGCCGCTGGCGCCAGTCGTGATTGACGCCGACGGCCCGGCCCTCGGCGTCGTGACACCACAGGAAGGCGTGGATCGGACTGACGGTCAGCGCGGAATCCGCCCCGGTCGAGAGCATCTCGTCGAGCGTCCCGTCGACCTCGGCCGCGGTGGTCAGCGGCGACGTGCACTGGAGGAGCAGCAGCAGCTCCGGCACCTGGCCCGCGCGCTCCAGGCCGTCGAGCAGGTCGAGCAGCACGGCCTCGGTCGAGGTCTCGTCGCGGGCCAGCGACTCCGGGCGCCAGGCGATCTCGGCGCCGGCCGCGCGGGCGACGGCCGCGATCGCGGCGTCGTCCGTGGAAACCACCACCCGACCCACGCGCCGCGCGGCGCGGGCCGCGGCGACGGCGCGCGCCACCAGCGGCTGCCCGCCCACCTCGCGCAGGTTCTTCCCGGGAATCCCCTTGGACCCGCCGCGGGCGGGGATGACCGCCAGCGCCAGCGGCTCGCTCGCCTCCACGGCACCTCTCTCCGGATGAGGGCGCGAGCATACACCTTGTGATCCGCGGGCCGATCCTCTCGGGCCGGGGCTACAATCGCGACCCGATCCCGATGGACCAGCCTGCCCCCGCCGGTCAGCTCGAAGTCGATCTCGTCTCCCAGCTCATCGGCCATCGGCTGCGGCAGGACGACATCCGCCGCATCCTGCTCCAGCTCAGCGAGAGCGACCGCGAGGCGTTCACCGAGCGCATCGCCGACATCCTGCGCAAGACCTCGGCGCTGCTCCAGGTCTCGCGGCGGATGGCCGACTCGCTCTCGCTCGAGGTGCTGCTGCCGCGGATGGTCGAGCTGGTCTCCGACTTCCTGGAGGCCGAGCGCTGCACGATCTTCCTGCACGACGCCGAGACCGACGAGCTCTACACCAAGGCGGCGGTGGGACTGACCGGCGAGATCCGCTTCCCGGCCGGCGCCGGCATCGCCGGCACCGTGTTCCGCAGCGGCGAGGCGGTCAACATCCCCGACGCCTACGCCGACCCGCGCTTCAACCCCGAGATCGACCGGCAGACGGGCTTCCACACCCGCAACATCCTGTGCGCGCCGATCGTGCACAGCCGGGAGGACGGCGCCCGCATCATCGGCGTCGCCCAGGTCCTCAACAAGAAGGGCGAGGACGCCTTCGACCCGGAGGACCTGTCGCTGCTGGAGACGCTGACCGGGCACGCGGCGTCCGCCTTCGTCAACGCCCAGCTCCACGCCCAGATCGCGCGCGCCCGCAACGAGGAGACCCAGCTCCTCGAGGTCACGGCGGCGATGTCGTCGGAGCTGCAGCTCCAGCCGCTGCTCAAGAAGATCATGGAGACGGTGGCCACCATCCTCGAGGCCGACCGCGCGACGCTGTTCGTCCACGACCCGAAGACGAACGAGCTGTGGGCGCTGGTCAGCCGCGACGAGGGGCTGTCGCAGATCCGCTTCCCGAGCCACATGGGCATCGCCGGCGCGGTGTTCACCACGGGCCAGACGATCAACATCCCCGACGCCTACCAGGACTCGCGCTTCAACCCCGAGGTCGACCGCAAGACCGGCTACCGCACCCGCTCGATCCTGTGCATGCCGGTGGTCAACCGCAAGGGGGTGACGATCGCGGTGACCCAGGTGCTGAACCGCCGCGGCGGCCCGTTCACGACCCTCGACGAGCGCCGGCTCAAGGCCTTCTCCTCGCAGGCGGCGATCGCGATGGAGAACGCCCAGCTCTTCGACGAGATCATCCGCGTCAAGAACTACAACGAGAGCATCCTCGAGAGCATGAGCAACGGCGTGGTCACCCTCGACCCCGCCGGCACCATCGTCAAGGTCAACCGCGCGGCGCTCGACCTGCTGCGCCGCGACGACGCCTCGGACATGGTCGGCAAGTCGGACCGCGAGTTCTTCGCCGGGCGCAACTCGTGGGTGGCCGACGCGATCGAGGCGGTGCTGCGCTCGGGCAGCCCCGAGGTGGCGATGGACACCGACCTGTGGCTGTCCGAGGCGGTGGCCGCCGACGAGCGCAAGGACGTCGCCTCGGTCAACCTGACGATCGTGCCGCTGGGCGACCCCGGCGAGCAGAACCAGGGCTGCATGGTGATGTTCGACGACATCACCAACGAGAAGCGGCTGAAGGGCACGATGGCGCGCTACATGTCCAAGGAGGTGGCCGACCGGCTGCTGTCCGAGGGCGAGTCGGCGCTCGGCGGCAAGCTGACCAAGGCCTCGGTGCTGTTCACCGACATCCGCGACTTCACCTCGATCTCGGAGCGGATCGGGCCGCAGGACACCGTCAAGATGCTGAACGAGTACTTCAGCCTGATGGTCGACATCCTGCTGGAGAAGGGCGGCATCCTCGACAAGTACATCGGCGACGCGATCATGGCCGTGTTCGGCGCGCCGTTTGCCGGGCCCGAGGACGCCGACCACGCGGTGCAGGCGGCGATCGGCATGCTGCAGTCGCTGCACGCGCTGAACGAGCGGCGCGTCGCCGAGGGCCAGGCCCCGCTGCTGATGGGCCTCGGCATCAACACCGACATGGTGCTGTCCGGCAACATCGGCTCGCTGAAGCGGATGGACTACACGGTGATCGGCGACGGGGTCAACCTCGCGTCGCGCCTCGAGAGTGCCAACAAGCACTACCACACCCAGATCCTGATCAGCGAGTTCACCCGCGCGGAGCTGCGCCAGGCCTACCGGCTGCGCGAGGTGGACCGGCTGCGGGTCAAGGGCAAGAGCCAGCCGGTCGGCGTCTTCGAGGTGCTCGACCACCTGCCGGCCGAGCGCCAGGCGGCGGTGGGCGCGCTGCTCGACCTCTACGGCATGGGCCTCGACCTGTACCGGCGCCGCGAGTGGGGTGCGGCCCAGGCCGCTTTCGAGGAAGCCCTCGACGTCGTGCCGGGCGACGGACCCAGCCGCCTCTACCTCGACCGCTGCTCGTACTTCCTCGGGCACCCCCCGGCCGACGACTGGGACGGGGTGTGGACGATGAAGGAGAAATGACGCTTCCGCGTCCCGCGGTCGCGCGCGCGCTCGCGGTCGCGGCTGGCGTGGCGCTGGTGGCCTCCGCCTCCTGGACCGCAGACCGGTACTACTTCGGCCACTCGATCCGCCAGGGGTCCGGCATGGACTACCTGCTGCCCGAGGAACTGGCCCATCACGCGAACTTCCGCCTGTTCGCGCTGCCCGCCCTGCTCCTGCTCGCCTTCGGCCTCGCACCGCTCGCGCGCGGGTTTCTTCCCGCGATGATCCGGCTGGCGAAGGCGCGCCGGGTCGTGCCGCTGCTGGCCGCCGCCTGGATCGCCGCCTGCGGCCTCGCCGTCAGCCAGCAGGTGCTGTCGGGCTCGCCGATCACCGACGACGAGCAGGTGATGAGCTTCATGGGCCAGGTGCTGCGGTCCGGAGCGCTGGTCGCCCCCGCCCCCGCCATCCCCAGGGAGGAGTGGCCGTTTCTCCGCGAGCAGTTCGTGGCGGTGACCGAGCGCGGCCGCTTCGGCCAGTACACGCTGGGCCAGCCGCTCGCGCTCGCGCTGGGGCAGGCGCTGTCGATGGAGTGGCTGGTCGTACCGCTGATCTCCGCCGCGCTGCCGCTGGTGCTCTACGCGGTCGGGCGGCGGTTGACGGGGCCGGGAGTCGCCGGCCTGGCCGTGCTGATGGTCGCGGCCTCGCCCCAGGTGCTGCTGACGGCCGGGACGAAGCTCTCGCAGCCGCTCTCCGCGCTGTGCCTGATGCTGGCCACGTGGGCGCTGGCGACGGCCGACCGCCCGGCGGGACCGCGGCCGGCGATCGTCGCCCTGGCCGGGTTGGCGCTGGGGGCCGGAATCCTGGTGCGCCCGCTCCCCGGCGTGCTGCTGGTCGCCGCGGCCGCCGCCTGGCTCGTGGCCGGGCATCCGGGATGGTCGGCCCGACAGCGCACGCGTGCGCTCCTCGTGCTGGTGGCGTGCGCGGCCTGGGGTGTCGTCGCCGTGCTCGTCACCAACACGATCCAGAGCGGCCATCCTCTCCTGACGGCCTACCAGGCGGCTCGCCCGCACCTGGACCCCGGGGCGGGGGGACTGGCCCGCATCGCGGGGGCCCAGCACGGCCTGGAGATGCGGGTCTACTCGCTGCTGGGCAACCTGATGAGGCTCGACCTCTGGCTGCTCGGCTGGCCCGGGGCGCTGCTGCTGGCGCTGTTCGCGCGTCGCCGGCGTGGCACCGCGCTGGCGGCCGGGCTGGTCGCCGCCGTGCTGCTCTACCGGCTCGTCGTGCCCAAGCAGGGCGTGGCGCCGACCGGTCCTGTGTATCTCTACGAGGCGGTTCCGCTGCTGTGCCTGCTGATGGCGGACGGCCTGCGGCAGATGGCGCGGGGCCCCCGGTGGCTGTCGCAGGCCCCGGCCGCGGTGCTGGCGGGCAGCCTGCTGGCGGTCACGCTGTTCGTGCCGACCAAGCTGCGCGACCTGCATCTCCAGGGAGAAGCCCACGCGGTGCCGCGGAGGGTCCTGGCCCAGGTCCCTGGCAAGCTCGCCATCTTCTACCGGCGGTTCACCGCGGACGGCAGCACCTGGGCCTATTACGCGCCGCCCAACCCGCCAGGCCAAGACAACCGCGTGCTGTTCTTCCGCCTGCGGGAGACCCCGGGGGGTGACCCGACGCCCAGTCTCGCCTTCGCGCGCCGCCACTTCCCGGACAGGCTGGCCATCGTCCTGCGCTGGGAGGGCGAGACCCTGCACCTCGAGCGCCTCGACCAGTACGTGGCACGGCGCACGGCGGGCAGCCCGTGACCCGCGGGCGCCACTTCGAGCGGGCCGTCGTCGCCTTCGACCTGGTCGTCGTGGTCGCCGCCGTGGTCGCCTCCTACGCGCTCGCGTCGCGCCTGCACCTCGTCTCTCCGGCCTTGCGGCGGGTGGTGCCGGCAGGGGAGGTCGCCCACCTGCTGGCGGTCTTCGTGCCGGCCTGGGCGCTGGGCGCGCAGCGCGTCGG
>WYBL01000078.1 GCA_011526565.1 Acidobacteriota bacterium | reverse complement strand
GAAGGCGGTGATGGCGATCGGCGAGGCGCGCCCCCAGGTGGTGGCGGCGCTCTCCGACGTGGTGCCGGTGGTCGACTGCGCCGACCTGCGCGACGCGGTCGCCTCCGGGCTCGCCGCGGCCGAGAGCGGCGACGTCGTGCTGCTGGCGCCCGGCTGCGCCAGCTTCGACATGTTCCGCGACTACGCCGACCGCGGTGCCAGGTTCCGCGAGGCGGTCGCGTGGCTGCAGCAGCGCCTCCAGCCAGCCGAGGCTCGAGTCTGATGGCGAAGAAGCTCTCTGCGGACCTGACGCTCTTCGCCGTGACCGCCGCCCTGCTCGGCTTCGGGCTGGTGATGGTGTGGAGCTCGTCCTCCGTGCTGGCCCAGGAGCACCACGGCTCGGCCTACCACTTCTTCCTGCGCCAGATGGCGTGGGCCGCCGTCGGCCTGGTGGCGCTCTACGGCGCGATGCGCATCGACTACCGCCGGCTGCGCACGCCGGGCTTCGTCTACGGCCTGTTCGGCGTCACCAGCATCCTGCTGATCGCCGTGCTGTTCATGCCCGCGGTCAACGACGTGCACCGCTGGTTCCGGATCGGCGCGCTGTCGTTCCAGCCGGTCGAGCTGGCCAAGCTGTCGCTGATCCTGTTCCTCGCCTTCCACCTCGAGCGCAAGCGCGACCAGGTCGACCAGTTCCTGCCGGCGCTGTTCCCCGCCCTGCTGCTGCTCGGCTGGTACGCGTTCCTGGTCTTCTCCCAGCCCGACCTGGGCTCCGCCTTCACGCTGGGGCTGATCGCCGCCGCGATGCTGTTCCTGGCCGGGGTCCGGCTGCGCTACTTCGCGATGCTGTTCGCGGTGGCGGTGCCGCTGCTCGCCTACGCGATCCTGACCGCGGGCTACCGCGTCGCCCGCATCCAGGCCTTCCTCGACCCGTGGGCCGCGGAGCGGCGCTCGGGCTCCAGCTACCAGCTCATCCAGTCGCTGATCGCGGTCGGCACCGGCGGCGTCACCGGGGTCGGCTTCATGGAGGGCCAGCAGAAGCTCTTCTACCTGCCCTATCCCTACTCCGACTTCATCTACGCCGTGGTCGGCGAGGAGCTGGGGCTGGTCGGGGCCGTGCTCGTCGTGATCGCCTTCACGCTGTTCCTGTGGCGCGGGCTGCGCGCGGCGTGGCGCGCCCCCGACGCCTTCGGCCTGCTGCTCGCCGCCGGCCTCACGCTGGCGATCGTGCTGCAGGCGTTCATCAACCTGAGCGTGGTGCTCGGGCTGCTGCCGACCAAGGGGATCCCGCTGCCGTTCGTCTCGGCGGGCGGGTCCTCGCTGCTGTTCACGCTGGTCGGCGTGGGGCTCGTGCTCAACGTGTCGCAGCATGCGGACTGACCCGTGGCCGGCAGCGGAAGCGAAGGCTACCTCGTCGCGGCCGGCGGCACCGGCGGCCACATCTTCCCCGGCATCGCCGTGGCCGACGCGCTGCGCGCGCGGGACGGCTCCGCCCGCGTCGTCTTCGTCGGCACCGAGCGCGGCCTCGAGTCGCGGCTCGTGCCGCGCGCCGGCTACCCGCTCGAGCTGCTGCCCGTGCTGCCGCTCAACGGCGTCGGCTTCGCCCGCGCGCTGCGCGGGCTGCTCGCGCTGCCGCGGGCGTTCTGGCGCGCCGCGGCCCTGCTGCGCCGCGAGCGGCCGGCCGCGGTGCTCGGCGTCGGCGGTTACGCGGGCGGACCGATCGTGCTGCTCGCCGCGCTCTCGGGGGTGCGCACGGTGATCCTCGAGCCCAACGCCCGGCCCGGCTTCACGAACCGCGTGCTGCGCCCGTTCGTCGACCGCGCGGCGTGCGCGTTCGACGGGGCGCGGACCCACTACGGCGCGCGCGGCGTGCTGACCGGCAACCCGGTGCGTGGCGGCTTCGCGCGGATCGCGCCGCGCGACCCGCGACCGCCGTTCACGCTGCTCGTCTTCGGCGGCAGCCAGGGCTCGCGCGCGCTCAACGACGCGATGGTCGCGGCGCTGCCGTCGCTGCCGCCCGCCGCGGAGCTGCGGGTCGTGCACCAGACCGGGCCTGCGGCCCACGCGGCGGTGGCCGCCGCCTACGCTGCGGCCGGGCGCGAGGCCGAGGTGGCGCCGTTCCTCGACGACATGGAGGCGCGGCTGGCGGCAGCCGACCTGGTGCTGTGCCGCGCCGGCGCCACCACCTGCGCGGAGCTGTGCGCCGCGGGCCGCGCCGCGGTGCTGGTGCCGCTGCCCGGCGCCGCCGACGACCACCAGCGCGAGAACGCCGAGGCGATGCAGCGCGCCGGGGCTGCCCGCATGCTGGCGCAGGCCGAGCTCGACGGCGCGCGGCTGGCGGCGGAGCTGCGCGCGCTGTTCGCCGACCCCGCCGCGCTGGCGCGGATGGGCGCGTCGGCGCGCGGCCTGGCCCGCGCCGACGCGGCCGAGCGGGTGGCGGCGCTGCTGCGCGGCGAGGAGGCGGCATGAGGGGCGTGCGCCGCGTCCACTTCGTCGGCATCGCGGGCGCCGGCATGAGCGGCATCGCCGAGATGCTGCTGGCCCGCGGCTACGAGGTCTCGGGCTCCGACCTGAAGCCGGGCGCGGTCGGCGAGCGCCTGGCACGGCTGGGCGCGCGGGTGGCCGAAGGGCACGCCGCCGCCCACGTGGGCGACGCCCAGGTGGTCGTGGTCTCCTCCGCGGTGCCCGCGGACAACCCCGAGGTGGCCGTGGCACGCGAACGCGGCGTGCCGGTGATCCCGCGCGCCGAGATGCTGGCCGAGCTGATGCGGCTCCAGCAGGGGGTGGCGATCGCGGGCAGCCACGGCAAGACGACCACCACGTCGATGGTGGCGGCGGTGCTGGAGCACGGCGGCCTCGACCCGAGCGTGGTGGTCGGCGGGCGCCTGCGGGCGCTGGAATCGGGCGCCCGCCACGGCCGCGGCGACTACGTCGTCGTCGAGGCCGACGAGTCCGACCGCTCGTTCCTCAAGCTGCAGCCGGTGGTCGCGGTGGTCACCAACGTCGACCGCGAGCACCTCGACGCCTACAGGGACCTCGCCGACGTGCAGGGCGCGTTCCTCGACTTCCTGAACAAGGTGCCGTTCTACGGCGCGGCGATCGTGTGCGTCGACGACCCGCCGCTGCGCGCGCTGCTGCCGAAGATGACGCGGCGGGTGATCGCCTACGGCACCGGCGACGGCGCCCGGGTGCGCGCCCGCGACGTGAGCCTCGCCGCGACGGGGTCGCGCTACGCCGCCGTCGTCGACGGCCGCGAGCTGGGCGAGATCGCGCTCGCGGTGCCGGGCCGGCACAACGTGCTGAACTCGCTGGCCGCGCTCGCCGTCGGCCTCGAGCTGGACCTGCCGTTCGAGCGCGTCGCGGCGGGGCTCGCCGCCTTCCGCGGGGTGGAGCGGCGCTTCCAGGTGCGCGGCGAGCTGGGCGGCATCACGGTCGTCGACGACTACGGCCACCACCCCGCCGAGATCCGGGCGACGCTCGAGACGCTGCGCCGCTTCGCCGGCGAGCATCGCACGCTGGTCGTGTTCCAGCCCCACCGCTACACCCGGACCCGGGCGCTGTGGGACGAGTTCTGCACGGCCTTCGCCGACGCCGACGTGCTGCTCGTGTGCGACGTGTACGCGGCGGGCGAGGCGCCCGTCGAGGGCGTCGACGGCCGCGCGCTGGCCGCGGCGCTGCGCGCCCGCGGCCACGCCGACGCCAGCTTCGCGGGCGGCGTGAACGAGGCGGCCCGGCGGCTGGCCGAGCGGGCGCGCCCGGGCGACGTGGTGCTGACGCTGGGCGCCGGCGACGTGCACCACGCCGCCGATGGACTGTTGGCCGCATGAGCGCGCTGCACGACGACCCGCTGCTCGACCTGCCGCTCGGCCGCGTCGGCGCGTCCGGCGAAGACGGGCCGTTCCTGCGCTCGCGGGCGCGGGGGCGCCGCCGGGCCCGCCGCGGCGCGCTGCACCGGCTCGCGATCGTGGTCCAGGCCGCCGGCGCGATCGCGGTCGCCGTCTCGCTGCTGGCGGTCGGCTACGGGCGGGTGATGAGCGCCGAGCGCCTGCGGGTCGCGAAGGTCGACGTGCGCGGCCAGCAGTTCCTCTCCGAGGGCGAGGTGCGCGAGCTGCTCGGCCGCGCCCTGGGCGAGAACATCCTCGGCCTCGACATCGCGAAGCTGAAGGACCGGCTGCTGGCCTCGCCGTGGGTGTCGGACGCGACCGTGCGCCGCACGCTGCCCGACGGCCTGCAGGTGGAGATCCGAGAGCGGGTGCCGCTGGCGCTCGCCGAGCTCGAGCGCCTGTACCTGATGGACGCGAGCGGCACCCTGATCGACATCTACGGGCCGCGCACCGCCGGCTTCGACCTGCCGATCGTGCGTGGCCTCGGCGGCACCACCGGGGAGGCGCGGCGCGCCCGCGCCGAGCGCGCCGGCGCCCTGCTCGCCGACCTCGGCGACCTCGGGTCCGAGGTGTCCGAGGTCGAGGTCGAGGACAGCGGCGACCTGCGCGTGGTGCTGCGCGGCCAGGGCGAGGTGCTGCGGCTGGGCGCGCCGCCCTACCGCGAGCGGCTGGCCGCGTTCCTCGAGCTGCGCCGCGAGATCGTCGCCCGCGCCCCGCGCGCCGAGTACTTCGACCTGCGCTTCCGCGACCGCATCTACGCGAAGCAGCAGCCGACCCCGGAGCCGACGCCGCTGCCGACGCCGCGCGTCGCGATCGTCCGCCCCGCGCCGCGGCCGCCGGCCCCGGTGCCGACGCCGGCCGACACACCCGCACCGACCGTCCCCGACGCCGCCGCCCTCCCGTCCGCGGACCTGGAGCCGCCCGCGCCGACGCCGACGCCGTCCGGGACCCGTCCCGAGGGGGACTGAGGAAGCCATGGCCAAGAAGAAGGACCGCTACATCGTCGGCCTCGACATCGGCACCCAGAAGGTGTGCGCGATCGTGGCCGAGATCACCGACGAGGGCCGGCTGGACGTGATCGGCATCGGCCAGACCGAGTCGAAGGGCGTGCGCAAGGGCGTGATCATCAACCTCGACGCCACCATCGACGCCATCAAGAAGGTGGTCGAGGAGGCCGAGCTGATGGCCGGGGTCGAGATCGGCTCGGCCTACGTCTCGCTGTGCGGCACCCACGTGCGGGGCTTCAACAGCCGCGGCGTGATCGCCGTCTCCGGCAAGAGCCGGCGCATCGAGCCCGAAGACGTGCAGCGCTCGATCGAGGCGGCCAAGGCAGTCTCGATCCCGCTCGACCGCGAGATCCTGCACGTGCTGCCGCAGGAGTTCGTGGTCGACGACCAGGACGGCATCCCCGATCCCACCGGCATGACCGGGACCCGGCTCGAGGTCAACGTCCACGTCGTCACCTGCTCGCAGACCTCGGCCCAGAACGTGATCACCTGCGTCAACCGCGCCGGGCTCGCGGTGCAGGACACGGTGCTCGCCCAGCTCGCGGCGGCCGAGGCCTGCGTCACCTCCGACGAGAAGGACCTGGGCGTCGCCCTGGTCGACGTCGGCTGCGGCACCACGGACCTCGCCATCTTCGAGAAGGGCGCCCTGTGGCACACCGCGATCCTCCAGGTCGGCGGCGAGCACTTCACCAACGACATCGCGGTCGCGCTGCGCACGCCGGTCAGCGAGGCGGAGAAGATCAAGAAGAAGCACGGCTGCGCGCTGACCTCGATGATCCCGGAAGAGGACTCGATCGAGGTGCCGGCGGTGGGCGGCCGGCGGCCGCGGATCATGGCCCGCGGGGTGCTGGGCGACGTGGTGCAGGCGCGGGCGGAGGAGATCTGCCAACTGGTGCTGACCGAGATCCGCCGCGCCGGCTTCGACCGCTCGCTCAACTCCGGCGTGGTGCTGACGGGCGGCGGCTCGATCCTCGAGGGGCTGCCCGAGATCGCGGAGCAGATCTTCGACATGCCGGTGCGCCGCGGCGCGCCGGTCGGCATCGGCGGGCTGGTCGACGTGGTGGCCAGCCCGGTGTACTCGACCGCCGTGGGCCTCGTGCTGTGGGGCTACCGGCGACGGATGGGACGCGAGCTCGGCATCTCGCGGCAGGCGGCGACGGGGACCTTCGGCCGGATCTCCGGGCGCCTCAAGAACTGGCTGCAGGACTTCTTCTGAGGCGATTCGGACCGGCCGCGGGGCGTAACCCGGACACGGAACCTGACTAATATGAGGAAAGCATGACCAATCACGAGAGCGCCGGCCGCATCACGTTCGCGGAAGAGGACGTCCGCGGCGCCCGGATCAAGGTGGTGGGCGTCGGCGGCGGCGGCGGCAACGCGATCAGCCGCATGATGGCCGCCGGCGTCCAGGGCGTCGAGTTCATCGCCATCAACACCGACCGCCAGGCGCTGCGCGACAACAAGGCGCCGACCCGGATCCAGATCGGCGAGAAGCTGACCAAGGGGCTCGGCGCCGGCGCCAACCCCGAGGTCGGCCGCCAGGCCGCGGTGGAGGACACCGAGAAGATCTGCGACGCGCTCGAGGGTGCGGACATGGTCTTCGTCACCACCGGCCTCGGCGGCGGCACCGGCACCGGCGCCGCGCCGGTGGTGGCCTCGATCGCCAGCCAGTTGGGCGGCGACCAGGGCTCGGTGCTGACGGTGGCGGTGGTCACGCTGCCGTTCGGCCTCGAGGGCAAGCGCCGCCAGTCGCAGGCGATGGACGGCCTGATGGCGCTGCGCGAGTGCGTCGACTCGGTGATCGTGATCCCCAACGACCGGCTGCTGCAGACGGTGGCCCGCAACACCCCGGTCAACGAGGCGTTCCGTGTCGCCGACGACGTGCTGCGCCAGGCGGTGCAGGGGATCTCCGACATCATCACCGTGCCCGGCCAGATCAACCTCGACTTCGCCGACGTGCGCGCGGTGATGAAGGGGATGGGCTCGGCGGTGATGGGCACCGGCATCGGCGAAGGCGAGAACCGCGCGCTCGAGGCCGCCCAGCGGGCGATCTCCAACCCGCTGCTCGAGGACTCCTCGATCGAGGGCGCGCGCGGCGTGATCGTCAACATCACGGGCGGTTCCGACCTGTCGCTGGCCGAGGCCGCCGATGCGACCGAGCTGATCACCAAGGCCGCCGACCCCGAGGCCAACGTGATCTACGGCATCGTCACCGACGAGGCGATGGGCCAGGCGGTCAAGGTGACGGTGATCGCCACCGGGTTCGTGCGCGGCGCCCGCAAGGCGCCGCCGACGCCGGTCGACCTCGCCAACTACGTGGGCCCGAACGCCGTCGCCGGGTCGGCGGCCGCCGCCGGGGCGCCGAGCAGCCAGAACGCGTTCTACCGCAACACGCCGATGCCGCGCGCCGCGGCAGCGGGCGGCAGCCGCTTCGACCTCGACGTCCCCACGTTCATCCGCAAGCAGGGGACCGGGACCACCGGCGACTAGAAGTACGGCCCGCGGCGGCTCACGCTGTTAGGATGGAAGGGTGAGCCGCCGCATCGAAGCACGCCACCGGTCTCTGCGCGAGGCGGAGATCAGCCTCCGGCCGCGCAAGCGGCAGGGGGCGTTCCGGATCGCCCTCGGCTACCCGAACCTGTACTACGTCGGGATGTCGAACCTGGGCTTCCAGGGCGTGTTCCAGATGCTCAACGAGGCGCCGGACGTCGTCTGCGAGCGCTTCTTCCTGCCCGACGACGAGGACCGCGAGGACCTGCTCCGCTCCGGTCGCGCGCTGCCCTCCTTCGACAGCGGCGCCGACCTCGGCCGCTTCGACGCACTCGCGTTCTCCGTCTCGTTCGAGAACGACTACGTCCACGTGGTCCAGATGCTGCGCATGGCGGGCGTGCCGCTGCGCGCGAAGGACCGCGGGCCGCGCGACCCGATCGTGATCCTGGGCGGCGCCGCGACCTTCCTGAACCCGGAGCCGCTGGCGCCGTTCGCGGACGTGATCGCGGCCGGCGAGGCCGAGGCGCTGCTGCCGAAGCTGCTGGGCGCGCTGCTCGGCTCGCCGAGCCCGCGCGACGGCATCAAGCTGCTGCGCGAGGAGGACGGCTTCTACGTCCCCTCCCGCTACGAGGTGCGCTACCACGCGGACGGCACGGTCGCCGCCTACGACGGACCCGGCCCGGTGCGCCGCGCCCGCGGCGTGTTCGGGCAGATGAAGCTGCCGCAGAGCGTGATCCTGACCCCGAACACCGAGATGTCGATGAAGTTCCTGGTCGAGATCTCGCGCGGCTGCCCGTGCATGTGCCGCTTCTGCTGGGCCGGCTACAACTACCTTCCGGTGCGCGGGTTCTCGCGCGCCGAGATCGTCGGCCGCGCCGCCGAGGTGCGGCAGCACACGAACAAGATCGGCCTCGTCTCGACGGCCGTCTGCGACCACCCCGAGATCGAGGGCATCGTCGACGACCTGGCCGGGCTCGGCTACGAGGTCTCGGTCGCCTCGCTGCGCCTCGACGACCTGACGCCCGAGTTCGTGTTCAAGCTGGCCGACACCGGCGTCCAGGGCCTGACGCTGGCCCCCGAGTGCGGGTCCGACCGGATGCGGAAGATCCTCAACAAGCAGTTCACCAACGAGGAGATCCTGGACAAGGCCTCGTGGATCTTCGGCAACGGCATCGCCAACCTGAAGCTCTACTACATGGTCGGACTGCCCTTCGAGGAGCACGGCGACGTCGAGGCGATCGTCACCCTGACGGAGCAGATCCGCGAGCGGATGCTGGTCGAGGCGAAGAAGCGCGGCCGCATCGGCCGCCTGCACCCCTCGGTCAACCCGTTCGTGCCCAAGCCCGGAACGCCGTACCAGTGGCTGCCGATGGAGGACCCGAAGGAGTCGGACCGCAAGCTCCAGCACCTGCGCAAGGCGTTCGCCCGCATCCCCAACGTCGACGCGGTGATCAAGAGCGCGCGCACGGGCGCCACCCAGTCGGTGCTGGCGCTGGCGGACCGCCGCGTGGCCGACGCGCTCGAGCACCAGGTCGTGAACGGCACCGACCTCAAGCGCGGGCTGAAGGCGGTGGGCCTCGACCCGGCGTTCTACCTCTTCCGCGGGCGCGCGAAGGACGAGATCCTGCCCTGGGACGTGATCGACAACGGCGTCGCCCGGGGCTACTACTGGAAGGAGCTCGAGAAGTCGCGCAAGGAGGCGCTCTCGCCGCACTGCCCCGAGGTCCAGGGCTGCATCCGCTGCGGCGTGTGCGAGGAGACCGTGAACCCGGGCTACCGGCTGCCCGAGCAGTGGAAGCACCTGGGCACGCCGCCGCGCTACCTGAAGGTCCTGCCGAAGGGCGAGGCGGAGCGCCAGCCGGCCCCCGCCGAGGTGTCATCGTGAAGCGTCGTGCCTGGGTCGCCGCCGCCGCGACCGTGTTCGCCCTCTCCTGCGCATCCCCGTTCGAGGCTTCGACGGCGCCCGCGGCGCCGCTCGACCAGCCCGTCAAGCTCGGCATGTCCCAGTCCCGCAGCTTCGACGCCGGCCGGCTGGAACTCGGGATCCGCGAGGTGGTCGAAGACTCGCGTTGCCCCGCGGACGTCGTCTGCATCCAGGCAGGGCGGGGGCGGCTCGCCGCCTGGACCCGCACCGAGGCCGGCCGCCGCGAGATCGAGCTGCGCACCGATGCCCGTCCGCCGCAGGCGGTCGACGGCTACACGGTCGAGGTCACGGCGCTCGAGCCCTACCCCTACTCGAACGTCCGCATCGATCCCCGCCAGTACGTCGCCACGGTGATCGTCCGCCGCCGCTGAGAGCCGCGGAACTCCCGCCGCCCGATCGCCGTACAATCCCGGTGCCCCTCCCGGGGCGCTGATGCGCTTCTCCTGCTGAGCTGAATCCCTGCTCCCGCCGCCGCGTCTCGCGGCCGGGCGCACGTCCGTCCCCCGCAAAGCCCGGCTCCAGGAGTGTCCCCGTGACCGTACGCCTGCTCTCCGTCTGCTTCTCCCACGTCCCCGGCCGGCCACTGCTCGATCGCGCCAGCGCCGCGTTCGGGCCCGGCTTCACCGGCCTCGTCGGCGCCAACGGCGCCGGCAAGAGCACGCTGCTGCGCCTGATCTCGGGCGAGCTCGAGCCCGACTCCGGCCGCGTCGAGCGCCGCGGACTCTCGGTGTCCCGCCTCGACCAGCGCCTGCCCGACCGCGCCTCGCCGGACGTGATCGCCTTCGCGCGCGACGCGGGGCCCGCTGCCGCACGGCTGCGCGCAGCGCTCGGCATCGCGGCAGCGGACGTGGACCGCTTCGCACGCCTGTCGCCCGGCGTCCGCCGGCGCTTCACGCTCGGCGCGACGCTGCTCACAGCACCCGACGTGCTGCTGCTCGACGAGCCGACCAACCACCTCGATGCCGAAGCCCGCGCCGCGCTCCTCGCCGCGCTGCGCGACTACCGCGGCATCGCACTCGTCGTCTCCCACGACCGCGCGCTGCTCGAGGCGCTGTGCCCGCGCACCGCGTGGCTGGATGCCGGGCACCTCGAACTGCACGCGGCCCCCTACGCCGTCGCGCGTGAGCGGCGGCAAGCGGCGCGGCAGGCCGCGGCGCGCGTCCAGGACGACCTGCAGCGCGAGCACCGCCGCCTGCGGCGCGCCCTCGCCGGCCGGCGGCAGGTGCGGGCCGAAGCCGAGCGCGGCCGCAGCGCTCGTCGCGCCACCGACCCCGATTCGCGCTCGATGGGCCAGCGCAACCGCGCGGCCTGGGCCGAAGCCCGCGCCGGCCGCGAGGTGGCGGCCCTCGCGGAGCGCGTCGACGCCGCGGCCCGGCGTCTCGCCGGCCAGCGCATCGCGCGCGAACGCGGTGGCACGATCGCCTGGCGCGGCGCGCCGCCGGCGAAGTCGCGGCTCGTCGCCTTCGCCGGCGACCTCCCCCGCGCGGACGGCACGGGCGTGCTGGCCCGCGACCTGTCGCTGGTCGTCCTTCGCGACACCCGCGCCCGCCTGTGCGGGCCCAACGGCGCCGGCAAGAGCACGCTGCTGGCCGCGCTGGCCGCGGCCTGGACGGGACCGGCGGAGCGACTGCTCCACCTGCCGCAGGAGCTCCCGCCGCAGGCCGCGCGGACCATCGTCGACCGGCTGCGTCAGTCGCCGCCTCGCGAGCGCGGGGAGGCACTGGCGATCGCGGCCAGCCTCGGCCTCGATCCCGACGCGGTGATGGCGAGCGAGTGCCCCTCGCCGGGCGAAGCCCGCCAACTGGCCCTCGCCCAGGCGCTGGCCCGCGACGTCGCGCTGCTGCTGCTCGACGAGCCGACCAACGACCTCGACCTGCCCGCGACCGAGCGGCTCGAGGCCGCGCTGGCCGCGTGGACGGGGCCGCTCGTGCTGGTCACCCACGACGACGGCCTCGCGCGCGCCTGCGCGTCAATCGATTGGACGCCCTTCGCATCGTGAAGAAAGTTGAACCTTTCGGGGCCGTCCCGGCGTCCTAGGGGGAGAGAACGGAGAGGTGTCGCCGATGCGGAAGGGCCTGGTCGCCGGGGGAGTCGTCGTGCTCGTCGTCGGGGCGTCCGCCGCCCTCTACAGCCGCGCGGCCTCGCGCGACGACGGCGCCTTCAAGACCGTCGCCGTGGCCCGCGGCGGCGTGGTCGAGAAGGCGCTGGCGGTCGGCTCGATCCGGCCCGAGCGCGAGATCACCGTCAAGAGCAAGATCTCCGGCATCGTCAAGCGCTCGTTCCGCGAGGTGGGCGACCGCGTGAAGGCCGGCGACCCGCTGTTCGAGATCCTGCCCGACCCGACGCCGCTGGAGCTGACCGAGGCGCGCCGCGAGGTCGAGATCGCCCGCAACATCTTCGAGCAGGCGAAGAAGCGCTTCGACCGCTCGGAGACGCTGCGCAAGCAGGGCATCCTCGCCTCACAGGAAGCGGACGTCGCCGACAAGGAGATCCAGGACGCGCAGATCCGCCTCAAGCTCGCCCAGGAGAAGCTGGCGCTCGTCGAGAAGGGCCGCATCCAGAACGAGCAGCTCTCGGTCGAGTCGATCATCCGCGCGCCCACCTCCGGCACCGTGCTCGAGCTGCAGGTCAACGAAGGCGACCCGGTGGTGCCGCTGACCTCGTTCCAGGCGGGCACGCCGCTCGCGACCCTGGCCGACATGAGCACGCTGATCTTCAAGGGCACCGTCGACGAGATCGACGTCGGCAAGCTGCGCGAGGGGATGCCGGCACGGATCAAGATCGGCGCCCTGCCCGACGCGCAGGTCGACGGCGAGGTCGCGAAGATCGCGCCCAAGTCGAAGACCCAGGAGGGGGCGACGCTGTTCGACGTCGAGATCTCGCTGAAGCCGGCCGCGGGCGTCACGCTGCGCGCGGGCTACTCGGCCAACGCCGACGTCGTGGTGCGCGAGAAGACGGACGTGCTGCTCCTGCCCGAGCGGCTCGTCACCTTCGAGTCCGGCAAGGCCAGCGTCGAGCTGCCGCCGCCCGCGGCCGGCCAGGAGCCCGTGAAGAAGGTCGTCGCGGTCGGCCTCTCCGACGGTCTCAACATCGAGATCAGCGAGGGCCTGAAGCAGGGCGACCTGGTCGTCGAGCGCCCGCCGAAGAAGATCGAGTAGCCGCAGGGCCCCGAGGCGCCAGGCATGGGCTCGCTGTCCTTCTTCCGCCAGATGCTCCAGGACGTGCGCCAGCAGAAGCTGCGCACGGCGCTGACGGTGCTCGGCATCACCTGGGGCACGGTGTCCGTCTCGCTGCTGGTGGCCTTCGGCGAGGGCCTCGAGGCGCGCATCCGCGCCAACCAGCGCGGGCTCGGCGAGAACATCGTGATCGCCTGGCCCTCGCGCACCTCGCTGCCGTGGGAGGGCCTCGGCAAGGGCCGCCGCATCCGCATCACCGAGGAGGACGTCGAGGCGCTGCGCCGCGAGATCCCGCAGGCGCGCTTCTCGGGCGAGATGAGCCGCGAGAACAGCACCTTCCGCCGCGAGCGGGTGCGCATCACGCCGGAGGTCTCGGCCAACTCGCCGATCTTCGCGGCGATGCGCAACATCATTCCGGCCGCCGGCGGCCGCTACGTCAACGACCTCGATCTCGACCGCCGCCGCCGCGTCGTGTTCCTCGGCGACAAGCTCAAGCAGGACCTGTTCGGAGACCAGGAGGCCGTCGGCCAGACGGTGATGCTCGACAACGTGCCGTTCCTGGTCGTCGGCGTGATGGAGAAGAAGGCCCAGGACTCGTCCTACTCCGGCCGCGACGAGGGCAAGGCGTTCATCCCGGACGCCACGTTCCGCGGCCTGTTCTCCGAGCGCTACCTCGAGAACTTCATCTTCCAGGCCCACGACGCGAGCGCGACCCCGGACGTGACCCGCAAGGTGTACGAGGTCCTGGCCCGCCGCCACAAGTTCGACCCGGCCGACAAGGAGGCGATCGGCATGTGGGACACGAGCGAGGCGGAGAAGTTCTTCGCGATCTTCTTCGGCACCTTCCGCGCGTTCCTCGCCATCATCGGTTCGTTCACCCTCGTCGTCGGCGGCATCGGCGTCTCGAACATCATGTACGTCGTCGTCGAGGAACGCACCCGCGAGATCGGCGTCAAGCTGGCGGTGGGCGCCAAGCCCGCGTGGATCCAGCGCCAGTTCCTGGCCGAGACGCTGACGCTGACCGCCGTCGGCGGCGTGTGCGGGATGCTCGTCACCTTCGGCTTCCTGGCTGTCTTCCCGCTCCTCGGCCTCGACGAGTACGTCGGCACGCCGCAGGCCTCCCCGCTGGTGATCGCCACCACGACGGCCCTGCTCGGCGTGATCGGCATGATCGCCGGCTGGTTCCCTGCCCGCCGCGCCTCGCTGCTCGACCCCGTGGTCGCGCTGAAGCTCGCATGAAGACGCTGCTCGCCGAGCTGCGCCTGGTGCTGCGCCTGTTCCAGGCCGACGTCACCCACAACCGCAAGCGCATCGCGCTGACCGTGATCGCGATCGGCTGGGGCACGCTGTCGATCGTGATGCTGCTCAGCTTCGGCGAAGGCCTGCGCCAGTCCTTCCACGTGAACACCCGCGGCATGGGGGTGGGCATCGCCGTGGTGTGGCCGGGCGCCACGACCCGGGCCTGGGCCGGGCTGCCGGCGGGGCGGCCGATCCAGTTCACCGACGAAGACGCCGAGCTGATCGCCGCCCGCATCCCGGAGATCGACGGCGTCAGCCGCGAGTACGCGACGCGGCGCGGGGTCTCCGTCGGCGAGAAGACGGTCAACGCCCGGGTGCGCGGTGTCGACGCCTCGTTCGGCGCGATGCGCAACATCACGCCGCAGCCGGGCGGGCGCTTCCTCAACGAGCGCGACCTGCAGGAGAAGCGACGGGTGGTCGTGCTCGGCGACGAACTCGCGCAGGACCTGTTCGGCTCGCAGGACGTCGTCGGCCGCACCGTGCAGATCCAGCAGTCCACCTTCACGGTGGTCGGCGTGGCGGTGCCGAAGACGATGATGGGAATGTACTCGGGCCCCGACAAGGGCCAGGCGACGATCCCGGCGACCACCTACAAGTCGATGTGGACCGACCACCGGATGAGCAACCTGATCTACCGGCCGGTCTCTCCGGAGCTCGGCGATCAGGCGAAGGCGCAGCTCTACCGCATCCTCGGCGGCCGCTACCGCTTCGATCCCGCCGACGAACGCGCGCTGGGCGTGTGGGACACCCGCCGCAACCAGCAGATCACCGACAACATCGGCCTCGGCATCCAGATGTTCCTGGGGCTGATCGGGGCGCTCACGTTGTTCGTCGGCGGCATGGGCGTCGCCAACATCATGTACGCGGTGGTGCAGGAGCGGACCCGCGAGATCGGCCTCAAGATGGCGCTCGGCGCCAAGGCGCGGCAGGTGATGGCGCCGTTCGTGGTCGAGGCGCTGATGATGACCGCGATGGGCGGCCTGCTCGGCACGTTCGTCGGCCTGGTGATCATTACCGCCATCGGCCTGGTGCCCGTCACCGACGACGCGCTCGCCTTCCTCGGCAAGCCGACGTTCTCGCTGCCGATCGCCGCCGCGACCGCGCTGATCCTCGGCAGCGTCGGCACCCTGGCCGGCTTCTTCCCGGCGCGCCGCGCCGCCGCCATCCAACCCGCCGTGTCGCTGAGGTACGAGTGATGGACAAGCTGATCGAGCTGCGCGACGTGCGCAAGGTCTACTCCACGGGCCGCCTCGAGGTCCAGGCGCTGCGCGGCCTCGACCTCGAGGTCGGGCGCAACGAGTACGTCGCCATCGTCGGCCCCTCGGGCTCGGGCAAGTCGACGCTGATGAACATCCTCGGCTGCCTCGACACGCCCTCCTCCGGGAGCTACACGCTCTCGGGAGAGGCCGTCGCCGGGCTCGACCGCAATCGCCTGGCCGAGATCCGCAACCGCCACATCGGCTTCGTGTTCCAGAGCTTCAACCTGCTGCCCTATGCGACCGCGCTGGAGAACGTCGAGCTGCCGCTGCTGTTCGCCGGCGTCTCGGCGAAGGAGCGCCGGGAGCGGGCGGCGGCGATGCTCGACCGGGTCGAGCTCGGCGACCGCATGGAGCACAAGCCGACCGAGCTCTCCGGCGGCCAGATGCAGCGCGTCGCGATCGCGCGGGCGCTCGTCAACCGGCCGACGATCCTGCTCGCCGACGAGCCGACCGGCAACCTCGACTCGGCCTCGGGCAAGGCGATCGTGTCGCTGTTCGAGGAGCTGCACGCGGCCGGCCAGACGATCGTGCTGATCACCCACGACTCCGGCATCGCGAAGCTGGCGAGCCGCGTGGTCCGCGTCCAGGACGGCCAGATCGTGGAGGACGTCCGGGCCGCGGCGTGAATACTCTGGAGTCGCGGAGCCGCCTCACGGCGTCTCCGCGCTCCTCGGGGCTACGTCGGACCACGAACCCTCCTCCGCCCCCGAACCCCCGGGGGGGCCGAACCCAGCTAGCGGCCGCGCCAGAGGCGGTCGTAGGTGGCCCACTCCTTTTCGTCCGTCGTCCAGTGGGCGTAGAGGGCGACGCCCTCGAAGGTGCCGTCGCCGGCGCCGCCGCGCAGGCCCTGGACGATGCCGCGCAGCGAGCCCGCCGGGGTCTCCACGTCGCCACGGTGCATCAGGCCCGTCTCGTCGTAGGTGGGCACGCCCATCAGCAGCCGCGCGTGGCGGGAGCTGCCGCGCAGCGCCACCGAGGCGCGGCGCGACCCCCACCCGACGTAGCGCGTGTAGGCCGCCGGAGTGGGGATCGCGGTGTCGTAGGCCATCACCACCACCTGGTCGGCGACGGCGCCGACGCGCGCGTAGTAGCCCGGCGTCCACAGGAAGTTCGGCGCGACGGGCAGCGCGATCGGCCCCGGCCGGATCGCCGAGATCGACAGCGTGGCCTGCTCGCCGATCGCGGTGCGCAGCGAGCGCAGCAGCGACAGGAACTCCACGTTGCCGTCGCCGACCGGCTCGACGTTGAGGTGGATGCCGTGGAAGCCCTCGTCGATCAGCCCGCGGCACTCGGCGACGATGCGCTGGCGCTGGCCGAGGTCGCCGAGCTCGATCGATCCGTGCTTCTGCCGGCGCCAGCCGACGCGCAGCCCGCCGACCCAGGGCAGCACCTGCAGCTCGGGCGCCTCGCGGCGGGCGACCGCGAGGAAGCGTCGCATCTGCTCGCGGTCGTGCGGCGGCAGCCGGCCGCCGCGGTCGAACGGGATCACGTGCGGGTAGGCGTAGCGCACGCCGCGGCCGCGCAGTTCGCGCACCAGCGCGGCGATCTCCTCCTCGGTGTGGGCCCGCTCCAGCCACCGGTGTTCGAGCCACACCGCGTTGCGGTCCTGGTTGAACGGGTGCGGCCGGTCGTCGCCGGCCGGCAGGTACGCGACCAGCGCGAGGCCGGCGGCAGCCATGAGCAGCACGGCGAGCAGGGCCAGCAGGACGCGGCCGACGCGGCGGGGCAGGCGGCGCATGGGCCCGGCCAGTGTACGCTGGCCACCGTGACGTCCGCCTTCGCCAGCGTCCCCGGGATCGCCGCGATTCCCGGCCTGGTCCACGGCTTCGAGCGCCGTGCGCCCGGCGTCCCCGCCGAGCGCCGCGAAGCGGCCCGCCTTCGCGTGACCGCGGCGCGGTCCCGGCAGGGGCGCGTCTTCTTCCTGACCCAGGTCCACGGGGCGGCCGTGGCCCGCGCGCCGTGGGACGGCGCGCCCGAGGCCGACGCGTCGTTCGCGACCGGGCCGGGCGTGCTGCTCGCGATCGAGACCGCCGACTGCCTGCCGGTCCTGTTCGTCGACCCCGTGCGGCGAGCGGTCGCGGCCGCGCACGCCGGCTGGCGAGGCACCGCGTCCGGCGTGGCGGCGGCGGCGCTGCGCGCGCTCGTCGACTCGGGCTCGCGGCTCGAGGACGTGCGCGCGGCGCTGGGCCCCGCGATCGGCGCCTGCTGCTACGAGGTCGGGGAGGAGGTGCGGAGCGCGCTCGGGCCGGACCTCGCGCACTGCTTCCGTCTCGCCGACGGCGGCCGCGGCCGGCCGCACCTCGACCTGCGGGCGGCCAACCGCGCGCAGCTCGAAGCGGCGGGCCTGGCGCCGCCGGCGATCTCCGACCTCGACGAGTGCACGCGGTGCCGCGCCGACCTGTACCACTCGTGGCGCCGCGACGGCCCCGCCGCGGGCCGCATGATCCACGTCGTCGGCTTCGCGCGCTGAGCGCTACTCGAGCCGGGTGGCCTTCTCGTCGAGGGCGCGGTTGGCGAGCGCGTCGGCCTCGCGGTTCTGTTCGCGCCGGACGTGGGCGAGTGGCGCGCTCTCGAAGCCGCGCAGCAGTGCGCTCGCCTCGCGATGCAGCGGCTGCATGTCGGGGTGCTTGACGCGGTAGACGCCGCGGATCTGCTTCACCACCAGCTCGGAGTCGGAGTAGAGCGCGATCCGCCGCGCGCCGCGGGCTTTCGCCCAGCGCAGGGCGTGGATCAGCGCCTGGTACTCGGCGAAGTTGTTGGTGGCGCGGCCGAGGTAGCCGTAGAGCCCGGCGACCGTCGCGCCGGCGGCGTCGGCCACATGGACGCCGAACGAGGCCTCGCCGGGGTTGCCGCGGGAGGCGCCGTCGATGTGGAGCACGTACTCCGGGGCGGCCGTCACGGGCCGTGGTCGACGGTCGGCGGCTCGGGCACGAAGTACAGGATGCGCTGGCACGACGGGCACTGGGTGACCTGTTCGTTCTTCTTGAGGTCGAGCATCTGCTGCGGCCGGAGCTTGACCCGGCAGGCGAGGCACGAGGCGTCCTTCGCCTCGGCGAGCGCGACGCCGCCGCGCAGCTTCGCGATCCGCTGGTACTGGGCCAGCGGCCCCTCGGCCACCGCCGCCACGGCGCCCTCGCGAGCCACCTGCGCCGTCTCGACCTCGGCCCGGGCCTTCGCCTCGCGGGCGTCCACCGCGCTGAACTCGGCCGCGAAGCTCCCCTCGACCTCGCGGAAGTGAGCTTCCTCGCGCTTGACGTCGGCCGCGTGGTTCTCGCCGGCTTCCATCTCCGCGAGCGCCGCGTCCTCGCGCGAGCGGATCTCGCGCTCCACGTTCTCGATCTCGTGGAGCAGCGCCTGGTACTCCTTGTTGGTCTTGACCTCGCCCTGCTGGCCCTTGTACTTGGCCCGCTTCGCCTCCAGGTCCTGGATCTCCGCCTCCAGCTTGCGCCGGGCCTTGGTGGAGCCCTCGGCCGCGGCGCGGGCGGCGTCGAGCCGGCCGCGCTCGGCGTCGAGCCGGGCCTGGATCGCGGCGCGGTCGGCGGGGCAACGCGCGAGGGCGGCCTCGGCGGCGCGCAGCGCGGTTTCGGCCTCGTGGAGGGCGATCAGCGCCTGCAGGTCGGGATTCATCATCGGGTGCGCGATTCTAGCGCCCCATCCGCCGGGAATACCGGGCGCGTACCGACGTTATCCATCTTCGAACCCCCGTCCGTTTCCGAACGTCCGGTGCTGCCGGAGACCGGCCGGAGGTTCGTTTTCGAGGAGAGGAGCGGGAACATGGAACGCCGTCGCTTCAACCAGATCATGGGCGCGGTCGTCGCCGGCCTGGTGGCCGGCTCGCAGGCGCTGGCCCAGGCCGCCGACAAGAAGGCGGACGACAAGGCCCCCAAGCACATCTGCAAGGGCCACAACGAGTGCAAGGGCAAGGGCGGGTGCAAGTCGGGTGACAACGGCTGCGCCGGCAAGAACTCGTGCAAGGGCAAGGGCGGCTGCGCGGCCGCCGCGGCCAAGCACGAGTGCAAGGGCAAGAACGCCTGCAAGGGGATGGGCGGGTGCAAGTCGGGCGACAACGGCTGCGCCGGCAAGAACTCGTGCAAGGGCAAGGGCGGGTGCGCGATCCCGCCGAAGATGGCCGAGAAGAAGGGTTAAGGTAGGAGGCGGGGCGGGGCCGCGATCGGCTCCGCCCCGCAACGTCTCTCCGGAGGTCCAACAACGCCCGTGGCGAACCGCTGGGGCCTGCCCGACCTGGGCATCGGGATCGGGCTGCGCACCGTCCACTTCCCCCACATCCTGACCGAGTGGCCGCAACTCGACTGGTTCGAGGTGCTGTCCGAGAACTTCATGGACACGGGCGGCCGGCCGCTGCACGTGCTCGACCAGGTGGTGGAGCGCTACCCGGTCGCGCTGCACGGGGTCTCGCTCGGGATCGGCAACACCGACCCGCTGGACCGCGAGTACCTGAAGAAGCTGAAGGCGCTGGCGGCGCGGTCGCGTGCCGCCTGGGTCTCCGACCACCTGTGCTGGACCGGCGTCGCCGGCCGCAACACCCACGACCTGCTGCCGATGCCGCTCGACGAGCCCGCGCTGCGCCACGTCACGGCCCGGGTCCGCGAGGTGAGCGACTTCCTCGAGCGGCCGCTGGTGCTGGAGAACCCGTCCTCGTACCTCGAGTTCGCCACGTCCTCGATGCCGGAGTGGGAGTTCCTCGCCCGCCTCGCGGAGGACGCCGACTGCGGCCTGCTGCTCGACGTCAACAACGTCTACGTCAGCAGCGTCAACCACGGCTTCGACGCGAACGCCTACGTCGACGCGATTCCCGCCGACCGCGTCGTCCAGTACCACCTCGCGGGACACCTGAACAAGGGCAGCCACCTGCTCGACACCCACTCCGACCACGCCCGGCCCGAGGTGTGGGAGCTCTACGCGCGCGCCGTGAAGCGCACGGGCCTCGTCGCCACGCTCTACGAGTGGGACGAGGACATCCCGGCTTTCGACGTGGTGGTCGCCGAGGCGCACAAGGCCCGGGCCGCGCGCGACGCCTTCGTCGCGGCCGGGACGGCGCCGGCAGCGGCGCGATGACCGACCTCGCCCGCCTGCAGGAGTGGATGCAGGCCGTCGTCACCCACCCGGGCGAGATCGGCGAGGCGCTGTCCGCCGCGCCCGCGCTGCGCGCCGAGCAGGCGATCCGGCCGTCGCCGACGCTCTCGCCCGCGGAGCGGCTGGCGATCTACCAGGGCATGTACCCGCTGCGGATGGAGGAGGCGCTGCGCAGCGACTACCCGGGCCTCGCCCACCTCGTCGGCGACGACGCGTTCGCGGCCCTGGTCCGCGCCTACGTCGCTGCCTGGCCGTCGCGCTCGTACACGCTCAACCGCCTCGGCGACCACCTGCCCGAGTTCCTGCGCTCGGGCGGCGGCGGCCTGCGCCGACCCGACCTGCTGGCCGACCTGGCGACGCTCGAGCGTGCGGTCAGCGAGGTGTTCGACGCCGAGGAGACGCCGTCCCTGACGGAGGCCGAGATCGCCGCCGTGGCGCCCGAGGCGTGGGCCGAGGCCGTGCTGGAGCCGATCGCGGCGCTGCGGCTGCTCGAGCTGCGCTACCCGGTCGGGCTGTGGCTCGACGCGATCCGCGCGGAAGGCGACGAGCACCGCCACCCGAAGCTCTCCCGCCGCGACAGCCGGCTCGTCGTCTACCGCCGCAACTACGCCGTGTACCGCGAGGAGCTGGAGAAGCCGGCGCATGCGCTGCTGGCCGACCTGCTCGCGGGGCGCACGCTCGCCGAGGCGCTGGAGGCGGCGCTCGGGCGGCCGCGGGCGCCGCAGCCGGAGCGGCTCACCGGCTGGTTCCGCCAGTGGGCGTCCGCGGGGCTCTTCCGGGCCGTGCGTTTTCCCTGACCGCGCGCTCTCCTGCTAGGCTCATCCGGGCCCGTAGTTCAGCGGTCAGAACGGCCGGCTCATAACCGGCTAGCCGCAGGTTCGAATCCTG
>WYBL01000010.1 GCA_011526565.1 Acidobacteriota bacterium | reverse complement strand
TCGCGGGGTTCCGGGTCCAACTACTGAACGGGCTCGGGGCACCAAGAACCGATACCGACCTCGATCCCAGCGCACCCCAACAACATACTGCCGTAATCGGTCGGACGACTCTGGGCCCCGGCTTCATTCCTCGGGGTCGGTGCCAACCGATGGCGAACTACTGACCGAGCACGAGCGGCACGCCGGCGGCCATCAGCGCCGCCGCCAGCACGTGGCGCAGGGTGACGTGCTCGCCGAAGAGCAGGCGGCCGTTGACGAGGGCGAGCGTCAGCCCCATCGCCCGCTTGACCGACTCGACGCTGCCGGCGTCGAGCCCCTTCAGCGCGGCGTACTGCAGCCCCAGCGCCGCCGAGCCGGTGACCACCGCCAGCGCCAGCAGCCACGGCCGCTGGCCCAGCGTGCGCAGGCCGGACAGGCGGCCGCGCAGTGCGAGCACGACGAGCAGCCCGGCCCCGACCACGCCGCACTGCACCGCGCCGTGGAGCAGCGGCGACGCGAAGCGCAGCGCGTCGCGGTCGATCACCGCGACCAGGCCCCACGCCGACGCCACGACCAGCATCAGGCGCCGGCCGTGCGCGGCGGCGTCGGGGTCGACGCCGGGGCCGACGGCGTGCGGCAGCAGCCACGCGCCGCAGGCCACGGCCGCAATGCCGACCGCCTGCAGCGGGCGCACCGGGTCGCCCAGCCAGAGGACGCCGATGCCGGCCGCGAACACCGGCGAGAGCGCGAGCAGCGGCAGGCACACCGAGAGCGGCGCCATCGACAGCGCGCGCAGGAAGGTGACGTGGGCCCAGGCGCTGAAGGCCGCGGCCAGCAGCGTGCGCGGGGCGTAGCGCGCGAGGTCGAAGCCCGGGTCGTGCGCGAAGGCGCCGACGGCGGCGAAGGCGGGCAGGCCGAGGAACGCGAGCGCCGCGCCGAGGGCGAGGATGTCGACGCCCTGCGCGAGCCGCTTGCGCTGGACGTCGAGCGCGGCCCAGCACAGGCCGCTGGCGAACAGCGCCAGCGCCGCGGCGCTCAACGGCGGCTCATCGCGACGCGGGCTCCAGGTCGTGGCCGCGGGCGTGCGCAGCGCGCGCCTCGCGGGTCGCGAGGTACGGCGTGCCGTGGTGGTCCCACCAGGCCTGCGCCTCCGCCTCGCTCCACTCGAGCACGCTCGCCAGGTGGTCGAGTTCCGCCTGCAGCGCGCGGCCGTCGCGCGGCCGGCTCTCGGGGGCGAAGGCGAGGCCGTGCATCAGCAGGTCCTCGAGCGCGTGAGGCAGCGCCCGGCCCAGCACCGCGGACGGCGGCGGCGGCGGGCCCTGCTGCTGGCGCGCGAAGATCTCGAACGCCGAGCTGCCCGAGTACGGCGTGCGTCCGCACAGCATGAAGTAGCCGACGGCCGCCAGCGCGTAGACGTCGAGCCGCACGTCGACCTCCGCCGGTCGGGTCAGGCCCTCGGGCGCGAGGTAGAGCGGCGTGCCGAGCGCGGTGCCCTCCTGCGAGAGGGCGGGCCCGGGGCCGCCGCGCAGGTCCTTGACCAGGCCGAAGTCGAGCACCTTGACGAAGTCCGGGATGCCGCCGACGACGCAGGCCATCACGTTGGCGGGCTTGACGTCGCGGTGCACGAGGCCCGCCGCGTGGGCTTCGCCGAGCGCGGCCGCCGCCTGTCGCAGCAGGTGCACCGCCCGCCCCGGCGGGATCGGCCCGAAGCCGGCCACCATCGCGTCGAGGTCGATGCCGCGCAGGCGCTCCATCGCGTAGTAGAAGACGCCGTCGCGGGTGCGGCCGAAGTCGTAGATCTCGACCGTGTTGGGGTGGCTGAGGCGGCTGGTCGCGTGGGCCTCGCGCTCGAAGCGCGTCAGCGATTCTTCCGTGACCAGCTCGGGCGCGATCAGCTTGACGACGGTCGGCCGCCGCAGCAGCGAGTGGTGGGCCTCCCACACGACGCCCATGCCGCCACTGCCGATCCGCCGCAGCAGCGTGTAGGGGCCGATCACCTGCTTCGGCGACTCGCCCCGCAGGCGGTTGGCGGTGCGCAGCGCCACCCGCCCCGCGATCGTCGCCAGCGCGGCCAGCGGGCCGAGCAGGGCGAGGCTCAGCGAGCCGCGATGGCGGGCGACGAAAGCCCCGGGCCGCGGCGTGACCTCGAGGCGCCATGCGCGGTCGGCCACCGGGACCGTGAACGTCTCGAACCAGGCCGGCACGCCGGCGCCGCCCGGGCCCTCGCCCCAGGTGTGGACCTCCTCGCGGGCTCCGCGTTCGCCCTCGTCGGTGACCACGACCTTGATGTCCTCCGCCTCCATCCGCTTCAGCGCGTGGTCGAGCAGCGGGCCGACGCGGAACACGGCGATGCCGAAGCCGAGCAGCGCCTCGCGCCGGGCCGGCACGCCCGCGGGCGGCAACCCGCCCCGGTAGGCGGGCTGGTACACGGCGACCGACCACAGCGGCAGGTCCTGCGGGTCTTCCACCAGCCGGAACCGGCGCGAAGCCACCGGCTCGCCGCGATCGCGGGCGGCCAGCGCCGAGGCGCGGCGGCCGGGGTCGGACATCACGTCGAAGCCGAGCGCGCCCGCGTGGGGCGGCTCCATGTACACGATCGGGGCGTGGGCAGGGCCCGGCGTCACCGGCCGCGGCCCGGAGGGCGAGCTCTCCCACACGCTGAACCCGGCCACGCCCTCGCGCGCGGCCTCGCGCTCCAGCTCGGGAAGCCCCGAGCCGTCGAGCCACGGAAGCCACTCGAGCGCGTAGAGGGCGGGGTGTCGGCGCAGCAGCGGCGTGGTGAACGCGCGGAACTCGCTCCGGTCGACGTGCTCCGAGGCGGCGAACAGGCCCGCCACGGCCAGCGCCGGCTCCAGCGGCGCGCTGACGGCTCCGGCGATCGCGGCCGCGGCGCGTCGCGCGCGCGAGCGGAAGCGCTCCTCGATCTCGGCTTCTTCGGTGCGGTGGGTGACGAAGGCCGCCGCCAGTCCCGCGGCGAGCAGCGCCGCGCCCAGCACCAGGTCGCCGGGGCGCAGCAGCCGGCGCAGCGCACCCAGGCTCAGGTCGATGCGCGAGCGGCTGGGACGCGGCGTCACGCGGTGGCTGCGGAGCTGGAAATCACGGGGAACCCTGCCGCGATTCTACAAAGCGCCCCAGCGCGGGGCTAACCTCTGGAGGGGTGGCCGCAGGAAGCCGCGGCCAGGAGGAGCGCCATGAGCCACGTTGCGCAGGTGGACGCCGGCCCGCAGTACCGTCGCACGGCGATCCGGATCGGTGCCTGCGAGACGACCGGGGACTGAGATGGCGGCCCCGCTCCACCCCCGCGAGGCCCGGCGGCTCGAGCTGCTCCGGCTCCACCGCATCCTCGACACGGGCCCCGACCCGGTGCTCGACGAGCTGACCCAGCTCGCCGCCGAGATCTGCGGCACGCCGGTCAGCCTGATCAGCCTGGTCGACGAGGACCGCCAGTGGTTCAAGTCGCGCCACGGGCTGAGCGTGGCCCAGACGTCGCGCGACGTGGCGTTCTGCGCCCACGCGATCCTCGGCGAGCGCGTGTTCACGGTCGAGGACGCGACCCGCGACCCGCGCTTCGACCGCAACCCGCTGGTCCTCGAGGAGCCGCGGCTGCGCTTCTACGCGGGCTTTCCGCTGGCGGTCGAGGAGGGGCTGCCGCTCGGCACGCTGTGCGTGATCGACCGCGAGCCGCGGCAGTTGTCGGACGGCCAGCAGCGCGCGCTGGAACGGCTCGGCCGGGTCGCCGCGGAACTGCTGAAGATGCGCCGCACCGCCCTCGAGCTGAAACCGCTGGAGGCGCTGCTGCCGACCTGCGCCTACTGCCGCCGGGTCAAGGACCAGGACGGCTCTTGGGTCGACGTCGAGCGCTACCTCGAGCGGCACGAGCGGCCGACCCACGGCATCTGCCCGACCTGCATGGAGGCCCGCTTCCCCAGAGAAGCCGCGCTCGTGCGCGAGCGCGGCGGCAAGTAGGCGGGAGAGGCGCCGGGATCGAAGGCCCGGCGCCCCGGTCGCGCGGGCCTACTCGAGCAGGCTGCGCAGCATCCAGGCCGTCTTCTCGTGGACCTGCATGCGCTGGGTGAGCAGGTCCATCGTGACCTGGTCGGCGGCGCGCTCGGCCGCGGGGAACACGGAGCGCGCGGTCTTCACCACGGCCTCCTGGGCTTCGACCAACTGGCGGATCATGGCCTCCGCCTTCGGCACCTTCGTCTCCTCGGGGACGCTCGACAGCTTCGCGAACTGCGCGTAGCTG
This sequence comes from Acidobacteriota bacterium, assembly GCA_011526565.1. GTDB lineage: Bacteria > Acidobacteriota > Vicinamibacteria > Fen-336 > Fen-336 > WYBL01. The sequence goes on along the minus strand of WYBL01000010.1, from coordinate 16,106 downwards.
CCCGGCGCCGGGTGGCCCAGGGCCCGGATGCGCTCGGCGACGAGGTCGACGGCCAGCGCCAGCTCGTTGTACTGCGTCTCGAACATGAGGTGCAGCGTGTTGAACATCGGCCCCGTCACGTTCCAGTGGAAGTTGTGGGTCTTGAGGTAGAGCGTGTAGGTGTCGGCCAGCAGCTTCGACAGGCCGGCTGCGATCGCCGCGCGGTCCTTCGCGGAGAGGCTCATCTCGACGGCCGGGCCGCCGCCCTTGTTCTTCTTCGCCATGGTGCTCCTTCCCGCGGCCGAAGGCGCCGCGTCGTTTCCACATTACGCTCGCGCGCGAGATCCGCGAAGCCGGTCGGCGCCCAAACCCCCGCTTCAGGACAGCGGCTCGCCCTCGCGCACCAGGAAGCCGAGCCCGGCGAGACCGCGCTTCGCCCGCTCCGAGACCGTGCCCGAGACGCGCAGCTCGACCCGGCTCGCGCGCAGCTCCGCCTTCGCGCGCTCCGCCAGCTCACGCGCCTGCTCCGCGAAGCTCGTGGTCCAGCGCACGTGGTCGACCGGCAGCAGCGCGATGGCGGTGCCGCCCGAGCGCACGACGAGAGTGCGGTTGTCGGGGAGCAGCGCGGCCGCGGGGCGCTCGCGGTCGAGGTGCCGCATCATCTCCGCCGACTCGACGTGGAAGAGGGCCTCGCGCTCGCCTTCGGCGTCGACAGCGGTCGCCACCCACGAGGCGGCGGCCTCGGGCTTGACCGCGTGGAGCGCCGCGATCAGCCGCGTCTGCAGCGTCAGCGTCCAGGCGTCGGCGCGCCACAGCGCGTTCGCCACCTCGGGCGGAACCTGCAGCTCGCGGGCCCGCGCCTCGTTGACCTTGCGCACTTCTTCCGGGTCGGCGCCCCACACCAGTGCGCCGACGTCCGCAGTCGTCGCGGCCACCGGCGGGATCGGCAACGCGACCTTCGCGGCGATGCCACCGGCGGCGTCGACCTTGCCGAAGTCGCGCAGCGCCTGCGCCAGCACCGGGTTGGTCGTGTACGGATCGACGCCCAGCTTCTGTGCCCATCGGCGGGCGGCCGAGTTGACGCCGAACAGCGCGTTGGCCGCGCCGCCCGCCGCGCCCTTCGCCTTCTCGCCGCCCGTGCGCGGGTCGGGGCCCTGCTCCATCGCGCGGGCCCTCTCTTCTTCGGTCGTGGTCGCCGCGTCCTTGACGTCCGCGGCCGCGCGCTTCGCCTTGCGGCCGAGGTTGACGCCGAAACGCTTGATCCCGCCGCCGATTCCTTTCGCAGTGCCCACCGGGTCCTTGACGACGGACACCACGCTGCGTCCGATCTGCACCACCGCGCCGCCGGCCGCGCGGGCGAAGACTTCGCCTTTCGAGACCTGCTCGAGCTGCACCAGCGCGTCCAGCTCGCGCAGGCGCACGTCGAGCTGCGACAGGCCCTCGGCCGGCATGTCGCCGAAGTCGGTGCGCAGGTCGAAGCGGTAGTAGTAGCCCTCGGCGTCGACCGGGTCGACGACGCGGTGATGCGGTCCCGTCGCGCGTGCGCCGAGCAGGCCCGCGGCGGTGACCTGCGGCGGCGGCTCCTCCTGGGCGGAAAGCGGGAGCGGGACGAGGGCGGCGAGCAGGGCCGAGCAGGCGAGCGTTCGGAACATACGCCGATGCTAGCTCCCGGACGAGCGTCAGAAGGCGTGGCCCAGCGCCAGGTAGAACAGGCCGCGGCGCCGGGCCGGGGCGCCCTCGTCGAGCGGGTAGCCCCAGTCGAGGCGCACCAGGCCGACCGAGGTGCGCAGGCGCAGGCCGAAGCCGATCCCGGTGCGCTCCAGGTCCTCGCGGGCGTCGCCGAGCCGGCGGCGCCGGGCGTGGTCGAGGAAGAGGCCGCCGCGCAGGTCGCCGCGCAGCGGGAAGCGCAGCTCCTGGTTGAGCACCAGCAGCCGGGTGTCGTCGCCCAGCGCGCCGATCAGCGCGCGCAGGCCCGTCGGCGCGGGCTCGTGGCCGCGCACCGTGTACGGCCCGCCGATCGAGAGCGCGTCGGCGGCCGAGCGGCCCACCGCGACGCCACTCGACCACTCGACGCGGGCGGCCGAGGCCGACACCAGGCCTCCCGGCAGCGGCAGGTAGACGAACTGCTGCGCGAGGCTGCGGTCGAGCTCGAGCGGCACCTCGAAGTCGCCGAAACCGGTGCGGTAGCGGACCTCGGAAAGGCGTGGGCTGCTGCGCTCGTGGTGGACCGCCGTGAAGCTGCCGCGGCGCGGGTCGAGCAGGTCGTCGCGGCGGTCCCACGTGCCCGTCACCGTCGCCCGCGCGAAGCGGCCGTCCGCGCTCTCTTCGCCGGCGGTCTCGGGGCGGTAGGCGAACCACCGCGCGCCCAGCCCCAGCGCCAGCTCGACGTCGCGCCAGGGACGGACCCTCTGCTCGAGGGAGACCTCCGTCCCGCGCTCGCGGTAGGGCGGGGCTGAGCCTTCGGCCGCCAGCGGCTCGTCCTTCCAGGAGGCGAACGCGCTGCCGCGCAGGCGGCGGCCGAACAGGCGCGGGGTGGAGAGCCAGGAGCGGACGGCGCGGGCGTCGGTGCCGACGCGGGCGGCGAGGCCGGCCGAGCTCGGCCCGCCGAACAGGTGGCGGCGGGTCACGTCCGCGACGGCCCCGGGTCGCAGGCTGTCCCCGTCTCCCGGCTCGTCGCCGGGCAGCGCGAGTTGCAGGCCGTAGCGCACCCGCCACGCCGGCCACTCGTCGAGTTCCACCCGCACCGGCACGGCGCCGTCCGTGCCGTTCGCAGGCGTCACCGACACGCCGCGGAAGGATCCCGTGTCGTACAGCCTCCGCGCCGCGCCGGCGAGCGCGTCGGGGTCGAGCGGCCGCCCTGGAGCGAGGCGCAGCGTCCGCTCGACCAGGTCCGCGTCCGCGTGCACGAGCCCCTCGACCTCCACCGCGGACACGTACTGGCGCGGGCCCTCGGCGACCGCGACCTCCAGGTCGAGCCGGCCGTCCGGAAGGAGCTTCGCCCGCGGCCGCAGCGTCACGGCGCCCCAGCCCGCCGCGTGATAGGCGCGCTCCAGCCGCCGGAGCGCGGCCTCCAGCTCCACCGCCCGCGGCCGGCCGCCGGCGGCGAGGCCCAGCGCCTCGCGCGCCGCCGCTTCGCCGAGGCCGTCCGCGCCCGCGATCCGGAGTGCGCCGAGCGCGACCTCGGGCCCCTCGTCGACGCGCACGGGCAGGGTCGCCCGCGACCCGTCGAAATGCGGAGTGCCGACCTCGAAGCGGGCGCCGTACAGCCCGTCGCGCCAGTACTCGCGGCGCAGCGCGGCCTGCACCGCTGCCGGCTCCCCCCAGGCGCTGCCGTCGTCGAGCAGCGGCGCGAGCGCCGCCCGCAGCCGTGCCGGGGCCAGGCGGGTGACGCCCTCGAACGCGACCGCGCGGTGCGTCGAACGCGGGCCTGCGGCGACCTCCACGCTCAGCAGGAGCGCGTCGTCCGCGACGCGTTCGACGCGGGCGGCGACCGTCGCCCGCAGGTGGCCACGGCGGCGGAGCACGGCCTGGACGCGCGCCTCCGCCTCCTCGCGCAGGAAGCCCGCCACCGACACGGAGCGCCACGCCTCCGTCGCCGCCTGGCGCAGGGCGGCATCGGCGCGCATGCCGCGGAAGGTGACGCGGGTGCGCGGGCCGGTCTCGACCTCGTAGACGAGCTCGAGCCCGCTGCCGTTCGTCTCGCGGCGCGCCGCCACGCGGGCGGTGAAGAACTCGAGCTTCGCGAGCCGCTCTTCGAGCCGCCGCTGGTCGGCGGCCCAGCGCGCGAAGTCGAAGCGGTCGCCGGGCCCCAGCTTCAGCGCCCGCCGCAACTCCGCGGCGACGGCCTCCGGCGCTCCCGCGAGGCGCACCGCTCTCACCCGCGGCCCGTTCTCCTGCGCTGCGGACGAGCCGAACCCGGCGCCGCGCCGCAGCTCCAGCGTCAGGCGGCCGGCGTCGTCGCGCACCGCGCGCGCCTCCAGGTCCCGCCGGGCCTCCCAGCCGAGCACCCAGGTGACGGCGCCGGCGGTGTCGAGGTTCTGCGACCACACGGCGCGCAGCCGCGGCGCCAGCCGCAGCGACGCGGTCAGCCGCGTGGCCGGGTCCTGGTCGATCGCGACGGCCGTCGGATCGAAGTCGACCTCGGCGCTGCCGCCGCGCTCGACGCGCACGCTCTCGAAACCGAGGCGGCGGCCCGCGGCCCCGAGCAGGTCGGAAGAGAGGTAGCCGAGCGCGAGCTGGGCGTCGGCCAGCGTCGCGTCCGCCGCGTCCTTGTCGCCGGTCAGCAGCAGCGCGTTGATCTCGCGCTCGCCGAGCGGCGGGTCCGCGCTCTTGCGCGCGCGGAAGCGGCCCCAGGTGCCGGAGACCTGCACGTTGACGGTGTGGCCGCCGCGGCGGGTGACGGCGACCGCGTCCACCTGCGGGACCACGGCGCCGGAGTCCCGGTACTCGACGGCGGCCCGCTCCAGCGTGTAGGTCGCGCCGCCGAACCACACCTCGGCGCCGGGCTCCACGGTGATGCGGCCGAGCAGGCCGGGCTGGCCCCAGGTGCCGACCGAGCGCAGGTCGAGGCGGATCCCCGCGCGGCCGTAGTTGGTGTCGACCACCAGGTCGCGCGCGGAGCGGATCGCGACGTCGAGCCGCATCGGGTCGAAGAAGCCGAGGTCGGGGGCCAGCAGTCCACGCACGTTCGACAGCGGCTCGGGCTCGAACGCGGCGCGGCTGATCAGCAGGTTGCTGCGGTAGCCGCCCGTGCGCACGGTGACGTCTCCGCCCAGCGCCAGGTTCCCGCCGTCGACGGCGAAGGCCACCTCGGCGTCGGCCTCGCCGCGGAAGTCGCGCGGGAACTCGAACGCGAAGCCGCGGGCGGAGAGCCCGATGCGGCCGCGCCAGGGGCCGCTCCCCTCGCGCGCCAGCGTGCCGTCGAGGGTCGCGGCGCCGCCGTTGAGACGGCCGCGGAAGCCGTCGAAGGTGATGCGCCCCGGGGTGAAGGTGACGTCGCCGGCGACGCTGTCGAACAGGAAGCGCGGCTCGCGCACCAGCAGCTGGCCGCCGTCGACGCTGCCGCGGCCGACGAGGTCCGGCGCGTCCCAGGCGCCGCTCGCGCGCAGGTCGAGGGCGAGCCGGCCGCCGCTGCGGCCGTCGGGCAGCAGCGGCGAGAGCAGCTCGAGCGGCACGTCGCCGCGCAGCCAGGCGGCGAGCGTCGGCCGCGGCGCGGTGGCGAGATCCACGCGGCCGGCCAGCGTGAAGTCGCTGCCGCCGGCCACCACTCGCCACGGCAGCAGGTCGAGGCCCGACGGCGAGAGCGCGATGCGGGCCGGCCCCTCCGCCTCGAGCGACACGCCGGCGAGCTCGAGGCCGCCGGTGTCGAGCAGCAGCTCGCCGTGCATCGCGTCCTTCTCGGGCGCCGACGCCACCAGCGTCGCCTCCGCCGCGACGCGCCCCGCGAGCGGGCGCGGCAGCCGCACTCCGACCTGCGCGAGGTCGAGGTCGACGAGCCGGGCTTCGACCAGTGCGCCTTCGCCCTGGTCGTCGCGCGCGGCCAGCGCTTCCGGCAGCCAGCGCGCGAAGAAGGCGAGCGGCGCCCCGGCGCTGGCCTCCAGCCGCGCGCCCGCGTGCTGCGCCGCGGCGGTCAGCCGCAGCGCGCCCTGCTCGAGGCGGGCGCGCAGCTCGCCGGTGACCGGCTCGGCGGCGGTGGCCACGGAGAGCGCCTCGGTGTGCAGCTCGCCCCGCAGCTCGGGCGCAGAGATCGCTCCGCTCGCCTCCAGGCGCGTGTGGAGCGTTCCTGCGATCCCGGGCCCGACGTCGACCCGGACCCCGGCAGCGGAGAGCGCGGCGCGCAGCTCGGCGAGCGGCCCGTCGAACGTCAGTCCGAGCGCCTCGCCGTCGCCGAGTCGGCCGTGGGCGGCGAGCGTCAGCCCGCCGAGCCGCGCCTCGAGCCCGTCGACGGCCAGCGTGTCGCCGTCCAGCGCGAGGCGCGCGGGCGCCAGCGCGAACGGCAGGCCGGCCCACTCGCCGCGGGCGGCGCTCAGATCGGCGCGGGCGGACTCGAGCTGCCAGGAGCCGTCCGTGCCACGGTGACCGCGCAGGTCGAGTTCACCGGAGAGCCGGCCGCTCGCGAGAGCCGCGTCGCCGAAGAGCGTGCCCAGCTCCGGCGCGAACTGCACGCGGGCGTCGAGGCGCCCGTCGCCGGCGAGCCGGGCTTCGCCGGTCGAGTCCAGCGTCGGCAGGGCCGCGGTCAGCTCAAGGGCGCCGCGCTCCAGGAGCGCGCGACCCTCGAGGTCGCCCCAGCCGCCGTCTCCGCGCCCGACCCCGCGCAACGCGAAGCGCGCCTCCGCCGCGGCACCGGTGCCCGCCGCGTCCAGTTCCGCGCTGCGCGCCCGCCACGGTCCCGCGACCACCTCCTCGAGCCGTGCCTGCAGGCGGTACCGCGGCCGGGCCAGCGTGCCCGCGAGCGCGAGCGTCGCGTCAGCGGCCGTCGCGCGCGTCCCGCGCAGTTCCACCCCGTCCGCCGCGTCGAAGGTGAAGTCGCCGTCCAGCGCGCGCCTGCGCCCGCGGACGCTGGCCGCGCCGCGAGCGCGGACGCCGATAGAGAGCCGCGCGTCGGCCTCGATGCGGGCTTCGGGGGCGGACAGCGGGCCGTCGAGGCGGGCCTTCAGGAGCGCGTCGCCCGCGCCGGCGCCCGGCAGGCCGAGCTGCCGGAGGATGGCGTCGAGCGAGCGCAACGTGAGCAGGGCATCGCCGCGCACGGTCGCCGGCGCGAGCTGGCCCGCGAGCGCTGCTTGCGCGCTCCAGGCGGAGCCGCCCGGGCCGTCCACGTCGAGACGGTAACTCCCGCCTTCGACCGCGAGCGTGGCCCGGGTCGCGACGTTCCCCGCTTCGCGCCGCTCGACTCGCCCTCGCGCCGTGACGGCGTCTGCGGAGAGCCGGGACCAGCGCGCCTCGACCTTGCCGTCGAGCGCGCCCGGCGCCGCGTCCAGCAGCGCGCGGCGGGCCGGCGGCAGCAGCGCCGCGAGCGCGCTCTCGCGCAGCCCGCGCACGGTGATGCTCGCCGCACCGGCGCCGCCGGCCCCGAGCTGCCCGCTGGCTTCGAGCGCCGCGCCGCGCCAGGCCGCGCGCGCGCGATCGACGCGCAGCGTGGCGGACTCGAGCGTCGCCTCGACGTCGAGCGAGACGCCCGCGAGCGGCGCCCGGCCGAGGTCGCCGCCGCGCGCCTGAAGGGCGAGTCGCGGCTGCGAGAGCGCGAACGCGCCGTGCGCGCGCCAGTCGAGCGACCCGCGGCCGAGCTGGAGGGCGTCGAGGTCGAGCCGGCCGGCGAGCTCGACGCGCGCGCGCCCGGCCGTCGCCGCGACGTCCTCCAGCGCGAGCGCGCCGGCTGCGCTCAGCTCCGCCGAGGAGAGCCGCACGCCGTCGACGCGCAGCGCGCGCCCGTCCCAGCCGACGCTCTCCGCGGCGAGCGTCGCCGTGCCCTGCCGTGCTTCAGCGTGCCAGGCCAGCGTGAAGGCGGGCAGCGGACGCGGTCTGCCATCCGCGTCGAGCTCGAGCCCGGGCCCGGAGACCCGCGCGCCGGCCAGGCCATCGGCCGCGGTCCAGGCGAAGGTGGCGCCGCGTACCGTCACTCGTCGCGGCCACGGCAGCGGAGCGCTCGCACCGGCGACAGGAGTGGACGGTGCGTCGCTGCGGGTCCCGTGCCACGCGACGTCGAGGCCGTCGACGTCGACCGCGTCGATCGCCAGCGCGCCGAGCAGCGCGCCGCGTCCCAGCGTCGCCTCGACGCGCCGCGCGCACGCGCGCCAGCCGTCGCCGGCCAGGCACGGGGCCTCGAGCGCCACGCGGCGCGCGGCCAGGTCGAAGCGCAGCCCGGCCGCGTCCAGGCGCAACCCCTCGCGGTCCAGCCGCGAGCGCAGGCCGCGCAGCGCGGCCTCGCGCGCGGGCGGGGTGTGCAGGGCGACGCCGGCCGCCGCCAGCGCGCCCAGCAGCAGCGCGGCCGCGCGACGCCGGCGCCGTCGGGGTGGGGCTAGACCGCGGTCATCCACCCGCGGGTGTCGGCGCCCCCGTACTGGACGCCGGTGATCGTGTCGTACAGGCGGCGGGCCAGCGGGCCCATCGCGCCGTCGGCGATCTTCAGCTTCTCGCCCTGCCAGCACAGCTCGCCGACCGGCGAGATCACCGCGGCCGTGCCGCAGCCCCACACCTCGGCGAGCGAGCCGTCGCGGTGGGCGTCGACGACCTCGTCGATCGACAGCCGCCGCTCGCTGTGCGGCACGCCCCACTCGGCCAGCAGGTCGAGCACGGAGGCGCGGGTCACGCCGTCGAGGATGGTGCCCTCGAGCGGCGGCGTGATCACCCGGTCGCCGATGCGCACGAACAGGTTCATCACGCCCATCTCCTCGCACCAGCGGTGCTCGGAGGCGTCGAGCCACAGCACCTGGGCGTAGCCCAGCTTCTGGGCGTCGAGCGCGGCCCGCAGCGACGAGGCGTAGTTGGCGCCGGCCTTGACCGCGCCGAGACCGCCGCGGGCGGCGCGCACGTAGCGCTGCTCGACCCAGATCTTCACCGGGTTGATGCCCTCGGGGTAGTAGGCGCCGACCGGCGACAGGATCACGAACAGCGCGTAGCGCCGCGACGGGCGCACGCCGAGGAACGGCTCGGTCGCGATCAGCGTGGGCCGGATGTAGAGCGCGGTGCCGGGCGCGCCGGGCACCCAGGCCGCGTCGGCCTTGACCACGGCGCGGATCGCCGCGACCAGGTCCTCCGCCTCCATCGGCGGCATGCACAGGCGCGAGGCGCCGTCGTGCATCCGCCGCGCGTGGCGGTCGACGCGGAACAGCCGCACCTGGCCGTCCTGGCCGCGGAACGCCTTCAGGCCCTCGAACATCGCCTGGCCGTAGTGGAAGACCGCCGCGGCCGGGTCGAGCTGGAACGGGGCGTAGGGCACCACGCGGGCGTCGTGCCAGCCGCGGCCGTCCGTCCAGTCGGCCACGAACATGTGGTCGCTGAACACGCGGCCGAAGCCGAGTTCGCCCGGGGCGGGCGGCGTGCGCGGCGTCTCGGTGCGGCGGATCTCGATCTCCATGTTCGGCACCTTCTGGTCTCCGGGACGCGCCCGCGCGACCTTCGCGCGGGGCCTCGCCCGGGGGAGGGAAGACCGTCTCTAGCGCTGGCCCCCGGCGGCGGCCGGCAGCCCCAGGCGGCGCGACTCGCTGTCGACCGCCTGCAGGAAGAGGTTGAGGTTGGCCAGCCGCTTGCCGTTCACGAACACGGTGGGCGTGGCGTCGACGCCGAGCCGCTCGGCCTCGGCGATGTCGGCCGCGAGGCGCTGCTGCGCCCGCGGCGAGTCGAGGCAGGCGCCGAGCGCCGTCGGGTCGAGCCCCGCGCCGACCGCGATGCGGACCACGTCGTCGCGCGTCGCGTTCTGCGGCGGGGCCGCGAACACCCGGTCGTGGAAGGGCCAGAAGCGGCCCTGCTCCTCGGCGCACACGGCGGCGAGCGCGATGGTGCAGGCGCCCCGGTGCAGGGTGCCCTGCAGGCGCGGGTTGCACTCCTGGTCGATCGGGTAGTGCTTGAAGTGGATCGACACCCGGTTGCCGGACGACGGCAGGTAGTTGGCGAGCGCGCCCGCGATCGAGCGGCAGAACGGGCACAGGAAGTCCGAGTACTCGACCACCTTGATCGGGGCGTTCTCCGGGCCCTTGAACGGCACGTTCGCCAGGTCGATCTTCTCGGCGCGGCTGCGCTCGAACGCCTCGCGCGCCTGCTGCTCGAGGTAGGCGTTGAGCTTCTGCGGGTCGGCCAGGATGCCGCGCAGGCGGGCGACCTCGGCCTCGGCGCTGGCGAGAGCGGACCCGTCGTCGACGGCGCCCGCCCCCGCGACGGGGGCGGCGATCGTGGACGGGGAGTTCTTCACAGCGGGCGGAGCCGGCGCCGCTGCCGGCACCGGGGCTGCGAGGCCCAGCAGGTTGGCGTCGCGCCGCTCGGCCACGCCGGCCATGCCGCGGTCGGCCAGGGCCGTGATGCCCGTGGCGAGCGCTGCCGCGGTGGCGACGCCGGCCAGCGCCAGCCGGCCCTCGGGCGCGCCCAGCGCGGCCAGCGCCGGGCGCGCGCCGCTGCGGGCCGGCCACAGCGCCACGAAGGCGGCCGCGTTGGTGGCGTAGGTGGCGAGGCACAGCGCGCAGAAGCGGCCGATCGCGAACACCTGCACGCCGAGGAGCATCACGTCCACGACGAGCGCGAAGCCCAGGGCCGCCAGGGCGACGAGCAGCAGCCCGCGCCGCGTCTCCTCCGAGGCGACGACGGCGAGCGCCGCGAGCGCCGCGAGGGCCGCGGAGAAGGCGAGGCCGAGCGCGGCCAGCGGCACGCCGCGCAGCGTCGAGAAGGGGCTCCGTGCCACCTCCTCGCAGCCGGACGGGCCGGCCGAGCCGTCGCCGCAGACGGCCTCGGCCGCCGCCCCGCCGATGCCGTAGTGCTCGAGCAGCAGCAGGCCCGAGAGCGCGCAGGCCGCGAGCAGGCACACGAGGGCGACGATCGCGCGTCCACGCAACATGGAGGGGCAGGCTAGCCCACCTCGTCACTCTGTCGCAACACGGGAGGGCCTATGATGAGGGCATCCGAGCGGGAGGTCAGGCGATGCGCGAGCGGCGCGAGCATCTGGTGGGCAAGGCAGCCGTCAAGGGCACCATGGTCACGGCGCACCTGGCGTGGGCGCAGGACGCGCTGCGCACCGACCCTGCCCCGCGGCTCGCCGGGCGGCTGTCGCCCGAGGCCGCCGCGGTCGTGTCCCACGCGGTGCTCGCCACCGACTGGGTCAAGCTCAAGGTGCTGTGCGAGATCGACAGCGCGCTCGCCGCGCTGGTCGGCGGCGCGCCGGAGGAGACGCTGCGCCGGATGGGGCGCCACTCCGCCGAGAAGAACCTGGCGGGCGTCTACCGCAACTTCGTCGAGGACGAGCCGCACCGCTTCTTCGAGAAGATGGCGCTGCTGCACGGCCGCTTCCAGAACTTCGGATCCACCCGCTACGAGCGGATCGCCGACCGCGCCGGCCGCATCTCGGTCGAGGGCTACGAGGAGTACTCGCCGGTCTTCTGCGCGAGCGCGCTCGGCTACTACGAAGGCGCGCTGGTGATGATGAAGGTGCCGGGCCCGCTGAAGGTCGCCGAGACCACCTGCCAGTGCGCCGGCGACCCCGCCTGCTGGTTCGACCTGACCTGGTAACCCGGCCTCCGCCCCGCCCCCGAACCCCCTAGTACCCCATCCGCATCTGGGCGATGCCTACGGACAGCGTCTCGCGCCAGGCGCGTTCGACCTCTCCCGTGAACTCGGGGTCGCTCTCGCGGGCGGCCTCGACCAGGCAGTCGAGCCACAGGTCGTAGAGCTCGGGCCGCACGTCGAGCTCGCTCCGGCTGTGCCGCTTCGCGAGCCGCGGCAGCTCGGCGCGCGCCAGGCTGCCCTCCTGACCCTCCGCGGCGACGGCCAGCACGAACAGCGACTGCTCGAGCACCTTCACCTGGGTCGTGAAGTTGGTGTTCGCGAACTTGGCCCGGACCTCGTCGGACGAGCCCATGAAGCGGTCGTAGAAGTGCCGCAGGAAGTCCGGCTTCTCCAGGCAGCGCTTGAGACTCGACACGAACAGCGACACCGACGGGGAGGAGTTCATGCGACCCAAATGGTACGCGAAAGCCGGCCCGGCAAGCCTCCCAGAACCGGCCTGCCGGGCCGGCCCGGGGGTTACGCCTCCCAGGGCAGGTCGGGCCTGCCGAAGTGTCCGTAGTTGGTCGTGCGACCGTAGATGGGGCGCAGCAGGTCGAGCCGCTCGACGATCGCCGCCGGGCGGAAGTCGAAGTGGTGCACGAACCCGGCCGCGGCGCGCGCGTCGCCCGTGCCGAACGTGTCGACCTTGACCGACACCGGCTGGGCGACGCCGATCGCGTAGGCGACCTGCACCTCGGCCCGCCGCGCGAGCCCCTGCTTGACGATCTGGCGCGCCACGTGGCGGCAGAAGTACGCGCCCGAGCGGTCGACCTTCGACGGGTCCTTGCCGGAGAACGCGCCGCCGCCGTGGCGGGCGAAGCCGCCGTAGGTGTCGACGATGATCTTGCGGCCGGTGAGCCCCGCGTCGGCCGACGGCCCGCCGGAGACGAAGCTGCCGGTGGGGTTGACGAGGACCCGGGTCTCCGGCCGGTGCCACGCCCCGAGCACGCGCGGCGCGAGGTCGTCCTCGACGTAGGCGCGGATCGTGGGCAGCTCGGCGCCGGCCGCGTGCTGGGTCGAGACCAGCACGTCGGACACGCGCACCGGGCGGTCGTCCTCGTACACCACGGAGACCTGGGTCTTGCCGTCGGGCCGCAGCCACGCCACCTTGCCCGACTTGCGGTCGGCGGCCAGCGCCTCCGCCAGCCGGTGTGCGAGCAGGATCGGCAGCGGCATCAGCTCGGGCGTCTCGTCGGTCGCGTAGCCGAACATGATCCCCTGGTCGCCCGCGCCCTGCTCGCCCGAGGTGCTGGTCGAGGGATCGACGCCGCGGCCGATCTCCCACGACTGCCCGGTCACGTGCTGCAGGAGCTGCACGCCGTCGGCGTTGAAGGCGTCGTTCGCGTCGGTGTAGCCGATCTCGCGGATCGCCTCGCGCACGATCGGCAGGTGGTCGAGCACGTCGACCGACGAGATCTCGCCCGCCAGCACCACAAGGCCGCTCTTGGCGAGCGTCTCGCAGGCGACGCGGCTGCGGCGGTCGAGCGCCAGGTAGGCGTCGAGGATGCGGTCCGAGATCGCGTCGCAGACCTTGTCGGGGTGGCCCTCGGTGACGGACTCCGACGTGAACGTGTACGTGGCGGCGGCGGGCGCGCCGGGGACGCGCTCGCTGATCGGGGCGACGACGGTGGAACTCATGCTCTCTCCTCTTTCAGGGGGTCCGTGTTCAGGCGGCCGTCGCCTCCGCCAGGCGGCGGCGGGGCTGCAGGCGCAGCGATAGCGTGCAGGGGCGGGTCTGGGGGTAGCGGGCGAGCAACGCGTCGCGCCGCCGGCGCGCCTCCGCGACGTCGGCGGTGCCCAGCGACTGGCGCACGCGCTCCTTCTGCCAGCCCGGCAGGTGGACGGTGAACGCGACCCACCACAGGCGCCCGTTGCGCCACAGGTGGTGGTCGGGATCGGCGAGATCGGTCTCGAGGACGCTGGCCATCGGTGTCTTCTCCTCTTGCGAATGAGCCGGAAAAGACACCCGGAGAGCGCGCTCGCGCGCGCCGGACACTTCGTTGCCACCGATCGCTCGATCGGACGGCCACATCTTTCCGGGGCGCCCGCGAACGGGCTCCCGGAAACCGGCACCTTGGGATGTCCGCCCAGGTTGCCGGACCCGCCCCGCGGTCCAACGGGGGCAGGCCACTCCGGATGTCCCGAACAATATGGCCCAGACCGGGCCCGGGCGCAAGGCCGCCGCCGCGTCATAGCCCCTCGCCGGCTGGCGGCGGAGCCGCTTGACAGTCCCTTGACAATCCTGGGCCGTGTGACTAGGCTCACATCAACTCATCCCTCTTTCGGTATCCAAGATGAGCCGAGCGACGTCTCCGGCGGTCCAGGGCTGGTCCTGCCCCACCTGCGGGCGCGACGCGGCGTTGGTCGAAGCTGCCTGTCCGGGCTGCGGGTACCTGCAGGCGTTCGTGCCCGAGCCGCTGGCCCCGCGCCGCGAGCCCGAGTTCGGCCGCTGGCTGCTGCCGCTGCTGGCCGCGGGCGGCCTGGTCGCGATCTGGGCCCTCGTCTGATCGAGGCCTGAGCCCGGCCGCATAGAATCGGTCCGCATGAAGCGGATCGGCATCCTCACCGCGGGCGGCGACACGCCGGCCCTCAACGCCACCATCGCCGGCGCGGTGGTCCGCGCCAACCAGCGCAAGGTCGAGGTCTACGGCCTGATCAAGGGCTTCTCGTCGCTGCAGAACCCGCAGGTGCCGCACGTGCACCTGAACCCGCTGTTCAGCGCGATTCCCGAGCTCGACGCGACCCGCGGCGGCACCCTGCTCGGCGCCTCGCGCAACTACGTCGACGCCCGCGACCTGGTCGCGATCGAGCAGATGAGCGGCCGCATTCGCCGGCTCGGCCTCGACGGCCTCGTCTGCATCGGCGGCGACGGCACCCTCAACGGCCTGCAGCCGCTGGCCGAGGTGCTGCCGACGGTGCTGGCGCCGAAGACGATCGACAACGACCTCGGCCTCAACTACGAGAACGAGCCCGACGAGTGGGCACTCGAGAGCACGCCGGAGCCGCCCGGCTACCGCTACCGGCGGATGCCGTCGCGCACCAAGTTCGACCTCGACCACATGGTCAACTACGCGACCCCGGGCTTCGCCACGTCCGTCTACGTCTCGGTCGGCGGCGTGCAGCGCATCCGCACCACCGCCGAGAGCCACCGCCGGATCGCGATCGTCGAGGTGATGGGCCGCCACTCGGGCTACATCGCGCTCGGCTCGGCCTTCGGCCAGCCCGACCTGGTGCTGGTGCCCGAGCACCCGCTCGACATCGACCGCCTCGAGGTGCGGGTCCGCGAGCTCTACGAGCTGCAGAAGAACGTGGTCATCGTGTGCGGCGAAGGCGTCGTCGGCGGCGACGGCGAGATCCTCGGCGCCCGCAAGGCGACCCACGACCCCTCGGGCAACCTGATCCTGACCGGCGCGGCGGAGGCGCTGCGCGGGCTGCTCGTGGAGCGGCTCGGCGACGACTACTTCCGCCGCTACCGCCGCGCCGACACCGCCCAGGCCGCGATCTTCACGAGAAAGATCGGCCACACCCAGCGCGGCGGACGGCCGATCCTGTTCGACCGCTTCTACGCCGCGATGCTCGGCGGCAAGGCAGTCGACATGCTGCTCGAGGGCCAGAACAACGCCCTCGCCACGCTGCAGTATCGCCGCGACCGCGGCTTCTACGTGGACAGCTACAGCGGCAACGCCTTCCGCGACCGCTGGGGGCTGATCCACGCCCGCTACATGCACCCCTCGTTCTACGACCCGGAGCTGATGCAGCCCTCGCGGCTCGGCATCGAGTACCTGCTGCCGATCTTCACCAACGCCATCGGCCACGACGACGTCGAGCACATGCGGCAGACGACGTTCGACTCCGGCAACCTGCTGCGCCCGTACCACTCGATCAACACGGACGTCAACAAGCGCATCCGCTACCTGGAGTAGCGCAGCCGTCAGGCCCTCGCCGCGACCCGCTCGAGGCGCTCGCCGTCCGCCACCGCGACGCCGTCGCGGCCGCCGCTCTTGACCGCGTAGAGCGCCGCGTCGGCACGCGCCAGCAGGTCGCGCGGGGCGCCGTCCGTCGCCTCCGCGGCGGCGACGCCGAGGCTGAGCGTGACCCGGAACGCGGCGCCCGTCTCGTCGGTCTGCTCGACGGCGCGCAGCGCGCCCCACAGTCGCAGCGCCACCTGTCGCGCCGCGGCCCGATCCGTGTCCGGCAGCAGCACCGCCAGCTCCTCGCCGCCGTAGCGCGCGGCCACGTCGCCCGGCCGGCGCTCGCGCAGGAGCTCGCGTCCCAGCCGCTCCAGCACCCGGTCCCCGGCCAGGTGGCCGCGCTCGTCGTTGACGCGCTTGAAGTGGTCGACGTCGAGCAGGATCACCGCCAGCGGCCGGCCGTGGCGCGTCGCCCGCGCCCACTCGTCGTCGAGCCGGGCCATCAGGTGGCGGCGGTTGGCGAGCCCCGTCAGCGCGTCGGTGCTGGCGAGCCGCTCCAGCTCGCGGTTGGCCTCGCGCAGGGCCTCCTGGGCGGCGCGCTCGGCGCTGACGTCCCGCAGCAGCAGCACGTGGCCCGCGGCCGCGCCGCCGTCGTCGCGTACCGGCGACACCCGCAGCTCGACCCGCCGTCCGCTGCCCACACCCACGTCGTGGCCCTCCGTCGCGGCCAGGTCGACCGGTCCCAGCAGCTCGTCGAGGCGGGAGCCCACCGGCTTCGCGTGCCCGAGCAGCGCGGCGGCGGCGGGGTTGGCGTCGACCACGCGGCCGTCCGGGTCGACCACGACCACGCCTTCGCTGAGGCTCTCGACGGTCACCCCGCGTGCCACGGGCAGCAGGTGGAAGAGCTGGTGCCGCGAGATCGCCCAGACGAGCAGGCCGAAACCCACGGCCAGGCTGGTCGGCGTGGGGTCG
>WYBL01000077.1 GCA_011526565.1 Acidobacteriota bacterium | reverse complement strand
CGGTACTGGTGGATCAGGCGACCGCGCTCGCGCGCCGGCGGGAGCGTCTCCACCTCCCACCAGTCGTCGCCGAATCGCACCCGGCGCGCCGACTCCCACGAGAGGTGGGGCAGCAGCGAGCGGATCAGCACCGTGCCGGCGCGCTCGCGGACGACGCGGTCGGGCAGCGCCAGCCGGGTCCAGAACGCGGAGCGGGTGAGCGGCACGAGCGTCGGGTCGTGGAGTCGCGCGCGCGCCTCGTCGGCGAGCGCGAAGAACGGCCACAGCAGCGCCGAGCCGGCGGCCTCCCCGAGCACGACCCCCCACAGCGCCCGCCACACCGCGCTCAGGATCACGCCACCCACGACTGCGGGCACGATCACCGCCCAGAACCAGACGTCGATGCCGCGATCGCCCGCGCTGGCCGGGGCGATCGCCGAGTTGAACAGGAGGTAGAGGGCGGCCGCCTCGACCGCGCCCGAGGCGGCCGTCGCCTGGCCCGCGTGCAACCCCGTCGCGTCGCAGGCGCGCGCCTGGCGCTCCTCGGGCAGCAGGCCCAGCACCGGCGCCAGCAGCCAGCGGTAGGGCGCCGAGCGTTCCCGCCGCGCAACGCGCTGCCGCTCGGCCTGGGCCGCCCGCACCAGCGGCGGTCCGTAGGCGACGACCTGGCGCACGACCTCGCCGCGCGGCCACGGGCGCAGGCCGTAGGTCACCGTGTCGCCTTCGGCCTCCTCGGCGACCACCTCGTACTGGTCCTCGGCGAACGGGAAGACGACGCAGGTGCCCGGGAACGCGGCGCGCGTCGGGGTGCCTTCCTCGCGGTAACGGAGCGGCAGGTAGCCGCGCGAGACGATCACGGCGGCGTGCGGCCCGCCGGGCGTCAGCCGCGCCTCTTCCCCGTCGTCGATGCGGACCACCTCACGCGAAGCGCCCATGCGGGAGAACCGCACGGAGCTTACGCCGGTCGGCCCCGGCCCAATCCGGCAGGTGCCCCGAAAGGCGATTCCCGACGCCGCGATAAACTGGGCCGCCATGACCGCGACTGCCGCTGACCCGCTGCTCGACGCCCTCGTCCGCGATTTCGGGGGTAACTACGTGTTCGCGCTGGACTTGCTCGATCAGTACCGGGCCGATCCCGCGTCCCTCGACGCCTCCTGGCGGGAGTACTTCGACCGCCTCGGCGGGGTTGCCAGCGCCGCGGCGGTGGTCGCCGCTCGAGCCGACGAGTCCGCTCGGGTGACGTCGTCCGCGTCGCCTGCGGGAACCGTCACGGTGGTCAGCGGCGGCGCACCGACCGCGTCTTCGGCGGGTCCTGCGGCGGCCGTCCCCGCGCGCACGAGCCGCGGCCTGGTCGTGCCCGCGATCCTGCCCGGAGACGTCGCCCAGCCGATCCGCGGCGGCGCCATGAAGATCGTCGAGAACATGGAGGCGAGCCTCAGCGTCCCGACGGCCACGTCGGTGCGGACCGTGCCGGTGCGCATCCTGGAGGAGAACCGCCAGATCCTCAACAAGCACCGCGCCACGCTGGGCGCCGGCAAGGTCAGCTTCACCCACCTGGTGGCGTGGGCGATCCTGCGCGCGCTCGACGCCTTTCCGCGCCTCAACGACGCCTACGCCGAGCTCGACAGCGGCCCGTCGCGGGTGATCCGCGACCAGGTCCGGCTCGGCCTCGCGGTCGACGTGCAGAAGAAGGACGGCACCCGCACCCTGCTCGTGCCCAACATCAAGGGCGCGGGCGCGCTCGACTTCGCCCAGTTCCTGGGAGCCTACGACGCGCTGGTCGCCAAGGCCCGCAAGTCGGCGCTGATGCCCGACGACTTCATGGGCACGACGATCTCGCTGACCAACCCCGGCACCGTCGGCACGACGTCCTCGGCGCCGCGGCTGATGCCCGGCCAGGGCGTGATCGTCGCCACCGGCTCGCTCGACTACCCGGCCGAGTACCGCTCGATGTCGCCGCGCACGCTGTCGCTGCTCGGCATCAGCAAGGTGATGACGATCACCTCGACCTACGATCACCGCATCATCCAGGGCGCGGAGTCGGGCCTGTTCCTGGCCCGCATCGAGGAACTGCTGCGCGGCGCCGACGGCTTCTACGAGCGCATCTTCAGGGACCTCGGCGTGCCGCAACTGCCGATCCGCTGGGAGATCGACTCGGTGCCGGGCCTGATGGCCGGCGGCGGCGCCGGCAGCGACGAGAGCGTGCAGAAGCAGGCCAAGGTCCTGCAGCTCATCAACGCGTACCGCGTGCGCGGCCACCTGGTCGCGGACCTCGACCCGCTCGACTCGCGGCGCGCGCCGCACCCCGACCTCGAGCCCTCGACCTACGGCCTCACGCTGTGGGACCTCGACCGCGAGTTCCTGACCAACGGCGCCCTCGGCAAGGACCGCGCGACCCTGCGCGAGATCCTCGACGTGCTGCGCGACACCTACTGCGGCGCGATCGGCGCCGAGTACATGTTCATCGCGGACCACGAGCGCAAGGCGTGGATCCAGCAGCAGATCGAGAAGAGCCGCAACCGCGCGGTGCTGACCCTCGGCGAGCGCAAGCGCACCCTCGAGAAGCTGGTCGAGGCGGAGGCGTTCGAGAAGTTCCTGCACGCCAAGTACGTCGGCCACAAGCGCTTCTCGCTGGAGGGCTGCGAGGCGCTGATTCCGCTGCTCGACCGCGTGCTGTCCGACGCGGCCGACTCGGGCGTCCGGGAGGCCGTGATCGGCATGGCCCACCGCGGCCGGCTCAACGTGCTCGCCAACACGGTGGGCAAGCCGCTCCACCAGATCTTCTCGGAGTTCGAGGGCAACGTCGACCCGAACGCCACCCAGGGCTCGGGCGACGTCAAGTACCACCTCGGCGCGACGGGCACCCACCACTCGCCGCGCGGCGGCGCGCTCTCCGTGACGCTGGCGCCCAACCCCAGCCACCTCGAGTTCGTGAACCCGGTGGTCGAGGGCATGGCGCGCGCCCGCCAGGACGCGCTGCACGACGACAAGCGCCAGCAGGTGCTGCCGATCCTGCTCCACGGCGACGCCGCCTTCGCCGGTCAGGGCATCGTCGCGGAGACGCTCAACCTGTCGGCGCTCGACGGCTACGCGACGGGCGGCACGATCCACGTCGTGATCAACAACCAGATCGGTTTCACGACGCTGCCCCACGACGCGCGCTCGTCGACCTACTGCACGGACGTCGCGAAGATGGTCCAGGCGCCGGTGTTCCACGTCAACGGCGACGACCCCGACGCGGTCGCGTACGTGGCGGCGCTGGCGGTCGAGTACCGCCGCACGTTCGGCACCGACGTGGTGATCGACCTGGTCGGCTACCGCCGCTGGGGCCACAACGAGAGCGACGAGCCCGCCTACACCCAGCCGCTGATGTACGCGCGGATCAAGGCGCACCCGTCGGTGGCCCAGATCTACGGGCCCTTGCTGGTGCGCGAGGGCATCGTCTCGCAGCCGCAGCTCGACGAGCTGTGGGCGGAGAAGAAGGCGCAGATGCAGCGCGAGGGCGAAGCCGGCGTGTTCGCCCACATCGCCCGCCGTGCGCCCGTGCAGCCGCTGGCCGTGGACGCCGCGGCGATGCGGGCGCGGTTGCGCTCGGCGCTCGGTGCGCTGTCCTCGGTGCCTCAGGGTTTCGAGCTGCACCCCAAGCTGCAGCCGTTCCTGCGCAAGCGGGCGGACCTGCTCGACGGGCGCGGCGAGGTCGACTGGGCGACCGGCGAGGCGCTCGCGTTCGGCACGCTGCTGCTCGAGGGCATCCCGGTCCGGCTCTCGGGCCAGGACTCGGGGCGCGGCACCTTCAGCCAGCGCCACGCGGTGCTCTACGACGTGAACACGGGCAAGGAGCACGTGCCGCTCAACGCGCTGGCTCCGTCCGGCACCCGCTTCGAGGTCCACGACTCGCTGCTCTCCGAGGCCGCGGTGATGGGCTTCGAGTTCGGCTACGCGGTCGCCGAGCACCGCGCCCTGGTGATGTGGGAGGCGCAGTTCGGCGACTTCTGGAACGGCGCGCAGGTGATCGTCGACCAGTTCCTGGTCGCCTCCGAGGCCAAGTGGGGGCAGCCGACCGGGCTCGTGCTGCTGCTGCCGCACGGCCACGAGGGCCAGGGCCCGGAGCACTCGTCCGCGCGCATCGAGCGCTTCCTGACGCTGGCGGCCGAGGACAACATGCGGGTCTGCTACCCGTCGACGCCCGCGTCCTACTTCCACCTGCTGCGCCGCCAGGGCCGCGACGCGGTCGAGAAGCCGATGGTGGTGTTCACGCCCAAGAGCCTGCTGCGCCACCCGGCCTGCACGTCGTCGCTGGAGGAGCTGGCGGACGGCGTGTTCCGGCCGGTGATCGACGACGCCCGCGTCGACCCGAACCGCGTCACCCGCGTCGTGCTCACCTCCGGCAAGGTCTACTTCGAGCTGGCGAAGGCGCGGGACGAGCGCGGCGCCGGACACGTCGCGCTGGTGCGGCTCGAGCAGTACTACCCGTTCCCGGCCGCGGAGCTGCAGGCGACGCTGGCGCGCTACGCGCCGGGTGCCGAGCTGTGCTGGCTGCAGGAGGAGCCGCGCAACATGGGCGCCTGGCGCTTCGTGCGCGAGCAGTTCCTCGACGGCGCGATCGCCGACGCCGGCGGCCGCGTGCCCCGCTACCTCGGCCGCCCCGCCGCCGCGGCCCCGGCGCCGGGCTCGCACAAGGTCCACCAGCAGGAACAGGACGCCCTGATCGCCGCCGCGCTCGCCTGAGGCCTGCCCCCTGGACCGGAGGCCTACCGAGGCCTACCGCAACCCGTAGAGGTAAAGGAGAGCTGCGTAGCCGCTGGGCAACGGGCGCGGTGGCGAGGCGAGTTGCGAGTAGCGCACCGCCATCTCCAGGAAGTAGCGGGCGTGGAAGAACGCCTCCAGGATCGGGCGCGTCGACTCCAGCCAGCGCGAGTTGTGCTCGAGATCGAACGCGCGCCCTGTGCCGCACTCGACGATCTCCGTGAACCACGGGTTCAGCGGTCGCTCCGGGGCGAGGGCCCGGAGTGCGGCCAGAATCGCTTTCGTGGTCTCTTGCAGCGTGTAGACCTTGAAGCTCTGGTGATAGAAGCGATAGATCGGGTCTTCGTATCCCCAGTGGCTGCTCGTCACCTCCAGGAGGTCGGCCAGCGCGGCCCGTTGCTCGCGAAGCCTGACGAGCAGAGCTTTCTCGGCGGTTTCGCGTTCCTTCTCCCGTAGCGCCAACTCGACTGTTCCGGACACGGGCCCCCGGGGACGGTCAGGCCGAGCGGCGCCTGGCGATGTCGACGAGCAGGCGCAGTACCTCGACGATCCGCTCAGGGCTCCCGAAGTGCTCCCAGATCTCACGGTCGACGAAGACCGCGTGCTGGAATGTCCCCCGGAGATTGGCGTAGCGGTTGGGGCGGATGGCGCGCGAAAAATCCTGCTCGGGAATCTCCTCGAGGGACTCCGCGGACGGTTCAGTCGGCTCGACGTCTTCGCTCATAGGTCTCGCGCTCTGCTCGGGTCGCGCGCCGTGCGCTGATGATGCGTACCCTCTCGCCCCGTTCGCAGTGCACCACGAACAGGGTCTGGGCCGAAACGGACATCCCGATGGCGACAAAACGATCGGCCTCGATGGCGTCGCGAGTCAGCAGATAGTCGAGGTCGAGAAACACCGTCGCCGCTTCTTCGAAAGACACGCCGTGTTTTCTGGCGTTCGCCGCCGCCTTGTCGGCATCCCACTCGAAGTCGCCGAACGTGACTGTCGCCACTCCTGATCATCGTAGCACCCCGACCAGGAGGGCTTGACGCGGGCGGGCGCCGGTCGTAGCGTGGCCGGCATCCAGCAGAGGGGGTGAGGCATGCACCACGCACGTGGCGTGCTGGCCGGGGTGATCGCGCTCGCGGTCGCAGCGCCGGCGGCGGCGGACTGGGCCGAGGTGAAGCAGCGGGGTGCGCTTCGCGTGCTCTACGTCTACGACGAGAAGCGGCCCGAGTTCTTCGCCGACAAGCCCGGCGTCGCGCCCGGTTTCGACCACGAGGTGCTGCAGGGCTTCGCCTCGCTCCACAAGCTGAAGCTGGAGCTCGTCAACGTGCCGACCTGGGATGCGCTGCTGCCCGCGCTGCAGGCGAAGAAGGGCGACCTGGTCGCTGGGCGCTTCACGGTGACGGAGTCGCGCCGCAAGCTCGTCGAGTTCACGAACGAGGTGTTCCCCACCCGCAACGTCGTGATCAACCGCAGGCCGAAGCCGCCCGTCACGACCCTCGAGCAGCTGCGCGCCGAGAAGGTCGGCACCATCCGCGGCACCAGCATGGCCGAGGCGATCGCCGCCGCCGGCGTGCCGGCCTCGAATGTCGACGACGGCCTTGCGGCCGGCTCCTTCGGCGAAGCCCTCAAGAGCGGGCGCGTGAGCGCCGCAGTGTGGGGTGTGGAGAGCGCGATCGCGCTCTCGCGCGAGGACGCGGACGTGCAGATCGGCGTATTCCTCGGCCCGCCCGGCAGCCTGGCGTGGGCGGTGCGCAAGGGCGAACCCGACCTGCTGCGCGAGCTGAACGCCTACGTCGACAACGTGCGCAGGACGCAGACCTGGAGCCGCCTCGTCGTCAAGTACTTCGGGGAAGCGGGGCCGGAGATCCTCAAGAAGGCCCGCACGCCGTAGCGTCCCCGCCGAGCCGTTCGTCCGGCTGGATGCCCGGAGCGCGCGCCCCCGCGGGCGGGGCTAGCAGCCCGTGGTGAAAGTCTCAGGTTGCCCTGAAGAAACAGGTGGCCGAACGGGATCCAAGTCTTACTTTGTGCCTATGGCGATGGGCAAGGGTGGCGAGCAGGCTGGCGCGCTGTGGGTG
>WYBL01000076.1 GCA_011526565.1 Acidobacteriota bacterium | reverse complement strand
GGCTCTTCCATCGTCACGCCGTAGAGCTGGTCGGCGATCTCCATCGTCTTGCGCGAGTGGGTGATGACGATGAACTGGGTGTCGTCCTTCAGGCCCTCGAGCATGCGCACGAAGCGGCCGATGTTGGCGTCGTCGAGCGGCGCGTCGACCTCGTCCAGGATGCAGAAGGGCGAGGGCTTGTACTGGAAGATCGCGAACAGGAGCGAGATCGCGGTCAGCGCCTTCTCGCCGCCCGAGAGCAGCAGCACGCTCTGCAGCCGCTTGCCCGGGGGCTGCGCCATGATGTCGATGCCGCTCTCCAGGATGTCCTCCTGGTCGATCAGCGACAGCCCGGCGGTGCCGCCGCCGAAGAGCTGCTTGAACATCTCGCCGAAGTGGCGGTTGATGACCTCGAACGCCTCCTGGAAGCGCTCGCGGCTGGCCTTGTCGATCTCCTTGATCGCGCGGTCGAGCTCGGCGATCGAGTCGAGCAGGTCCTGGCGCTGGGTGGTCAGGAACGCGTGGCGCTCCTCCTGCTCCTGCGCCTGCTCGACGGCCAGCACGTTGACCTGGCCCATCTTCTCCAGGCGGTCGCGGATCTCGCGGATCGACTCGTCGAGCCCCGGCAGGTCGCGCGCCAGGTCCTCCTCGGTCAGGCTCTGCGCCGCCTCGGCCGCGGTCACGTTCAGCGCCGCGTGGCAGCTCTGCGAGACGTGGTCGAGGTCGGACTCGCAGCGCGCCTTCTCGATCTCGAGCTGGCTGAGCGCGTCGCGCAGCGCCTCGCGCTCGCGGCGGCGGTCGCGCAGCGCGTGCTCGCGACCCTCCATCTCGTTGCGCAGGTCGCGGACCTTGTCGTCGGCCACCGCCAGCTCGCCCGACACGCGGTCGCGCGCCTGCAGCGCGTCGGAGAGCCGGACCTCGGTTTCGGCCAGCTCCTCCTGCAGCGCCTGGCGCTTCTCGTCGAGCTGCTCCGCGCGCTCGCGGGCGGCGGCGATGCGGCGGTTCAGCTCCTCGTGGTCGGACTGCAGCCGGCGGCAGTCCGATTCGGCTGCCGTCAGCCGCTCGCGCAGGGCGGCCAGCCGCTGGCGCACCTCGGCCAGCGCGGTCTGCGCCGCCTCGGTCGCCGCGCGCGCTTCGCCCAGAGCGGACTGCAGGGAGGCGAGCGCCTCGGCGCCCGCCGCCTTCGCGGTCTCGGCCACCGTCAGCTTCTCGAGGATCTCGGCGACGCGCGCGACCGAGGCCTGCTTCTCCTCCTCGGCCTGGGCGCGCTCGGTCTGCAGCACCTGCGCCTTGCGCGCGGCGCGCTGCTCCTCGTCGGCGAGGCCGCCGAGGTCGCGGCCGATCGCGACCAGCTCCTTCTCCGCCGCGTGGATGCGCTCGGTCAGCGCGCGCGCTTCGGCCGCGGCCGCTTCGGCCGCATCGGCCTTCGCCTTCGCCAGCTCGCGGCGGGTCAGCAGCGCGGCCTCGAGCGCCGTCAGCTTCTCCGCGACCTCGCGCGCCTCGCGGCGGGGCGCGAACAGGCCCTTGACGTCGCGGCCACCTTCGACGAGCGAGCCGCGCAGGGTCTCGCCCTGCAGTGTCGCGCAGGCGATCGGGCCGTGGGCCGCGATCACCGCGAAGGCGTCCTCCAGCGAGTCGACGACCAGCGCCTCGGGCAGCGCGGCGCGGATGCGCTCGGCGTGGGGACCCGTGACGCGGTAGAAGTCGCTGAGCAGGCCCTTGACCCGCGGGTCGGCCTTGGCGATCTCCAGCACCGGGCCGCAGCCCGCCTTGGTGCGCGCGTTGGCGATCGGCAGGAACGAGCCGCGGCCGGCGCCCGACTCCTTCAGGTAGCGCACGCCCTTCAGCGCGTTCTCGGCGTCGGGCACCAGCACGGCCTGCAGCCGCTCGCCGAGGAACGACTCGACGACCCGCTCGTGCGCGGCGTCGGTCTCGACGAAGTCGGCCGCGACCCCGAGCACCTGGATCGGGGCCTCGGGCTGCGCCGCGAACTCCAGCATCGCCCGGACGCCTTCGTCGAAGGCCTGGTGCGAGTGCACCATCTCCTCGAGCGACGCCAGTCGGCCCGCCAGCCCGTCGCGCTCGCTCTGCGCCGCCTCGGCCTCGCGCGAGAGCGTCTCCGCTTCGGCCTTCAGCGTCGCCTGACGCGACAGCGCGTCCTCGCGCTCGCGGCCGAGCCCGGCCAGCGACTCCTCGGCCGCGGCCTTGCGGGCCTCGCCTTCGACTCGCGCCGCGGCGACCCGCTCGCGCTCGCGCTGCGTCTCCTGCTCTTCGCCCGCGAGCTTGAGGAGCTGGGCCTCGGCGCGCTCGGCGTTGCGCTGCGAGGACTCGCGGGCGTTGCCGAGGGCGGCGATCTGGGTCAGCAGGCTGGTCTGCGTCTCGCGCGCGCCGTCGAGCCGGCGCTCGGCCTCGCGCTGCGACTCCGAGCGCTCGCGCAGCGCGGCTTCGGCCTCGCGCTGGCCCTGCTCGGCCGCGACGATCTCCTGCTTCAGCGTCTCCGCTTCCTGGCGCCGCGTGGCGAGCGACTCGAGCAGCGGGCCGACCCGCTCCTCCAGCCCGACCGCCTCGTCGCGGGCCTGGTCGGCGCGCACGCCGGTGTCGGTGATCTGGCTCTTCGCGTACTCGCTCTTGCCCTGCAGCGAAGAGACCTCGAGCGTGGCCGCCGACACCCGCTCGCGCACCGCGTTGGCTGCGTTCTCCTCCTCGTAGAGGACCGTGCGGCGGGCCTCGAGCTGCGCCTCGTCGGTGCCCAGCGCGAGCGCCGCGGCCTGCTCGCGCTCGGCCTCGGCCTTCAGGCGCTCGGCCAGCGAGCCGGCGGTCGCGGTCAGGTCCTGGAAGCGCCGCGCGTACACGATCCGCTCGTAGCCCTGCATCTCCTCGCGGAGTTGGCGATAGCGGCGGGCCTTGCTGGCCTGGCGCTTGAGCGACTCGAGCTGCTTCTCGACCTCGTTGACGATGTCGTTGACGCGCAGCAGGTTCTGCTGGGCCGCCTCCAGCTTGAGCGCCGTCTGGCGCCGGCGCGCCTTGTACTTGGTGATGCCGGCGGCCTCCTCGATCAGCGCCCGGCGGTCGGTCGGCTTGGTCGAGAGGATCTGGCCGATCTTGCCCTGCTCGATGATGGAGTAGGCCTTGGCGCCGAGGCCCGTGTCCATGAACAGCTCGTGGATGTCGCGCAGGCGGCAGGTCGCCCCGTTCATCAGGTACTCGGACTCGCCGTTGCGGTACAGCCGGCGGCTGACCGTGGCTTCGCCCGAACCGTCGGGGGAGTGGCCGTTGAGGCCGACGACCTTCAGGTTGACCTCGGCCATCGCCAGCGGCTGGCGGGACGAGCTGCCGTTGAAGATCACGTCCTCCATCGAGGCGCCGCGCAGCGACTTCGCGCTCTGCTCGCCCAGCACCCAGGAGATGGCGTCGGAGATGTTGCTCTTGCCGCACCCGTTGGGGCCGACGATGCCGGTCACGCCCCCCCGGAAGTCCACTTCCTGCTTGTCGCAGAAGGACTTGAAACCGACGATCTCCACCTTCTCGAGCCGCATGACACTCCTTGGGACGAACCCCTAGATGTTGTGAGCGGCATGGAGCCTACCACAAGGAAAGGGGGTTCGAGCGGGGTTCTGCAGGCTGCCCGGAAGTCCTTCGAGATGAACCGGATCCGGGAGGGTATCGCTGACGACCGTCGTGGAGCGATCTCCGCCGGCGAGCGGCGGAGGTCTCGGTCGATCGTCTCCCATCGTCCCGCGGCCTGCGCCCTGAGTTCGTGGTCCCGCTGGCCCCCTCCATGTCCCGGTCGTCACACGGTCCTGGACGGTGCCGCGAACTCACCCGAGGCTCCCCGCATGACCCTCACCCGAGCCTTCGCGATCGCGGCCTTCGGACTGCTGCTCGTGCCCGGCCTGGTCGGACCGTACGGGCCGTACATCGACGAGCTCTACTTCGTCTCCTGCGCCGAGCGCCTGGACTGGGGCTACGTGGATCATCCGCCGCTCGCCCCGCTGCTGCTGCGGATCGCCCGGGCGTTGCTCGGCGAC
This sequence comes from Acidobacteriota bacterium, assembly GCA_011526565.1. Taxonomy (GTDB): domain Bacteria; phylum Acidobacteriota; class Vicinamibacteria; order Fen-336; family Fen-336; genus WYBL01. The sequence goes on along the minus strand of WYBL01000076.1, from coordinate 23,289 downwards.
GGCCTGCTCGCTCTGCGCCTGCCCGTCGCCATGGCCGGCGCGGTACTGGTGCTGGCCAGTGCCCGCCTGGCGCGGCGGCTCGGCGCCGGCGCGCTCGGGCAAGGGCTGACCTGCGCCGCGACGGTGAGTGCACCGGTGTTTCAGGTCGGGTTCGGCTACTTCTCGATGAACGCCTTCGAGGTCCTGCTGTGGGGGGCGCTGCTGTGGGTGCTGGTGGAGATCGAGCTGCGCGAGGCGCCGCGGCTGTGGCTGCTGTTCGGCGGCCTCGCGGGCCTTGCGCTGCTGAACAAGCACACCGTCGTGCTCCTCGCACTGGCGCTCGGCGTCGGCCTCCTCGCCACGGCCGCGCGGCGCCACCTGAAGGACCGGCGACTGTGGCTGGGGGTCGGCCTGGCCGCGCTGCTGGTCGCTCCCAACGTGTTCTGGCAGGTCGAGCACGGCTGGCCGTCGCTCGAGTTCTACCGCAATGCGGCGCTCCAGAAGCAGGTGCGGATGCCCCCGCTGCAGGTGCTGTCCACGCAGGTGATCTTCGTCGGCCCGGGCACCCTCCCTCTCTGGCTGGCGGGGCTCGCGTTCCTGTGGACGCGTCGCGAGCTGCGGCATCTAGCGGTGCTCTACGTCAGCCTGCTGGGCTTCATGGTCCTGGCACACGAAGGCCGCCCGGACCGCATCGCCGGCGCGTACCCCCTGCTCTTCGCCGCCGGTGGCGCGTGGTGGGAACGAACGCTCGCCGGCCGCGGAGGCTGCCTGCGGCGGGCGCTGGTCGGCTGGCTCGTCGCGTGGGGCGCGATGCTGACGCCGCTGGGGCTGCCGATCCTGCCGCCGGACGCCACGGCCCGCTGGTCCGAGGCGCTCGGCGTCGTGCCCCAGATCGAGCGCGGCGACGGCAAGCGCACCGCGCTGCCACAGTGGTTCGCCGACCGCTTCGGCTGGGAGCAGCTCGTCGACGACGTGGCCGCCGTGCGCTCGCGGCTGACGGCTGACGAGCAGGGCCGCGCCGTCTACTTCGTCCCCAGCTACGGCCATGCGGGTGCGCTCGAATGGCTGGGCCGCGACCGCGGGCTGGAACCCGTGTACACCGGCCACAACTCTTTCTTCCTGTGGGGGCCGCCACTCCAGCCGGTGACAGTCGCCGTCGTGCTGGGCAGCGACCGCGAGGCGCTTGCGGATCTGTTCGAAGAGGTCACGCTGGCCACCGTGCACGACTGCGACTTCTGCATGCCGTGGCGCGACCGGATGCCGATCTGGATCGTGCGGCGGCCCCTCGTTTCCATCGCGGAGCGGTGGCCGGACTGGAAGCACTTCGAGTGACGCTTGACTCGCGGTGAGCCTCCACCCCAGCATCCGGCCACGGTCGCCGATGAACTCCCGCCTCGCCCGCAGCGGCCTCTACTTCGCCGCTTCGACCGCCTTCGGGCTGCTCAGCGCCAGCGTGATCGTGACCGCGCAGCGCGCCGACCAGCAGGCCGTGCCCTGGAGCCGGGCGCTGGTGATGGAACTGAGCGGCGCGTACGCGTTCCTGCTGCTGTTGCCGGTGGCGATCGCGTGGATCCTCCGCTTTCCGATCGAGCGGCACGACTGGGCGCGGCGGATCGCGCTCCACCTCGCCTTCAGCGTCGCCCTCGGTGTCGCCCACACGCTGCTGATGTGGGGCAGCCGCAGCGTGCTGTTTCCCTGGCTCGGCTGGGGCGAGTACGACTACGGCCTGATGCGGTACCGCTTCCTGATGGAGTACCAGAAGCAGTTCCTGTCCTACGGCCTCGTCTACGCCGCGGTGAGCTTCGTGGTCCACGTGCGGCGCGCTCGGGAACAGGAACTGCGGGCGGCGGGGCTGCGCAGCCAGCTCGCGGCGGCGCAGCTCGACGCGCTGAAGATGCGGCTCCAGCCTCACTTCCTGTTCAACACCCTCAACACGATCTCGTCGCACGTCCACAGCGACCCCGATCGCGCCGACGCGATGATCAGCCTGCTCAGCGAGTTCCTGCGCGGCACCCTGCGCCACTCGGACCGACAGGAGGTGTCGCTCGAGCAGGAGCTGGACCTGCTGCATCCGTACCTGGAGATCATGAGGGCGCGGTTCGAGGATCGGCTGGAGGTGGAGATGGACGTGGCGCCGGAGACACTCGCGGCGCTGGTGCCCCACCTGGCTCTCCAGCCGATCGTCGAGAACGCCGTCGAGCACGGGGTCGCCGCACGGGCCGCGCCAGGACGGGTACGGATCGAGGCCCGGCGCGAGGGCGAGCGACTGCTGCTGCGGGTCGAGGACGACGGCCCGGGAATCCCTGGCGACCCCGCCGCCGCAGTGGGACGGGGCGTCGGACTCGGAAACCTGGCCGCCAGGCTGGAAGCACTCCACGGAGCGCAGCGGGGGCTGCAGTTGACCAACCGCCCGGGCGGCGGACTGCGAGTGTCGCTCGATCTGCCCTGGCGCGTGGCGGGCGAGGTGGCCCAGTGACGCTGCGGGTTCTGGTCGTGGATGACGAGCGTCCCGCGCGGCGCAAGGTCGTGAGCCACCTCGGCGCCCACGCCGACACCGAGGTGGTCGGCGAGGCCGGGGACGGTATCGCGGCGGTCGCGGCGATCGCCCGCTTGCGGCCCGACCTGGTGTTCCTCGACGTGCAGATGCCGGGCGCAGACGGGTTCGACGTCGTCACAGCGGTCGGCCTCGACGTGATGCCGGCCGTCGTCTTCGTCACCGCCTTCGAGGAACACGCGGTGCGGGCCTTCGACGTGGGGGCCGTCGACTACCTGCTGAAGCCCTTCGATGCGCGGCGCTTCGAGACCGCGTTCCAGCGCGCACGCCAGCGCCTGGGCCGAGACGGGGCGGGGAACGGCGACCGCATGCGCCGCCTGCTCGGCGCCGTCCATTCCGGGCGACCGCTCGAGCGGCTGTTCGTCAGCGAGCGGGACCGAGCGTACTGGCTGACCCTCGCGGACGTGACCCACCTGTCGGCCGAGGGCAACTACGTTCGGGTGCACACGCCGGCGGCCGAGCCGCTGCTGCGCGAGACGCTGGCCGGCCTCGAGGCCCGGCTCGATCCGCGCCGTTTCGTGCGGATCCATCGCTCCGGGATCGTGGCCCTCGCGGCGATCGCCGAGCTGCGCCCCTCGTCGCACGGCGACTACGTGGTGGTCCTGAACAGCGGCGTGCGCCTGCGCCTCAGCCGACGCTACCGGAGTCGGCTCCTTCCCTCAGGCCGGCGACTCTAGGGGCACCAGGAGTGAGCACCGGACTCCGCAGTGTCGTGCTCGCACTGCGGCGCCAGCATCCCTGCCAGGAGCGCAGGCGAGCGGCGCAGGGATCGCCGCCTCGTGGGTTCGACTACTCGGGCGTCGGCGCCGGCTGCGCCGGCATCTTGTCCTTCGGCAGGCGCGGCAGCAGGGCGTCGCGGTTCGCGAGGTGGTGGACGAGCCCCGCCACCACGATCGCCGAGCGGATCGCCTCGTCCTCGACCACCCGCTCGTAGGTGTCGAGGTTGGTGTGCCAGGTGTGGGTGAAGTACTGGACCGGGTCCTGGCCGAGGCCGATCGCGGGCAGGCCGGCGGCCGCGAAGGGGCCGGTGTCGGTGCCGCCCGAGCGGCGCCGCTGGTTGGCGATCGCGCCGACGACGCCGAGGTCCTCGAACGGGGCCAGCAGGTCGCGCAGCGCGACGCCGGCCTCCTTCGGGCCGAAGGCGCTGGCGCCGCGCACGCGGCCGGTGCCGGAGTCGATGTTCACGTAGCCGGCGAGCTTCGCGTACTCGGGCTTCGGCGCCTCGAACGTGCCGAAGTGCTGCTCGACATAGGCCTTCGAGCCGAGCAGGCCCTGCTCCTCGCCGCCCCACAGCGCGATCCGCACGGTGCGCTGCGGCTGCAGGCCGAGCGCCTTCAGGATGCGCACCGCCTCCATCATCACGGCGACGTTGACCGCGTTGTCGGTGGCCCCGGTCGCCGCGTGCCACGAGTCGAGGTGGGCGCCGAGCATCACGACCTCGTCCGCCTTGTCCGAGCCGGGGATCTCCGCGACGACGTTGTACTGCGTCGTGCCCTCGGGCCACGTGCGGTTGACGACGTCGAGCTCGAGCTCCACCGCGGCGCCGCCGTCGAGCAGGCGGCTGATGCGGCCGTAGTCCTCGTTGCGCAGCACGACCGTCGGCACCGCTTTCGCCACGTCGTAGGTGCGGTTCTGGAACGCGCGCACCTGGCCGTGGTCGCGGCCGGCGTCCTCGATCCGGGCCGCCGCGCCGTTCGCGACCAGGAACGCGTCGATCGCGGCTGACAGGCTGCGCGCGGTCAGGCGGGTCGGATCCGGCTTGGGCTCGGGCCGGTCGAACGGCGAGGGGGCCGGGTTCTCGGGGTCGTACGTGCGCCGGAGCTGCTCCTCGTCGCGGCGCAGCGGCGTCGGCGTCCAGGCGACGTCGACCTTCGCGGGCTTGCCGACCAGCACCAGGGCGCCCTTGACCTGGGCCTTGACGGTGGCCAGGTACACCTCGAGCTCGGCCGGCGTGGGGCAGGTCTCGCCGCCCCCGCGCGCCGGGGCGGGGGCGCCCGGCACCGGCGGCGTCGGCACGCACTTCGGCGGCTCGATGCGCAGCGCTCGCGCCCGCACGGGGCCGGCCGTGCCCGGCGTCCAGGCGACGACCTCGCCGACCAGCGCGTCCTTCACGGGCGCCACGAGATGGGCGACGAAGCGCTCGTTGCTCCAGCCCGGGTGGCCGAAGTCCCACGGCTCCAGCCGCGCGTTCTGCAGCCCGAGCCCCGTCAGCTCCTTCGCGGTCCACTCCGCGGCGGCCTTGTACTGGGGCGAGCCGGTCAGTCGCGGCCCGTGCACGTCGGTGAGCTGGTGCAGGTACTTCAGGACGTGGGAGCGCTCGCGCGCCTCCTTGCGGATGCGGGTCAGCGCGTCGTAGTCGATCCGCTCCTGCGCGCCCGCCGCGCCGGTCACCATCGCGAGCAGCGCCAGCGCGGCGCGCTTCCGTCCGGGGTTCGTCATCGGTGTCCTCCCGTTGCGCCGGCGACGATAACAAAGCGGCGCCCGCCGTTCCCGCGCGCGGATGCGATATCGTCCCGCCGTGTCTCCGCGCCTCGCGTCGTTCGTTCCCTTCGCGCTCGCGCTGGTGGCGGGGGTGAGCGCCGCGCCGCCGCCCGCGTCCCCGCTCGAGGCCGAGTTGCGCTCCGCTCTCGCCGGCTTCCCCGGCGTGGTCGGCCTCTACGCGCGCGACCTGCGCAGCGGCGAGGAGCTCGCGATCGATGCCGACCGCCGCTTCCCGACCGCCTCGGTGATCAAGGTCGCCGTGATGGTCGAGGCGTTCCACGCGTTCGAGGAAGGGCGGCTCGCCCGCGACGAGCGCTTCGTGCTGAACAAGGAAGACGTGGTCGGCGGCTCCGGCATCCTCCACGCGCTGGAGCCGGGCCACGCGCTGAGGGCGATCGAGGCCGTGCGCCTGATGATGGCGCTCTCCGACAACACGGCCACCAACCTGCTGGTCGACCGCCTGGGCGTGAAGGCGATCGACGCGAGACTGACGGGCGCCTACGGGCTGAAGGACACGCTGCTGTTCCGCGCGACGTTCCGCGGCGGCCGCGCCGAGGTCCACCCGGAGCTGGAGCGCGAGTTCGGGCTCGGCATGACCACGCCGCGCGAGATCGCCACGCTGGTCGCCCGCATCGCCGAGGGCAAGGCCGTGTCGCCGGCCGCCAGCGCCGAGATGCTCGCGATCCTGCGCGGCTGCCAGGACCGCAACGCGATCCCGAGGCGGTTGCCGCCGGACGCGGTGGTCGCCAACAAGACCGGCACGGACGAGGAGAAGCTGCCGGAACCCGCCGCGGGCTTGGGGACGGAGGTCAAGGGTCACGTGCGCGGGGACGTGGCCTACGTCGAGGCTCCGGGCGGCGCGCGCTACGTGCTCGCGATCCTCGCCCGCCGCGTGCGCGACGAGCGCTGGACCAGCGACCACGTCGCGCTGACGACCGCGGCGGACCTCGCGGCCCGCGTCCACGCCCGCTTCGCCGCGGCCCGGTAGCGGGCTCCCAGCGGCCCGGTCAGTTGGCGCGGGTGGGGCCGAGGCCGAGCGCGCCGGGCGTGATGCCGAGCAGCGCCAGGCCGCGCTCCCAGCAGCCGTCGACGGTCGGCGAGAAGGCGAGTTCCTCCTCGTAGGGCGCCACCAGCCACGCGCCCTCCTCCATCTCGCGCTCGAGCTGGCCCGGTCCCCAGCCGGCGTAGCCGTGGATCAGCAGGCCGCGCGGGCCGCGAGTGGGCGGCTCGCGGAACACCTCCGAGAGGATGGCCGGCGTCGTCGACAGCCGCAGTCCCTGGGCCAGTTCCTGGAACTCGACGGCCACGCCTTCGACCGCGCCGTGGAACAGCACCAGCAGGCCGTCGGTCGAGACCGGGCCACCGAGGTGGAGCGGGGTCAACGGGTGGACCGCGCGCGCGAACGGCTCGGCCAGCAGCTCCACCGCGCGCTTCTCCAGCACGCGGTTGACGATCCAGCCGACCGCCCCCTCGCTCGTGTGGCGGCCCATCAGCACGACGCTGTGCTCGAAGTTGGGGTCGCGCAGGCTCGGCGCCGCGATCAGCAGGTACGGGGCGCGCAGGTCTTCCACGCCTCAAGCCTAGCACCGCGTGCCGCGCTTCAACCCCTCGCGCGCGTTCATGGTCCAACCTCCGTGGCAGCGTGCGGATTCACTCCGGCGCCGGATTCACTCCGGCGCCGGAACCCGATGGTTGACCGCCGTTTCGGGCGGGCGCTACTCTCCGCGGCAATTCACGGGAGGAGCAGGGGAGATGGGCCAGCGGATTCGTCCGTGGGCGGTCGTGTTTCTGGCGTCGGCGGCGTGGGCCGCGGGAACCTCCGCGCAGCCGATCCAGAACCTGGTGCTGCGCAACTCGTTCAACCCGATCGGCGCCGGCGCGCGCGGCCTCGGCATGGGCGGCGCGTTCATCGCCGTGGCCGACGACGGCACCGCGGCCTCGTTCAACCCCGCCGGCCTCGCCCAGCTCCGCCGCACCGAGCTGGCGCTGGTCGGCTTCCACGGCTCGCTGCGCTCGGACACGCTGTTCCCGCGCGACGGCCGCACGGACAGCAGCACGTCGAAGCACGGCGCGCTCGACTTCGCGGGGCTGTCGGTTCCGTTCGAGGTCGGCGGCCGCAACATGACGGTGCAGCTCTCCTACCAGCGCTCGGTCGACCTCTTCGGCGAAGGCGCGGTGCGGCTGCAGGACGTGGTCCCCGCCGGCGACCTGCTCGGCGCCAGCCTCGCCGACACCCGCGCGGCGCTGGCGCGGATCCCCGGTCTGCGCACGACGCTCACCGCGGCGACGCCGATCTCCGTCTCCAGTTCCTCGGACGAGCGTTCGCCGATCTCGCAGGCCGGCGCCTTCCACACGGGCGGCGTCTCGCTCGCCTACCAGGCGACGCAGCGCCTGGCGATCGGCGCCTCGTTCAACTTCTGGAAAGCCTCGTGGACCGCCAGCGGGATCAAGCGCCTCGACGTCAACATCCCCGGCGCGCTCGGCAGCGGCGCCGGCGCGCTGCCGCTCTACTCCGAGAGCTCCGACTTCGAGCAGCGCCACTCGATGACGGCCTTCTCGCTCAACTCGGGCTTCCTGCTGCGCTATCCGAAGGTCAGCATCGGCGGCGTGCTGCGGCTGCCGTTCTCGGGCGACTACGACCTCGAGGAGACGGTGGAGGAGCGGCTGAACGTGCTGGCCGCGCTGATCACGACCACCCCGGGGGTCAACCCCGCGCAGCTCGTCGCGCTGCCCGCGACCACGACGGACACCGCCTTCGGCAGCCGCCTGCGCTGGCCGCGCAGCGGCGGGGTCGGCATCGCGCTGCGGCCGATCAGCGGGCTGACGCTGGCGGCGGACTACAGCCGCGCGCAGTGGTCGCGGGCCGTGATCGAGGACGTGCCGGCGGGAGCGCTGTTCACGCCCGCGCCGGCCACCGACGCGGAGACCGGCGACGAGGGCGAGGTCACCTACTCGGATCGCAGCTTCTTCGACCTGGCTGCCGCTTCGCAGACCGGGACCCTCGACACCTCCGCCTGGCGCGTCGGCGGCGAGTACCTCGTCTCGCTGCCGTGGCTCGTGGTCCCGCTGCGCGGCGGCTATTACCAGGACGAGTCGCCGATCGGGCAGCTCACGGGCGGCCCGCGCGAGATCGAGGGCTGGACCGCGGGCACGGGCCTCAACTTCGACCGCATCGTGATCGACGTCGCGTTCGAGCGGCGCAAGAGCGAGGGTGCCGTCAGCCTGTTCGTGGGCCGCGGCCAGGGCGCGATCAACGCCGAGGCTCCGGTCGAGACCGTGCGCGACGACCGCGTCGTGGCCTCCGTGATGTACCGCTTCGGCGGCGACGACGACCCGGTCAAGCGGCTGTTCCGCGCGCTCTTCGTCGGCCCCAGGGAGGAGTAGCCTGCGCTTCCCGCGCGCCGCGATCCTGTTTCCGCTGGCGCTGTGCTTCTGCGCGGGGCCCGCGGCGGCCCAGGAGTGGTTCGACTCCTACGAGCGGGGCGTGAAGGCGCTCGCCGAGGGCAAGGCCGAGCGCGCGGCCGACCTGCTCGAGAAGGCCGCCCGCAAGCGCGCCGAGCCCGGCGAGAACCTGCTCACCTACGGCACCAACCGGCTCGCCCGCTACGAGCCCTACCTGAAACTGGCCGAGGCGTACCTGGCGCTGGGGCGGACCGAGGACGCGCGCAAGGCGCTGGAGCAGTCCGCCCAGCGCGGTCGCGAGCGGCGGGACGAGCGGGCGCGGCTGTCGGCCCTGGTCGATCAGGCGCTGGCCCGCGCGCGCGCCGCCGCCGCGCCGCCGCCGACCGCCCCGCCGGCGACGGCCCCCGTCGCGCCGCCGCCCACCCTGGCCATCGCCACGCCGCCGCCACAGCCGGTGGCCCCTGTCGCGACGCCGACGGCAGTGCCCGTCGCCACGCCCGCGCCGGCCCGCGTCGCCCAGGCCACGCCGCCGCCCGCGGTCCGCGAGCCACTCGTCACGCCGAGTGCGACGCCCGCCGCGACGCCCGCCGCCGAACCGACGCCTCCGTCCGCGACGACCGGCGACCTCGTGCTCTACACGACGCCGGCCGGCGCCCACTTCTACCTGGACGACGAGTACCTCGGCCAGGGCGACCCGGGCCTCGGCCGCCTGCGCAAGTCCGGCGTGGCGCCGGGCCGGCACTCGATCCGCGCCGTGCGCGGCGAGCAGAACGTCGAGCAGGACGTCGAGGTCACGGCCGGCCAGGTGACGACGGTGCGGCTCACGCTGCCCGAGGCGGCGCCGCCGCCGCTGCTGCCACCGCCGCTGGCCGCCGCGCTCGCGGCCGTCGTCGCGCTGCTGGGCGGCGGCGCCTGGTGGATGCGGCGCTCGCGGGCGGCTGTGGGGGCAGAGTCCGAGACGCGCGTGCTCCCCGCGCGGGCCGCCGCGACCGGGCCGCGCCCGGCGCAGCGCACGCCCGGCCGCACGCCGGCGCGGACGCCGTCGCGCACGCCCGCGGGCAAGGCAACGCTGTCGCCCCTGGACACCCTCGGCGACGGCTTCGAGGCGACCGAGGCGCTCGCGGAGCTGCCGACGCCGCGGCCGGCGGACGGCACCCACGAGAACTTCGGCGAGTACGTGCTGACGGCGCAGCTCGGCCGCGGGGGCATGGCATCGGTCTACCGCGCGGAGCGCAACGGCCAGGCCTTCGCGCTGAAGCGCCCGCTGCGCGGCTACCTGGACGAGCCGGAGTTCCTCGAGCGTTTCCTGCGCGAGGCCGAGATCGGCCGCACGCTGCACCACCACAACATCATCCGCATCTTCGAGCGCGGCGAGGTGGAAGGCGTGCCGTTCTTCACGATGGAGCTGATCGAGGGCGACACGCTGTCGTCCCACGCCCGGCGCCGCGGCCCGCTGCCCCCGCGCGAGGCCGGGGAGATCGTCGCCCAGGTCGCCGAGGCGCTCGACTACGCCCACCTCAAGGGCATCGTGCACCGCGACCTCAAGCCCTCGAACATCATGCTGCTGCGCGACGGCACGGTGAAGGTGATGGACTTCGGCATCGCCCGCTCGCGCCGCTTCGACGGACTGACGGTGACGGGCGCGTTCCTCGGCACCCCCGACTACGTGGCACCCGAGACCGCCGAAGGGCACGGCACCGACGCCCGCTCCGACCTCTACTCGCTGGGCGTCGTGTTCTACGAGATCCTGACCGGCCAGCGGCCGTTCGTCGGCGAGACGCCGTTCGCGACCCTCAAGAAGCACTGCACCGAGCCGCCGACGCCGCCCTCCGCGATCGCCCCCGGCGTGCCGCGCGAGCTGGAGGCGATGATCCTCAAGCTGCTGTGCAAGGACCCGGCCGAGCGCTACCCGGGCGCCGAGGAGCTGCTGATCGAGCTGCGCGACTACATCAACCACGCGGCCTGAGGCGGGCTTGACTCGCCGGAGCCGAGCCCCTAGAGTCGGAAGCGATGACGACGCCTGCCCAGAACCCGCTCGGACCGGTCTGGCGGGGCTCCGTCCACCATCACCGCCACCATTCGTAGGGGCGCGCCGCGGCCGTTTTCGCGGGCGTCCTCGGGGAAGCGGGGTTCCGGGGGGAGCGCGGGCGCGAGCGAAGAAGCCTCTTCAGGGACCCCTGAAGAGGCTTTTCGTTTTTCGGGGTAGCTTGAGGCGATGCCGACGCAGATCTGCGTGAGCCTGGGGCAGGAGACGACCCGCCAGGTGATCGAGCGCATGGGCGAGCTGGCGCCGCTCGCGGACCTGTTCGAGGTCCGCGGCGACCGCATCGCCGACCTCGACCTGCTGTCGATCCTGCGCGCCAAGACGACCCCGCTGATCTTCGCCTGCCGCTCGGTCGAGCAGGGTGGCCACTACGACTGGCCGGCCGACCGCCGCCGCCAGCTCCTGCTCGAGGCCGTCAAGCGCGGCTACGACTGGGTCGACGTCGAGCTGTCCTCGAGCTTCCTCGACGTGATGATGGAGAAGGCGGGCGGTGGCCTGATCGTCTCCCACCACGACTTCGCGGGCATGCCCGACGACCTCGACCTGCTCTACGCCGAGATGAGCGAGAAGGGCGCCGACGTCGTCAAGATCGCGGTCACGCCGCGCAGCTTCGCGGACGTCGGCCGGCTGATCGAGTTCGCCCAGCGCACGTCGGCCTCGGGCGGCCCGGGCCTCGTCTGCGTGGGCCTCGGCCCGCTCGGCGCTCCGACCCGGCTGCTCGCCGGCAAGTGGAACGCGCCCTTCACGTTCGCCTCGGCGGCGGTCGGCGAAGAGACGGCGCCGGGCCAGTTCCCGGTCGCCGCGCTGGCCGACCTCTACCGCGTGCGCGAGGTGGGGCCGGACACGAAGGTCTACGGGCTGCTCGGCACCGACGTGCTGCGCAGCCTGTCGCCGGTGCTGCACAACCGCGCGTTCGAGGCGCGCGGCGTCGACGCCATCTACGTGCCGCTGCCGGCCGAGTCGCTCGACGCCTTCTTCGAGGCGCTGCCGGCACTCGAGCTGTCCGGCTTCAGCGTGACCCGGCCCTACAAGACCGAGATCCTCGCGCGGCTCCAGGAGGTCGACGAACAGGCGGCGCTCTGCGGCAGCGTCAACACCGTGCTGGTCCACGACGGCCTGCTGATGGGCTCGACCACCGACGGCATCGGCATCAGCGCGCCGCTGCGCCGGCGCACCGACCTGAAGGGCAAGATGGCGGTGATCCTCGGCGCCGGCGGCGCGGCGCGCGCGGCGGCGCTGTCGCTGGTGCGCAAGGGCGCGCAGGTGATCGTGCTGGCCCGCGACCCGGACCAGGCCGCGTTCACGGCCGGGGCGGTCGGCTGCAGCTCGGGCGCGCTCGACGAGATCCGCACCCTGTCGTGGGACGTGCTGATCAACGCCACCCCGCTCGGCGGCCGCGGTCACGAGGACGAGTCGCCGGTGCCGGCCGACGCCCACCAGTCGGGCACGGTCGTGCTCGACATGGTCTACGACCCGGTGGAGACGCGCTTCCTGCGCGAGGCCGCGGCGGCGGGGGCGACCACGATCCACGGCCTCGAAATGCTGCTCGAGCAGGCGATCCCGCAGTTCGAGACGTGGACGGGCAAAGAGGCCCCGGCCGAGGCGCTGCGCGCCCTGGTCGAGCTGCTGGCGGCCGGGCACCACGGATGACGCGCGGCACCACCCAGGTGCCGCCGGGCGTGCAGTGCTTCGTGGGCGACGAGGCGCGACGGCGGCGGGCGATCGAGGAGCGCGTGGTCGCGGTCTTCGAGGGCTGGGACTACGAGGAGATCATCCCGCCCCTCTACGACTACGCCGACGCGTTCGGCGGCGCGCTCTCGCCGCGCACCTACTCGTTCGTCGGCCGCGACGGCGCCCTGCTCGCGCTGCGGCCCGACTTCACCAGCCTGCTCGCCAAGATCGCGGCCGGCCGCCTCGCCCACCGCGAGCCGCCGATCCGCCTCTACTACTCGGGCGAGGTGCTGCGCTTCGAGCCGCCGCGGGCCGGGCGCCAGAACGAACTGCACCAGATGGGGCTGGAACGGCTCGGCGGCGACGCCCGCACGGCCGACGCCGAGGTGGTGGCGATCGCCGCCGAGTGCCTCGACGCGGCGGGCGCCCGCGACTGCGTGCTGGCGCTCGGCCACGTCGGCGTGTTCACCGGCCTGACCGCGGGCTGCGGGCTCGCGGGCGTCGACGTGGAGCGGCTGCGCGAGGCGCTCGGCCGCAAGGACCAGGGCGGCGTCGGCGAGCTGCTGCGCGAGGCCGGGCTCTCCGGCGAGCCGGCCGCGGGCGTTCGGCGGCTGGCCTCGCTGGCCGGCGACGCCCGCGTGCTCGACGAGGCGGAGCGCGCGCTGGCGTTCTGCCCGTCCGCGCTGCAAGCGCTCGCCGAGCTGAAGGCCGTCGCCGCTGCGCTGCAGGCGGCCGGCCTCGGCGCGCGACTGTCCTTCGACCTCGCCGAGGTCCGCGGGCTCGACTACTACACGGGCCTCGTCTTCCGCGCGTACGCGCCGGACCTCGGCTTCGAGGTCGGCGGCGGCGGCCGCTACGACCGGCTGCTCGCCCGCTTCGGGCGGCCGATGCCGGCTGTCGGCTTCATGCTCGGGCTCGACCGGCTGGCGGCGCTGCTGGAGCGGCAGGAGAACGGCGAAGCGCCGGCGCGGCCGGCGGCAGCCGAGGTGAAGGCGGAGGCGCTCGGCGCCGCGCTGTGCGAGGCGCGCTCGCGGCGCGGGCGCGGCGAGCGGGTCCGCTTCGAGGGAGGCGCGTCGTGAGCCTCGCCGTCGCGCTGTCCAAGGGCAAGCTGTTCCGCGGCGCGGGCGACCGCTTCCGCGCCGCCGGCCTGCCGTTCCCCGACGCCGAGGGCCGCAAGCTCGTCGTCGAGCAGGGAGAGCTGCGCTTCCTGTTCGTCAAGGACGTCGACGTGCCGACCTACGTCGAGCACGGCATCGCCGACTGCGGCATCGTCGGCAGCGACGTGTTGCGCGAGGCGGACGCCGACGTCTACGAGCCGCTCGACCTCGGCTTCGGCCGCTGCCGCCTCGCGGTGGCGCGGCCGCAGGGCGCGCCCGCCGAGCCTCGCCACGCGACGCTGCGGGTGGCGACGAAGTACCCGCGGCTGGCCGCCGCCCACTTCCTCGGCCAGGGCCGGCCTGCCGAGTTCGTCAAGCTGTCCGGATCGGTCGAGCTGGCGTGCGTGCTGGGGCTGGCCGACTGCATCGTCGACGTCGTGGAGACCGGCGCCACGCTGCGCGAGAACGGCCTGCGCGTCGTCGAGACAGTGCTCGAGTGTTCGGCGCGGCTGGTCGTCAACCGCGCGAGCTATCACGCCCGGCGCGACGCCGTGGGCCCGCTGCTGCGGGCGCTGCAGGCGGCCTGCGCCCAGGAGGTCGGTGCTTGAAGTCCGAGAAGTCGTCCGTGACGCCCGAGCGGCTGGGGCCCTTCGTGCTGCTGCGCGCGGGCACACCCGCGTTCCAGCGCTTCGTCGAGCGGCGCGCCGCGCGCGCCAGTTCCACGCCCGGGGTCGACAAGGCGGTGGCGGCGATCGTCGCCGAGGTGCGAGCGAAAGGCGACGCGGCGCTGGTCCGCTTCGCGCGCCGCTTCGACGGCGTCACGCTGGCGCCCGCCCGGTTGCGCCTGCGCAGTTCGGAGCTGAAATCGCTGGCCCGCCGCGCCGACCCGCTGCTGGTGCGCGCGCTGCGCTCGACGGCCGAGCGGATCGAGGCCTTCCACCGCCGGCAGCAGGGGCGCGGCTTCGCCGTGCGGCTCGCGGACGGCTCGCGGCTCGAGGAGATCGTGCAACCGCTGCGCTCCGCCGGCCTCTACGTCCCGGGCGGCGCCGGTGCGTACCCGTCGTCGGTGCTGATGAACGCGATCCCGGCCCGCGTCGCCGGCGTCGAGCGGCTGGCGGTCGCGACGCCGCCGCGGGCGCTCGAGCGCAACCCGGCCGTGGCCGCCGCGCTGGAGATCGCGGGCGTCGACGAGGTGTACCGCATCGGCGGCGCGCAGGCGATCGCGGCGCTCGCCTACGGCACCGCGCGGGTGAAGGCCGTCGACAAGATCGTCGGCCCCGGCAACGCCTGGGTGGCCGCGGCCAAGCGCCTGGTGCGCGGCCGGGTCGAGACCGACGCCGAGGCCGGGCCGTCCGAGGTCGCGATCCTCGCCGACGACACGGCGGACGCGGGCGACGTGGCCGCCGACCTGCTGGCCCAGGCCGAGCACGGCAGCGGCGACGAGTGCGTGGTGCTGGTGACGACCTCGCGGGCGCTGGCCGAGGAGGTCGCGCGGCTGGTCGAAGACGGCGTCTCCGGCGTCTCCAACCCGGACGCCGCGCGGCGCGCGCTCGAGCGCCACGGCGCCGTGGTGCTCGCGCGCAGCGTCGACGACGGCGTGCTGGCGATGAACGCGCTGGCGGCCGAGCACGCCGAGGTGATCACCCGCAAGGCAGAGGCGGTCGCGCGCCGCGTCGTCGCGGGCTCGGTGTTCGCCGGGCCCTTCGCGCCGGTGGCGGTCGGCGACTACGGGGTCGGCCCCAACCACGTGCTGCCCACGGGCGGCGCCGCGCGCCGGGCCTCGCCGCTGTCGGTGCGCGACTTCGAGCGCCGGCAGAGCCTGGTGGTGATGAGCCGCGAGGGCCTGCTGCGGATCGCCGACGACGTCGTGCGGGTGGCGGCGGCGGAGGGCTTCCACGGCCACGCGCTGTCGGTGATGACCCGCTTCGGGGCGGACTGATGGACCCGCTGCGCCACGTCAAGCCGGTCGTGCGCGGGCTCTCGGCCTACACGCTGAAGGCGCGTCCCGCGGCGGTCAAGCTGGACCAGAACGAGAACCCGTTCGACCTGCCGGAGGACTTCAAGCGCGCGGTGGTCGAGCGCGCACTGGCCCGCAACTGGGCCCGCTACCCGGAGTTCGACCCGAAGGAGTTGTGCGAGGCGCTGGCCCGCCACTGGGGCTGGCGCGCGGACGGGGTGCTGGCGGGCAACGGGTCCAACGAGCTGATCGAGGCGCTGCTGGTCGTGACGGTCGGCGAAGGCACGCCGGTGGTGATCCCGGAGCCGACCTTCACCCTCTACGGCCTGCTCACGCAGATGCTGGGCGGGCGCCTGGTGCGGGTGCCGCTCGGGCCCGGGCTCGAGTACGACGCGGCGGCGATCGCGCGCGCGCGGCACGAGCACGCGGCGCCGGTGACGATCGTGTGTTCGCCCAACAACCCGACGGGCAGCGCGATCGCGCTCGAGGACGTGTCGCGGCTGTGCGACGAGGCCGACGGGCTGGTCGTGCTCGACGAGGCCTACCACGAGTTCTCCGACCAGGATGCCGTGCCGCTGCTGGCGCGCCACCCGAACCTGGTCGTGCTGCGCACCTTCTCCAAGGCCGGCGCGCTGGCCGGGCTGCGGCTGGGCGCGCTGCTGGCCTCGCCGGAGCTGGTCCGCGAGGTGAACAAGGCGCGGCTGCCGTACAACGTCAACTTCTTCTCGCAAGCGGCGGCGCTGCACGCGCTGGAGCGTCGCGAGCTGCTCGCCGAGCGGGTGGCGCGGCTGCGCGCGCTGCGCGAGGCGCTGATCGCGCGGCTGCGCGAGGTCGACGGGGTGCGGGTGTACCCGACCGCCGCCAACTTCGTGCTGGTCGAGCTGCTCTCCGCAGAGCCGAAGGCCGTGCACGAGGCGCTCTACGCACGCGGCGTCCTGGTGCGCGACGTGTCCTCGTACCCGCGGCTCGGGCGCTGCCTGCGCTTCTCGGTGGGCAGCGCCGAGGAGAACGAGGCGCTGCTGCGCGGCCTGCGCGAGGTGCTGGCGCCGGTGGAGGCGAGTCGATGAGCGCGAAGAAGAAGCCGGCGCGGCGGAGCGCAGCGGCGCCCGCGACGGCGGGCAGGCGGCGCGCCGTGGTGGAGCGCCGCACGAAGGAGACGAGCATCCGGCTCGCGCTGGACCTCGACGGGGCGGGCGAGTCGCAGATCGCGACCGGGATCGGCTTCTTCGACCACATGCTGACGGCGCTCGCGAAGCACGCGCGCTTCGACCTGGGAGTCGCCTGCCGCGGCGACCTCCACGTCGACGCCCACCACACGGTCGAGGACGTCGGCATCGTGCTGGGCGCAGCGCTGCGCCAGGCGCTCGGCGACAAGCGCGGCATCGTCCGCTTCGGCCACGCCTACTGCCCGCTCGACGAGGCGCTGTCGCGGGCCGTGGTTGACCTCTCGGGCCGGCCGTGGCTGCACTTCGGCGTGGAGTGGAAGGCGAAGGCGATCGGCGGCCTGCCCACCGAGCTCGTCGAGGACTTCTTCTGGGCGCTGTGCGACCACGGCCGCCTCAACCTCCACCTCGACGCGATCCGCGGCCGCAACTCGCACCACGTGGCGGAGTCGCTGTTCAAGGCGGCGGCCCGCGCCCTCGCGATGGCGGTCGCGCTCGACCCGCGGGTGACCGACGTGCCTTCGACCAAGGGAGCGCTGTGATCGCGATCGTCGACTACGGCGTCGGCAACCTCGGCAGCGCGCTGAAGGCGTTCCGCCGCGCGGGGGCGCACGCCGAGCTCGTCTCGGACCCGGCGGCGCTCGCGCGGGCGGAGGCGCTGGTGCTGCCCGGCGATGGCGCCTTCGGCGCGACGATGGACGAGATCCGCGGCCGCGGCCTGGCGGAGCCGCTGGTGGCGGCCGCGCGAGCCGGGGTGCCGCTGTTCGGCATCTGCGTCGGCATGCAGGTGCTGTTCGACGAAGGCGAGGAGCACGGCCGCCACGCTGGGCTCGGCCTGCTGCGCGGCCGCGTGCGCCGCTTCGCGGGCCCCGCGTTCGACGGCGAGCAGGGCCTGGCGGTGCCGCACATGGGCTGGAACGCCTTGCGCCACGAGCGCGAGCACCCGCTGCTCGACGGCCTGCGCGACGGCGAGCACGTGTACTTCGTCCACTCGTACTGGTGCGACGCCACGCCGGAGGACGTGATCGCGACCTGCGAGTACGGCTCCGCGTTCCCGGCGATGGTGGCCCGCGGCAACGTGATGGCCGCCCAGTTCCACCCGGAGAAGAGCCAGGCGGTCGGCCTGCGCATGGTCGACGCCTTCGTGAAGATGGTCGCCGCGCGGCAGCCCGCGTCGCGCGAGGTGGGCGCGTGCTGATCGCTCCTGCCATCGACGTGCGCGGCGGCCGCGTCGTGCGCCTCGTCCAGGGAGACGCCGCGCGCGAGACCGTGTACGAGCAGGACCCGGCGGCCGTGGCCCGCCGCTTCGCCGCCGCCGGCGCCCGCCGCATCCACCTCGTCGACCTCGACGGCGCGATCGACGCCCGGCCGCAGCCCGAAGTCGTGGCCGCCGTCGTGGCGGCGGCCACGGTGCCCGTCGAGGTCGGCGGCGGCATCCGCGATCTCGAGACCGCGGCGCGCTACGTGGACGGCGGCGCCGAGCGCGTGATCTTCGGCACGGCGGCCGTCGCCGAGCCTGCGGTCGTCGCGGCCGCCTGCGCGCGCTGGCCCGGCCGGGTGGCGGTCGCGGTCGACGTCAAGGACGGGCGCGTCGCGGTGCGTGGCTGGACCGAGCAGAGCGAACTGGAGCCGCTGGCCTTCGCGTGCCGCCTGCGCGAGCTGGGCGTCGCCCGCGTGCAGTACACCGACGTCTCGCGCGACGGCACCTTCACCGGGCCCAACCTGCCCGCGACCGAGCGGATCGCCCGCGAGAGCGGGCTGCGGGTCACGGTCGCCGGCGGCATCGCCCGTCTCGACGACCTGCGCGCCCTGCGCGCGCTCGAGCCGCACGGCGTGGACGAAGCGGTGGTCGGCAAGGCGCTCTACGAGGGACGCTTCACGATCCCCGAGGCCAACGAGGCGGCGGGATGCTGAGAGTCGGCCGCGGCGTCACCCGGGGCGACATCGCGCGAGCGCTGCGGCGCAGCCGGGCGCTGACCGTCACCTACTCGGACGTGCTCGGCGCCGACGAGATCCGCGAGGCGGTCGCCGGCGTGCGCGACGCGGGCTCGCCCGTCCACGCGGGACCGTTGCTCGCCTGGTTCGGCTCGCACCCGAACACGCCCGAGGACGTGCTGCACGACCTCGCGGCCGGCGCGCCGCCGCGCGAGGTGCTGATCGCCCTGGCGCTCAACCCGCGGCTGCCGGAGGTGCTGCGCCCCGCGCTGCTGGGCCACGAGGACGAAGACGTGCGCGAGCACGCGATGGCGACCTTCGAGGGGCAGCGCTGATGCTGGCGAAGCGGCTGATCCCGTGCCTCGACGTCGACCGCGGCCGGGTGGTCAAGGGCGTGCAGTTCGTCTCGCTGCGCGACGCGGGCGACCCGGTCGAGTGCGCGGCGCGCTACGACCGCGAGGGCGCGGACGAGCTGGTCTTCCTCGACATCACCGCGTCTTCCGACGCGCGGCCGATCGTGCTCGACATGGTGCGGCGGGTCGCCGACGCGGTGTACCTGCCGTTCACGGTCGGCGGCGGGGTGCGCAGCGTCGCCGACGCCGAGGCGCTGCTGCGCGCCGGCGCCGACAAGGTCGCGGTCAACACGGCGGCCGTCTCCGATCCCGCGCTGGTGAGCGCGCTGGCGCAGCGCTTCGGCAGCCAGGCCGTGGTCCTGGCCATCGATGCAAGGCGCACGAGCGGCGGCGGCTCCGAGGTGCACGTGCACGGCGGGCGCACGGCGACCGGGCGCGACGCGGTGGCGTGGGCGCGCGAGGCGGCGGAGCGCGGGGCGGGCGAGATCCTGCTCACCTCGATGGACCGCGACGGCACCAAGGACGGCTACGACCTGGAGCTGACCCGCGCGGTCGCCCGCGCGGTGCGGGTGCCGGTGATCGCCTCCGGCGGCTGCGGCAACGTGGAGCACCTGCGCGCGGCGCTGGTCGAAGGCGAGGCGTCGGCGGCGCTGGCGGCGTCGGTGTTCCACTTCGGCGAGCTGCGCCTCGCCGACGTCCGCCACGCGCTGCGCGCCGCGGGCGTGGCGGTGCGCCCGGTGGGAGAAGCGGGGATCGCATGAGCGAGCTGAAGCTGCCGGAGGGGATCGCGTTCGACGAGCGCGGGCTGGTTCCGGTCGTGGCCCAGGACGCCGCCTCGGGCGACGTGCTGATGGTGGCGTGGGCCAACGACGAGGCGCTGCAGAAGACGACGGCGACGGGCGACGCCCACTTCTGGAGCCGGAGCCGGCAGGCGCTGTGGCGCAAGGGCGAGACCTCGGGTCACCGGCTGCGGGTGCGCGGCATCCGCTGGGACTGCGACTCCGACACCCTGCTCTACGTCGTCGACGCCGAGGGCCCCGCCTGCCACACGGGCTCGCGCACCTGTTTCGGCGACGACGCGCAGAGCGCCGCCGGCGGGCTGCTGGAGCTGGAGCGCGTGATCCGCGACCGGCTGCGGCGGATGCCCGAGGGCTCGTACACCGCGAAGCTGCTCGAGCGCGGCATCGACGGCCCGCTCAAGAAGCTGGGCGAGGAGGCCACCGAGGTCGTGCTGGCCGCCAAGGGCGAGAGCGACGAGCGCCTCGCCGAAGAGGCCGCCGACCTCGTCTATCACCTGATGGTCGCGCTCGGCGTGCGCGGCGTGCCGCTGGTCCGCGTGCTCGAGGTGCTGGCGCGGAGGCGCCGCTGAAGATGCCCCTGCGCGCGCTCACCCGGCAGGAGTACGACGCGCTGGCGCGTGGCGGCGCCTCGGTGCCCGTGTTCCGCGAGCTGCCCGGAGACCTGCTGACGCCGCTCGCGGCCTGGCTCGCGCTGTGCGCGGGCCGCCCTCGCGCGTTCCTGCTGGAGAGCGTGACGGGCGGCGAGCGCGTCGCCCGCTACTCGTTCCTCGGCCGCGACCCGGAATGCGTCGTCGAGCAGCGCGGCTCGCGGGTCGTCGTTCGCGACGCCGCCGGCGAGCGCGAGTCGGAGCTCGACCTGCTCGCCACGCTGCGCCGGCAGCTCGGCCCGCCGGCGGCCGAGGTGCCCGGGCTGCCGCGCTTCACCGGCGGCGCCGTCGGCTACCTGACGTGGGACGCGGTGCGGCTGTTCGAGCGCCTGCCCGACCGCCACGGCGCAGGCGCGGAACGGCTGGCGGCGTTCGGGTTCCACCGCCAGCTCGTCGCCTTCGACCACGCCCGCCAGCGCGTGGTGCTGATCGCCCACGCCGACCCGCGCGATGCGGGCGCCTGGGACGCGGCGCAGCGCGCGCTTGATGCGATGGAAGCCGACCTGCGGCGGCCGGTGCCGGCACCCGCGCCCGCCGCGCGAGAGGTTCCGACCGCCGGCCTCGGCGACGGAGCCGCGTTCCGCGCCGCCGTGCGCCAGGCCCAGGAGCACATCGGGCGCGGCGACGTCTTCCAGGTCGTGCTCTCGCGCCAGCTCGCCGTCGACGGTGGCCTCGACCCCGTCGCCGTCTACCGGGCGTTGCGCATGCTGAACCCCTCGCCCTACATGTTCCTGTTCCGCGAAGGCGAGCGGGCGATCGCCGGGGCTTCGCCCGAGATGCTCGTGCGCGTCGAAGCCGGCCGTGCCGAGACGCGGCCGATCGCCGGCACCCGGCCCCGCGGCGCCGATGCCGCCGCCGACGCCGCGCTCGAGCGCGAGCTGCAGGCCGACGAGAAGGAACGCGCCGAGCACGTGATGCTGGTCGACCTCGGCCGCAACGACCTCGGCCGCGTCTGCGGCTTCGACTCGGTGAAGGTCGACGAGTTCATGAACGTCGAGCGCTACTCGCACGTGATGCACCTGGTCAGCTCGGTGAGCGGGCGGCTGCGCGAGGGCTGCGACGCGCTCGACGCGCTGCGCGCGACGTTCCCGGCGGGCACCCTCTCCGGCGCGCCGAAGATCCGCGCGATGGAGATCGTCGACGCGCTGGAGCCCGTGCCGCGCGGGTTCTACGGCGGCGCGCTCGGCTACGTCGACTTCGCGGGCAACCTCGACTTCTGCATCGCGATCCGCGCGGTCAGCTTCGACGGCGCGCGGGCGACGGTGCAGGCCGGCGCCGGCATCGTCGCCGACTCCGACCCCGCGGCCGAGGAGCGCGAGACCGAGGCCAAGGCCGGCGCCATGCTCGAGGCCCTGCGCCTGGCGGGCACGCTGTGAGCGCGCGGGAGTAGGTTCGATGCTGCTGCTGGTCGACAACTACGACTCGTTCACGTGGAACCTGTACCAGTACCTCGGCGAGCTGGGGGCGGACACCCGGGTCGTGCGCAACGACGAGTTCTCCGTCGAGCAGGCGCTGGCGCTGCGGCCGGCGCGGATCGTGATCTCGCCCGGACCCGGCAACCCCGACGAGGCGGGCATCAGCCTCGCCCTCGTCCCGCGCGCGGCCGAGGCGGGCATCCCCCTGCTCGGCGTCTGCCTCGGCCACCAGTCGATCGGCCAGGCCTACGGCGGCCGCGTGGCGCGGGCGCCGAAGCTGATGCACGGCAAGGTCTCGGAGATCCACCACGACGGGCGTGGCGTGTTCCAGGCCCTGCCGCAGCCGTTCGTCGCCACCCGCTACCACTCGCTGGTCGTGGTGCGCGACTCGGTGCCGGACTGCCTCGAGGTGTCGGCCTGGACGGACGACGGCCTGGTGATGGGCCTGCGCCACCGCGAGCGGCCGGTGGAAGGCGTGCAGTTCCACCCCGAGAGCATCCTGACCACCGCGGGCAAGGCGCTGCTCGCCAACTTCCTGGCGTCGCGATGAAGCCGCTGCTGCAGAAGCTCGCGCGCGGCGAGCGGCTCTCCGAAGACGAGGCCGCCGCCGCGATGGAGCAGGTGATGGACGGCGAGGCGACGCCGGCCCAGGTCGGCGGGCTGCTGATGGCGCTGGGCGTGCGCGGCGAGAGCGAAGACGAGGTCGTCGGCTTCGCGCGCGCGATGCGGGCGCGGGCCGCCGCCTTCGAGGCCCCGGGCGCGGTCGACACCTGCGGCACCGGCGGCGACGGCGCCTCCACGCTCAACATCTCGACGCTCGCCTCGCTGGTCGTCGCCGGCTGCGGCGTGCCGGTCGCCAAGCACGGCAACCGCTCGGCCTCGGGCAGCGTCGGCAGCGCCGACCTGCTCGAGGCGCTGGGGCTGGGCCTCGAGCACGCGGTCGAGCGCGCGCGTGCCTCGTTCGCGGCGGCGGGCTGGGCGTTCCTGTTCGCGCCCGCGTTCCACGCCTCGACCCGCCACGCCGCCGGCCCGCGCCGCGAGCTCGGCGTGCGCACCGCCTTCAACCTGCTCGGGCCGCTGACCAACCCGGCGCGACCCGCGGCCCAGCTCGTCGGGGTGCCGCGCCCGGAGCTCGCGCCGTTCCTCGCCCGCTGCCTCGCGCGGCTCGGCACGCCGCGGGCCTGGGTGGTGTGCGGCGGCGGGCTCGACGAGCTGGCGCTCGACGCGCCGACCGACGTCGCGGCGCTCGAGGGCGGGGACGTGCGCATGCTGCAGGTGGCGCCCGAGGACGCGGGGTTGCCTCGGGCGCCGCGGGCCGCGCTGCACGTGGACGACGTGGCCCACGCCGCCAAGGTCGCCCGCGCCGTGCTGGGCGGTGACCGCGGCGCGGCGCGCGACGCTGTCGTGCTCAACGCCGCGGCCGCCCTCGTCGTCGGCGGACACGCCCGCGACCTGCGGGAAGGCGCCGCGCGCGCGGCGGCGGCGCTCGACTCCGGGAGCGCCTCCCGGGTGATCGAGCGCGCGTGCGCCGCCGCCGCGGAGCCGCAGCCGTGAGGGACCCCGGCGGCGCGCTGTCGCGCATCCTGGCCGCCACCCGCGAGCGCGTCGCGCGCGCGAAGGCAGCGCGGCCCACGATCGAGCCGCGGGCCACCGCGCCCGCGCGGGTCTCGTTCACCGAGGCGCTGACGCGGCCTGGCCACGTGAGGGTGATCGCCGAGCACAAGCGCCGCTCGCCGTCGCGCGGCGCGATCCGCGAGGACCTCTCGGTGGCGGAGGTCGTGCGCGGCTACG
>WYBL01000075.1 GCA_011526565.1 Acidobacteriota bacterium | reverse complement strand
GGCGGCGCGCCCGTGTTCGAGCTGCGCGAGGTCGAGATGCACGCGGTGCCCGCGCCCGACCGCAAGGCCCCGGCGCTCCAGGGCGCGGCCTCCTAAGGCGCGCGCCGGTGTCCCTGGCCTCGCGGAGCTGCGCCCGATGACCGCCTTCCCTCCGATCGCGATCGTCGGCCGCGCGTGCGTGCTGCCCGGCGCCCACTCGCCGGCCGAGTTCACGAGCGCGGTGCTGGAGGCACGCGACCTGCTGGGCTCCGCGCCCGCGGGCCGCTGGCGGATCGATCCCGACCTGATCCGCGGACCCGTGGACGCCCCCGACCCCGACCGCGCGTGGTCGGATCGCGGCGGCTACGTCGAGGGCTTCGGCTTCGACCCCGCCGGCTTCGAGCTGCCGGCGGAGCACCTCCTGCAGCTCGACCCGCTGTTCCAGTGGCTGCTCCACTGCGGCCGCGCGGCGCTCGCCGACGCCGGCATCGGCCCGGGCGAACTGCGGCGACGCGCGGGCGTGATCGTCGGCAACCTCTCGTTCCCTTCGACCCTGCTCTCCGAGTGGGCCGAGAGCGTGTGGCGGGAACGGCGCGAGCGGCCGCACCCGGTCAACCGCTTCATGTCGGGCCTGCCCGCCCACACGGTCGCCCAGGCCCTCGGCCTCGGCCGCGACGCCTTCGCGCTCGACGCGGCGTGCGCGTCGTCGCTCTACGCGCTGAAGCTCGCCTGCGACCGCCTCCACGACGGCAGCGCCGACGTGATGCTGGCCGGCGCCGTCAACCGCGCGGACGACCTCTTCATCCACGTCGGCTTCTGCGCGCTGCGGGCGATGAGCCGCAGCGGGCGCAGCCGCCCGTTCCACGCCGAGGCCGACGGCCTCGTCCCTGCAGAAGGCGCGGCGCTCTTCGTGCTGCGTCGCCTCGAGGACGCGGTGGCCGCCGGCCAGCGGATCTTCGGCGTGATCCGCGGCGTCGGCCTCTCCAACGACGGCCGCGGCTCGGGCCTGCTGGCCCCCGCCGAAGAGGGCCAGGAACGCGCGATGCGCGCGGCGTACGCGATGGCGGGCCTCGCTCCGGCCGACGTCTCGCTGCTCGAGTGCCACGCGACCGGCACGCCGGTCGGCGACGCCACCGAGGTGCGCAGTTCGGCCCGCGTCTTCGCAGGCCACCCGGGCCTGCCGGTCGGGTCGGTGAAGTCGAACCTCGGCCACCTGATCACGGCCGCGGGCTCGGCAGCGTTGCTCAAGGTGCTGGGCGCGCTCGAGCACGGGGTGCGCCCGCGCACGCTGCACGTCGACCGCCCCACGGGCGCGCTCTCCGGCACGCCGTTCCGGCTGCTGACGGAGGCGCAGCCCTGGCCCGAGGCCGCGGCGCCGCGCCGCGCCGCGATCAGCGCCTTCGGCTTCGGCGGCAACAACGGCCACCTGCTGGTCGAGGAGTACCGCCCCGCCGAACGGCCCGTCGTCGCGCCGCGCGCGGCGGCGCCGGCCGAGCCGCTGGCGATCGTCGCCGCCGGGGCCTGCGTCGCCGGCGGCGAGAGCGCCGCCCGCTTCGTGCGCGACCTGCTGTCGGGCGAGAGCCGGGTGCGGGTCGCGGCCGGCGTGGGCGAAGCCGCCGCCGCGGAGGAACTGCGGATCGACGGCGCGGGTCTCAGGTTCCCGCCGCGCGACCTGCAGCACGCCTTGCCGCAGCAGTTGCTCGTGCTGCAGGCCGTGCGCGAGGCGATCGAGGCGGGGCCGAAGCTCGTTCGCGAGCGCACGTCGGTTCTCGTCGGCATGCAGACCGACGCACAGGTCGCGCGCAACGGCGCCCGCTGGCGCGCGGCGCAGTGGGCGCGCGAGGCGGGCCTCGACGAGGCCTGGCGCGACGCCGCGCGGGCGGCCCTCTGCGCGCCGCTCGACTCGGCCGGCGTGGTCGGCACGATGCCCAACATCGTCGCCAACCGGCTCACCAGCCAGTTCGACCTCGCGGGGCCGGGCTACTCGGTCTCGGCCGAGGAGCTGTCGGGCGTGCGCGCGCTGGAGATCGCGGCCCGGGGGCTGCGCTCCGGGGAGATCGACGCCGCTGTCGTCGCCGCGGTCGACCTGTGCGCCGAGCCCGTGCATGCGGCCGCGGCACAGCAGGTGCTGCCCGCGCTGCAGCACGTGCCCGGTGACGCCGCGGTCGCGATGGTCGTCAAGCGGCTGGCTGACGCCCTGCGCGACGGCGACCCGGTGCTGGCGCGGATCGGCGCCGAACCGGGCGCGGACGCGCTCGCCTTCGGCTCCGGCCGCGGCGCGCTCTCGCTGGAGGAGCGGTTCGGGCACGCCCATGCGGCGAGCGGCCTGCTCCACGTGCTCGCGGCGGCGGTCTCCGTGGCTCACGGCGCGCGGCCCGCTGCGGAGACCGGGGATGCGGCCACGCCGTGGCTGGGCCCCGATCGCCACGCGCTGGTACGGGTCGACGCGCTCGGGCGGCAGAGCGCTTCGCTCCACCTGACCAACGCGGGGCCGCGGCGCCCTGCTTCGATCGCGCCGCTGCCGCGTCTCCACCTGTTCGCGGGCGAGCACCCGCGCGACCTGCGGCGCGCGCTCGACGCGGGCCAGTCCGGAGGCGACGGCCCGTGCCGGCTGGCTCTCGTCGCGACGGCCGCCGACCTGAGCGCGCGGATCGAGGCGGCCCGCCGCTACCTCGACCTGCGCGGCCAGGCTCCCGACCAGCCGCCGCCCCAGGGCGTGGCCTTCCGCAAGGAGCCGGCCGGCGGCGAGCTGGCGTTCGTGTTCACGGGTCCCGCGGGCTCGTACTCGGGCATGGGCGCGGCCCTGCTGCTCGCGCTGCCCGAACTGCAGGACCGGCTGGAGGCCCGCTTCCCCGGCGTCGGCGACGCGGCGGGATGGGTCTACGACGGCCGCGTCCCGCGCGACGCGGACAAGCTGTGGGGCTCGTCGATGTTGTGCCAGGCCCACGCCGAGCTGACCCTGCGGCTGGTCGGCCTGGCGCCGCAGGCGGCGATCGGCTTCTGCGCCGGCGAGACGAACGCGCTCTACGCGCTCGGCGCCTGGAACGACGTCGAGGCCCTGCGCCGCGAGATCGACGAGTGCGGCGTCTACGACCGCGAGCTGGCCGGCGAGTTCCGGGCGCTGCAGCGGGCCTGGGGCACCCCGCCGGGCGAGCGCCCGCGCTTCGAGAGCTGGCGGGTGCTGGCGCCGCTCGACCGCGTTCGCGAGGCGGTGGCCGCTGAGCCGCGGGTCCACCTCTCGATCGTCAACGCGCCCGGAGACGCCGTCATCAGCGGCGATCCCGAGGGCTGTGCCCGGGCGATCGCGAAGCTGGGGCCGGAGCGGGCGCGATCGCTCGGCTACGACATGGTGATCCACGTGCCCGAGCTGGCCGCGTTCGAGGACGGCTGGCGCCGGCTGCACACGCGGAAGACGAGCCCCGTGCCCGGCGTGCGGTTCTACTCGCAGGCCTTCATGGCGGCCTACGCGCCGGACGCCGAGAAGGCTGCGGAAGCCCTCACCGGCCAGGCGCTGCGCACCGTCGACTTCCCCGCCCTGGTGGAGAAGGCTTACGCCGACGGCGTGCGGGTGTTCCTCGAGCACGGGCCGCAGGGCGGCTGCGCGCGCTGGATCTCGCGCACGCTCGGGCCGCGCGACCACGTCGCGGCGCCGCTCGACATCGCGGGCGTGCCGCCCGTCGAGCAGGCGCTGGCGGCGATCGGCTGGGTGTGGGCCGCCGGGCTCTCGCCGGACGTCGCCGCGCTGCACGACCGGCTGGCCCGCGCCGAGTCGGCGATGTTCCCGCGCGAGCGCACCCACGCCCTGCCGCTGCGCTTCCCGGCCCACCCGCCGGTGCCGCAACTGCCCCCCGTGCCGGCCGCGGCGCCGCCCATCGACGACCCGATGCCCCCGGCTCCGCAACTGCCCTCCGCCCTCGCGGAGTGGGGTCTCACCCCGCTTCACCGCCCGGCGTCCACGCGCAAGGACGAGGCTCCCACGGCAGCGCCGGCGCGGGCGAGCGCTCCGTCGGCGACGCCGACCGCACCCCTCGCTGCGTCCAGCGTCGCCCCGCCCCCCTCGAAGCCAGCCGCGACACCGGCGCCCGTGACGAGGCCCCCTGCACGACCGCAACTCCTGTCTGGCCCGGCCGCGGCGTTGGCGACCGAGCACGCCCGCGTGGCCCAGGTTCACGCGGAGTTCCTGCGCACCCAGGCGGAGTCGCAGGCCCGCTTCCTGGCGGCGATGCGATTCCCGGTGACGACGCCGAGCGGCCTCTCGTTCCCGACCGCGATCCCCGCCCCGACCGCATTCCCGATCCCGACCGCGATCCCGGCCCCGACCGCGGCGCGAATCCCGACCGCGGCGCCAGCCCCGACCGCCGAACGAGTCCCGGTCGCGATCCCGGTCCCGACCGCGGTGCCGCCCCCGAGCCCGTCCCCGATCCCCACTCCCACTCCCGCGCCGGCCCCGACGCGGAACACTCCCCTCTCGTCCCGCACGACCTTCCCGGGCCCCGCCTTCTCCCGCGCTCAGCTCGAAACCCTGGCCTCGGGCCGCATCTCCTCGGTCTTCGGCGATCTGTTCGCGCGCCAGGATGGATACGAGCGCCAGGTGCGGATGCCGGAGCCGCCGCTGCTGCTCGCCGACCGCGTGCTGGGCATCGAGGGCGAGCCGGGCACGATGGGCACGGGCACGATCTGGACCGAGACGGACGTCGCGCCGGGCGCCTTCTACCTGCACGAGAACCGGATGCCGGCCGGCATCCTGATCGAGTCGGGCCAGGCCGACCTGCTGCTCATCTCGTGGCTCGGCGTCGACTTCCTGAACCAGGGCGAGCGCGTCTACCGCCTGCTCGGCTGCGAGCTGACCTACCACGGCCACCTGCCACTCGCGGGCGAAACGCTGCGCTACGAGATCACGGTCGACGGCCACGCGGCGCAGGGTCCGGTCCGCCTGTTCTTCTTCCACTACGACTGCGAGGTCGCAGGGCGCCGGCAGATCAGCGTGCGCGGGGGCCAGGCCGGCTTCTTCACGAACGAAGAGCTGGCCGACTCCGGCGGCGTGCTGTGGGACCCGGCGACGGAGACCCCGAAGCCGAGCCCGCGGCTCGACCCGCCCGTCGTGCCCCAGGTCGCTGCCCGCCTGACGCGCGCGCAGCTCGAGGCGTTCGCTGCCGGCCGCGCCCACGAGGCCTTCGGCGAGGGCTTCCTGCGCGCCGCGACCCACGTGCAGCCGCCGCGGATCGCCGGCGGCGACATGCTGCTGCTGCACGAGGTCGAGGAGATCGCGCCGCGCGGCGGCCCCTGGGGCCGCGGCTACCTGCGCGCGCGCTGGGACTTCACCCCCGACGACTGGTTCTTCGACGGCCACTTCAAGAATGACCCCTGCATGCCCGGCACCCTGATGTTCGAGGGCTGCCTGCAGACGATGGCGGTCTACCTCGCGGCCCACGGCTACACGATCGCGCGCGACGGCTGGCGCTTCGAGCCGGTGCCGGAGGTGGCCTACAAGCTGCGCTGCCGCGGCCAGGCGATCCCCAGCTCGAAGACGCTCGTCTACGAGCTGTTCGTCGAGGAGATCGAGGACGGGCCCGAGCCGACATTGTGGGCGGACCTGCTCTGCACCGTCGACGGCCTCAAGGCCTTCCACTGCCGGCGCATGGGCCTGCGGCTGGTGCCCGACGTGCCGCTCACCCGCAAGCCCGAGCTGGTCTCCTCGCTGCGGACGAACGCACAGCCGGCCGCCAGCGGCCTCGGCATCACGTTCGACGACCACGCGGTGCTGGCCTGCGCCTGGGGCCGCTCGAGCGAGGCGTTCGGCACGCTCTATCCCGCCTTCGACGGGCCCGAGCGGCTGCCGCGGCTGCCGGGCCCGCCGTTCTTCTACATGTCGCGGATCACGAAGGTCGAAGGCGAGCTCGGCAACCGCCGCGCCGGCGCCACGATCGAGTGCACCTGGGACGTCGACCCGGCGTCCTGGTTCTTCGCGGCGGGCGGCGGCGACACCGCGCCCTTCTGCGTGCTGCTGGAGGCGATGCTGCAGCCGTGCGGCTGGCTCGCCCTCGCGTCGGGCTCGGCGCTGGCGGCCGGCGACGCGCGCGGCCTGCACTTCCGCAACCTCGACGGCACCGGCCGGCTGCTGCGCGAACTGCGGCCTGGCGACGGGCCGATGGTCACCCGCGTCACCCTGAAGGACGTCTCGGCCTCCGCCGGCATGATCCTGGTCGCCTTCGACGTCGACGGGCGCGTGGGCGGCGAGCCCTTCTTCACGATCCAGACCGGGTTCGGCTTCTTCCCGGCCGCGGCCCTCGCCCAGCAGGTGGGCACCGGCATCACCGCCGAGGAGAAGGCCTGGGCCGACAAGCCGACCGAAAAGTCGCTCGACCTGGCCGCGCTGCGCGCGCGAGCGCCGCGCACCGCGAGCGACGAGTTGTTCATGTTCGACCGCATCACGGGCTTCTGGCCCGGGGCGGGAGCTGCCGGGCTGGGTCGGATCCGCGGCGAGAAGGACGTCCGGCCCGGGGAGTGGTTCTTCAAGGCGCACTTCTTCCAGGACCCCGTGATGCCCGGCTCGCTCGGGCTCGAGGCCCTGCTCCAGTTGCTCCAGGCCTACATGCTGGAAACCGGCCTCGCGGCCGACGGCGAGCGCTTCGGGCCGCTCGACCCGGGCCAGGAGCTGGTCTGGAAGTACCGCGGGCAGGTCGTGCCGGAGCGCCGCAAGGTGCTGCTGGAGCTGGAGATCACGGCCGCCGGTCGCGACGCGGGGGGCGGCTTCGCCCGTGCCGACGGCTGGCTCACGGTCGACGGCATCCGCATCTACGCGGCGAAGAACCTCTCGATGCGCTCGTCGCCGCGCTCGTGAGAAGTCGCAAAAGCGTGACCGCGCGCACCTGATCCGGCGAACCCGCGGGGCGGTCCCGGCGTCCAATGCAGCAGGAAGGGGGACGCCATGGCCGCCACGCACGCCGCCGCCGCCGTCGTCGACGCCCGCTGCCCGCTCTGCGGAGACCCGATCCTCGCGGTCGGCCGCTCGGGTCGCGTGCTCGCCTCCGACCTCCACCCGATCCCCATGTTCAAGCGCGGCCGCGGCGGCGAGGGCTTCATGCTCTGCGACGACTGCGGCGTGCTGGCCGAACTCCCCCGGGGCATCACCCTGAACTGACCTCGCCTTGACGCGGGGCCGGCCGCGGCGGGACACTCTCGCGACCCCATCGGGAAGGAGAACGCCATGGAGGATGAGACGCCCACGGGCGACGCGGCCGCGCCGGAGGCGCCCGCGCCCGAACCTGCTGCGGCCGTGATCGAACCCGTCGCCGTCCCGGAGCCGGAGCCGGCCGCGGCATCCGAGCCGGAGCCCGTCGCAGCGCCCGCGCTCGCCCCCGCGCCGGCCCCGCGGCCGGCAGTCCGCAAGAAGCCCGCGCGCAAGGCCGCGCCGAAGAAGAAGGCCCCCGCGAAGAAGAAGGCCGCCGCGAAGAAACCCGTTCGCAAGGCGAAGAAGGCCGCCGCGAAGAAGCCGGCCCGCAAGGCGAAGAAGGCGCCCGCCAGGAAGGCGAAGCCCGCCCGCAAGGCCGCGAAGCGCCCGGCGAAGAAGGCCGCGCCGAAGAAGAAGGCTGCCGCGAAGAAGCCCGCGCGCAAGGCGAAGAAGGGTCGCCGCTAGCCCCCGACGTTCGCCGGTTCCCGATGAAGGGCGCCCCCCGCGGGCGCCCTTCGTCTTTCAGGGCAGGATCGCGG
Organism: Acidobacteriota bacterium; assembly: GCA_011526565.1. Classification (GTDB taxonomy): domain Bacteria; phylum Acidobacteriota; class Vicinamibacteria; order Fen-336; family Fen-336; genus WYBL01. Next base: position 11,957 of record WYBL01000075.1, on the reverse strand, counting down.
TCTTCAGCGGGCGGTCGCCCGCCGCCATCTCGCGCAGCACGGTCGGCAGTTCCTCGAGCGTCGCCTCGCCGTGGAGCAGGTCGCGCGGCTTCAGCACGCCGCGCGCGATCAGGTCGTGGGCCTCGCGCACGGTCTCGGGCGTGTGGTGGAAGGATGAGGTCAGCGTGATCTCGTCGTAGTGGAGGATCGCGACGTCGACCGAGATGCGGGTGCCCGCGGGCGGCCCCGCGAACAGGTTGACGGTGCCGCCCTTGCGGGCCGCGCCGACGGCCGCCTCGGCGGTGACGGCGTGGCCCACCGCCTCCACGACCACGTCGAAGCCGTGTCCGCCGGGCGACGAGTAGCGCAGCCGCGCCGCCGGGTCGGCCGCATCCGCCAGCGAGAGCAGCGCCGCGGCGCCCATGCCCCGCGCCCGCTCCAGCCGCTCCGGGCGGCGGCCCGCCGCGACCACCCGCGCGCCCCTCGCGTGGGCGAGGGCCACGAACATCAGGCCGATCGGTCCGACGCCGATCACCGCGACGTCCATCCCCGGCAGGATGCCGCAGTCGTCCACCCCCTTGACGACGCACGCCAGCGGCTCGACCATCGCCGCCTCGCGGAACTCCAGGCCGGGATCGACGTGGATCAGGTTGCGGGCCACGACCCGCGCGGGGAGGCGCACGTACTCGGCGTAGGCGCCGTTCCAGAACAGCAGGTCGTCGCACAGCGCGGGCCGGCCGCGCCTGCAGTAGCCGCACTCGTCGCAGGGCGCGGAGTTGGCGGCCACCACGCGGTCGCCGATCGCGAACCCGCTGACGCCCTCGCCGAGCGCCGCGATCTCGCCGGCCGCCTCGTGGCCGAACAGGGCCGGCGGCACGATCATCTTGGCGTGGTACCCGCGGCGGAACACCTTGACGTCGGTGCCGCAGGTGAGCGCGGCCCGCGCCCGCAGCACGACCTCGCCGGGGCCGGGCTCCGGGATCGGCACCCGCTCGAGGCGCACGTCCTCACGGCCGTGCAGCACGGCCGCCCGCATGGTGCGGCTCAAGCGGCGCCGCCGCGCAGCACGATCTTGCGCACGCCCGGCGCGGGGCGCTGCGAGAGCGCCACCGCCCGCGGCGCCTCGTCGAGGGGCAGCACGTGGCTGACCAGCTCGGCCACCCGCACCTCGCGCGTGAAGACCAGCCGCGCCGCCTCCTCCTGGACGTCGACGGACGCGCTGTACGAGGTGAGCAACTGCTTCTCCGCCGCCGCCAGCCGGCCGAAGTCGACCTCCGCGATCTCGCCCGGAGCCGTCGCGGCGAACACCATCACCGCCCCGCCGGGCCGGGTCGCCTCGATCGCCTGGTCGATCGGCGCCTGCCCCATGGCCGCCAGCAGCACGCGGTCGGCGCCGCGGCCGCCGGTCAACGCCCGCACCTCGCGCGGGACGTCCGCCTCGCGCACGTCGAACGCGTGGTCCGCCCCCAGCTCGCGGGCCAGCTCCAGCCGGTCCGGCATCCCGTCCGTGACCATCACGGAGGCGCCGGCGACGCGGGCGAGCTGCATCAGGATCGAGCCGATCGGCCCCTGGCCGACGACCAGCACGCTCATGCCGGGCGCGACCCCGGCCGCGCGCACGGCCTTGAGGCAGGTGTTGACCGGCTCGACGAAGGCCGCCTCCTCGGGCTTCACGCCATCGGGGATCGGAATCGCGCCGCGCTCGACGATCCAGTCCATCGCGCGCACGTACTCGGCCATGCCGCCGCCCGACGGCTCGAAGCCGGCGGTCGTGCCGTTGCGCTTGTAGGTCTCGCACTGGGCGTAGATGCGCTGGGCGCAGTAGAAGCACGAGCCGCACGGAACGTGGTGGTGGAGCACCACGCGGTCGCCCTCGCGGAAGCGCGTGGTGCCGGGGCCGAGCTTCGTCACCGTGGCCGCGATCTCGTGGCCGAAGACGCGGGGCCCGCTCAGCAGGCCCTTCTCGATCTTCTTGACGTCGGTGCCGCACACGCCGCAGGCGTCGACGCGCGCCAGCAGCTCGCCCGGCCCGGGCTCCGGGGCCTCGATCTCCTCGACCGCGAAGGCTCCCGGCCCGCGGTAGACGGCCGCCTTCATGCGCTAGCCGCCGAGCAGGCTGCGCAGGACGAAGAAGATGTTCTCCTTCCGCTCGCGCAGGCGGCGGTAGAAGTAGGGGAACCAGTGGGTGCCGTAGGGCACGTAGACGCGGAAGTTCCAGCCGTCCTTGACCAGCTCGTCCCAGCGGGCGGGGCGCAGCCCGTAGAGCATCTGGAACTCGAAGCGGGAGGCGGCGAGCTTCTCCTCGCGGGCGAAGGCCAGCGCGTCCTGCACGAGTTCCTCGTCGTGGGTCGCGATCGCCGGGAAGGCGCCCTCGTCCATCAGCCGGCGGGCGCAGGCCTTGAACTGGGCGCGGATCTTCGCCATGTCCTGGAGCGCGACGTCGGCCGGCTCGCGGTACGCGCCCTTGCACAGCCGCACCCGGTCGCCGCGCCGGATCGCCTCCTCGACGTCGTCGGGCGTGCGGTGCAGGTAGGCCTGGAGCACGATGCCGACGTTGTCGTAGTCCTTGCGCAGCCGCTGGAAGAAGCGCAGCGTGCGCTCGGTGTGCTTCGAGCCCTCCATGTCGACGCGCACGAAGCCCTTCACCTCGCGCGCGGTGTCGAGGATGCCGCGCACGATCTCCTCGCACAGCTCCTCGGAGACGTCGAACCCGAGCGAGGTCAGCTTGATCGAGATGTTGCGTTCGACACCCTCGGGGATCAGCCGCAGCAGGCCCTGGTTGGCGGCCGCGATGCGGCGCGCCGCCTCGGCCTCGAGCACGTCCTCGCCGAGCAGGTCGAAGGTCGGCTTGATGCCGCGGGCGGCGAGCTTGCGCCCGACGGCGACGGCCGCGTCCGCGGTGGCCCCGGCGACGAAGCGCCGGGCCAGGATGGCCGGGGGTTGCATCATTTCCTCCCGCGCGGGGTCCGCCGGGCCGCGTGGCTGGCCGTGACGACCGAGCCGATCCCCCCGCGCACGTTGAAGCGACCCTCGACGGTCATGCTGCGCGGGCGCACCGCCCGCACCAGGTCGTCGAGGATCGCGTTGACGACGTTCTCGTAGTAGATGCCGCGGTTGCGGTACGACTGCAGGTACAGCTTGAGGCTCTTGAGCTCCACGCAGACCCGGTCGGGCACGTAGCTGATCACGAGCGTGGCGAAGTCGGGGTGGCCCGTCTTCGGGCACACCGCCGTGAACTCGGGGCAGGTGTGGGTGATGACGTAGTCGCGGCCGGGGTGGGTGTTGCGGAAGGTCTCGAGGGCGCTCATGACCGGCCCATTCTAGAACTCCCTCAGCGCGTCCACCCGCACCGCCGCCACCCGGTCCAGCCGGAAGGTGCGCGGCGCCCCCACCTCGAGGCAGTCGGCCTCCAGGTAGACGGCCCCGCCGATCGCGTAGATCTCGCGGGGCACGGCCCGCCGCGGCAGCCTGCCGCGGGTGCCGCCGTGATAGACGAGCGAGACGGCCCGGCCTTCGGCCAGCGCCCGCCGCAGCACCCGCACGATCGGGGTCTCCGGCACGGGCTCGCAGGCCCAGGCCCGGAACGAGGCGATCCCGGGGCCACAGCCGGTGAGCCCCTCGCGGATCAGCCGTGAAGCGCGAGGGCCGACCTGCTCGAGGTAGGCACGCAGCAGCCCCGCGGCCGTGCGGGCGTCGGGCAGGGCGCGGTGGGCCGTCGCCGGCCGCAGGCCGAAGGCCCGCGCCAGCGTGGTGAGGCGATGGTTCTCCACGGGCAGGCCGAGGGTGCGCGGGATCGCGCAGGTGTCGAGCACCGGGTTGTCGGGCAGCGGCAGGCCTGCCCGCAGCAGCTCGGACGCCACCACCCGCACGTCGAAAGGGGCGTGATGGGCGACCAGCGCCGCGCCCTCGATCAGCTCCAGGAAGCGGCCGAGCGCCTCGGCCGCGGGCGGCCGGCCGCGCACGTCCTCGTCGCGGATGCCGTGGATCGCCGTCGCCGCGGCTGGCAGCGGGACGCCGGGGTCGCACAGCGCCGACCACTCCGCCTCGACGCGGTCGCCGCGGAAACGCACGGCGGCGATCTCCACCATCCGGTCGGACAACCGCAGCCCGGTCGTCTCGGTGTCGAAGGCGACGAACGGCACCTCGGCGAGGCGCGGGTCCGGCGCGCGGCGCGTCAGCAGCTCCCCCATCGGCACGGCCAGTGTCGGCCCGGCGGCCGCCGCGACGGGTCCGCCGCCGCGCGACCGCCCGGGGGCCAGGCCGGGGGCGGTCACTCAGGCCCCCATCGCCTCCGCGGCGGCGGCGATCTCGCGCCGCAGCTCGTCGCGGAGCCCGGCCGGGGCCAGCACGCGGACGTGGGGCAGGTAGCCCTTGATCCAGGTCCGCAGCTCGAAGTTGGGGGCGACGTGCAGGTTCAGCACCACGCCGCCGTCGGGCTGCTCGACGAGCTCCTGGCTCTCGTGCCAGACCCGCTCGCGCACGTAGCCGGCGATCTCGCGATCGAAGGCGAGCTCGACGCGCTCGGGCCTGCCGCCCGCGATGCCGAAGGCGGAGCGCGCGTACTCGGTGACGCTGAAGTCCTGCGGCGTCTCGAACGGCGAGTCGGAGACGTCGACCTTCTGGATGCGCTCGACCGCGAACGTGCGCACCTCGTCGTAGTCGAGCGCGCGGGCGTAGAGGTAGAGGCCGCCGTGCCAGTAGACGAGGCGGTAGGGGTCCAGCGCGTAGGTCTTGCTGCGACGGCTGCTGAACGAGTAGTACGACGCGCTGACCCGCCGCTGGTGCAGGATGGCGTCGACCAGCGCGGCGATCACCTCGCGCTTCTTCGAGTAGTCCTTGAACGGGTCGGGACGGGCCGCGAACAGGTCGGCGATCCGGGCGAGGTACGGCAGCGCCTTGCCGGGCAGCGCGCCGCGGATCTTCTCGAACGCGGTCTCGAGGTCGGCGCCGAACGGCGCACCGACCAGGATCGACATCAGGTTCTTGCCGAAGTGCAGCGCCGCCAGCTCGGAGAGGGTGAAGGTCTGGGTCACCTTCTGGCGGTAGCCCTCGACGAGGCGCCAGCTCCGGCGGCCGCCCGAGTCGTCGTCGTAGAGCGGGAAGCCCGCCTCCTGCAGCGCCTCGATGTCGCGGCGGATCGTGCGCTCGGTCACCCCGTGCTCGGTCGCGAGGTCCTTCGAGCTCGTGTAGCGCCCGGCCTCGATCGTCTTCAGGATCCGCCACTGGCGGATCACCTCGGCGTTCCTCAACGGCCCTCCTCGTGGTGGAACAGGAAGCCCTGGCCCAGCTCGATGCCGAGCCCGACCAGGGTGTCGCGCTCCTCGGGCCGCTCGATGCCCTCGGCGATGACCCGGGCCTTGATCTTGTCGGCCAGGCCCCGCAGCGACTCGAGCAGCGAGCGCTTGATGCTGCTCTTGTCGATGTCGCGCACCAGGCTGGTGTCGAACTTCAGGAAGTCGGGCTCGATCGCCGCCAGGCTCTGCAGCGACGAGTAACCCGCGCCCATGTCGTCGACCGCGACGCGGTAGCCGCGCTCCTTGAAGCCGCGCAGCGTCTCCTGGAACGCCTCGTGGCGCAGGATCGCCACCCGCTCGGTGACCTCGACGACGACCCGGTCCGGCGCGAGGCCGGAGCGGGCCAGCGCCTCCTCGACCTTGCCGGAGCGCCAGTCGGGGTCCTCCATCGCGTGGGCCGAGGCGTTGAGGAACAGCAGGCCGCGCGGCTCGACGCCCGCGACGGCGCGGATCGCCGTGTCGCGGCACACCCGCTCGAAGTCGACGAGCAGGTCGGTCGACTCGGCGAAAGCGAACAGCTCCTCGACCGAGTCGAACGTGACGGCGCCCAGCGGCCGCGACAGCGCCTCGTGGCCGACCAGCTTGCCGTCCGCGAGGCGCAGGATCGGGTGGAAGACCGAGCGCACCTCGCGATGGTCGATCAGCCGCTGCAGCTCGGCGCGGCGCCGCTCCTCGCCGCCCAGGCGCTCCTCGAAGCAGGCCGCGGTGGCGTCGGCGACCGCCTGCGCGACGGCCCGCTCCGCCCGCGTCATCGGGTCGTGGCGCAGCGCGACGACGGCGGCGCCGAGCCGCAGGTTGCCGAGGCGGAGCCGGGACTCGGGCGACTCCACGGCCGCCCGCAGCCGGGCCAGCAGCGGCGACGCCGGCCCCGGGCCCTCGGGCTCGGCGGCCAGGAAGAACAGGAAGCGGTCGCCGCGCGCGGCCTGCGCGCAGACCACGTCGTCGGGCGCCAGCGAGCCCTCGCTCCGCAGGTGGCCGATCTGCTCCGCGAAAGCGCGCACGGCCTGGTCGTAGGCGCCCCAGCCGACCTTGGTCTCGTGACGGCCCGAGCGGCCGAGGTCGACGTAGAGCAGTTCGACCGCCCCGCGGCCCTCGAGCAGGCGCCGCACGTCGTCCACCACCGCCGGCAGCGTCGGCAGCCCGGTCAGGCTGTCGACGAGGTGGCTCTTGAAGCGCAGCCACTCGGTTCGCAGGCGGTAATAGTCGGCTTCGGTCGCGCTCACTCGCAGTCGCTCTTGATTGCCTGGGCAGTGGCGCGATTCTATACTCCGCGGGCCCTCTGTAAGGAGATCCCTCCGCCCTGATGGCTGACCGCCCGCTGCGCCTCGGCGACGTGCTCGACGACTACTGTCCGCGGTGTCGCCTCCTGCTCAACCACGACGTGGCGTCGCTCGCGGGGGCGGAGGTCGCGCGCACCACGTGCCGCACCTGCTTCGACACCCACGACTACCGCCATGGCCAGAAGCCGCAGCGCCGTGGCGGACGCCGCAAGGAGGAGCCGAAGGACCTGGTCGCCCAGGTGCTGGCCGGCCTCCCGCTGCCGCCGCCCGCGCCGCCCCCGGCACCCGAACCCGAGCCGGCCGTCGCCGACCTGCGCGAGCGCGCGGCGCCGACCGTGCACCGCCGCGGCAACCTGTGGGCGGAACTCGAGCGGATCCGGAAGAAGTGACCGCGTGAGGGCGTCCGACATCATCTACCGCAAGCGCGAGGGCGAGGCGCTGCGCCGCGAGGAGATCGAGTTCTTCATCTCCGGCTACGCCGCGGGCCAGGTCCCCGACTACCAGGCGGCGGCGCTGGCGATGGCCGTCTTCTTCCGCGGCATGAGCGCCGAGGAGACGGTATGGCTGACCGAGGCGATGATGCGCACCGGCGAGGTGCTCGACTTCGCCGACCTCGACGGCCCCAAGGCCGACAAGCACTCGACGGGCGGCGTCGGCGACAAGACGAGCCTGATCCTCGCCCCGCTCGCCGCTGCCTGCGGCGTCTACGTGCCGATGATCTCCGGGCGCGGCCTCGGCCACACCGGCGGCACGCTCGACAAGCTGGAGTCGATCCCGGGCTTCCGGGTCGGTCTCTCGCTCGAGGAGTTCCGCCGCGTGCTGCGGCGCTCGAAGCTGGGGCTGATCGGGCAGACGCCCGAGATCGCGCCCGCCGACCGCAAGCTCTACGCGCTGCGCGACGTCACCTCGACGGTCGAGAGCCGGCCGCTGATCGCCGCCTCGATCATGAGCAAGAAGATGGCGGAGGGCATCGACGCGCTGGTGCTCGACGTCAAGACCGGCGACGGCGCCTTCATGAAGTCGTTCGAGGACTCGAAGGCGCTGGCCGAGGCGATGCTGGCGATCGGCAGGGGCATGGGCCGCAAGGTGGTCGCGCTGATCACCGACATGGACCAGCCGCTCGGCCGCACCGCGGGCAACGCGCTCGAGGTCGTCGAGTGCGTGGAGACGCTGAAGGGCCGCGGCCCCAAGGACCTGGAGTCGCTCTCGATCGAGCTCGCCGCGTGGATGCTGCAGCTCACCGGCGTCACCACCCGCATCGAGGCCGCCCGCTTCAAGGTCCGCGAGGCGCTCGCCTCCGGCGCCGGGTTGCGCAAGTTCCAGGAAGTGATCGAGCTGCAGGGCGGCGACCCGCGGGTCTGCGACGACCCGGGCATGCTGCCGCGCGCCCGCGAGAAGGTCGACGTCCCCGCGCCCCACGACGGCCGGGTGGCGCGGCTGGCCTGCCGCTCGCTCGGCCACGCCGCGATGCTGCTGGGCGCCGGCCGCGAGCGGGTCGAGAGCCGGATCGACCCCGCCGTCGGCATCGTCTTCCACAAGAAGGTGGGCGACCTGGTGATCGCGGGCGAGCCGGTGATGACCCTCCACGTCAACGACCGCAGCCGCCTGCAGGAGGCCCGCGAGCTGTGCCTGGGGGCGCTGAAGGTGGCGCCCGAGGCGCCGGCGCCGGCGCCTCTGATCAAGGCCGTGCTCGAGGCCTGAGCGGCTCGACCCGAGAGCGAAAGGACCGGAACCCCATGAGCGAGAACGAGGCCGCGTCGCGCGACCGGGCGATGCGGGCGGGAGCCGTCGCGATCGCCGCCGCCGGACTGCTGGTCGCCTGGCTGGGCGGCGAGGCGCTCGGGCCGCGGCTGCAGGCGCTGTGCGGCATCGTCTCCTTCATCGCCGTGACGGTCGCCGCGTCGGCGGCGCCGCGCGCGATCCCGTGGCGCACCGTGGCCGCCGGCCTGGCGCTGCAGCTCGGCCTCGCGCTGTTCATCCTGAAGCTCGAGGTGGGTGGCGTGCGGCCCGGCTACGAGCTGTTCAGCGGCATCGCCCGCCTGGTCCAGCGCTTCCTCGAGTTCACGGACGCCGGCGCGCTGTTCGTCTTCGGCGGCCTGGCCGACCCCGCCGCGATGGGCAAGGTGTTCCCCGGCGGCTTCGTGTTCGCCTTCCGCGCGCTGCCGACGATCATCTTCGTCTCCGCGTTCTTCACCCTGATGTACTACTTCGGCGTGCTCCAGTGGGTGGTGCGGGTGATGGCGAAGGTGATGATGCGGGTGCTCGGCACCAGCGGCGCCGAGACGCTGTCGGCCACCGCCAACGTGTTCATGGGCCAGACCGAGGCCCCGATCATCGTCAAGCCCTACGTGCCGGGCATGACCCGCTCCGAGCTGCTGGCGATGATGGTGGGCGGCATGGCGACCATCTCCGGGGGCGTGATGGCCGTCTACATCAGCCTCGGCGCCGACCCGATCGCGATCCTCACCACCAGCGTGATGGCGGCGCCGTGCGGCCTGTACCTGTCCAAGATCCTGCTGCCGGAGAGCGAACAGTCGCAGACCCGGGGCGAGGTCAAGGTCTCGGTGGAGCGGGTCCACGCCAACGCCGTCGACGCGGTGGCCGGCGGCGCCTCGGACGGCATGCACCTGGCGATCAACGTGGCGGCGATGCTGATCGCGTTCCTGGCCTTCATCGCGATGGGCGACTGGCTGCTGTCGCTGATCTCGCCCCAGCTGACGCTGGCCGCCGTGTTCTCGACGGTGTTCGCCCCGGTCGCGATGCTGATGGGGGTGCCGGCGGCCGACGTGCCGCGGATGGCGGACCTGCTCGGCACCAAGCTCGTGGCCAACGAGTTCGTGGCCTACGTCAAGCTGACCGGCGAGTACAAGGCGGTGATGAGCGAGCGCGCCTTCGTGCTCGCCACCTACGCGCTGACCGGCTTCGCCAACATCGGCAGCATCGGCATCCAGCTCGGCGGCATCGGCGGCATGGCGCCGAGCCGCCGGCCCGACCTGGCGCGGCTCGGTGGCCTGGCGCTGTTCGCCGGCTTCACCGCCACGCTGATCAACGCCTGCGTGGCGTCGATGTTCCTGTGAGGAGCGAGACGATGACGTCCGACCTGATCCGGCAGCTCGACGAGGCCGCGGCCGCGGTCCGCTCGCGCTGCGGGCTCGCCCCGCGCGTCGGGGTCGTGCTCGGCTCCGGCCTCGGCGCCTTCGCCGACGCGCTGCAGGGCGCCGTGGCGGTGCCCTACGGCGAGATCCCCCACTTCCCCGTCTCGACGGCCGTCGGCCACGCGGGGAAGCTGGTGCTCGGCACCTCGCGCGACGGCATCCCGCTGGCGGTGATGGCCGGCCGCGTCCACCACTACGAGGGCTACCCGCTGCAGCAGGTGGCCTTCCCGGTGCGGGTGCTGGGCCGGCTGGGCGTGCAGGCGGTCGTGCTCACCAACGCGGCGGGCGCCGTCAACACGGCCTTTCGCCCCGGCGACATCATGGTGATGACCGACCACCTCAACCTGATGGGCGGCAACCCGATGATCGGGCCCAACGAGGCGGCGCTCGGCGAGCGCTTCTTCGACATGAGCACGGCCTACGACCGCGCGCTGTGCGACGCCGCCGAGGCCGCCTGCCGCGCCGCGGGCATCAGCGTGCACCGCGGCGTCTACGCCGCGCTGACCGGGCCCTCCTACGAGACGCCGGCCGAGATCCGCATGCTGCGGGCGATGGGCGCCGACGCGGTCGGCATGTCGACCGTGCCGGAGGTGATCGCGGCGCGCCACATGGGCCTGCGCGTCGCGGGCCTGTCGTGCATGACCAACATGGCGGCCGGCGTGCTCGACGCGCCGCTCGACCACCAGGAGGTGCTCGAGGTCGGCGAGCGGGTGCGCGAGAAGCTGATCGAGGCGCTCAACCGCCTGGTCCGCGACGCGGACCCCGGGGCCGGCGCGTGAGGGGCCTCGCCGAGCTGGCGCGGCTGGCCCGCGAGGCGCGCGAGCGCGCCCACGCACCCTACTCGGGATTCAAGGTGGGCGCCGCGCTGCGCGCGAAGACCGGCGAGATCGTGCTCGGCTGCAACATCGAGAACGCCTCCTACGGGCTCACCCTGTGCGCGGAGCGGGTGGCGGTGTTCAAGGCGGTCTCCGAGGGCTTCCGCGAGTTCGATGCGATCGCCGTCTGCGCCGACGCCCCGCACCTGACGCCCCCGTGCGGCCCTTGCCGGCAGATCCTGTGGGAGTTCTGCGGCGACATCCCCGTGCGCATGGTCGACCTGAAGGGGCACGCGCGCACGATGCGCCTGTCCAAGCTGCTGCCCTTCCCCTTCGACGACCGCCACCTGTGAGGCGCCCGCTCGCGGCGGCGGCCGCGCTCCTGCTGTCCGCCCCGCTGGCGGCCGCGCCGGCCCGCGAGCGGGTGGACCTGCTGGTCCGCAACGGCACCGTGATCACGATGGACCCGGTGCGGCGGGTGATCGCGCGCGGAGCCGTCGTGGTGCGCGACGGGGCCATCGTCGCCGTCGGGCCGGAGGCCGAGATCACGCTCGGCTACCGGGCGCGGCAGACGCTGGACGCGGACGGCGGGCTCGTGCTGCCCGGGCTCGTCAACGCCCACGGCCACGCCCCGATGTCGCTGTTCCGCGGCGTGGCCGACGACCAGCGGCTGATGGACTGGCTGCAGAAGTTCATCTTCCCGGCCGAGGCGAAGAACGTCACCGCCGCGTTCGTGCGCGCCGGCACCCGCCTCGCGGCGCTGGAGATGATCCGCTCGGGCACCACGACCTTCGCCGACATGTACTACTTCGAGGACGAGGTGGCGCGGGCGACGAAGGAGGCCGGGCTGCGTGGCGTGCTCGGCGAGACGCTGATCGAGTTCCCGGCCCCCGACAACAAGACGATGCCCGAGGCGCTCGCCTACACCGAGACCTTCCTGAAGCGCTGGCAGGGCGACCCGCTGGTCGTGCCGGCGGTGGCCCCGCACTCGGTGTACCTGGCGAAGCCGGAGACGCTGCGCGCCGCGCGCGCGCTGGCCGACCGCTTCGGCGCGCCGCTGCTGATCCACGTCTCGGAGACGATGGACGAGCAGGCCCAGGTCCAGCGCGAGCACGGCAAGACGCCGGTGCGGCACCTGGCCGACCTCGGCTTCCTGCGCAAGGGCGTGGTGATGGCCCACGGCGTGTGGCTCTCGGCCGCGGACCGCACGGTCGCGCGCCAGGCCGAGGCCGGCGTCGTCCACTGCCCGCAGAGCAACATGAAGCTGGCCTCCGGGGCCGCGCCCGTCAGGGAGATGCTCGCGGAGCGGATGCGGCTCGGGCTCGGCACGGACGGCGCCGCCAGCAACAACGACCTCGACATGTTCGAGGAGATGCTGACCGCGGCGCTGCTCGCCAAGCAGACGAGCAACGACCCGACCGTGGCGCCGGCCGC
>WYBL01000074.1 GCA_011526565.1 Acidobacteriota bacterium | reverse complement strand
CGTTCCGCGAACAGCCAGGCACGCCCCGTGACGGCGGTACCGCAAACCGACCGCCGGCGCGGGACGTGCACCCACGACCGGGAACGTCCGGACCGCAGCGGTTCGTGGCCGTTGCCGTTCCCGAACCGTCGCTCCGTTGGGTGCAGTCGGAGCGCCGCGGTCGAACGATCGCAGCGTCGGAGGCCCGTCGCTGCGCCGAGTCGAGCCGCGCGCGGGCGGTCACCGCCGCGAGCCGCTGTCGAGCCGTCGCTCCGCCGCGAGCGAACGGAGCGCCGGGTCGAGCTGGAACGAGCCGCGGTCGGGGTGGCGCACGCGGTTCGTGGCGTGCGCGGTCGGGGTGGGCTCGCTTCGCCCGCTCGGGCTCGCCGGGCGGGGTTGGGCGCCGACTGCTGGCGACGGCGCGCGGGCGGGGTGGCGCGCCGATCGCTCACGACGGCGCGCGGGCGGGGTGGGGCGCCGACTGTTCACTTCGGCGCGCAGTCGGGGTGGGGCGCCGCGGTACGTGGCGGCGCCCGGTCGGGCCTGCGGCGCGTCCTACGAGGCCGCGCGCAGGTTGTACCTGCGCACCTTCGCGTACAGCGTCGAGCGGTCGATGCCGAGGATGCGGGCCGACTGGCTGATGTTGCCGTGGGTGTGCTCGAGCACGCGGGCGATGTGGTCGCGCTCCACCTGCTCGAGCGACACGATCGGGCCGCCCGCGCAGGGCGGCAGCGGGCCGCACTCCGGACCGCGCAGCGGCAGCGCGATGTCGGACTCGTGCAGCAGGCGGCCGTGGGCGACCACGGCGCCGCGCTCGAGCACGTTGCGCAGCTCGCGCACGTTGCCCGGCCAGTCGTGGGCCAGCAGCAGCTCCATCGCCTCCGAGGTGACGCCGTCGAGCGGGCGCCCCAGCTCCGTCGAGAGCTGCTCGAGCAGCGAGTCGACCAGCAGCGGGATGTCCTCGCGCCGCTCGCGCAGCGGCGGGATGCGGATCGGGATCACGTTGAGCCGGTAGAACAGGTCCTGCCGGAACTCGCCCTCCTCGACCCGCTTGGCCAGGTCGCGGTGGGTGGCGGCGATCACCCGCACGTCGGCCTCGATCGCCTCGTTGCCGCCGACCCGGCTGAAGTGGCGGTCCTCGAGCACGCGCAGCAGGTCCTGCTGCAGCTTGGCGCTGACGTCGCCGATCTCGTCGAGGAACAGGGTGCCGCCCTGGGCGGCCTCGAAGCGTCCGCGTCGGCGCGAGGCGGCGCCGGTGAAGGCACCCTTCTCGTACCCGAACAGCTCCGACTCGAGCAGCGTCTCCGGCAGCGCCGCGCAGGACACCGCGACGAACGGCCCCCGCGCCCGCGGCGACTCGCCGTGGATCGCCCGCGAGAGCACCTCCTTGCCGGTGCCGCTCTCGCCGAGCAGCAGGATCGTCGACAACGAGCGCGCCGCGGTGCGGGCCAGCGCGAACAGCTCCTGCATCGCCGGGCTGCGGCTCTCCAGGTCGCGGAAGCGGTACTCCTTGCGCACCGCCTTGCGCAGCATCGCGTTCTCGTGGCGCAGCGCCTGCTCCTCGACGATCCGCGTCACCAGGTGCGACAGTTCCTCGGGCTCGAAGGGCTTGACGATGTAGTCGTAGGCGCCGTTCTTCATCGCGTTGACGGCGGTGTCGACGGTGGCGTACGCGGTCATGATCACGATCGCCGCGCCCTTCTCGCGCTCGCGGGCCTCGGAGAGCACCTGCAGGCCGTCCATGCCGCCCGGCATCTTGAGATCGACGAGCAGCACGGACCACGGCTCCGGCCCGCCCATCCGCCGCACCGCGGCGGGCCCGTCCTCCGCGACCTCGACGTGGTAGCCGTCGCGCGAGAGCCAGCCCGAGAGCGACTCGCGCACGATCTCCTCGTCGTCCACCACCAGGATGCGCACCTTGCTCGGCTTCATGCTTCCGCTCCCTCGCGCTCCGCGGCGCGCAGCAGGCTGGCGCAGTCGGGGCACAACTCGGGGGTCTTCACGTCGACGTCGTACAGGGTCCCGGACCGGGCCATGGCGCAGGTCCGCTCCGGGCAGTGGACGAGGCCCCAGGTGTGGCCCAGCTCGTGGACCGCCTCGATCCACAGCCGCGACCGCAGCGCGAGGAGGCCGTCCTCGCGTCCCGCCAGGCGCGCGGTCGACACCACCGCCGCGTGGCCCTTCAGTTGCGCTTCTCCGAAGACGAAGGTCAGCACCGGCAGGAACAGGTCCACGTCGGTCACCGCCAGCGTGCGCTGGCGCGGCCAGGTCTCGGCCAGCCAGCGCAGCACCTTGCTCGAGGAGTGCTGGCCGCGGCGCGGGTCGAAGGTGTCCGGCGGCCGCAGCGGCGTCGGCGCGGCTTCGCCGTGACAGCCGAACACGTGGCCGAGGTGGCTCGCGAGCTCGGCCATCAGCCGCCCGTCCTCCGCCTCCGCCCCGATCCAGCGCACCATGAGCCGCTCCCGCACGTCCCGCTCAAGCGGTCGCCGCGCGGCGCAGCGCGATGCGGAAGGTCGAGCCGGCGCCGGGGGCGCTCTCGACCTCGACCTTGCCGCCGTGGCGCTCGACGATCCCGTAGACGACCGACAGCCCGAGGCCCGTGCCTTTCTCCTTCGTGGAGAAGAACGGGTCGAACAGCCTCGGCAGCACTTCCGGCGGGATGCCCTGGCCGGTGTCGGCGATCTCCAGCAGTACGCGGCCGTCCGCCTCCCGGGTCGTCACCCGGATGCGGCCACCCTCGGGCGTCGCGTCGCAGGCGTTCATCACCAGGTTGACGACGGCCTGGCGGACCTGGCCGGCGTCGGCCTCGATCGCCGGCACGTCGCGCAGGTCGCGTTCCAGCGTCAGCCCGCGGAGCTGGACTTGGTGTGCGACCAGCGACAGCGCCTCGTCGACGATGGCGACCAGGCTCGCGGGCCGCATCGAGAGCGGGCGCTGGCGCGAGAACTCGAGCAGGTTGCGCACGATCGCGGTGCAGCGCTCGGTCTCGCGCTGGACCAGCTTGAGCTGCTTGACGGCCTGCGCGCGCAGGCCCTCGTCGAGCGGGCGCTCGCCGAGGTCGCGGATCAGCAGCTTCGCGAAGGTGAGCACGCCGGCCAGCGGGTTGTTGATCTCGTGGGCGATCGAGGCCGAGAGCCGGCCCAGCGAGGCCATCTTCTCCGCGTGGGCGACCTGCGACTCGGCCGCGCGCAACGCGGCCGTGCGCTCCTCGACCTGGCGCTCGAGCCCGGCCAGCACCTGCTCCAGCTCCGATCGCGCCGCGCGCAGCGCGTCCGCCATTTGGTTGAAGTCGGCGGCGAGCTGCCCGAGTTCGTCGCCCGATGAGACCGGGATCCTGCCCGACAGGTCGCCGTGCGCCACCCGGTGGGTCGCCGCGGCGAGCTGCCGCACCGGGCGGCCGACCAGGCGGCCGACCGAGAGCGCCACGATGCCGGCCAGGCACGCAAGGGCCAGGGTGCCGTAGGCCCCGGTGTGGCGCGCCACCTCGGCGATGTCGCGGTCGGCGTTCTCGAGCGAGAGCCCGACGTCGACGACGCCGAGCACGCGCTGGGAGGCCGGGTGGGCGTGGCACTCGGCGGTCCAGCAGGAGGGCTCGTTGTAGATCGCGGTCACCATGCCGACGACGCGGTGGCCGTCGCGCCGGAAGATCCGCCAGCGCGCCTGCGCCTCCGGCCGCACCAGGGGCTCGCCGCTCTTGTGGCACAGGTCGCAGGCCTCGGCCTGCTTGTCGACGAATTGCCCGATCTCGCTCGCGTCCGAGGAGAAGCGGATCCGCCCTTCCTTGTTGAACAGCCGCACGGTGTCGATGCCCGGCTGGCGGCCGATGTCCAGCAGCACCTGGTACGCGTCGGCCTTGCGGTCGGCCAGCATGTCGCGGTGGGTGGAGCTGCGGATCGTCTCGCCGAAGGTGTCGGCGCCGCGGATCGCCGCCTCCTCCAGGAAGCGGTGGTGGGTCTGCAGCTCGAGGTGGTAGAGGCCGAACAGGATGAGCGCTGCCACGCCCACGACGGTGAGGGTCAGCTTGACGGCGAGTCGATCCCGGAGCCGCGCAAGCGCGGCGCCGATGTTGCCGAGCGGAGGCACGCACTCCTCCTCGGGGACCCACGGCTGCAATAACCCTGCCTCTCCGCGGCGAAACCGTTGCGTTTTCCGCCGCAGGCGGGGCCGCCTGCTACAGTCGGGAGGCGATGAACTGGATCGTGGTCGGAGCGGTGTCGGGGTTTCTGGCGGTGGCGTGCGGGGCCTTCGGGGCCCACGGGCTCAAGACCCGGGTGGCCGAGCAGGCCCTCGCGTGGTGGAACACGGCGGCCCACTACCAGTTGACCCACGCCCTGGCGCTGGTCGCGGCGGGGCTGCTGCGCGCCCAGGTCGGGGCGGGGAGCGGCCCGGCGAACACCGCGGGCTGGGCGTTCCTGCTCGGCAGCGCCGTGTTCTGCGGCTCGCTCTACGCGATGACGCTGGGGGCGCCGCGCTGGTTCGGCGCGATCACGCCGATCGGCGGCCTGCTGCTGCTCTTCGGCTGGGCGCTGCTCGCGTGGGCCGCGCGCGGCCTGGTGCGCTGAAGCGGCTTACGCCTTCTCGAAGGCGCGGGTGATGCGGGTCTTGCGCACGAAGTGGTGCTTGTCGCCCTCGCGCAGGGTGAGGTAGTCCCCGGGCCCGTTCAGCGCATCCAGCACCCGGCGGCGGTCAGGCGGGAGGTCGATCACCAGCGTGCCCTCGAAGCGGTGGCCCAGGCACTCGACCACGACCCCTCGCTCGACGCCGACCCCGCCGTCCTCGGCGTCGGGGTCGTCGTCGGCCGCGATCGTGACCGCCAGCACGTCGAGCTTGTTGACGAAAGCAGACCCGCCGTCCGTCATCCGCAGCGCGAAGAAGGGGCTCGGCTCGTGGAGCCACTCGTCGGGTCGCATCGGTCCCGAGTGCATCGGCGCCGAAGCCGGCAGGAACACCTCGCCGTCGAGGCGGTGGCCATCGCCGCAGAGCACCGTCGCCGGGATCGCCACCGTGGGAACTCGCAGCATCTCGTTCATCGCACAGGCCTCGCGGAGAGAAATCGCGTCCGGCGGATTATGCGCCCGACCTGCGCGGCCGGGCGAGCGGTCACGGCAGCCCGAACGGTGCGCCGCGCGGTCGGTCACGCCGGGCAGACGGGTTGAAACGCTGCGCGCAGGGTGATAGAACCCCGATCGGCCCGTCACGATCCCGCAACAGGGAGAGCGCATGCTCAGGATCGTCGCGGTTGACGTCGCCGCGCGCTGATCCACCACATGCACGAAGCCTTGCCCTGTCCCCGTCCGCGATCAACCGCCCGTTTCGCGGCCGATGGCCAGCCTTGGCCACGAACTCCTTCGGCGCCTCGCTAGCTCGGTCGCGATGGCCGCTGCCCGGCTGTTGGTCGTCCTGTCCCGCATCGCCGTTGCCGTCGCTCTGAGCCACGCAGCGTGGAGCGCCGACCGCTCCGGGTGGACCTACGACGAGGAGTTCCACCTTCGCTGGTCGCAACGGCTGGTGCTGGAGCGCAACGGCGACCGCTCCGACCAGATCCGCTACGACTCCAAGACGCCGATCTCGGTGCCCAACGCCCTGGCCCTCACCACGGCCGAGCGCCTGGACCTCTCGGCGCGCGCCCGCAAGCTGGCGGCCCGCCTGCCGACGGTCGTCCTGTTGGGGGTCTTGTTCTGGGCGGTGGGGCCCCTCGGACGAAGGCTCGGTGGCGAGCACGCTGGACACGGCGCGCGACTGCTGGCCGCGCTCGATCCCAACCTGACCGCGCACGGCTCCCTGGCGACGGTCGACGTCGTCTACGCGCTGACGGTGGTGCTCTTCGCGCTGGCCTTCCTGCGGGCCTGCGACACGCCTGGCTGGCGCGCGATGGCGGGGCTGGGCCTGGCCCTCGGGCTGGCGCTGGTTGCGAAGTTCAGCGCTCTGCTGCTGTTGCCCGTCGTCGTCCTGCTGCCCGGGTTCGCGCGGCGGCCGTCGGCGAGCGGCTCGATGTGGGTGCTGCGGCTCGCGCTCGTGGGCGCGGTGGTGCTGCTGACGCTCGCCACCGCGTACCTGTGGCTGAACGTCGGCGAGCCCCTGGGCGACCATCGCTGGCGCCATCCCGCGCTTTCGAAAGCCGCAGCGGTCGCCCCGGGCTTCCGACCTCCGGTGCCGCTTCCTTTCCTGACCGGCCTCGACGCCTCGCTGGCCGGGGAAGGCAACCCCTACGTCGTGCTGCTGCTGGGATACGACTGGCCCGGCGGTGTCTGGTTCTATTTCCTGGTCCACGCCCTGCTCAAGACGCCGCTGGCGCTCCTGATCGCGATCCTGGCCGGAGCCTGGCGGCTCGCGCGTGGCCCGCTCGCACGATCGACCGCCGTTCGGGCCGTGTTGCTGATCTTCCTGGTCCACGCGGCCTACTTCTCGCTCGTGTTCCGCGCGCAGGTGGGGTATCGCTTCGTGCTCGCGTGCATTCCGTTGCTGGCCGCGCTCGTCGCTGCCGGCCTGGCCCGCGGCCTGGCCTCGCGCCGAGCGGGACTCGTGCTCGCCGGCCTCGTGTCGCTCGCTCTGCTGGAGCAGGTCCCGTTCGCGGGCAACCCGCTGGCTTTCACCAACAGCGTCGTGATGGACAAGCGCGAGGCATTCCGCTTCGTCGCCGACTCCAACCTCGACTGGGGCCAGGGCCGTGAGCCACTCGCCGGGCGCCTTCGGCAGGCCCGGGTGCCGCACGACGTTCCGGTCAACCCGGTGCATCCGCTGCCCGGCCGCAACGTCGTGGGCGTCAACGAGCTCAGTGGCCTGTTCGGCGCGGAGCGCTTTCGGCTGCTGCGGGAACAGGCGAAGCCGCTCCGCCACTTCGACCACACGGCGCTGCTGTTCGACCTCCCGGAGGACGTGTTCGCCCGCTGGCTGGCCTCGGCTCGGGTCGTGGGACCCGACACCGGTGACCGCTGCCGGGACGTGACCTGGCGCCGCACCACGCGCCGCGATGCGCTTCGGCTGACACGCGACCAGCAACCGGCGGCAGGCCAGGCCTGGCTGCTGTGTGCAAACTCCCAGCGGGGCCACGACCTCGAGGTGGAGGCCGTGCAGGGGCGCGTCGTCTTCGGGCGACTGATCGAGGGGCGCGGCTGCGTGGGCGACCTCGTCGGGCCCGGGCAGCGCGCGTTGTGGCGGGTGGGCCCGGGCACGACGGCGCTCTGCCTCGAGGAGTTGCCCAACCGCCGCCCTCACGTCCCCTATTCACTCGAGCTGCGCATCCGTTCGCGGACCAATCCGGTCACCCTGGCACTCGTCAGTCCCGACGGAGGCCTGGGGGCGGAGGCCCGGCCGTGAAGACTCCGCTCTCGCTCGCCCTGTACGTGCTGCTGGCGGCGGCGTCGCTGCAGCCCCAGCTCGCGCGCCCCGGCGAGACCATCGCGTACGTCGGCGACTCCCTCGAGAGCGTGTACATCGTCGCCTGGAACGTCCGACAGTTCTTCGCTGACCCCCTGCGTCTGTTCGAGGCCAACGTGCTCCACCCGGTGCCCTCGGCGCTGGCCTACACGGACCACCGGCTGCTGCCGTCGCTGTTGGCGGCGCCGGTGGTGTGGACGACCGGCAACGCCGTGCTCGGCTACAACTTCGCCCTGGTCGTCGTGCTGGTGTTCGCGGCCGAAGCCGGACGCCGGCTCGGCCTCGCCCTCGGACTCTCGCCGCTGGCGGCCTGGGCCGCCGGCGCTCTCTACGCCTTCCACACCTACCAGATCAACGAAGCGCCCCGGCTCAACATCGTGGCCCACGGCTTCCTGCCGCTGGCGCTTCGCGAGCTGTTGCACCTGCTGCAGACCGGGCGAAGAGCTCACGCCTGGAGCTGCGGCGGCTACATGCTGATGCAGGGGCTCTCGTCCAACTACCACCTGCTCTACGGCACGCTGCTGCTCGGCCTCGTGCTGGTGATGGCGTCGGTGGTGCAGCCGCGCGCCGTGCGGCGCGCCCTGCCGCCACTCTTCGCCGCTGCGCTGGCCGGGGCCGTCTGCTTCGCGCCGATCGCCTGGCCGTACCTGAAGGCGACCCAGGCACAGGGGCTCTCGCGCGCCTTGCCCGCGGGCGTCGACGTGCAGCACTGGTTCTCGACCGCGCCGGGCAACGTCTGGTACGGCCCGATCGGAGCGCCCGTTCGCCTCCAGCAGCAGGGTCCTCACTTCGTCGGCTTCATCGCCCTCGGACTCTCTGCCCTGGCCGTGGCTGCATTCTTCCGGCGCGGCGACCCGCGGACGGCCGGCCCGGAGCCGCCGATGTTCTCGGGGAAGTGGGTCGGCGCCGCCGCTTTCCTGGCGCTGACGTTCGTCGCCTTGTCGCTGGGCAGGGACGTCGTCGTCTGGGGACGCGAAGTGGGGCCGGGCCCGTATCGACTGCTGTTCGACTACGTGCCGGGCTTCCGCCTCGTGCGAATCCCCGAGCGGCTGGCGCTTCTCGCCATGCTGTTCGTCGGCCTGCTCGCGGGCCGTGGCCTCGACTGGCTGCGCTCGCGCCTGCCGTCACGACTCGCGCCCGCGGTCACCACCGCGCTGGCACTCGCCCTGCCACTGGAGCACCTGTCGCTGCTCCCGGCTGAACGCGTTCCCGCAGGCCGCCAGTTCCCGGCGGTCTACGCCTGGCTGGCGTCGGCACCGGTGCGCGCCTACGCCGAGTTGCCGGTGCGCGGCGAGGCGCTGATCCGCCAGGAGACGCTCGAGATGTACTTCTCGACGGCTTCCTGGCGGCCCGTCATCCACGGCTACACGGCCTACCCGCCGCTTGTGACGCGGGTCCTCCGCCGCGCGAGCCTGCGTTTCCCCGACGACGCGACGCTGGCCGCCTACGATCGCGTCGGCGTCGACACCGTCGTGGTGCACGAAGGCCGGCCACTCGGCGTCGACCTCGGCAACCAGCTCGCCACGCGCGGCGAGCCAGCCGAAGAGCTCAAGCGGCTGCTGGCGCTCACCGGCCAGGACCTGCCGGCCCGGCTCGAAGCCGCGCTGGCCGCGGGCCGCATCGAGCGCGTCGCGCGCTTCGCTGGTCCGGCGGCCCGGCTGTTCCAGAGCGAAGCCGACACCGTCTACCGCGTGCTGCCGGGCCGCCGCCCTGCTCCCGCGCCGTTCCCGGCAGGCACGCCCCGGCGCGATCCATCCTGGCGCTACCGAGCCAAGGCGGGCCAGCCGGAACGGGCCGCCGACGGCGACCTGGCCACCACCTGGAACGTCCCGCGACGGCTTCGTGGGGACGAGTTCTGGGAGGTCTCGTTCGGTACCCCCGTGCGCATCAGCGGCCTGGTACTGCGCCTGAACCAGGCCAGCGCCTGGCCCACGCGCTTCAAGATCGGCGCGCGCGACGTCCAGGGGCGCTGGTCGGATGCCGCCTACTTCGGTGGCGCACACGAACTGCAACTGTTGGACAGCGTCCTGCGCGATCCGAGGAACGCAGCCATTGGTTTCGACCTCGCGGGCCGCGAGGCGACGGCGCTCATCGTGCAGGTCGTCGAAGGGGGCACTTCGGAGGAGGGCTGGAACGTGCCCGAGATCGAGGTGCTGGTGGGAGCGGAAGCCGGCCCCCGCTGACGTCTACGCCTCCGCGACCGGGCAGCCCAGCAGGTTGCCGGCGTTGACGAAGTCGGCGATCGCCTCGGCGGCGACCGCGTATCCCCGCTCGTTCCAGTGAGGGTCGGTTGGCAGGTACACCGGCCTCAGCACGCGGTTGGCGCCGCGCAGCGCCGGCGCCAGGTCGAGGAACGGCAGGCCCACGCGCCCCGCGATCGCCTCGATGCGATCGCGGACCGCGCTGCGATCGAAGTGCTCGCGCTCCAGGCCGTAGCGGGCCAGCGTGGCTTCGTGATCGGCGTCGACCACCTCCATCCGGTTGGGGACGTGGACGACGGCGAGGCGGGCGCCTTCGGGTTGTGCGGTGCGGTCGATCGACTGGAGCGTCCAGGTGTAGGCCGACCAGTGGCGGTCGAGGTGCCGGTACGCCGGGACTCGATACAGGTTGATCTCTTCGTTGGCCGGCAGACGCCGCATCGGAGGCCACAGCCCGAACTCCGCCAGCCGGTCGTGGAACCGGGGACTCAGGCGCTGGACGCGGTCGCGCACGGCCTCGAACAGGTAGGACGTCGGCGCTTCGACCGGCGCCGGAGGCGGCCGTTCCACCCTGGAAACCGGCACCGGCGCGTTGACGACCCGGGGCGGCACGCTCTCGAAGTCGAGCAGCGGCTTGGAGAAGCCGTAGTACCGCTCGGCGACGAGGAAGGGGATGTCGTTGGCGAACGTCAGCACCAGGACGAGGCTCGCTCCGTAACGACGTCCCTCTTCCCGGTAGAAGAGGTACTCCTGGTCGGTGCTGTAGCCCGACGTGCCCCCGTTGAGCACCTCGACCGGGCAGGGGCGAGTCCGCCGAAGTGCCGTCTCGAGCAAGTCGGTCAGCGTGGCCCCGTCGGCGACCGTGTAGGCCTCGACGAACGAGTCGCCCAGGACGAGGACCCGCGCGGTCGTCGCGGGGCGTGCGTACGGCCGTTCAGGCCCCCGCAGGCCCCGCGAGTTGATCGCGAACTCGCTGCGAAACTCCCTGCGGACGTAGGTGGCCCGGCTGCCGGCCTTCTTGCGCCACCCGAGCAGCGGATCGTGCTCGGTGTAGCCGAGCCGTTCCATCTGCTCCTTGCCCCCGGGCGCCAGCGCCGCCATCACCCGGAGCAGCAGCTCGGCGCCGCCGACGGACAGGGCGAGCCCGAAAAAAAGGGCCGCCAGGTTCCCCGCCCAGATCGCCCGCCTCAACCCAGGGGCGCGATCTCTTGGAGGGCTTCGATCATCGCGAACCGAGCCAACGGTACCACAGGCCCGCTTCGCGACTCGACCTATACTGCCTCGAACCGCAGGCTCGAGGAGCGCGATGAAAGCCATCAGACGAATCGTCGCGCTGGGTGCGGGGCCTGCGGGCCTCAGCGCCGCCTGGGTGCTGGCCCGCGCGGGGCTCGACGTGACGGTGGTCGAGGCCTCGGATCACATCGGCGGCCTGGCGGCGACCAGGGAGCGCGACGGCTACCGCTACGACCTCGGGCCCCACAACATCCACACCCGGCGCACCCACGTCCTCGATCTGCTGAAGGCGCGCTTCTCGACCGACCTGCTGGGCCACAACCCGACCTTCCGCATCCTGAAGCGGGGCACGCTCGTCGACTATCCGATCCGGGGCCTGAAGGTCCTCAGCAGCCTGCCACCCTGGAAGGTCCCGCTCGCGGCCGGCTCGTTCCTGTCGGCGCGGCTCGGGATGTTCCTGCACGATTCGGCGGCCGAGCGCTCGTTCGCGGAGTGGATCCAGGCGCGCTTCGGATCGGTCCTCTATCGCGAGTATTTCCACGACTACCCGGCCAAGGTGTGGGGGCTGCCCCCGGAGCAGATCGACCGCCACGTGGCGGAACGCCGCGTCGCGGTGCTGACGCTGACCGAGCTGGTCCGCAGCGTGGTGCTGGGCCGCAAGCCGCGGCTCGATCATCCCGAGGTGACCGACGAGAACTACTACATCCGCCAGGGCATCGGCGAGGTCCCGCGCCACTTCCACGACGGTCTCGTGGCCAGCGGCGGCCGCGTTCTCCTGGGCCGCCGGCCCAGGAGGCTGCGGGTGGAGGACGGGCGGGTCGTGGCCGTCCAACTCGACGAGGGGCCCGATGCCGAACTTCCCTGCGACGCTTTGTTGAGCACCATCCCGCTCGAGGAACTGGTGGCGCTGGCGCCGGACGCTCCGCGAGCGGTCGTCGAAGCCGCCGGCGCGCTCGACCACTGCGCGACCGTCCTGCTCTTCCTGAAGGTCGCGGCGGTCCGCGCGCTGCCGGCCTCGGTGCTGTACTTCTCGGACCCGGCGATCCGCTTCGCTCGCGTCTCGGACTTCTCGGCGTTTTCGCCGGACATGGCGCCCCCGGGTCACAGCCTGCTCTGCGTCGAGTTCCCGTGCCTGGTCGGAACGCCGACGTGGAGCAGCAGCGACGAGGACCTGTGCCGCGAGGCCGTCGCGGTCCTCTCGGCCAGCGGCGTGCTGTCGGAGTCGAGGGTGCAGGGGCACTTCTGCGAGCGGCTGCCCCGCTCCTACCCGCGCTTCAAGATCGGCTTCGGCGGGCGCGTCGCGGCGTGCCTCGACTACGTCCACTCCTTCGGCAACGTGATCTCGTACGGCCGCCAGGGCGGCTTCAGCTACGCGAACACCGACGAGGTCGTCGACCTCGGGTTCCGGGCCGCCGCTGCCGTGATGACCGGCGGAGTCATGGGCCAGACGATGGGCGCGTGGTTCAAGGCCATCCAGCGATGAACGCCGAAGTGGCGAGGCGCGTTTGAAGCCCGCGATCCTGGGCGGAGAGCCGGCGTTCTCGAAACCGCAGGCCGTCGGCTTCCCGCTCGTCGAACCCGACACGCGGTCCCGCTTCCACGCGCTCATGGATTCGGCCTTCGAGCGGAACTGGCTCACCAACGACGGCCCGCTGGTGCGCCAGCTCGAGCAGGCGGTCGCCGAGCTCCACGGGGTCGAGGAGTGCGTGAGCGCCTGCAACGCGACGGTGGCGCAGATGCTGGCGTTGCGCGCGTTCGAGCTCGGCGGCGAGGTGATCGTCCCGTCGTTCACCTTCGTGGCCAGCGTGCACGCCTGCGCCTGGCAGGGCCTGACGCCGGTCTTCTGCGACATCCGGCGCCAGGACCTGACGATCGACCCGGCGATGGTCGAGCGCCTGATCAGCCCCCGCACCTCGGCCATCGTCGGCGTGCACGCCTTCGGCAACGTGTGCGACGTCGACGCGCTGGAGGAGATCCGGCGGCGCCATCGGCTGCGCCTGATCTACGACGCCGCGCACGCGTTCGGCTGCTCGTCGGGCTCCCGGTCGATCGGGGGTTTCGGGGACGTCGAGTTCCTGAGCTTCCATGCCACGAAGTTCTTCAGCACCTTCGAAGGAGGCGCGCTGCTGACCCGGGATCGGCACCTGGCGCAGGCGCTGCGGAACCTGCGCAACTTCGGGTTCGCGGGCTACGACAACGTGGAGACGCTGGGTCTCAACGGGAAGATGTCGGAGGCGGCGGCCGCGATGGGGCTCGCATCGCTGCCGGCGCTTCCCGCTCGTCGAGAGCGGCTCGCTTCGACCCAGGAGGCCTACCGGCGGCACCTGGCTGGAGTGCCCGGGATCGCACTGCGCCCGGCCGGTGTTTCCGGGCGCTCGAACTACCACTACGTCGTGGTCGAAGTCGACGCCGAGCGCTACGGGGTGACCCGCGATCATCTCGTCGAGGCGCTGTGGCGGGACAACGTCCTGGTGCGCAAGTACTTCTATCCGGGCTGCCATCGGATGCCGTACTACGCCAGCAAGGCCGGACCAGGGCCAGCCCCGCTGCCGGTCACCGACGAGATCAGCGAACGCGTCCTTTGCCTTTCGTCGAACCTCGAGGACGTGGAAGCCGACACGGCCCGGATCGCCGCGCTGCTCCAGGTGATCCACGAGCGCGCGGAGGAGGTCACGCGCCTCTGTACGGTCGCCGCAGGATGAGCGAGACGCGCGACGTCGTCATCGTCGGTTCCGCGGGACACGCGCGGGTGGTGATCGACCTGGTCGAGCGCGAGGGCCGCTGGCGCATCCGCGGGTTGCTCGACGACTTCAAGCCGCCGGGCTGGACGCAGTGTGGTCATGCGGTGCTGGGACCCATCGACCGCGCCAGCGAGGCCCTGGGCCCGGCCGGCGAGGAGGCCGCCGCACTCGTCGCCGTGGGCGACAACTTCGCCCGCCGGGAGATCGTCGCCCGGCTCCGGCGGGCGGTCGCGCCCTTGCGGTTCGCGACCGCGGTTCACCCGAGCGCCCAGATCGGACGGGACGTGACCCTCGGCGCGGGTGTCGTCGTGATGGCTGGCGTCACGGTGAACGCTGGCGCCTGCGTGGGCGACTTCGCCATCCTCAACACGCGCTCGAGCCTCGACCACGACAGCACGCTCGACGAGTTCGCCAGCCTGGGCCCCGGAGCCGTCACCGGAGGCAGCACCCGGATCGGGGCGGGCACCGTGATCGGCCCTGGGGCCTGTCTGATCGAGGGCGTACGCATCGGGCGCGACACCGTGGTCGGGGCGGGCGCCGTCGTGGTGCGCGACCTGCCGGACGAGTGCGTGGCCTACGGCAATCCCGCACGTGTCGTCAGGACCCGCCAGCCGGGCGATCCGTACCTGGGCAGGGCGGCCCGGAAGCGTGACGGGTCGTGATGCCCAGGAGGAGCCAGCGGCGCTGATCGACTTCAGCTCGTCGTCAGCTTGGCGGAGGACCGAGGCGCTCGGCGAGACCGTCGAGCGAGGCCGGGGACAAGAGCCGCAACTCGATGGCGTTGGTGAGGCCCGCTGCGCAGGCCTCCTGGAAGGTCAGAGTGTCGGCGAGGACCAGCGCGGCAGCGTGGGCGGCGCCGGCCCAGCGTTCCCGCTCGCCTCGCTCGTGCGTCAGCAAGGTGACATCTTCGCCGCGCACGCCGTGAACGACCGCGCGCGCGAACGGCAGCACGGCCGCGGCGTGGGCCACGACCAGGACCAGCGAATCCGGCGGCAGCGCCGCGATCACGGCCCGGTACCGGGGCGAGGGCTGAATGTGGAGGGTCTCGACGCGCGCCGAGGCGTGCTGGCGCCGGACGGCGGCCGCGTGATAAGGCGGCCTCAGGAAGATCGTGCCCTCCGAGTCTTCGTGCGCGGAGAGAGAGTCCAGGGCTTGCGCCACGACCGACCAGCCCAGTCCCTGCTCCACTTCCGCGGCCAGCAGTTCGGCCATCGCGAGGGTGGTGTCGACCGCCACCAGGCGGACGGCGCCGGACGGCCCTGCCCAGGTCCGCATCGCCGCGCGCAGGTTCTCGACGGAGTGCCCGCCTCGCACCAGGGCGTCGAGGGCCGCGTGGCAGGCCGCCTGCGTGTCGGCCTGCGCAGAGGCCGGAGGTGGCGCCACGAAGAGCCCTGCACCGGGTCGCGACACCACACGCCCCGTGTCTTCGAGGTCGCGATACGCGGCGGCGACGGTGCCAGGACTGAGCCGCAACGTCCGCGCCAGCGATCGCACGCTGGGCAATGCCGCTCCGGGGGCCAGCTCGCCGCCCAGGATGCGCAACTCGATCTGATAGCGGATCTGTTCGTGCATCGGCACCGGACTGCCGGCGTGCACCGAGATCGTCATCCGCAGCTCCCCGGCTGTCCGCAAGGGCGACCGTCACGGCGGACTGTACCGCGGTCCCGTCCTGGGGCGACTGGTACAGTTCGCCAAACTGTACCAGTCGCCGAGCCCGGCGAGGCCTCCCGGGGCTCTGATGCCGGGTGGCGGATGGTCATGCACGCACCCTTTCGGTCGCCGTCAGCCCCCCGGCTCGCTCTCGCGCCGGTGGCGAGCCTCGTCCTGCTCGTGGCCTGTGCCGGGTCCCCGGGGCCCAGTGCGGGAGCCGGCGGCAGCGCCAGCCCCACGCCGACGGTGGCGCCCACGCCCGTCGCGCCAGCGCCCCAGCCGATCCTCGACATTGCCCTAAGAAGCAGTGGTGCGGCTCGAACGAGTGTGAGCCTTGGCCGCACTACTGCTGGAAGTGCTGACGTGAGGAGTGTGAAGCCCGTCGCTCTCGCGGCGGCGATTTGGCTGGCACTGGTGGGCGCCGCGTGCCCGAACCGGATCGACTCCGCGTCGAGTTCGTGCTTCGGCGGGATTCTGAATATGCCCCCAGACCCCGGCAGCCCCTACATCGACCCGAACTCGGCTCTGATCTTCTTGGATGACATCACGCCAGTCCGCACGCTGCGTGCGTGCTTCCACGGAGACCTCGCCCAGCCTGGAGAACGTGCTGCGGTAGCTTGGGCGTCGCTTGATCCCTCGATCGCGAGTGTCGAACCAACGACCGGTCCGGAAACCACGGTCACCGGCCTTCGTTTCGGCAGGACGAGGGTCGTCGCCGTGATCACGGGTCTCCGCCGCGAAGTGCCGGTCACCGTCTGCAACACCCCCCGCGACTGCCCCTTGCCCTGAGCCGCAGGAGGACTCTCCATGGTCATCTTGACGATCCTGCCCCTCATCCCCCTCCTGGCTGGCCCCTGGGTAGGCGATGCCGCGGTGGCTCGCGTAGAGGGTGAGCCCATCTCAGTCGCGGACGCCGCTGACGACAGAAGCCAGTGCGACTCCGACTGTGGGCGGGCGTGTACCAAGAAAGAGTGGTGCGGCTCGAACACGTGCGAACCGTGGCCGAACTACTGCTGGAAGTGCTGAACGTGCCGAGCGGGCGGGCGGACGTGGTCAGGGGGTGGATGAGGCCCGGAAGCGTCGTGGCGTTGGCGTGCTGTGTCTTGTTGGGGCCCACGGCGTGTCGCTCCGTTTACCCCGATTCGGAGGGCAGCTCGTGCGTCGGGGGGGTGCTCGCCAGGCCACCGGACCCCGGACGGCCCTATATCTACCCGGAGTTCGCCCTGATCTACCTGAACGGCATCACTGCCACAGACAAACTCTCCGCGTGCTTCTACCGGGACCTTTCACAACCTGCCGAACGTGCCGCCGTGACTTGGGCCAGCCTCGATCCCACGATTGCGACCGTCGATCCCGCTCGCGGGCCTGAGACCGTGGTCAAAGGCCATCGCCTCGGCAGGACGAGAGTCGTCGCGGTCATCACCGGCATCCGACGTGAAGTGCCCGTGACCGTCTGCAACAGCCCCGGCGACTGCCCCGTGCCCTGAACGGCACGAAGGAGAGTCCTGATGAACCCCTTGATCGCTGTGCCGCTTGCGACCCTGCTGGTTGCGGCCGCCCAGGAAGACGCGGCTGCGCGCCTGCATGGCAAGCCGATCTCGCTTGCCGAAGGCACGGGGCGTGTGGTGTCGCGACCCAGGGCAGGGCGCTGGGCGTTGTTGGTCACCCTGGCCTCGGCTCTCGGGCGCCGATCCAGACACTCCTCGAGGTGATCGAGGACGAGCTTCGGCGACCGCGCGGCGCGGCGTCCGCCGCGCCGGCCGCCGCCCGCTGATCCGCGAGTCCGCCGAGGGCAGCGAGGGGCCGCAACGCGGTCGGGGTCCCGTGGGAGAATGAGGCCATGGACGATGCAGCGTCCGTGCTGGCCCCGGACAATGTCAGCGCCCTGCGCGAGCTCGCCTCGAAGTTCGGTGTTCGCAATCTCCGCGTCTTCGGGTCCCGCGCTCGCGGTCAAGCCGGCCCAGGCAGCGACCTGGATCTGCTCGTCGACGTCGACTACGGCCGTGGAGTGGCGATGCGGCTGGTGCGCTTTTCCAGGGAAGCGCAGGCGCTGCTCGGGGTTCGGGTCGACCTGGTGACCGCCGACGGACTCGACAAGGTGCTTCACGAGGGCATCTTCCGCGAGGCCCGACCGCTCTGACGACGGACCGCGAGTACCTGGCCCACGTCGCCCACGCCATCGAGGAGATCCAGGCCCACACGGCCGGCCTGAGCCAGGAGGAGTACGAGGCCGACAGCAAGACCCAACGCGCCGCCGAACGAAACCTGCAGATCGTGGGGGAGGCGGTCCGGAAGCTCTCGGCGGAGCTGAAGTCGGCTCACCCGGACGTGCCGTGGGACGACGTGTACGCCGCGCGGAACGTGATCGTCCACCAGTACTTCGGAGTCGACCAGAAGATCCTGTGGGATGTGCTCCAGGAGCATCTCGGCCCGTTGCTGACACGCGTGCGCGGGATCCTGGCAGGCCCGATCGAGCCCGCTGCGTCCGCCGGCAGCTAATCGTCGACGCGGAGGACCGCCAGGAAGGCCTCTTGCGGGATGTCCACGGTGCCGACCCGCTTCATCCGCTTCTTGCCTTCCTTCTGCTTCTCGAGCAGCTTGCGCTTGCGGCTGATGTCGCCGCCGTAGCACTTGGCGATCACGTTCTTGCGCAGCGCAGCGACGCTCTCGCGGGCGATCACCCGGCTGCCGATCGCGGCCTGGATCGCGACCTCGAACATCTGGCGCGGGATCAGCTTGCGCATCTTCTCGACGAGCGACTTGCCGCGCTCGTAGGCCGAGTCCCTGTGCACGATCAGCGACAGCGCGTCGACCGGATCGCCGTTGACCAGGATGTCGAGCTTGACGAGCGGCGAGGTACGGTGGCCGGTGAACTGGTAGTCGAGCGAGGCGTAGCCGCGCGAGACCGACTTCAGCTTGTCGAAGAAGTCGAGCAGGATCTCGTTGAGCGGCAGCTCGTACTCGATCATCACCCGTGTCGGCGTGATGTAGTGGAGGCCCTTCTGGATGCCGCGCTTGTCCTGGCACAGCTTCAGGATCGGGCCCACGTACTCGTCGCCGGTCAGCATCGTCGCGGTGACGATCGGCTCCTCCATGAACTCGATCGAGCCGGCGTCGGGCAGCCGCGCCGGCGAGTCGATCTCCAGCACCTCGCCGTTCGTCTTGTGGACCCGGTAACGGACCGACGGCGCGGTGACCAGCAGGTCGAGACCAAACTCGCGCTCCAGCCGCTCCTCGACGATCTCCATGTGGAGGAGGCCGAGGAAGCCGCAGCGGAAGCCGAAGCCGAGCGCGGTCGAGGTCTCCGGTTCGTAGAAGAAGGACGAGTCGTTGAGCCGCAGCTTCTCCAGCGCGTCGCGCAGCTCGGAGTACTGGTTGGAGTCGATCGGGTACAGGCCCGCGAACACCATCGGCTGGATTTCCTTGAAGCCGGGCAGCGGTTCGGGCGCGGGGTTCTTCGACTCGGTCAGCGTGTCGCCGATGGCGACGTCCGACACCTTCTTGATGCCGGCGATCACGAAGCCGACTTCGCCCGCCGACAGCGCCTCGACCGGCTCGGGCTTCGGCCTGAACACGCCGAGCTGCTCGACCTCGTACATCCCGCCCGACTGCATCAGCTTGACCCGGGTCCCGGGCTTCAGCGCCCCGTCGACGATGTGGACGAGGATCACGACGCCGCGGTACTGGTCGAACCAGGAGTCGAACACGAGCGCGCGCAGCGGGCCGTCCTCGCGCCCGTGCGGCGGCGGCATCCGATGGACGATCGCCTCCAGGATCTCGTCGATCCCGACGCCCTGCTTGGCCGACGCCAGGATCGCGCCCGAGGCGTCGATCCCGATCACCTGCTCGATCTGCTCCTTGACCCGCTCCGGCTCGGCACCCGGCAGGTCGATCTTGTTGAGCACCGGCACGATCTCGAGGTCGGCGTCGGCCGCCAGGTGGGCGTTGGCGAGGGTCTGGGCCTCGACGCCCTGGCTCGCGTCCACCACCAGCAGCGCGCCCTGGCAGGCGGCCAGCGAGCGGCTCACCTCGTACGAGAAGTCGACGTGGCCCGGGGTGTCGATCAGGTTGAGAACGTAGTCCGCGCCGTCCTTCGCCTTGTATTCGAGGCGGACGGAGTGCTGCTTGATCGTGATGCCGCGCTCGCGCTCGAGGTCCATCGAGTCGAGGAACTGCTCGGTCATCTCGCGCTTGGTGAGCGCGCCGGTGCGCTCCATGAGGCGGTCGGACAGCGTCGTCTTGCCGTGGTCGATGTGCGCGATGATGGAGAAGTTGCGGATGTGCTTCACTCCGCCTCCTCGCGGCCGATCGCGATCACGTCGAGGCGGGGCCGGCCGACGAACAGCCCGCGGCCCTCGCCGTCGAGCCGCCAGCGCTCGTCGAAGCGCAGCAGGCGGTCGACGAGCGCGCTCAGCAGGTCGCCGCAGTCCGCCTCCAGCGCCGCCGCGTCCGCGCAGGCGGCGAGGATGCCGACCCGGCCGTTGACGAAGGCGAGCAGGAAGGCGTGGCCGTCCCAGCCGGCGAACGGGTCCTCGGCGGGCCCGGCCTCGTCGGCCATGTGGCGAGGCAGCGCGAACAGCGCCGCCCCTCGCTCGCGCAGGAAGCCGCGCAGCAGCGCGCTCTCGCCGCCCTCCTCGGCGCTCTCGAACAGGATGCCCGCGGGCTCGAAGACCGCCGCGTAGGCGCCGTCGCCGCGCTCGCGCAGGGCGCCGAGCAGCCCGCTCACCTGTTCGCCCAGCCGCTCCTTCGACTCGAACACCATCACGCCGCCCCCGCCGCCTGCATCGCCAGCCGCGCGGCGCCGACCACGCCGGCGTCGCCGCCCAGCGCCGCGGGCACGATCTCGGCGTCGGCGAAGATCTGCGGGAACGTCCGGCGCCGGACCTGCTCGCGGATGCGGCCGAGCAGGAACTCGCCGGCCGCGGCGACCCCCCCGCCGATCACCACCTTCTCGACGTTCAGCAGGTCGAGGGCGAAGGCGATCGCCACTCCCAGCAGCGCGGCGCTCTCGTCCACGACGGCGAGCGCCACGGCGTCGCCGGCCTTCGCCGCTTCGACGATCCGCTCGGGGTCGAGCTCCACCCCGGCCAGGGCGGTGCGACCGCCGGCCCGCTCGCGCGCTGCCGCCGCCCGCCGTACCCAGCCCGCGACGCCCACCTCGGTCTCGAGGCAACCCCACGAGCCGCAGCCGCACGGCACGCCGTCAGGCTTCACCTGCAGGTGACCGAACTCGCCCGCGTAGCCGCTGCGGCCGGTGTAGACGCGGCCGCCGAGCACGAGGCCGGCCCCGACGCCGGTGCCGAGCGTCAGCATCAGCACGCTCTCCGCCCCCCGGCCTGCCCCCTGCCAGGCCTCGGCCAGGGCGGCGGCGTTGGCGTCGTTGTCGGCGGCCGTCGGCACTCCCAGCCGCTCCGAGAGCTCGCGGGCCAGGGCCACGCCCTCCAGCACCCGCAGGTTCGGCACGCCGTGCACGACCCCGGTGCGGCGGTCGACGAACCCGGGCAGGCCGACCCCGCAGCCGCGGGCCGCCCCGCCCAGCCCGCGGGCGACGGTCTCGAGCTGGGCGAGCAGGGCCCCTGCATCGCCGCTCGCGACCGGCTCGCGCCGCCGCTCGACGACCTGGCCGCCGGCGTCCACCCGTGCCGCTTTCAGGAAGGTGCCGCCGATGTCCAGCCCCAGGTAATGCGCTGCGTCAGCCATGCACCAATGACTACCACGGGTTGAATCGCCGCGCGCGGGGTGATAGAACCCTGCCCGGCCCGTTACGATCCCGCAACAGGGGAGAGGCGCATGCTCAGGAAGATCCTCGCGGTCGACGACTCCGCGCTGATCCACCAGATGTACAAGCTGTTCCTCTCGCGCTACAAGAACTGCAAGCTCGTCAGCGCGATGAACGGTCTCGAGGCGCTCGACAAGCTGGGGCAGGAGTCCGACGTGGACCTGATCCTGCTCGACATCAACATGCCGGTGATGAACGGTCTCGAGTTCCTGCAGCGGGTGCAGAAGGAGCCGGCCTACCAGTCGATCCCCGTCATCATCATCTCGACCGAGGGCAAGGAAGAGGACACGATCCGGGGCCTGAAGATGGGCGCCAAGGGTTACGTCAAGAAGCCCTTCCAGGCCTCCGAGCTCCACACCCTCATCGAGAAGATCACCCAGGCCTCGTAGGCGGCATGGGCCGGGGATGAACGACTTCCAGGTTTCCCCCGAGCTCGTCGCGATCTACCTCGAGGACGCGCGAGCCCATCTCGACGCCCTCGACGCCTGTTTGCTGGCGCTGGAGCGCGAGGGCCTGGTCGGCGAGCACGTGGCCTCGGTGCTGGGGCCGCTGCACACCCTCAAGGGCAACTCCGGGATGATGGGCTTCCAGGCGGTGAAGGACTACGTCCACCGCCTGGAGGACGTGTTCGCCCGCATCAGCGAGGGGGCGATCGCGCTGGAAGGCGTGCTGTTCGACCGCCTGTTCGCCGGCGCCTCCTCGTTGCGCGACGCCGTCGAGCAGGCCTGCCGCCAGGGTGCAGAGGTCCGCGACCTGGGCAAGGAGGTGGCGCTGCTCGAGGGGCTGCTGGCGGCCGCGGACGCGGCGCCGGTCCCCGCGCTGCCCGTCCCCGCCCCGGCCGTCCCCGCCCCGGCCGCCAGGGCCGCGGCGCCGGCCCTGGACGCCGCCGAGATCGAGGATCGCGCGGACGCGGCCGGCCGCTACGTCGGCGCCCGCTCCAACATGGTGCGGGTCGACTTCGGCCGGCTCGACCACCTGCTCAACCTGGTCGGCGAGCTCGTCATCTACCGCAACAAGCTCCACGAGGTCGGCCACCGCTTCGCGGACGCCCTCGGCGGCAAGTCGGACGCGGGCCGCGAGCTGCTGGAGGCGGTCCAGCAGGTCGCCGGCGTGTCGGCGCAGCTCCAGGAAACCGTGATGGACATCCGGATGCTGCCGATCCGCCACGTGTTCGAGCGCTTCCCGCGCCTCGTGCGCGACCTGGCCCGCGGCCAGGGCAAGGACATCGAGCTGATCCTGGAGGGCGAGGGCACCCGCGTCGACAAGGCGATCATCGACGAGATCGGCGAGCCGCTCGTGCACATGATCCGCAACGCGGTCGACCACGGCATCGAGCCGCCGGCGGCGCGCGAGGCGGCGGGCAAGACGAAGACTGCGACGATCCTGCTCTCGGCCGCGCAGGAGTCCAACCACGTCGTGCTGACGATCATGGACGACGGCGCCGGCATCGACCCGCTGCGCGTGCGGCAGAAGGCGATCGAGAAGGGCCTGCTGCGGGGCGACGAGCCGATCGGCGAGCGCGAGGCGCTGCAGCTCATCTTCAACCCCGGCTTCTCGACCCGCGACGCGGTCTCGGAGCTGTCCGGGCGCGGCGTCGGCCTCGACGTCGTGCTGAAGTCGATCGAGCGCCTGAACGGCCTGGTCGACGTCGAGTCGGTGCCGGGCATCGGCACCAAGTTCGTGATCCAGCTCCCGCTCACGCTGGCGATCATCTCGGCGCTGCTGGTCGAGACCGCGGGCCGCACCTACGCGATCCCGCTCGGCGCGGTGGTCGAGTCGCTCAAGTTCGACCGCGCCGACGTGCACCGCGTCGGCGGGCGCGAGACGCTGCGCATCCGCGAGCGGGTGGTGCCGCTGCTGCGCCTCGCGCGGCTGTTCGACCTGCCCGAGGGCGAGCGCTCCGCGCGCCACGAGTACGCCGTCGTGCTCGGCCGCGGCGACAAGCGGGTCGGCCTGGTCGTCGACCGCCTGCGCGGCCAGCAGGAGGTGGTGATCAAGGCGCTCGACGCCGCGGTCACCTCGCAGAGCTTCGGCATCGCCGGCGCCACCATCATGGGCGACGGCCGGGTGGTGCTGATCCTCGACGTCGCGGCCCTGTTCGAGGGCCGCCGCCACGGCGCCGCCGCGCGCGAAGTGCTGGCGGAGGCCTGACCCATGTACGAGGGCTTCTACGGCTTCCGCGAGCGCGCCTTCCGCAAGACGCCCGACCCGCGCTTCCTGTTCCTCTCGGAAGCCTACGAGGAGGCGCTCGAGCAGCTCCTGTTCGCGGTCGAGGAGATGGAGCTGGCGCTGCTCACCGGCGAGGTGGGCGCCGGCAAGACGCTGCTGACCCGGGCCCTCGTCGACCGCGTGGGCGAGCGCCACGAGGTCGGCATGGTCCTCAACCCGCGGCTGTCCCCGCGCCAGTTCCTGGCGGCGGTCGCGGCCGAGATCGGCGTGACCTCCCCGAAGTTCCACGCGGTCGACCTCCACGCCCAGGTCCAGGACCGGCTGGTCGAACTCGACGAGCAGGGCCGCGGCGCGCTGCTGATCGTCGACGAGGCGCACCTGATTCCCGAGCGGGCGACGTTCGAGGAGATCCGGCTGCTCACCAACTTCCAGCTCGACGACCGCAACCTGATCAGCGTGCTGCTGGTCGGCCAGCCCGAGCTGCGCCAGCGGCTGCGCCACAAGGCGTACCGCGCGCTGACCCAGCGCATCGGAGCCCAGTTCCACCTGCCGGCGCTGGGCGCCGCGGACGTGCCGCGCTACCTCGCCCACCGCGTGCGGGTGGCGGGCGGGCCCGAGGGCGTGTTCGAGGCCGACGCGGCGCAGCGGCTGCACGAGGCCTCGGGCGGAGTGCCCCGGGTGCTCAACCAGCTCGCGACCCAGGCCCTGATCGAGGGCATGGCGCGCGGCCGCGCCCGGGTCGGCGCGGCGGAGGTCGACGCGGTGTGCGAGAACCTCGACTTCCTCGATCCCCTCCCGCGCCGCGCGGACGTCGCGGCTTTCCCGGCAGCGAGGCGCTGATGGGACGCATGGCAGACGCGCGCAAGCGCGCGAAGGCGAAGCAGGAAGCGACGGAGGCGGCGGCGCCCCCGGCCGCGGACGCTGCCGTGGGGGCCCCCGTGGAGCCGGTGGCCGGCCCCGAGCCGGTGCCGCCCCCGGAAGTCGCCGCGGCCGAGCCCGCGCCCGAGGCCCCGGCCGAGCTCGTGTTTCCCGCCGAGGAACCCGCCCCGGTGGAGGCCGCCTGGGTCGCGCGCGACGAGGCGCTCGTGTTCCCCGCCAGCCCCGCGCCGGCCGTGCCGTCGCGGCTGACGCTGCCCGCCTCGGGCCTCGCGGACGACATCCTGCGCGAGCTGGAGCAGCGCCCGCAGGCCGCGGCCGCCCCCGCCGCTGCGCCCCCTGCCGACGAGGGCGCCAGCCAGAGCTTCTCGTTCTTCGCCCCGCAGCGCGAGGAGAAGAAGGCGGCCGAGGCCCAGGAGCACCTGGCGACGTTCTTCCTCGCCGGCGAGGAGTACGGCATCGACGTGCGTCTCGTGCAGGAGATCATCCGCGTGGCGGAGATCACCCAGGTGCCGCGGGCGCCGTCCCATATCCGCGGCGTGATCAACCTGCGCGGGCGCATCATCCCGGTGGTCGACCTGCGGCGGAAGCTCGAGCTCGGCACCGTCGAGGCCACCCGCCAGGCGCGGATCGTCGTCGTCAAGCTGCGCGAGCGGCTGGTCGGCCTGCTGGTCGACGGCGCCTCGCAGGTGCTGAAGGTGCCGCTTTCGCTGGTCGAGCCGCCGCCCGAAGAGGTCGTCGAGGTCCACCAGAACGCGATCCGCGGCGTGGCCAAGCTGCAGGACCGGCTGATCATCCTGCTGGACCTGACGAAGGCGCTGGCCGTCGAGCTGCGCGACGCCGCGGCGGCCGAAGAGCGGGTGTCGAGCTAGGGGGGAAAGATGATGAGGAGTGCGCTGAAGGCCGGGGTCCTGCTGCTGATCGCCGCCGTGAGCCTGCCCGCCGCCGCCGCCGAGGTCGTCGTCCTCAAGAGCGTCGACGCGCCCGCCTGGCGGCCTGCGCTGGACGCCTTCCGGCGCGCCGGCGGCGGCCACACGATCCAGGAGATCGACCTCGCCGGCGACCGCGCCGCGGGCGAGCGCGCGATCGCCTCGATCAAGGGCCGCAGCGTGATCGTCGTCGCGCTGGGGCCGCTGGCCGCCGCGGTGACCCGCGAGCTGGCCCCCGAACTCCCGCTCGTCTACGGCATGGTGCCCGACCCCGCCAAGGCCGGCCTGACGGGGACCGCGGCCGGCGTCTCCTTCCACGTGCCCCCCAAGAACCAGCTCGCGGCGTTCCGCATGGTCAACCCTCGCGCGGTCCGGATCGGGGTGATCTACAACCCGGCCAACAGCGGCACCCTCGTCGAGGAAGCCAAGCGCGGTGCCGGCGTGGTGCGGCTGATCGTGGTCGACAAGCCGGTCAGCTCCGAGCGCGAGGTGCCGGAGGCGATCCGCTCGCTGCTCAAGGGCGGCGACCAGGTCGACGCGCTGTGGGTGGTGCCCGACCCGATCGTGCTCGCCGACGAGACGCGCCGGTTCCTGATGGCCGAGACGCTGAAGGCGGGCAAGCCGGTCTACTCCTCGATCGGCTCGCTCGTCGCGGAGGGGGCTCTCGTCAGCAACGGCGCCGACATGGCCTCGATCGGCAGCCAGCTCGGCGAACTCGTCGGCCGCGTGGCCGCCGGGGAGAAGCCGGGCGCCATCGAGGCCGCGGTGCCCCGCGCCGAGCTGCTCGTCAACAAGAAGATCGCCGACAGGCTCAAGGTCGAGATCCCCGCCGACGCCCTGAAGGCCGCGGCGAAGGTGTTCTAGAGGTCCAACATGGCAGGCTTCACCGTCCGCTCCATCCGCACCAAGCTGCTGCTGCTGGTCGTCGGCATCACCCTCGCCCTCGAGGTCGTGACGACCCTGTTCCAGGTGCAGAGCGGGCAGCAGGTGCTGCGCGACCAGCTCGTGCTGCGCGGCCGCTACATCGCCGGCAACCTCGCCTACAACAGCAAGTACGGCGTGCTGACCGAGGACAAGCCGCTGCTGACCCAGCTCCTCGAGGGGGCGATGTCCTCGACGGGCGAAGACGCCGAGTCGGACGTCGTCGGGGCGATGATTCGCGACGCCAGCGGGACCCCGCTGGCCCAGAAGGGCGCGGTGATCCAGGACCTGCCGGCGAGGCCCTCGGCCGCAGTCGAAGACGTCGACGCCTTCACGACCGAAGGCGAGCCCGTGATCCTGTTCCGGGCCCCGGTCACCACGACTGCCGCCGGCGGCATGGCCGCCGAGCTCGGCCTCGGCGGCGGCGAGGAGAAGGAGGAGCAGAAGGGCGGCGTCGAGGTCGCCATCTCGCGCCGCAGCCTGATCGCCAACCAGCGCGACATCCTGTTCAAGACCCTGCTCGGCGGCAGCCTGCTGTTCGCGATCGGGGCCGGCGTCGCCGTCTGGTTGCTGGGGCGCTGGACGCGGCCGCTGCAGACGGTCGTCGAGGCCGCCTCGGCCGTGGCCCGCGGCGACCTGACCCGCGAGGTCGAGGTGACTTCCGAGGACGAGATCGGCGAGCTGGGCAAGAACTTCAACGAGATGACCACGAACCTGCGACGGATCGTGGACAACATCCAGGAGGCGTCCGTCCAGGTGGCCTCCTCGGCGGGCGAGATTTCCGCCAACGCGCGGCTGATCACGACCGGCGCCCAGAGCCAGGCCCAGGCGGCGGAAGAAACCTCGACCTCGATGGAGGAAATGGCGGCCTCGATCCAGACCGTCGCCGGCAACGCCGGCTCGCTCGCCACC
The DNA here is from genome assembly GCA_011526565.1 of Acidobacteriota bacterium. Classification (GTDB taxonomy): domain Bacteria; phylum Acidobacteriota; class Vicinamibacteria; order Fen-336; family Fen-336; genus WYBL01. The sequence goes on along the minus strand of WYBL01000074.1, from coordinate 7,134 downwards.
CACGTCGAGGAGACCTCGAGCTCGATCACCGAGATGGGCGCCTCGATCGAGGAGGTCGCCAAGTCGGCCGACACGCTGGCGGCGACCGTCGGCGAGGCCTCGGCGACGATCGAGCAGATGACGGTCTCCACCGACCAGATGGCGCGCAGCCTCGACAACCTGTCGGGCACGGTGACCGAGACCTCGGCGACGATCGAGCAGATGACCTCGTCGATCGAGGCCGTGGCCCGCAACGCCGAGGTGATGGCGCTGGCCGCCTCGCGCACCAGCCAGACCGTGTCGGAGCTGGCGGGCGCGGTCAACGACGTGGCCAAGATCGCCGAGGAGGCCGACCGCATCGCGCGCAAGGCGTCCGAGGACGCCACGATGGGCGACCAGGCCGTGGCCTCCACCGTGCAGGGGATGAAGAACATCTCCGAGACGATGGAGAACACCGCGCGGGTGATCGTCGGCCTCGGCAAGCGCTCGCAGGAGATCGGCAAGATCCTGGAGGTGATCGAGGAGATCGCCGACCAGACCAACCTGCTGGCCCTCAACGCCGCGATCGAGGCGGCGCGCGCCGGCGAGGCGGGCCGCGGCTTCGCGGTCGTCGCCGACGAGGTGCGCAAGCTGGCCGAGCGCTCGGTGGAGGCGACCAAGGAGATCTCCGAGGTCATCCGCCAGGTCCAGGAGGAGACGACCGCCGCGGTCGAGACCGCCAAGGCCGGCGCCGCCGAGACCAAGGACGGCATCGCGCTGGCCGACAAGGCCGGCCTCGCCCTGCGCCGGATCATGGACTCCGTCTCTCGCTCGTCCGAGCTGATGGCCGAGATCGCGTCCTCGACGGGCCGCCAGTCGCGCGCCTCGGCCGACGTGCTGCGCACGGTCGCCGACATGAACGCCGCCACCGAGCAGGTGACGACCGCGGTGCGCGAGCAGGCGGCCGGCTCCAAGCAGATCCGCTCCGCCGTGGAGAGCATCAACAAGGTGATGTCGCAGGTCACCTACGCGACCAAGGAGCAGGCCGCGGGCGGGCGCCAGGTGCGCTCCGCCGTCGAGAACATGAACAAGATCGCGGGCCAGGTGAACATCGCCACCCGCGAGCAGGCCGAGGGCAGCCGCCAGATCGTGCGCACGGTCGAGGGCATGAACCGGATGACCCAGCAGGTCAGCTACGCGACCGCCGAGCAGAAGCGCGGCGGCGAGCTGGTCGTGAAGGCGATGGAGAACATCTCGGAGATCGCCCGCGACAACCTGGCCACCGTCGAGGAGATGTCCAAGGCCACCCAGAACCTGGCCCAGCAGGCCGAGAACCTGGCCAAGCTGATCGCCGTGTTCCGCGCCCGCTAGCGCCGCGATCCCCGGCAGGCGGAGCGGCACGATGGAGATGCGCGAGGCGCTCGAGGCGCTGCGCAGCGGCGACGAGGTCGCCCGCCGCGAGGGCGTCTTCGCGCTCGGCCGCACGGGCGCCGCCGAGGCGATCCCGCCGCTGCTGCGGGCGATCGCCGACGAGAGCTGGCCCGTGCGCGAGGCGGCCGCCGAGTCGCTCTCCCGCTTCGGTGCCCCCGCGCTGCTGCCGGTGCTCGAGCGGGCGCTGCGCGACGGCGAAGACGCCTCGCTGCGCAACGCGGCGATGGAGGTCTACGTGCGCCTCGGCGGAACCGCCGTCGGCGCGCTGTGCGCGCTGCTGGCCGACCCCGAGGACGAGGAGGTCCGCAACTTCGCCGCCGTGATGCTGGGCCAGATCCGCGACCAGCGCAGCGCCGCGGCGCTGGTGTCCGCGCTGCGCGACGCCGACCTCAACGTGCGCCACGCGGCCGCCGCCTCGCTCGGCCAGCTCGGCGCCCGGGAGGCGGTGCGACCGCTGGTCGAGGCGTTGCGCTCGGAGCCGTGGCTGGCCTACCCGGCGATCGGCGCGCTGGCCGAGATCGGCGACCCCTCCGCCGTGCCGGCGCTGCTGCCGCTGGTCGACGACGCGCTGCTGCGCGGTCCGGCGATGGAGGCGCTGGGCCGCCTGGCCGGCCGCGAGGCGCTGCCGGCGATCGTGCGCCACCTCGCCGACCCCGACCCCGCGGTGCGCAACCTCGCGATCCAGGCGGTGGTGGCGATCGAGCAGCGGGCGACCGAAGCCGGCGACAGCCTCGACCCCGAGGTCCAGGCGGCGCTGCGCCACGAGGGCCTGATCGACCACCTGCTGGGCAGCCTGTACGACTCCGAGCCCCAGATGCGGCGCACCGCCGCCACAACCCTCGGCTGGCTCAAGGAGCCGCGGGCGGAGTCCGCGCTGCTGCCGCTGCTGGGCGAGGCCTCGCTGCAGGCCCACGTCACCCACGCCCTGGTCTCGATCGGCTTTCACGACGCCGAGGCCTGGCGCCGCGCGCTCGACCACCCCGACGACGCGCTGCGCGCCGCGGCGGTGCGCTGCCTGGGCTGGATCGCCCCGCCCGAGGGCACCGCGCTGGTGGCGCCCGCCATCCACGACCCCTCGAGCGAGGTCCGCGCCGAGGCCGCCGCCGCCATCGGCCGGCTCGGCGACGAAGACGCGGCGATGCTGCTGTTCGAGCTGCTGGCCGACGAGAGCGAGCTGATCCAGGAGTCGGCGATGGGGGCGCTCGCCCGGATGCCGAAGGACCGCGTGCTGCCGCTGCTGGTCGGCGCCCTGGGCAAGGACGACGTCGAGGTCAAGGTGCGCGCCGCCGAGACCCTCGGCCTGCTCCGCGAACCGCAGAGCGCGCCCGCGCTGATCGCGCTGTCGCGCGATCCCCGCGAGCACGTGCGGCGGGCCGCGCTCAAGGCGCTGGGCGAGATCGAGGCGCCGGGCGTCGCCGACCTGCTGCGCGCGGCGCTGCTCGACGAGAGCCGGGTGGTGCGCCAGCAGGCGGTGCTGAGCCTGGGCCGGCTGCAGGAGCCGGAGGCCGCGCGCGACCTGCTGCCGCTGCTCGACGACCCCGACCCGCGGCTGCGCTGGGCGGTGCTGCGCGCGCTCGGCCAGGTGCGCGCCGCCGAGGCCGTGCCGCGGCTGCTGCCGTTCCTCGCCGACCCCAAGAAGGAACTCCGTTTCGCCGCCGCCGAGGCGCTGGGCCTGATCCGCTCGCCCGAGGCGGTGCGCCCGCTGCTGTCGGTGCTGCAGGACCCCGACCGCAACCTGCGGCGGGCGGTGGCCGAGGCGCTCGGCATGATCGGCGACCTGCAGGCGGTGCCGCCGCTCGCGGTGGCCCTCGACGACCCGCACTGGAGCGTGCGCTCCGCGGCGGCCGCCGCGCTCGGCCGCATCGGCAGCGCGAAGGCGACGCCCGCGCTGCTGGCCCGCCTCGCGGACGAAGACGACACCGTGCGGCGGGCGGTGCTCTCGGCGCTGGGCGAACTGTCCGACCCGCGCGGCGCCACCGCGGTGGTGCGCGCCCTCTCCGAGCCGGTGCTGCAGGCGACGGCCCAGGACGCGCTGCGGCGGATGGGCGCCGCCGCGCTGGGCGAACTGGAGCGCTCGTTCGCCCAGATCCCCGCGCCGTCGCGCCGCGCGCTGGTCGACCTGCTGGCCCGCCTCGACGATCGCCGCGCGCGCCGGCTGCTGCTCGGCGCGCTGGCCGACGACGCCGCCCACGTGCGGGCGGAGGCAGCCTTCTGCCTCGGCGAGAGCGGCTCGCTCGAGGCGGTGCGCCCGCTGATGGACGTCAAGGCCTCTGACCCGTCGCCGGAGGTGCGCCAGGCCGCGGCGATGGCGCTGCGGCGCCTGGCGCCGCGGTAGTCCCTTGTTCCACCCGTCCTCGAAGGACGTCGAGCTCGAGGAGGAGGAGTTCCGGCTGCTGCGGGACTTCATCCACGAGCGCTTCGGCATCTACTTCGACGAGGGCCAGCGCGCCTCGCTGCGCACGCGGCTGCTCGGCCGCCTGCAGAGCCTCGACCTCGACAGCTTCGAGGACTACTACCACCACCTGCGCTTCAGCCCCCAGCGCGACGAGGAGCTGGCGCGGATGATCACCCACATCACCAACAACGAGACCTACTTCTACCGCGAGCAGCCGCAGCTCGGCGTGTTCTCCGACCAGATCCTGCGCAAGCTGCGCGAGCAGAAGCAGCGCTCGGGCGAGCGCACGCTGCGGCTCCTGTCGGCCGGCTGCTCGACCGGCGAGGAGCCCTACACGCTGGCGATGCTCGTCTACGACAGCGGCCAGTTCTTCTGGAACTGGGAGGTCTCGGTCACCGGCCTCGACGTGGACCCGGTGGCGCTGGACAAGGCCCAGCGCGCCGCCTACCACCACAACTCCTTCCGCGGCGTCGATCCCGGCCTGCTCGAGCGCCACTTCTCGAAGAACGGGCGGGAGACGGCGGTCAAGGAGTCGATCCGGCGCATGGTGCGCTTCCGCCAGGGCAACCTGATGGCCGCCCAGAGCTACGCGGGGCTCGCCCCGCTCGACGTCATCTTCTGCCGCAACGTGCTGATCTACTTCTCCGATGCCACCATCCGCACCGTGGTGGGCCACTTCTGGGACATCCTGGCCCCGGGCGGCTTCCTGTTCCTGGGCCACGCCGAGTCGCTGTCGCGGATCACCGACCGCTTCACGCCGCTGCGGTTCCCCGGGGCGATGGCCTACCAGAAGCCCGAGGGGGTGTGAACGTGAGCCGCAGGATCCGCGTGCTCATCGTCGACGACTCCACCTTCGTGCGCCAGGCGCTCAGCCGGATGCTGGGCGCCGACCCCGAGATCGTGGTCGCGGGCCAGGCCGCCGACGGGCGCGAGGCCGTCGACAAGGTCCACGAGCTGGACCCCGACGTCGTCACCATGGACGTGCAGATGCCGCGCATGGGCGGCCTCGAGGCGCTGGGCCGGATCATGGCCGAGCACCCGGTGCCGGTGCTGCTGCTGTCGTCGCTCACCCGCGAGGGCGCGGACGTCACCCTCAAGGGCCTGGAACTGGGCGCCCTCGACTTCGTCGACAAGTCGCGGGTGCAGGGGGCGATGAACCTGCTCCAGCTCGGCGAGGAGCTGCGGGCCAAGGTCAAGGCGCTCGGCTCGATCCCCGCCTCGCGGCTGCGCGCGGCGCCCGTGGCGCCGGGTGCGCTGGGGCGGCTGGAGCGGCCGGCGGCCACGGAACAGCGCGCCGATCTGGTCGTGATCGGCACCTCGACCGGCGGGCCCGCCGCGCTGCAGGCGATCGTGCCGCGGCTGCCCGAGGGACTGCTCTCGGCCGTGCTGATCGTGCAGCACATGCCGCCCGGCTTCACGCGCTCGCTGGCGGAGCGGCTGGCCGGGATGTCGGCGCTGCCCGTGCGCGAGGCCGAAGAGGGCGAGCCGGTGGTGCCGGGGCAGGTGCTGATCGCGCCTGCGGGGCTGCACATGAAGCTGCGCCGGCGCGCCGCGGGGCTCCGGGTCTGGCTCGACGAGGAGCCGCGCAGCGCGCTGCACCGCCCGGCCGTCGACGTGCTGATGGCCTCGGCGGCCAGGATCTCGGGCCCGCGCTGCCTGGGCGTGCTGCTGACCGGCATGGGCTCGGACGGCGTGGCCGGGCTGCACGCGATCCGCGAGGCGGGTGGGCGCACCCTCGCCGAGAGCGAGGAGACCTGCGTGATCTACGGCATGCCCAAGGCGGCGATCGAGGCCGGGGTCGTCGATCGCGCCGTGCCCCTCCACCGGATGGCCGACGAGATCCTGGCAGCGGTGTAACATCTCGAATTTGGACTGAGTTGGGGACCCGGAGACCCGCGTGAGCCTGACCGGCAACCTCGAGGACCTGCCGCTCCTCGACATCATCCAGATCGTCTCGTTCTCCAAGAAGACCGGCTACCTGACCATCCGTCAGCCGGAGGGCGAGAGCGCGATCGTGTTCGCCGAGGGCCACGTGATCGCCTCCTACACGTGGGACTCGCCGCCGGCCGACCCGCGCGTGGGCCAGTTGGCACCCGACAAGCGGGAGAAGCTGGTGCGCGGCCGGCTGGAACTGGCGCTGGAGCGGCTGATCCGGCTGCGCGAGGGCGAGTTCAGCTTCAACCTCACCGAGCAGGCGCCGAAGGCGATCGGCCCGCGGACGCTCGAGCACGAGACGCTGCGCGACGGCATCAACCCCCAGGAACTGCTGCTCGACCTCGCCCGCGGCATGGACGAGGATCGCCGCGACTCCACGGCGGCGCTCGAGGCCTCGTTCGCCGAGGAGAGCTTCGAGGGCCCGGCCGACGCCGGCGACGCGGGCTTCGAGGAGAGCTTCGAGGCCGCCACGCCTGCCCCGGCTCCGGCGGCGGACGCGCGGGCGGCGCTCGCCGAGATCCCGCCCGACCACCTGCTGCCCCCGCCGTCGACAGCGGCGCCCGAGCCCGCCCCGCCTCCGCCGGCCCCGTCCGCCCCCGCCCCGCCGCGCACGCTGCTGCTGGTCGAGGACGAGGCCGACATCCGCGAGGCGCTCGCCGAGCACTTCCGCGACGCCGGCCACGTCGTGCTCGAGGCCGAAGACGTGGAGAGCGCGGTCAAGGCCGCGGCCCGCATCTTCAAGGGCGGCGGCCGCATCGTGCTGGTCACCGACCTGACGATGCCGACGACGGTCGGCTCCTCGTTCCAGGGCGGCCTGGAGGTGGCGAAGCGGGTCAAGAAGGTGCAGCCCGACACCCCGGTGCTGCTGATGACCGAGTCGCTGCCGGCCTCCGCCAAGGAACGCGCCAAGAACTTCGGCATCACCCACATCGTGTTCAAGCCCGGCCTGTCGCGGCTGGACCCCGAGCAGTTCACGGCCGACCTGCGCGCGTTCGGCGTCAAGCTCGTGAAGGACGTCGTGCCGAAGCTGCTGGCGCCGCCGCGGCCGAAGCCGGCGAAGGCCGCCGGCCCGGCGGCGCCTGCCGGGGCCGACCTGAAGCGGCTGCAGCAGCGGATGGAGGAACTGCGCCACACGCCGGCGGAGGCGTCGCAGATCGCCCAGCTCGTGATGGCGGTGGCCGCGGACTTCTTCGAGCGGGGCGTGCTGTTCCTGGTCAAGGGCGAGGAGCTGCGCGGCCTCGGTGGCTTCGGCCCCGTGCAGGGCGACGACAACGTGCACCTCGTCGCTCGCGGCCTGGTCCTGCCGCTGGCCCCGGCCTCGGCCTTCCACGACGTCGTCGAGGGCCGGCGCACCCTCAGCTTCCCGCCCGCGGCCGACCCCCAGGGCGCCCGCGTGCTCGCCGCGCTGGGGGCCT
>WYBL01000009.1 GCA_011526565.1 Acidobacteriota bacterium | reverse complement strand
CGGCCGCACCGACGAAGGCCCGGGAGGCCGCGCTCCGCCGCGAGGTGGTCGCGGTCGCCAAGATGCTCCGCGCCGCGGCTGGCCGCATGGAGCGGCTCGAGGCCCGCGCCCGCGAGGCCTCCGCGCTGGACCCGCTGCCCGAGGGTGACCCGCGGGCCTGGACGTTTGCTGAGGAGGTGGTCGGGGCGAGCGAGGGCGGCTGTCTCGCCCACGTGCGCGACGCGGCCCGGGTCTACCTGGCCACGGCGAGGACCACGGATCGGGACCTCAAGCGGAAGAAGCTCGAGCGGGACGCAGCCGAAGGGGTGTAGCGGGTCTGCAGTCCTACCGGGCCGGGGGCCGCACGCTCCCGGCCCTTCGTGTTCCCCGGGGGCGATTGCTGCCACCCCGGCGCCACCCCAGCGAATGACACCGAAGCAGCCCTCTGCGGCGTACCTGCAACCTGCTGATTTTATTGGGGTTTTGGTGGACCGCGCCGGGATCGAACCGGCGACCTCCTGATTGCGAACCAGGCGCTCTCCCAGCTGAGCTAGCGGCCCACAGCGGCGGGAAGGGAAATGTAGCAAAGCCCCGGACGCCGCGCAAGAGCGCGACGCCGGGACTTCTCGAGCCACGCGACAGGGGTTTCCCGCTACGCGTTCTTCGCCTGGAACTCCTTCATGAACGCGACCAGCGCCTCGGCCGCGGCCAGCGGCAGCGCGTTGTAGACCGACGCGCGCAGGCCGCCCACCGAGCGGTGGCCCTTGAGGCCGTCGAGGCCCGCCGCGGTCGACTCCTTCGCGAACTTCTTCTCGAGGTCCTCGGACGGGAGGCGGAACGTGATGTTCATCAGCGAGCGGCTGTCCTTCGCCGCGTGGCCGCGGTAGAAGCCGCCGGAGGCGTCGATCACGTCGTAGATCATCCCGGCCTTGCGCTCGTTGTGCTTCTGCATCGCCGTCAGGCCGCCTTCGGCCAGCAGGTGCTCCAGCACCAGGCCCACGGCCCAGATCGCGAAGCAGGGCGGGGTGTTGTACATCGAACCGTTCTTGGCGAACAGCGCGTAGTCCAGGCTCGCGGGCAGGTTCGCGGGCGTGCGCTCGAGCAGGTCCTTGCGGATGATCGTGATCACGACACCCGCCGGACCGACGTTCTTCTGCGCGCCGGCGTAGATCAGGCCGTACTTCGAGACGTCGATCGGCCGCGACAGGAAGTCCGACGATGCGTCACAGACGAGCGGCACGCCGGCCGGCGCCGCCGGCTCCTCGCTCCACTCGGTGCCGTAGATCGTGTTGTTCGAGGTGAAGTGCAGGTAGGCCGCGTCGGCTGCGGCGTCGATCTCCGAGGCCTTCGGGATGCGCGCGAACTGCTCGCCCTCGGTGCTGCCGGCCACGCGGGCCGCTCCGCCCTTCTGGGCCTCCTTCAGCGCCGCCTTCGACCAGTGGCCCGTCAGCACGTAGTCGGCCGACTTCCCCGCCGCGCGCAGGTTGGCCGGCACCATCGTGAACTGGTGGGTCGCGCCGCCCTGCAGGAACAGCACCGCGTAGCCGTCGGGGATGCCCAGCAGCTTGCGCAGGTCCGCCTCGGCCTTCTGGATGATGGCCTCGAAGTGCGTCGACCGGTGGCTCATCTCGAGGATCGACATGCCGGCGCCCGCGGTGTCGACGATCTGCTCGCGGATGCGCTCGAGCACGGGCAGCGGCAGCACGGCCGGGCCGGCCGAGAAGTTGTGGACGCGGTGGGGGGTGGACAAGGGGAACCTCCAGGAGGATCCGGCGCGCGGGGCGCATCGCGCCCGCCAGGGCGCCGCCGGCACCCGGAGATTCTACGCCCGCTCGCCGAGCAGCCCGCGAACGGCGGAGAGCGCCCGCGCGTCGCGCTGCGGCCAGTCGCCGGAGATCTCCACGAACGGCCGCCCGTTGCGCCGGAGTTCCTCGCGGAAGCGCTCGAACATCGGCGCTCGCGCGGTCGGCTGGTCGCGCAGGGGGTCGCCCACCCACGGCACGTCGACGCCCTGCAGCAGGCTCAGCGCGTAGCGCCGCGTCGCGACCAGGTCGGCCAGCCAGGCCGGCCGATCGCCGAAGTAGTGCTCGTGATACACGAGCGTCGTCAGCGGGTCGGTGTCGCACACCACGCAGCCGACGCCGCGGGCCGCGGCCTCGGCAGCGGCCGCCTCTTCCGCCGCGATCTGCGAGCGCACGATCTCCGCCGAGTGTTCGGGCTCGACCAGCGGCTCGCCCTCCCGCAGGCTCGGCAGTCGCGCCTCGACGAACCCGCGCAGGAACTCGGGCACGACGGGCGCGCCGAACGCCGCGCCCAGCCGCTGCGCCAGCGTCGTCTTCCCCGTCGACTCCGGGCCGGTGACGACGACGCGGAGCGGCGCCCGGGTCACGCGACCGCGGGGCGCGGGTCGTCGGCCGGGGGATCGTCGGCGGGCTGCGGCGGCGCGGCGAGCAGTTCCTTGCGCCACTCCAGCAGGCCGGACAGCGCCAGGAACGTGTAGACCGTGTAGAGCACCACGGTCGGCTGCAGCCCCTTGATCCAGTAGATGCCGATCATGATCACGTCGGCCGCGATCCACAGGTGCCAGTTCTCGAGCACCTTGCGGGTCAGCAGCCACTGCGCGACCAGGCTCATCGCCACCGTCAGCGAGTCGGCCACGGGCAGCGCCGCGTCCGTCCAGATCGAGAAGTACGTCGCCATCGCCACCCAGCCCGTGATGCCGATGGCGGCGAGCGTCCAGCCGTCCTTGCGGGTCAGCCGCGTGACGGGCAGCCGCGGCCGGTTTTCGCCCGGGTGCAGCCAGTGCCACCAGCCGACGGCGCAGAGCACGAAGTAGATCGCGTTCAGCGCGGTGTCGGCGTAGAGCTTGGCCCCGTAGAAGATGTAGACGTAGAGGCCGACGTTGACCATGCCGATCGGCCAGCCCCAGATGTTCTGGCGGACCTGCAGGGCGACGCAGAGGATCCCGGTGAAGAGCCCGATCAGCTCGATCGGGCTCTGGACCCGGAACCAGTCGAAGATGGCGACGAGCAGCGGCAGGGCGGGCTCTTACGACCCCTTCTTGGCGTTCTTGATCATCGCCACGAACGCGTCGCGGTTGGCGTCGACGGTCGCGGCAGGCCCCACGAACTTGAAGAACCAGTTGGCGTCCGCGCCCTGGACGATGGCGCCGAGCAGCGCGGAGTTCTTCTGCGGCTCCGGCGTGGCGCTGCCGATGCCGCCCATGTAGGTGCCCTTCACCTCGACGAGCGTGGCCGGCAGGGTCGCGCCCTCGAGCTCGCTGGTCTTCAGCGCGGAGCGGGCCGACTGGCCGTCGGCGGTCGTGAACTGGTCGGCCCAGCGCTCGGCGTTCGCCTGCGCGTCGCCGCCCTCGCCGGGGCCGAAGTAGAAGACGACGCACTCGCCGTCGCCGCCGGGACCGGGCACCTTGTACTGGGCGCGCCGCATTCCCGACGAGGGCTTCTCGCTCTTCCAGGACGACGGCGGCTCCCAGGCGACGGAACCGGCGCTCATCGCCGGGGCGCCGCCGTGGGGGGAGCCGCCCATGCCGGCGGGCATCGCGGCGCCGCCGTCCGTGGGCGGGTGTCCTTCAGGCAGCGAACCTTCAGGGGCTGCGCCGCCCGCGGCCGGGGTCGGGCTCACGGTGGCGAAGGCGTTGGCAGGCTTCGGTGCGTCGTCGCGGCAGGCCAGGCCGGCGAGGGCCACGGCAGAGACGGTCAGGATCAGGGCGTGTCGATTCATCGTTCTCCTCGAAACCTTGATGCTATCAGGCCGGCCCCGCCGTCCGGAGCCGAAGTCCCACTGTCCGCCAGCGGTCAGCCCGCGCGCCGCCAGGGCCCCTGAAGTCCCGCTTTCAGGCGCCGATCCCGGCTGGCACGGAGATTTCAAGGGTCCCCGCCATGAGCGCCGCGCTCGCCCTCGAGCCCGTCCGTCCCTACCGCGTGCTGGTCGCCGACGACCAGCCGGACGTGCTGCTGGCCCTGCGCCTGCTGCTCAAGGCCCACGGCTGCGAGCTGGCGACGGCCGCCGAGCCCGCGGAACTGCTCGCCCGGCTGCGCCGCGAGCCCTTCGACGTGGTGCTGATGGACCTCAACTACAGCCGCGACACCACCTCGGGGCGCGAGGGGCTGGAGGCGCTGGCGGCCGTGCGCGAGCTGGCGCCGGGGCTGCCCGTCGTGGTGATGACCGCCTGGGGCACGCTCGAGATCGCGGTCGAGGCGATGCGGCGCGGCGCGGACGACTTCGTGCTCAAGCCCTGGGACAACGCGCTGCTGGTCGACCGCGTGACGCAGCACGCGCGGCGGCGCCTGCAGAGCGAGGCGGAAGCGCGCCGCCAGGAGGCCGACCGCCGCGACCTCGAGCTCGCCCGCCGGGTGCAGGCCGGGTTGTTCCCCGGCGCCCGCCCCGCGAGCCCGAGCCTCGACTACGCCGGCGAGTGCCTCGAGGCCGGCGCCGTCGGCGGCGACTTCTACGACTTCCTCGACCTCGGCCCCGACCGCCTCGGACTGGTGCTGGCGGACGTCGCCGGCAAGGGCGTCTCCGCGGCACTGCTGATGGCCTCGTTGCAGGCCTTCGTGCGCAGCCGCTGCTCGACCGTCGCCGGCCCGGAGCTGGGCCTGCGGCTCCAGGAGGTGAACCGCCTGTACTTCGCGGCGACGCCTCCCGAGCGCTACGCCACGCTGTTCGTCGCCGTGTGGGACGGCGCGGAACGCGCGCTCTGGTACGTCAACTGCGGCCACACGCCGCCGCTGCTGCGCCGCCGCTCCGGGCACTTCGAGACGCTGGCCGCGACGGCGACCGTGGTGGGCCTGTTCGAGACGTGGGAGGCGCCGGTCCGGCACCTCGCACTGGAACCCGGCGACCTGCTGGTCGCGGTCTCCGACGGCGTCACCGAAGCCGCGCGCGGCGACGGCGAAGAATTCGGGCTCACGGGCCTGCGCCGGGTGATGGAGACCGCCGCGACCCAGCCGGTTTCCGCGATCCCCTCGGCGGTGGTGTCGAGCACGCTCGCCCACGTCGGCTCGGCAGCGCGCGACGACCTGACGACGCTGGTCGCTCGGGTGCGCTGAAGCTCGAAGCGTCAGTCCAGCGCGAACAGCAGCAGCAGCGTGCGCTGCAGCGGGTTGAAGTTGTCGTCGGAGAGCAGCAGCAGCAGGGTCTCCCCCGCCGGGCCGCGCAACGCCTCGATCGCCTCGAAGTTGTCGACCGTGATCGGCCGCCGCAGTTCGGCGAGCAACTCGCCCGCCAGCGTGCCGCCGGGGACGACCTGGCCGGCCTGGATGCGACGCAGGCGGGCGGTGACGCCGGTCAGCGGCGAATAGGATCGCTCGACGACCACGACGTCCCCGTTCGGCAGCAGGGCCGCCCCCGCGGGCCGCGGGTCGCCCTCGACCCGGTAGCGGAGCGGAGCCCAGCCGTCCTTGTCCCAGATCCAGCCGGCGACGTGGCCGTCGGCTTCCAGCTCTTCGGTCAGCGCGAGCACGCGGCCGTCGGCGAGCGCGGTCATCGCCTCCAGCCCGCCGTTGCGCGGCGCGCCCTCGAGTCCGGGCGGCGTGGGCCACGCCTGCGCCGGACCGGCGAGGTCGGGATAGCGCAACACGCGGTGGCGCTGCTCGAAGCCGACCAGGTATCCGCCGCCGGGCAGCGGCGCCATCGACTCCGCGTCCTGGTTGGCCTTGCCGTCGAGTTCGCTCCCCGTGGTGTCGAGCAGCATCCCGCCCTCCAGGGCGGAGCCGACGCCCGCCAGGCGCCCGTTCTCGATGCGGACCTCGAACTGGAAGCGCCCGCCCTCGTCGCTGACGGCGAGCAGCCGGCGCCCGTCGAGCCGGAAGTCGGAAAGCCCGCCGAAGCCGGCCTGCGGCGAGGACAACGCCAGCCCGCCGCGGAACTCGAGGCGCCCCACCCGAGTGCGGGCGGGGTCGCCGGCGTCGAGCGGAACTGGAACAGACTCGAGCAGCGACGCCCCCGCGGCGCTCGTCGCGGGCCACAGCAGCAGTCCCAGCGACAGCGCCGAGCCCAGCCCCCGTTTCTTCATCGTCCCCCGATTCTCTGCAGCGCCGCGCCTGCTGCGGCGCGCACGCTCGCGTCGGCGTCCTTCTCCAGCTTGCGCAGGTCGCCTGCCGCGGGCGCCGCCGCGGGGCCCGCTTCGCCCAGCGCCTCCGCGGCGCGGCGCCGAGCGGCCACGTCGGCGGCCTTGAGACCCGCGCGCAGCGGCGCGAGCCACTGGCCGGGCGCGCCGCCGAGGCGGACCAGTGCCGTCGCTGCCTCCACCTGTGCCAGCGCGTCGCCGGGCACCCGCGTCGCCTCCATCAGGTCGGGAAGCGCGCCGGCCGCTGCGACGCCGATCGCGCCGATCGCGCGGGCCGCCGCGGCGCGCAGCAGGCCGTCGGGATCGCGCAGCGCGGCCACCAGTTCGGGGAGCGCCGGCCGCGCGGTCGCGCCAAGCCGCGAGAGCTGGGACGCCGCCTGCCGCCGCAGCGCCGGCGTGCCCGTCTGCAGCGCCAGCCGCAGCGGACCGAGGTCGACCGGCGTCGCCGACGGTTCCGCGGCCGTCGCACTCGCGGCGAGGACCGCCGCCGGGGTCGGGGCGGTGAGCGGCGCTGTCGAAGGCGCCGGAGCCGGCGCGGGTGTCGGCGCCGTGGTCGCCGTCGGCGCAGGAGTCGGAGCGGGCGTGGGCGTGGGTGTCGGCCGCGGCGTCGGGGTCGGAGTCGGAACCGGCGTCGGCGTCGGGGTCGGCACTGGAGTTGGAGCGGGCGTGGGTGTGGGGGTCGGACGCGGCGTCGGGGTCGGAACCGGCGTCGGGGTCGCGGTCGGCGCAGGAGTCGGATCGGGCGTGGGGGTGGGGGTCGGACGCGGCGTCGGGGTCGGAGCGGGCGTCGGCGTCGGAGTCGCCGCCGGGCGGGACGCAGGCGTCGAGGAGGCAGTCGGAAGCGGCGTCGGGCTGGGTAGCGCGGAGGGTGCGAGCGCAGCCACCTGGGCCGTTGCCGTCCGCGCCGCGGGGCGCGGGCTCTCGACGGGCGTCGCGGTCGCCCTCGCCGCGGGGACCGCTGCACCGCGCGTGTCCGCGCCGACGCGCTCGGCAGCCCACGCCGCCAGCAGCCGCAGGCGGGTGTCGCTCCCTGTGAGCAGCGGCACGAGGCTGGGCCCGGCCGACCGGGCCAGCGGTCCCGCTTCGCCCAGCGCCCGCGCGGCCTCGAGCCGGGCCAGCGTGTCGGGGTCCGAAAGCCCCGCCTCGAGCACCTTGACGGCCTCCGGCGCGCTCAGGCCACTGCGCAGCAGGGCTCGCGCGGCAGCGCGTCGCACCTCCCGATCGCCGTCGCGCAGCGCGGCCCTCAGCTCGGGCTCGGCGTCCCGCACCGACTCGGCGGGCAGTTCGAGGTAGGCCTGCGCGGCGTGGCGCCGGACCGTGCCGTCCGCATCGCCGATCGCCCGTCGCAGCACGGCCCCGGCTTCGCCGTCGCCCAGGGAGAGCAGCGCCGCGGCCGCCTCCACCCGGAGCAGGCCCTCGTCCTGCCCCAGCGCGGCGGCCAGCAGCCTGCGCGCGGCGGAGGCGTCCGGCTCGGGTGCAGTCACGACAGCGGCCACGCCCTCCTTCAAGGCCTCGGGCGCGATCTGCTCCAGCGCGGCCTTCGCCCAGCCGCGCACGCTCAGGTCCGGGTCCGCGAGGGCCCGCGCCAGCGCCGGCACGGCATCGACCGCTGCCGCGCCGCTGCGGGCCAGCGCGTTCGCCGCGTGCCCGCGCACGCTCGGGTCGGAATCGGAGAGGGCCGCGACCAGCTCCGCCACCGGCGGCAGCGCAGGCGCGGGCACGCGGGCCAGGGCGTAGGCGGTGCGGCGGCGGACCTGGATGTCGGGGTCCTTCAGCCCCGCGACGAGCGCGGCCCCGACTCCCGCCCGGCCCGGCTCGACGTGGGCGAGCGCGATCGCCGCTTCGACGCGGAGGAAGGCCTCGCGCCCCGCCATCGCCCTGACGAGGGCTTCGGTGGCCGCAGCGGCGTCGGGCCCGATCTGGCCGAGCGCGCGCGCCGCGGCGAGGCGCACCATCGCGTCGCCGTCGTCGAGCGCATCCGCGAGCGCCGAAGCCGCCGCGGCCGCGGCGCTCCCCTGTTCGCCGAGCGCCTGGGCGGCCGCTGCCCGCTCGTACGCCTGGCGCGAGCGCAGCCGCTCGAGCTCGACAGCCACCGGGTCCTGCGACAGCCCGGCCGCGGCCCCGAGAAGGGCCAGGCCGGCGGCGACGACGCGGACGCGCGGTGACACGGGCGGCGAACGTAACACGCCGCCTCGGGGCCGTTCAAGGAAGCCCGTACACTGGCCGCGATGCCCCAGCCGGACCCGGCCCGCTTCCTCGCTCGCGCCCGGCGCGAGGCCGCGCGCTACGGCGGCGACCCGCTCGTGTTCCTGCGCGAACTGGTCCAGAACGCCCGCGACGCGGGTGCGACGGCCGTCGCGATCGACGTGGAGGCGGACCCGGGCGGCTGCCGCCTCCGCTGTCGCGACGACGGCGGCGGCATGACCGAGGCCCACGCCCGCGCCTACCTGTTCCGGCTCTACGCCTCCAGCAAGGGCCGGGTCGGCGAGGCCGGCCGCTTCGGCGTCGGCTTCTGGTCGGTGCTGCGCTTCGAGCCCGACCGGCTGGTCGTGCGCTCGCGCGCCGCGGGCCAGGCCGCCTGGGGCATCGCGATGGACGGCGCGCTGACCCGCGTCGAACCCGCGCCTCCGGGCCCCGGGTTCGCCGCCGGCACCGAGGTCGTGCTGGAGCGGGCCGCGCCGTGGCCCGGCCTGGCCGACGCCGTGCGCGCCGCGCTGCGCGAGCAGGTGCGCGACGTGCGGCGGCGCGACCGGCCGCGCGAGCGGCTCGCGATCCGCGTCGACGGCGAGGACGTCAACGCTCCGCTGGCGCTGCCGGCACCCTCCGCCCGCTTCGAGGCCGGGGCCGAGCGCGGTGCGGTGGGCCTCGCCGCGGCCCCGCGGGTCGACGTCTTCTCGCTGGGCCTGCGCGTGCGCTCGGCCCGCACCCTGGAGGAGCTGACGGGCGGCCCCGCGCCTCGAACCTGGTGCGCGGTGCCCGGCCTCGCGCCCGCGTTCGCCCTCGAGAGCGCTCGCATCGCGCCACTGCTCAGCCGCGCCGAACTGCGGGCCGACGCGTCGCTGCGGCGCCTGGAGCGGCGCGGCCGTGAGGCGCTGCGCCGCCTGGTCGACGCCGAGCTCGCGCGGCTGCAGCCGCCCGGCCTCCTCGAGCGGCTCGCCGGTCCCCTGCGCCGCTGGCCGGGCGCGACGACGTTCGCTCTCACGGTGGCCGCCGGGCTCGCGCTCGTGGCGCTCCTGGTGCCGGTCCCGGAGCCGGCGCCGACCCGACCCGATTTCGCGAACGCTGCTTCCGAAGCGGGCCCGCCCGTCACGGCCAGGGTCCCGTCCGCGATCGCGGTCGGCGAGGCTCCGCTGTCGCCGCGCCTGGGCGAACCGCGCGCGCCGGGCCTCAACGTCCTGCACGGCGACGAGCCTGCGCTCGCCCTGCGTTACGAGCCGGCGTCGGAGGGCCCGCTCCTCGCGGTGCGCCGCACGGCGGCCGCGGACCTCCTGCGCAGCGCCGCCGCGCCCGCATCCGAGCCGCCCGTCGGCCCGCACGATGCGCCCGCCCGCTGGCGGGTGCGCGTCCGGGTGGCGCCCGGAGCAGGCCCCGTTCCGTTGCCGACGACCGCGGGCACGCGCGCCACCGGAATCGAGCCGGAGCCCGCGCAGGTGGCGGCGCCAGCCGGCGGGCCGCTCCACGCCAGATTCGCGGCCGGCTTCGCGGGCTGGGTGACGTACGAGCTGGTGCCCGCGCCGGACCCGCCACCGGCCGCGCGCGCGAGCGGCCTCCCGCCGCGGCTGGCGGAAGCGGCTCGCGCACTGCGCGAACGGGCCGCGGAGGAGCGGCCCGCTGCGGCGCTGGCGTTCGTCCAGGCGGCACTGCGCGAAGCCCGCGACGCGGAGTCCGCGCGGCGGTTCGCGGAGGCCCCGGGGACGGACTTCGCGAGCCGCGCGCTGGCGGCCGGGGTCGGCGACTGCGACGTGCTGAACGGGGTGCTCGCGCTCCTGCTCGACGCGGCCGGCGTGCCCGCGCGGCTGGCCGTCGGCGTCGCCGGGCACGGCGGCCGGGCGCTGCCGGGACTGCACGCCTGGGCCGAGTACCACGCGGACGGCGCGTGGAACGCGCTCGATGCCACCCTCCCCGCGGCGCGGGCCGTCGCCGCTGCGCCCGCCGGGGAGCCGCCGCCGCCCACCTTGCCGGTGGCGACGGCGGCCGTCGACACGCCGGCCAGCGCCGTCCCGCACCCGGCCGCCACAACCGGCCTCGCGCTCGTCGCCCTGCTGGCCACCGGCGCCGCCCTTCGCGCGCGAGCGCAGCGCCCCGAGGTGCGCACGGGCGGCACGACGCTCGACGACCTCGTGCGGGGCGCCTTGCGCCACCCCGAGGCCTTCGCCGGCGCACCGGCCGTCTTCGATCGTCCGCTGCTGCCCCGTGCGGGCGGGGGCGGCGCTTCGCTCGGCGCCGCCTGGCGCGAGGCCGCGGAGGGACGGCTGTATCGCTCGCGCGCGCCGGAGCGGCCGCTGGTCCGCGAGGCGCGCTCGCGCGGCGGCGTGGTGCTGGACGGCGGGGTCGACGTGGCGGCCGCCGTGGCCGACGCGCTGGGGGCGCTCGACCTCGACACCTGGGAGGACCGCTGGCAGGGCTCCCGCCCGCACCCGCTGCTGGCACGGCTGGCCGCCGCCTGCCGCCAGGCCGGCCTCGCGTTCGACGCGCGTCTGTGCCCGGGCGATCGCGTCGACGTGCTCCCCTTCGCGGCTCGCGGTCCGCAACCGCGCGTGCTGCTCGGCAGCGGCAGCGCAGCCTGGACCGCGACCGCCGCGCTGCCTCCGGCCCGTGCGGCCTTCGAACTCGCCCGCGTCGTGCTCCCCGCGCTCGGCGCTCCCCAGCCGCTGGCGCAGTCCGCGCTGCGCGCGCTGGCGCGCGCCGCGCTGCACGAGGCGACCGGATGAACGGCCCGCTCTTCGACCTCGACGACGCGGCCGAGTTGCGCGCGCTCGCGGCCGCCGATCTGCCCGACCCCGAACAGGTGGCGGTCGAGGCGACCCGGGCCGCGCTGGCGCTGGGGGCCCGCCGCGTGACCGTCGACTTCGGCCGGCAAGGGTTCACGCTGGTCGCGGACGGCGCGGCCCTGCCGGCGGCGGAGGCCGCCGCCTGGAGCCTCGCCCTCGACCGTGGCGCGGGCGCGGGAGAGCGCGCGCGGGCGGTCGAGTCGCTCCTCGGCAGCCTCGCTGCCCCGCTGGTCGCCCTGCTCCACGAGTCGGTTCAGGCGGTGCGCTGGAGCCTCGACCCGCTGCGCCTGCAGGTCGACCTGCGGGGCGCGTCGGCGGGCGTCGCGCGCGAGCGGCTGCGCGCCGCCTGCCGCTACGCCGCCGTTCCGATCCGGGTCGACGGCGCGGCTCCGTCGACGAGCTTGGCGCCGGGGCCGGCCCACCCCGCCGGCCTGCCTTCGCACGCGGCGTGGCGAGCGCTCTCCGCGCCGGACGCCGGGCTGCTGGCGCTGTTGCCCGAGGCGGAGGCCGCGCGGGCCACGCTGCTCGTGCACGGCGTCGTCCGTGCGACGCAACCGCTCCCCGCGGCGCTGCCTTTCGAGGCCGTCGTCGAGTACGCGACAGGGGTCGACTGGCCCGACGCGGCCGCGCTGCGCGAACGCGCCGCCGCCCGAGCCCCCGCGTGGGACGACCTGGCGCTGGAGCTGCTGCTCGCCACCCTCGCGCAGCCGCCGTCGGACCCGGGTCGCGACGCCTCGCTCGCGGCGCTCTTCCTGCGCGCCGCGGAAGCCGGCCGGCTCGGCGCCGACTGGGGGGCCCGCCCGGCGCTGGTGTCGCGCAGCGGCGCCCGCCGCGTGCGCGTCAGCGTCGACGCGGCCGCAGCCCGCGGCCCGGCCCCGCTGGCCGTCGTCGGGCCCGGCGGGCTGCCCCGGGTCGAGGCACTGGAACTCGCGGTGCCGGCCCGCGCGGCCCTCGCCCGCCTGCGCGGGCTGCGCTTCGAGGACGTCACCGACCACCCGGCGGGCGCCACCTGGCGGGCGCGCTGGCGGGCGCTGCTCGACCGGGCGCAGGCGGCTCTCGGCCGGGTCGCGGCCCGCGAGCCGCTGCCGCCGCGCGCGCTGACCGCGGACGAGCGCCAGCTCGTCGCGGCGCTGCAGCGCGAGTGGGGCGCTTCGTGCCACGTGGTGGAAGGCGGCGGACGGCCTCAGCGCTCGCGGCGCGGAGTGGCGCTGCCGCGCCGCTCCCCCGACGTCGCCCTCGCCGCGCGCGCGCTCGCCCGCGACCCCGGCCTCGCTTCCGCGGCGGCCGACCTGCTGCGACCGCCTCAGCGGGCGTAGCGCAACAGCGCTTCCGGGACGGCGATGCCGGCGCGCAGGTCCGGCGCCGAGATCGGCTCGCCCGCCCGGAGCGAGAGCGGGATCACGCCCGCCCAGCAGTCGAGCGCGAGGTCCTCCGGGTCGTCGCCCGGCGGACCGCTGCGGACCTTGGCGGAGCCTTCGACGATCGGCAGCTCCATCACGCTGGTGCCGCGCAGCTCGTTCTCGCTCGGCGGCCGCACCTGCGCCCAGCGCCCCGGCGCCACGTGCTCGGTGATCGCGCGCAGCGCCTCCAGCTTGCGCCCGGGGTCGTTCACCGCCTTCAGGCTGCCGAGCAGCACGACGGAGCGGTAGTTCATCGAGTGGTGGAACGCCGAGCGCGCCATCACCAGCCCGTCGACCAGCGTCGCGCTCAGGCACGCGGGCACGCCGGCGTCCAGCGCCCGCAGCATGCGGCTGGCGGCCGAGCCGTGGACGAACACGGTGTCGCCCGCGCGCGCGTGGATGGTCGGGATCACGAACGGCTGCCCCTCGTGGACGAAGCCCAGGTGGCAGACGAGCGCCTCGTCGAGGATCGCGTCGATCGTCGCGCGATCGTGGCGGCCGCGCGCGGGCAGCCGCTGCGCCGTGGTGCGCGGGGTGGGGGTGAGGCCGGGGCTCGACATCGCGACTCCTTTTGTTATAGTACGTACTAATGTCTGAACTAGTACGTTATCTGAAGGGGGCGCGGGGGGCAAGCGCACTGGCGGCAGCCGTGGAGGAGGCGCTGCGCGAGGGGCGGGTCCGCCCGGGCGAGGTGCTGCCCCCGGTGCGGGCGCTGGCGGCGGAGCTCGCGCTCTCGCCGGCGACGGTGGCGGCCGCGTACCGCGAGCTCGGCCGCCGCGGCGTGGTGGCGGCGGCCGGCCGCCGCGGGACGCGGATCGCGCCGCGCCCGCCCGTCGCCGCCGCCGCGCCGGGCGCCCCGCGCACGGGCGACTCCGTGCCCGCGGGCCTGCTCGACCTCGCCTCGGGCAGCCCCGACCCCGCGCTGCTGCCGGAGCTCGGGCCGTTCCTCGCGAAGCTCTCGGGACGCCCGCGGCTCTACGGCGCGCCCGCGGTGCTGCCCGAGCTGGCGGCGCGCGCGGCGCCGCAACTGGCCGCCGACGGGGTGCCCGCGGAGTCGCTGACCGTGGTCGGCGGCGCGATGGACGGCGTCGAGCGCGCGCTGCTCGCCCACTGCCGCCCGGGCGATCGGGTGGCGGTCGAGGACCCCGGCTATCCCGGCGTGCTCGACCTGCTCGGCGCGCTGGGCCTGGTGCCCGAGCCGTTCGAGGTGGACGACGAGGGGCCGATGCCGGCTTCGCTCGCCGAAGCGCTGGAGCGCCGGCCCACCGCCTGCGTGCTGACGCCACGGGCGCAGAACCCGACCGGGGCCGCGGTGACCGCGGGCCGCGCCCGCGAGCTGCGGCGGCTGCTCGCCCGCCACCGCGAGTGCCTGGTGATCGAGGACGATCACGCGGGCCCCGTCTGCGGCCGGGCACTGCACGCGGTCGCGCCGGCCGCGGCGCGCTGGGCCCACGTGCGCTCGCTGTCCAAGTCGCTCGGTCCCGACCTGCGCGTGGCGCTGCTGGCGGGCGACGCGACGACGGTCGCCCGCGTCGAGGGGCGCCGCGACCTCGGCACCGGCTGGGTCAGCCTGCTGCTCCAGGAACTGGCGGCCCGCCTGCTCGCCGACCGCGGGGTCGCCCGCCGGCTCGAGCGCGCCGCAGGCGAGTACGCGGCGCGGCGCGACGCGCTGGTGGCCGCGCTGGCGCACCACGGGGTCGCCGCGCGCGGCGCCTCCGGTCTCAACGTCTGGGTCGCTTCCAGCGAGGAGGCAGGCCCGATCGCGGAACTCGCGGCCCGTGGCTGGGCGGTGCGCGCGGGCGAGCGCTACCGGTTGCGCTCGGCGCCTGGGCTGCGCGTCACCGTGAGCCGCCTGCCCGCGCCCGAGGCGCCCCGCTTCGCCGCGGCGCTGGCCACGGCGCTGCGGCCCGCCCGCGGCCCGCGCGTGCCTTGACCCCTTCCGAGGCGGGGGCGTATCCTCGCGGCAAATCGACGTAAAGCCAGCACTTCTCCCATTTCGCGAAGAGGAGGCCCCGCACCCATGGCCACGCGCAGCGTCGCAGACGGCTCTTCCAAGGAGCTGTCCTACCGCAAGCGGCTGATCGAGATCGCCAATCAGCTCAACTCCGCCGCGAGCATCCAGGACATCCTGGTCGACATCAAGGACAAGATCCTCGACCTGGTCGACGCCGATCGCGTCACGATCTTCGCCCTCGACACCAAGAACCAGGAGCTGTTCTCGCTGTTCAAGGCCGGCCAGGAGGTGAAGGAGATCCGCGTCGCCAAGACCTTCGGCTCGATCGCGGGCTTCACGGCGCTGTCGCGCAAGACCGTCAACATCCGCAACGCCTACGACCCGTCGGAGCTGACCCGGCTGCACCCGAACCTCAAGTTCGACTCGCGCTGGGACAAGTCCTCCGGCTTCCGCACCACCCAGGTGCTGGCGACCCCGATCCTGTTCGAGAAGTACCTGCTGGGCGTGCTGCAGCTCATCAACAAGCGCGGCGGCCAGGGCTTCACCCCGAAGGACGAAGAAGCCTCGGAAGAGCTCGCCAAGATCCTCGGCATCGCGTTCTACAACCAGCACCGCGCGGCGCGCTCGAACAAGCCGTCGAAGTACGGCTACCTCGTCGACAAGGGCATGGTCTCGGAGAAGGACATCGAGTCCGCCATCACGAACGCCCGCGTCAACCAGGTGGACCCCGCCAAGATCCTGATGGAGGACCCGTTCAAGGTCCCCAAGGAGGAGATCGGCAAGGCGCTCTCGCAGTTCTACAACTGCGGCTTCTGGGACGGCGATGGCAAGGTGATCCCCGACGACCTCAAGGCGCGGCTGACCCCGGAGTTCCTGAAGAAGAACTCGTGCGTGCCGATCGAGAAGCGGGAGGGCACGCTGTTCGTGGCGGTCGAGGACCCCTACGACCTCACCCGCCTCGACGCCATCAAGGCGATGAACCTGGCGCCGCGCCACGACTTCCTGGTCGCCCTCCGGATGGACATCCTGGAGTGCATCCAGCAGACCTACAACGCGGGCGGCTCGGCGCCGATCGCGGACGAGGCCGACCTCGGCCGCATCATCATGGACCTCGGCTCCGGCGAAGAGGACGAGGTCGACGGCAACGACGAGAAGAGCGCCGAGCCCGAGATCGACGAGACCGACTCCGGCATCGTCAAGCTCGCCAACCAGATCATCATCGACGCCTACAACAAGGGCGCCTCCGACATCCACATCGAGCCCTACGGCAAGCAGTCCCCCACGATCATCCGCCTGCGCGTGGACGGCGACTGCCAGAAGTACATCGAGGTGCCGGCGCCCCACCGCAACGCGCTGGTGCAGCGCTTCAAGATCATGTCCAAGCTGGACATCGCCGAGAAGCGCAAGCCGCAGGACGGCAAGATCCGCTTCAAGGGCCCGATGGGCGTGATCGAGCTCCGCGTCGCCACCATCCCGACCTCCGGCAACAACGAAGACATCGTGATGCGCATCCTGGCGGCCTCCAAGCCGCTGCCCCTCGACAAGATGGGCTTCTCCGATCGCAACCTGACGGAGTTCAAGAAGATCCTCGAGAAGCCGTACGGCGTCTGCCTCGTGGTGGGCCCGACCGGCTCCGGCAAGACCACGACGCTGCACTCGGGTGTCGGCTTCATCAACACCGTCGACATGAAGATCTGGACGGCCGAGGACCCGGTCGAAATCACGCAGGCCGGCCTGCGCCAGGTCCAGGTCCACCCCAAGATCGGCTTCACGTTCGCCGTGGCCATGAAGGCCTTCCTGCGCGCCGACCCCGACGTCATCCTGGTCGGCGAGATGCGCGACCACGAGACGGCTGCCACCGGCATCGAGGCCTCGCTGACCGGCCACATGGTGCTCTCGACGCTGCACACCAACTCGGCGCCGGAAACGATCACCCGCCTGCTCGACATGGAGATCGACCCGCTGAACTTCGCCGATGCGCTGCTCGGCATCCTCGCCCAGCGCCTCGTCCGCACCCTGTGCAAGGACTGCAAGGAGGAGTACAACCCGACGGCGGAAGAGGTCACCGAGATGCGCGAGGCGTACGGCGAGGAGCTGTGGGACCAGCGCGTCCGGGTCCAGTGGTCGCCCGACCTGCGGATGTTCCGCGCCAAGGGCTGCCCCAAGTGCAACAACGGCGGCTACAAGGGCCGCATGGGCATCCACGAGCTGCTGATCGCGACCGACGACATGAAGCGCATGATCCAGAAGCGCGAGACGGTCGAGAAGATGCGCATCCAGGCGATCAAGGACGGCATGTCGACGCTGCTGCAGGACGGCATCGAGAAGGTGCTGCAGGGCAAGTCGGACTTCAAGTCCGTGCGGGCGGTCTGCATCAAGTAGTCGAGCCGACGCGGGACGGGCTTTCGGGGGCGGCCGCGTGGCCGCCCCCTTTCTTTCCCGTGGCATCATCCGCGAACCTTGAAGCTCCCGCTCGAAGCCCTGCTCGTGCTGGTCGCCTACGTCGTCGCGATCACCGCCTTCGGCACCTGGATGGGGCGCCGCGGGCGCTCCGTCCAGCAGTACTTCCTGGCCGGCCGCACCGTCCCGTGGTGGGCGATCACCGCCTGCATCGTCGCCACCGAGACCTCGACGCTGACCTTCATCGGCGCGCCCGGCATGGCGTACACGGGCAACTGGGGCTTCCTCCAGCTCGTCTTCGGCTACGTCGTCGGCCGGCTGCTGGTTTCGCTGATCCTGATCCCGGCCTACTTCAAGGGCGAGCTGTTCACATCCTACGAGCTGCTGCAGCGGCGCTTCGGCACGCCCGTGCGCACGACCTCCGCCGGCATCTTCCTGGCCTACCGCACGCTGGGCGACGGCATCCGCCTGCATGCGGCCGCGCTCGTGCTCTCGGTCGCCGCCGGCGTGCCGGAGTGGTGGTGCATCGTCGGCCTCGGCGCCGCGATGATCCTCTACACCGAGGAGGGCGGGGTCGCCGCCACCATCTGGACGGACACCGTGCAGATGTTCGTCTACCTGGCCGGAGCGCTGGTCTGCCTCGTGGCCGTGGTGGCCGCGCTGCCCGTCAGCGTGCCCGAGGCCCTGGCCTCGGCGCAGGCAGCCGGCAAGCTGCAGGTGCTCGACTTCGGCTTCGACATGACCCGGCCCTTCACCTTCTGGGCCGGCCTGCTCGGCGGCGTGTTCCTGACCCTCGCCACCCACGGCACCGACCACTACCTCGTGCAGCGCCTCCTGGTCGCCCGCTCGGAGCGCGAGGCGGCGCTGGGGCTGTCGCTCTCCGGCTTCGTCGTCGCGGCCCAGTTCGCGCTGTTCCTGCTGCTCGGCACGTTGTTCTGGAGCTTCTACGGGGGCCGCCCCTTCGGCCGCGGCGACGAGGTGCTGCCCACCTTCGTGTCCACGGAACTGCCGGGCGTGTGGACCGGGTTCATCCTGGCGGCCATCGTCGCGGCAGCGCTGTCGCCATCGCTCAACTCGATGGCGTCGACCACCGTGCGCGACTTCTACCTGCCGCTCGTGAACCCCGGCGCCAGCGAGGCCAGCCAGATGCGGGTGGCCCGCATCTCCACGGTGCTCTGGGGCGTGCTGCAGATGGGGGTCGCCGTGCTCGCCCAGAACGTCGACTCGGCGTTGAGCGAGGGCCTGGCCGCGCTCGGCTACGCCTCGGGGCCGGTGGTGGGCGCGTTCCTGCTCGGCATCCTGACCACGGGCGCCACCAGCCGCGGCACGATGCTGGGCATGCTCGCCGGCCTGTTCGCCAGCCTGTTCGCGGCCAAGCTGGCGCCGGCGCTGCTCGGCTGGCCGGCGGTCGCCTGGACCTGGAACGTCGCGATCGGCACCGTCGCGACGCTGCTGGTGGGTGCGGCGACCAGCCGCGTCCTGCCCGAGCGCCGGGAGGCCTACTCGTAGATCAGGTGCTTCTTGCGCTCCGCGCGCCAGCCCGCGTGGGCGCCCTGGTCGGCGTCGAGGATCTCGTTCAGCGACCAGTCGAGGCGCAGCATCTCGCGCACGCGGCGGGTGCCGAGCAGCGCGTCGAGACCGCGGCCCTGGCGCGTCCACTCGAACTCCGGCTGGCGTCGCAGGGCCTGGAGCAGGGCGACGCCGAGCTCCCACGGCCGCGCGGCCACCGGGTCCACGACCCGGATCGCGATCCCCGCGCTGTCCTGGTCCTTGTGCTTCGGCGACGGCGCGGCGGGCGAGGCCTTGGGCGTGAAGCGGGCCGGGCCCAGCGCGAAGCCCTGCACAGCCACCCCGGCCAGCACGTGCGGCACCCGCAGCCAGGGCGCGCCGATCGTCAGGAACGGGGCCTCCGTGCCGCGCCCCTCGGAGACGTTGGTCGCCTCCAGCAGGCAGGTGCCCGGGTAGGCGATGGCCGCATCGGCCGAGCGCAGGTTCGGGGACGGAGGCACCCACTCGCGGCCCGTGTCGTGCCACGTCATCGAACGCCGCCAGCCCCTCATCTCGACCACGTCGACCCGGGTCTTGCGTGGCAGCGAGTCGTTGTACAGGCGCACCATCTCGCCCAGCGTGAGGCCGTGGACCAGCGGACCCGGCGTGGTGTTGACCAGCGTCCGCGGCATCACCGACGAGGGCTCGGCCAGCGGGCCCTCGATCCGCTCGCCGCCCAGCGGGTTGGGGCGATCGAGCACGACAACGCGCACCCCGGCCTGGGCCGCCGCCTCCACCGCGAGCAGCGCCGTCGACGCGTAGGTGTAGAACCGCACGCCGGCGTCCTGCAGGTCGATCACCAGCGTGTCGACGCCCTCGAAATCGCCCGCCTCGGGCTGGGTCTTCTCCCCGTAGAGGCTGACGACGGGCAGTCCCCACTGCTCGTCGCGCCCGCTCTCGATCTGCACGCCGGCGGCGGCCGTGCCGCGGGCCCCGTGCTCGGGCGCGAACAGCCGCACGATCTCCAGCCCCTCGACCCCGCGCAGCACATCCACCGCGTGGCGGCCCGCGGCCGTCACCGAGGCGCCGTGGGCGAGCAGCGCGACCTTGCGGCCCTTGAGCACGCCGCCGCTCTCCGCCTCGATCCGCTCCAGGCCGACCTGGACCATCGGCGGGGCCTCGGCCTCCTGGAGCGGGGCTGCCGCGAGCAGCACGCCGAGCAGCAGGGCGTTCATCGGGGGACCTCCTTGGCATCCGGTTCGAGTGCGCGCACGACCGCGTCGGCCGCGGCCTGGCGCACCTGGCGGATCTTGTTGTTCTCCCGGGTCGGGTGGACCCGGTTGCTGAGCAGGATCAGGAACAGCCGCCGCTCCGGGTCGATCCAGAGCGACGTGCCGGTGAAGCCGGTGTGACCGAACGAGCTCGCCGAGAACAGCGAGCCGGCCGACGAGTTCGCCGACGGAGTGTCCCAGCCCAGCGCGCGGCTCGACCCGGGCACGTCGGCGCGGCGGGTGAAGGCGGCCACCACGTCCGGAGAGACGATGCGGCGGTGCTCGAGCACGCCGCCGTTGAGGAGCATCTGCGCGAAGCGCGCCAGGTCGCCGGCCGTGCCGAACAGCCCGGCGTGCGGCGCGACGCCGCCCAGGGCGAAGGCGTTCTCGTCGTGGACCTCGCCGCGCACGATGCGCCCGCGCCAAGGGTCCTGCTCGGTGGGGGCGATCCTCGGCAGCAGCTCGGGGCCCGGGCGGTAGCGGGTGTCGTTCATGCCCAGCGGCTCGAAGACGCGGCGCCTGACGAACGACTCCAGCGGCTCCCCGGCGACGCGCTCGAGCACCTCGCCGAGCAGCAGCACCCCGAGGTCACTGTAGACCGACTTGCTGCCGGGCTCGTAGACGAGCTCTGAGGCCACGATGCGGTCCAGGTACGCCTGCTTCGAGTCGAGCTCCTTGTAGAGCGGCGCCCACCAGTCGATCCCCGAGGAGTGGGTCAGCAGGTGGCGCACCGTCACCCGGTCGCGCGCTCCGCCTGCGAAGCTCGGCACGAACGCGGCGACCGGCTTGTCGAGATCCAGCTTGCCCTCGTCGACCAGGATCATCGCCATCGTCGTGGTGGCGATCACCTTGGTCAGGCTGGCGAGGTCGTAGATCGTGTCGACCTGGGTGGACGCCGAGAGCCAGCCGTACTCCAGCCGCCCATGCGCCTTAAGGTGAACGAGCGCGCCGTCGCGGCCGACGGCGGCCACGGCGCCGGGGAACGCGCCGTCGCTCACGGCCTGCTCGATGACGGCGTCGAGCCCGCCCAGGCCCGCGGCGAAGCCGGCTTCCTCGGGGCGCGCCTCGCGCAGCGTCATCTCGTGCCTCGGCAGTTCCAGGCCATGGCCGTAAGGATAGAGTCCCGGCAGCGTCACCGGCAGCTTGCCCCGGGCGGGCACCTCGCCGAACAGCAGCCGCATCGCCGCCCGCTGGCTCGCCTCGGCGCCCCCGTACGCGATCACGTACGCTCGCGCCTCGGGGACCTGCCGCAGCAGGTACGGGCTGCCGTAGGACACGAGCACGAGCGGGGCGCCGCCGCCGGAGAGGGCGCGAAGCAGGCGCGCGTGGCTCTCCGACATGTCGGCCGTGCCCTTGGAGCCGGTCACCCGCACGAAGCAGGACGCGACGACGTGGGTCCACTCCCCCGCCCGCGCCGAAAGCCGCGCGATCGTCGCGTCCGACACCTCGGGGCCCAGGTTCAGGTTCTCGACCCGCACGTCGCGCGCCGCGAACTCCGCCTCCGGAATGCCCTGGACGAAGTCGTTGCGGGCGTCGCTCGCGAGCACGAGGTGCAGCACCTTCAGCGGGGTCTCGGCCTTCAGCGGCAGCAGGCCGCCGTCGTTCTTCACCAGCGTGATCGAGCGCTCGGCGATCTCCGCGTTGCGCGCGACGTCCTCGGGCCGCATCACGTCGCGCGGCAGCAGCGCCGGGTCGACCTTCCGCGACCGGTGCAGGCCCAGCCGCTCCTTGACGGCCAGGATGCGCCGGACCGAGGCGTCGATCCGGGCCTCGTCGAGCTGGCCCTCGCGCACGGCACGCACGAGCGCCTGGATCGCCACCGCGGGCTCGGGAGGCAGCAGGATGAAATCGGCGCCTGCACCCACCGCCTTGACCGCCGCCTCCCCCGTCCACGCCGCGCGCACGCCGTGCATCTCCATCGCGTCGGTGACGATCAGGCCCTGGAAGCCGAGGTCCTTGCGCAGCAGGTCGTGGGCGATCAGCGGCGAGAGCGTCGCCGGGCCGCCCGAGGGATCGAGCGCCGGTACCGCGATGTGGCCGAGCATCACGGAGTCGGCCCCCGCCTCGAGCGCCGCGCGGAACGGCTTGAGTTCGACCGCGTCCAGCCGCGCGCGATCGGCGGCGATGGTGGCGAGCGCCAGGTGGCTGTCGACGGCCGTGTCGCCGTGGCCCGGGAAGTGCTTGGCGGTGGTCAGCAGGCCGCCGTCGTGGGCGCCGCGCAGGAACGCCCCGACCATCGTGGCCACCAGCTCCGGGTCCTCGCCGAACGAGCGGATGTTGATCACCGGGTTGGCCGGGTTGTTGTTGACGTCGGCGACGGGCGCGAAGCCCCAGTGGATGCCGACGGCGCGCGCCTCGCGGGCCGTCACCTCGCCGGCGAAGCGCGCGGCCTCCGGATCGCGGGTGGCGCCGAGCGCCATCGCGTAAGGGATCGGCACCGCGCCGCGCCGCACGCGGAAGGCGAGACCGCGCTCGAGGTCGGCCGAGATCAGCAGCGGGATCTCGGCCGCGCCCTGCAGTCGCTCGATCAGCCCCGGCAGCGTGCCGAGCTCCGACTCGAAGACGACCACGCTGCCCACCCCGAGGTCGCGGACCTGGGCGAGCAGCTTCTCGGCGTCCGCGGCGCGCGGGTGGCGCGGCAGGCCGAAGGCGCGCACGCCGATCATCTGCGCGGCCTTGCGCTCGAGGCTGAGGCCGCGCAGCGTGCGCTCGGCCCAGCCGCTGCCGGAGGGCGTGGGCCGCGCGGTGGGTGCCTGCGCCGAGGGCGGTGCGCCCGGCGCGCCCGGGTGGCGGCACGACGCGACCAGCGCGCCGAGCAGGACGAGGAGGGCGGCCCGCCTCACCGCGCCGCGTGGCCCGCGGCGCCGCCTCCCGCGGTGCGGGCCCCGAACGAGGCCGCCCGCAGGGCGCGCGCTTCCGCCCCGCCGATCGACTCGTGGGAGAACAGCACGACCCCGTGAGCGCCGGAGGCGCGCGCGGCCTCGATCTTCTCGATCGTGCTCTCGACCGGGATGCGCCAGGCGCCGACGCCGGCCCACACCCGGCCGCCGGTGCGAGCCACGGCGTGGCGCACCTGGCCCTCGAAGATGCGCGTCTCCGGAGCGTAGGCCATCGGGCACACCGCGTCGAGCGCGCCCGAGCGCGCCCACGCGGGCCAGTCCTGGAACTTGTGGTTGCGGGCCATCGCCTCGTCTGCGACCACGGCGGCCGACACCGGCAGGCCCGGGACCGCGGCCCGCGCGGTGCCGGCGAGCCGCTCGACCAGCCGCGTCAGCAGGCCGCGGCGGTGCTCGGCGAAGGCGCCCGGCGAGGCCGCGGGGCCGGCGAACAGGTCGCGCTCGCCGCGGCCGCGGCGGAAGCTCTCGAGCATCTCGGGCGACCAGTCGTAGTGGGCGTCCGGGTAGCGGATGAAGTCGAGGTGCAGCCCCGCGAGAGCGTAGCGCGCGAGCAGCTCGCGCACCACGGCCTCGAGATGCTCGTGGACGCCCGCCGCCGCGGGGGTCAGGAACAGGCCCTCCGCCTCGTTGCCGCCACGCGCGGCTCGCACGAGGCGCAGCCGCTCGCGACCGTGCGCGCCGAGCGCCTGCTGCGCCACCGCCTTCGGCACCATCGCCCACTCGGGGTGGCGCTCGAGCACGTGGCCCGCGGGCAACGCGCCCGGGTAGTTCGCGGCCAGCAGCGCGTTGATCCAGGCGTGGACCTGGAGGCCCCGGGCCGCCGCGGCGTCGATCAGGTGCGCCAGCGGGTCGAAGCGGGCGGGAGCCGCCTCCAGCAGCGGCGAGCGAGGGGCGAGATCGGACGCGTAGAAGGCGTCGCCGCGGCCGCGAACCTGCGCGAAGACGGCGTTGAGACCCGCCGCCGCCGCGTGCTCGACCGCCGCGTCGATCGCCTGCCTCGAGGTCAGCCCCGTCCGCACCAGCCAGACACCGCGCAACTCGCCCGCCACGGCGGCCCGTGCGGGCCACGCCGGGAGCGCCAGGGCAGCGCCGGCCAGGGACAGGAAGCTCCTGCGCTTCATCGAGTTGGCGATGCTATCACGCGCGAGAGCCGGGCCGGCTTCAGGCCACGGGACGGGCCGTCACGTCGTCGCCTTCGCGGGCGCCGAGCTCGCCGAGGCTGCCCTTCGGCACGTGCACGTCGCGGAACAGGCCCGCGCGGAAGCTGGCGGGCAGTTCGAGCGTCCGGCCCGACGGCGTGCGCAGTTCCACGCGGTGCACGCCCTGCGAGAAGCGCGGCACCCGCATCCACTCCTGCTCGAGGCGCTCGTCGAAGACCAGGCCGTCCTTGCCCTCGAGCTTGACGCGCACCGACTTGCCGAGTTCCACCCGCTCGATCCAGCCGCCGTCGGCCAGCTCGAACAGCGTGCGCTGGACCTCGGCCCGCGGCTGCTTCGCGTGCTCGATCAGGTCGCGGACGTCGCGGGTGCCGTCGAGCAGCCGCACGAGCCGCCACTGCGCGGGGCCGAGCGTCACGCGGGCGTCGTCGGCCGCCGGTCCCGGCGACAGCGCGAACACGACGCGGTCGCTCGGCAGCAGTTCCTTCATCCGGAGCAGCGTCGGGCCCGAGCGCTGCCCCTCCTCGATCAGCGCCTCGAGCGGCTGCCTGACGTTGGGGGGCACGGCCCGCTCCTCGGGCACGAACGCGAGCTGGCCCTCCTTCCAGCCGAACAGGGACATCACCGCGTCGTCACCGGCGAGCTTGCCGGCCATCGCGTGCACGACGGCGCCGCGCTGGAACCGGACCAGGGCCTGGCGGCCGGCGGCGCTGACGGTCAGCAGGCCGCTCTTGCGCCCCGCGGCGAACAGCCGCAGGACGTCGGCCAGCTTCACGTCCTGGAGGGTACCGATCTGGGACATCCGCTTTCCCCCGCTCGGGATGGAGTGCCCGGAGGATAGCATCCGCACCCGCGGTGCTAGCATCACCCGATGCGCATGCTGCGCGACCTCGCGCTCGCGATCCTGCTGCTGGCACCGCTGACGGCGTCCGCCGACGCCGCCGACGAGTTGCTGGCCCGCGTCGAGCGCCGTCACGCCGCGGTCCGCGACCTCGAGGCGCGCTTCACCCAGAGCTGGCGCTCCGGGGCCCTGGGCCGCGAGCGGGTCGAGAGCGGCGTGCTGCGCATCAAGCGCCCGGGCCGCATGCGCTGGGACTACGAGAAGCCGGAGCAGAAGCTGTTCGTCAGCGACGGCAAGGCCTGGTACTTCTACGTGCCGGCCGAGCGCCAGGTCGTCGTGCGCGAGCAGACCGGCGACCGCCGCGCTCCCGCGCTGCTGCTGGCGGGTGGGTCGATCGCCGCCCAGTTCGCGCCGGCGCTCGAGGCCGACGCGGCCGGTCGGCCGCGGCTGCGGCTGCGGCCGCGAGCGCCGGACCCCGAGCTCGATCGCGTCTACGTGGACCTCGACGGCAGCGACCGCATCACGGGGCTCGAGGTGCACGACGCGCAGGGCAACGTCTCCCGCTTCCGCTTCGAGGCCCTGCGCGAGAACCGCGGCCTCGCCGACGAGTTGTTCCGCTTCACGGTGCCGAAAGGCGTCGAGGTGATCGCCGGATGAGCCCTGCCTGCCGCGGCCTGCGCACGCGAATGCGATTGCTGCTGGCCCTCCTCGCCCCCGCCCTGCTCGCCGCGTGCACGACCTCTGCGGCCTTTCGCGCCGGCGAGCGCGCCGAGCGCTCGCGCGACTGGGACCGCGCGGTGCTCGAGTACTCGCGCGCACTCCAGGAGCGGCCCAGCGACGTGCGCGCCCGCGAGCGGCTGACGGCGGCGCGGGTCCGCGCCTCGGAAGAACACGCGCGGGCGGCCCGTGCGCTCGCGGCTCGCGGCCGCACCCGCGAGGCGCTCGAGGAGTTCCGACTGGCGGTCGACCTCAACCCCGATGCGCCCGGGCTGGCCGACGAGGCACGCGCGCTCGAGCGCCGCGGCCAGGGCCAGCCGCGACCGGCGGCCTGGGCCGAGGCCCGCGAGGCGGCCCGCGAGCGCACGCTGCCCGGACTCGCAGTGCCCGCCGACGTCGGGCCGCTGGGGCTCGACTTCCGCAACGCGAGCCTGCGCGAGGCCTACCTGGCGCTGGGCCGCGCCGCGGGCATCAACGTCGTGTTCGACCCCGGGTTCCAGGACCAGGTGGTCTCGCTGGACCTGCGCGACGTGCCTTTCGAGCAGGCGCTGCAGGCGCTGGCGCGGGTGGGCCGCACCTTCCACCGCGTGGTCGACGCGAAGGTGGTGCTGGTGCTGCCCGACACGCCGGCCAAGCAGCGCGAGCACGAGCAGCAGTTCGTGCGCACGTTCTTCCTGTCCAACGCGGAGCTGAAGGAAGCGGTCGACCTGCTGCGGATCGTGCTCGGCGCGAGACGGGTGGCGCCGCTGCCCGGGCAGAACGCGCTGACGATGAACGACACGCCGGACAAGATCGCGGCGGCGGAACGGATCCTGGCCGCGATCGACAAGCCTCGCTCGGAAGTGGTGATCGAGGTCGAGATCCTCGAGGTCAACCGCACCCGGTTGCGCGACTACGGCATCGAGCTGACCTCCATCGACGGCGAGGGCAACCCGATCGGCGTGGCCGGCGCGATCTTCCCCGACCCCACGAACACCAGCGCCGAGCGCAACCCGTACCGCCGAGACAACCTGGTGGTGACCGCGCTGCCCGGCGTCATCTACCGCCTGCTCAAGACGGACGCCGACACCCGGGTTCTGGCGAACCCCCAGCTCCGCGCCAGCGAGGGCCAGACCGCGCAGGCCCGCTTCGGCGAGCAGGTGCCGATCCCGGTCACCACCTTCGCCCCCTTCGCACAGGGCGGCGTCTCGCAGCAGGCGATCACTTCGTTCGAGTACAAGAACGTCGGCGTCAACATCGACATCACGCCGCGCGTCCACCACGAGGGCGACGTCTCGCTCGGCCTCAAGCTCGACATCTCGTCGGTCGGGCCGACGGGCTACCAGGGCCTGCCCACCTTCAACTCGCGCACGGTCAACAGCACGTTGCGGCTGAAGGAGGGCGAGACCAACGTCCTGGCCGGTCTGATCTCCGAGACCGAGCGGGCCTCGATCCGCGGCGTGCCGGGCCTGTCGGACCTGCCGCTGATCGGCCGCCTGTTCGGGCGCAACCTCGAGGAGGCCAGCCAGACCGACATCGTGATGACGCTGACGCCCCACGTGGTCTCGCGCCCCGAGCTGACGGCCGACGACCTGAAGAGCTTCGAGGTCGGCGGCGAGCCCTCCCCCACCCTCTTCGAGGTGCCCACGCTGCCGAGCACGGCCCCGGCCCCGCGCACGCCGGAGCCGCTCAAGATCGAGCCGATCCGCCCGCCGCAGGCCCAGCCGTCGCCGACGCCGCAACCGTAGCCGCCCCGGCCGGGCCGACGGCTCCGGCTACGAAGCGAGCGCCGCCCGGAATGTTCGCTCCACGCTCGGGTCGAAGACGGCGAACTGGACGAGTTCCAGCCCGGGGTGGCGCGGCAGTTCGGCGCGGACCGTGTCGATCGCGATCCGGGCGGCCTCGTCGTGCGGGTAGCCGTAGATCCCGCAACTGATCGCCGCGAAGGCGACGCTGCGGCACCCGGCGGCCCCGGCCAGCTCCAGCGCCACGCGGTGGCACGAGGCGAGCAGCTCGGCCTCGCCGCGCTCGCCTCCCCGCCAGATCGGGCCCACGGCGTGGATCACGTGGCGGGCCTTCAGGCGGTGGCCGCGCGTGATCTTCGCCGAACCCGTCGCGCAGCCCCCGAGCGTCCGGCACTCGGCCAGCAGCTCCGGCCCCGCCGCGCGGTGGATCGCCCCGTCGACGCCGCCGCCCCCGAGCAGCGAGGCGTTCGCCGCGTTGACGATCGCATCGACGTCGAGCGTGGTGATGTCCGCGTGTACGACTTCGATGCGCTCCATCCTGGCACCCCGGCCGAACATGCCAGCGGCGGGCCGGCCGCGCAAGGCCGCCGTAGAATCCACCCGTGCTCGACAGGCTGCTCTCGCGACGGCTGCTGTTCCTGTCCGGCAAGGGCGGGGTCGGCAAGAGCGTCGTCGGCGCCGCGCTGGCGCTGTGCGCGCAGCGGCGGGGCCGGCGCACCTGCCTGGTCGAGATCGAGGCGCCGCTGCCTGCGGCGCGGCTGCTCGGCGGCCAGCCCGGCACCTCCCCCATCCACCCCGCCGAGGTCCGGCCCGGGCTCTTCACGATCAACCTCGAGCCGACCGCGGTGATGGAGGAGTACGTCCGGCGCACGCTGCACGTCGAGCTGTTCGTGCGGAAGATCCTGGAGAGCCCGATCTACCAGCGCTTCTACGCCGCGGCGCCGGGCCTGCCCGAGCTGATGCTGCTCGGCAAGATCATGGACCTGACGACCGAGCGCCACGCGTTCGACCTGGTGATCGTCGACGCGCCGTCGACCGGGCACGGCCTCAGCTTCCTGAAGGTGCCCGCGGCCGCCTCCACGGCGATCCCGATCGGCCCGGTGGGCAACGCCGCGCGCCGGATCGTCGCCCAGCTCCAGGACGCCGCCCGCACCGGGCTGGCGGTGGTCGCGATCCCGGAGGAGATGGCGGTCGTCGAGGGCCTCGAGTTCCTCGAGCAGGCCCGCGACGAGGTCGGCATCAGCGCGGAAGCCGTGATCCTCAACCAGTGCCACGAGCCGGTCTTCGACACCCGCGAGGAGGCGCAGGTGCTGGACCTGCTGGCGGCCGAGCGCGGCGGCCGGCTGGCCCGCGGCGTCACCCTGCGCGGCGCGCTGGTCGCCGCCCGCCGCCAGATGCGGCGGCGCAAGCTGACCCGCTTCTACGAGACGCGGCTGCGCAAGGCGACCTCGCTGCCGCTGGTGCGGCTGCCGCGGCTGTTCGTCGAACAGTTCGGCGAGGCCGAGCTGCGGCGGCTGGCCCAGCGCCTGGAGGCCGCTTGAGCCCGCGCCGCGAGCCCGCCGCAGCGCTGCTCGAGGCGCTGCGCGAGCGGAAGGTGCTGGTCGTCGGCGGCGCCGGCGGCGTCGGCAAGACGACGACGGCGGCGGCGCTCGCGCTGCAGTCCGCGCTGCTCGGCCGGCGCGCCCTCGTCTGCACGATCGACCCGTCGCGGCGGCTGGCCACGAGCCTGGGCCTCACCCGGCTGTCGGACCGGCCGCGCGCACTCGACCTGAAGAAGGTGGCGCCCGACGCCGCGGGCGAGATGTGGGCGATGACGCTCGACACCAAGACCACGTTCGACGCGCTGGTCGTGCGCTACGCGAAGGACGCGGAGGCCCGCGAGCGCATCTTCGCCAACCGCTTCTACCAGGGCTTCTCCGCCGCGCTCTACGGCTCGCACGAGTACCTGGCGACCGAGAAGCTGCTCGAACTCACGCAGGACGAGCGCTTCGACCTGGTGATCCTCGACACCCCGCCCACCCGCCACGCGCTCGACTTCCTCGACGCGCCGGACCGGCTGATCCGCTTCCTCGATTCCTCCACGCTGCGCTTCTTCCTGCGCCCCTACTTCGCCGCCGGCCGCATCACCGTCAGGATCGCCACCCGGACCGGGGCGCTGGCCATGAAGCTGGTCGACTCGATGCTCGGCATGCAGTTCCTGCAGGACCTCTCGGAGTTCTTCCTGGCACTCGAATCGATGTACGACGGCTTCCGCGACCGCGCCGCGAAGGTGCAGGCGATGCTGAAGGAGCCGTCGTCGGGCTTCGTGCTGGTCACCGGCCCCGCCCGCGCCACCCTCGACGAGGCGCGTTTCTTCCACGACCGGCTGGCCGAGAAGCAGATGCCCTTCGTCGC
The DNA here is from genome assembly GCA_011526565.1 of Acidobacteriota bacterium. Classification (GTDB taxonomy): domain Bacteria; phylum Acidobacteriota; class Vicinamibacteria; order Fen-336; family Fen-336; genus WYBL01. The sequence continues at coordinate 90,772 of WYBL01000009.1, read as the reverse complement.
CCTGATCGTCAACCGCCTCCACCCCGACCCCGCCCACGAGCCCGACCCCGGCGGCCCGCTGCCGCGCCTGGACGAGGAGCTCGCCGCCAAGCTGGCCGCGGTCCACCGCGACATGCAGACGCTGGCCCGCGCCGAGGCGAAGGGGCTGGTGCGGCTCGAGGTCGACACGGGTCAGCCGCCGCTGCTGGTTCCCGAGCTGGAGCAGGACATCCACGACCTGCGCGGGCTGCGCGAGGCCGGCGAGCTGATCCTGGGCGCCCGCACGCTGCCCCGGCGGCGGCTGCGGCGCACCGCGGGAGCGCGGGCGTGAGGATCGTCCTCTACTCCGGGAAGGGCGGCGTCGGCAAGACCAGCCTGTCCGCGGCGTCCGCCGTGCGCGCGGCCCAGCTCGGCCACCGCACGCTCGTGGTCAGCACCGACGCGGCCCACTCGCTGGCCGACGCGCTCGACGTGCCCGTCGGCGGCGAGCCGACGCGGATCGCGCCCAACCTCGACGCGCTGGAGATCGACGTCAGCCTCGAGCTGGAGTCGCACTGGGGCGTGATCCACGAGTGGCTCACCCGCTTCATGACGGCCAAGGGCGTGGCCGACGCCGTGGCGGAGGAGATCGCGATCCTGCCCGGCCTCGAGGAGCTGTTCAGCCTGCTCAAGGTGCGCCGTTACGCGCCCGACTACGACTTCGTCGTCGTCGACTGCGCGCCGACCGGCGAGACCGTGCGCATGCTGGCGGTGCCCGAGGTGCTGTCGTTCTACTTCACCCGCATCTTCCCGCTGCAGCGCTCGATCGTGCGCACGGTGCGGCCCGTCGCCCAGCACATCACCGACCTGCCGCTGCCGCCCGACGACGTGTTCGGGGCGGTCAAGGCGCTCTACGAGCAGATGCAGGACCTCGGCCCGCTGCTGCAGGACCCGAAGCAGAGCTCGATCCGGCTCGTGCTCTATCCCGAGCGCATGGTCGTCAAGGAGTCCGAGCGGCTCTACACCTACCTGAACCTGTTCGGCTTCTCGGTCGACGCGGTGGTCGCCAACCGGGTGCTGCCCGAGGAGGCGCGCGGCGGCTACTTCGATCGCTGGATGGAGATCCAGGCTCGCCACCTGGGCCACGCGCGCAAGGCCTTCGAGCCGCTGCCGTTCCTCGTCGCCCGCCAGTTCGACCGCGAGATGGTCGGCCTGGCACGCCTCTCGGAGTTCGCGCGCGAGGTGTTCGACGGCCACGACCCGGCGGCCGTGATGCACGAGGAGCGGCCGGTCGAGGTGAAGCGCGAGGGACGCGGCTACGCGCTCTACGTGCGCCTCCCGTTCGCCGACAAGGACGCGATCGACGTCCACGCCTCGGGCGAGGACCTCGTGATCCAGGTCGACAACCAGCGCCGCACGCTGCTGCTCCCGCGCACCCTGGCCGGGCGCCGGGTCACCGGCGCCACCTTCCGCGACCGCCGCCTGCGGGTCGCTTTCGGAGAGAGAATGCGCCATGCCCGCGCGTGAGAAGCGACCCCGCAAGGCCTGCTGCATGGTGTCGGAACTGCTCGAGGAGTCCGGCGTCGACCGCGAGAAACTGCGCCTCGCCAAGCGCCAGGTCCTGGAAGGCATGATCCTGCTCTGCCGCTGGCAGCTCGAGCGCATGGAGGAGACGGAGGCCGCGGAGCCGAAGCCCCGCGCGCGGCGCGGACGCCGGATCGTGGTCGAATAGGGCCCGGTGCTCCCCCCCGCTTCCGCACGCGTGCTGGTCGTGGCCGGCTCCCGGTCCGCCGGCGAGCGCCTGCGCGACGGGCTGGGCGCGTCCCGCGTGGTCGTGCTCGCCCACACGGCGGCCGAGGCGCTCGCCCACCTCGACGAGGACACCTTCGACGTGGTACTGCTCGACCCCTCGCTGCCCGAGGCCGGCAGTGCCGAGATCGCAACCCGGCTGCGGGCAGAAGAACTCCCGACCCGGCTGCTGCTGCTGGCGCGAACCCCCTTCCACGAGGGACGCGCGCTGCTCGCCGGCGGCGCCGCGGGCTGGGTGGCCCCCGACGGGCCCGAAGACGAGCTCGAGCTGCGCGTCCGCGAGGCCGAGCTCGACGCCCGCACGGATCGCGCCGCGCAGCGGCTGCAGGCGCGGCTGTCGGCGCAGCCGCACGGGGAGATGGTCGCGGCCGACCCCGCGAGCCGGGCGCTGATGGCGGCGCTCGATCGCGCCGCCGCGTCGGAGCTGCCCGTGCTGCTCGAAGGGGAGCGCGGCGCGGGCAAGGCCGCCTGCGCCCGCCGCATCCACGCGGCCTCGGCCCGTGCCGCCGCGCCGTTCGTGGACGTCGAGTGCGAGGGCCGCGGCGAGCGCGAGCTCGAGGCGGCGCTGTTCGGCGCGGGCGCCCGCCCCGGGCTCGCCGAAGCGGCGGACGGCGGCGTGCTTCTCCTGCGCGGCGTCGAAGCCCTGGGACCGGGGCTGCAGGCGCGGCTGCTGCGGCTGCTGGAGAGCCGCGACCTCTTCCGCGCCGGGGCCGCGCGGGCGATTCCCGCCGACGTGCGCGTGATGTCGACCTGTCGCGGCGCGCTCGACGCCTTCGTGCGGGCAGGCCGCCTCGAACCAGCGCTCTTCGATCGCCTCGACGGCCACCGCTTCCGGGTGCCGCCGCTGCGCGAGCGTCCGGCCGACGTCGCACCGCTGGCCGCGCACTTCCTCGCCCGCGGCGCGAACGGCCGGCTGCGCTTCGCGCCCGAGGCACTGGAGCACTGGGGCTCGGCGCGGTGGCCGGGCAACGTCGAAGAACTGCGGCTCGCCACGCTGTGGGCGGCTGCCCGTGCACAGGGCGAGGTGATCGACGCCGCTGCGCTGCCGGTGCCGTCAGCCGCCCGCGCCGGGCTCGAACTGGCGGCCGGGCTGCCGCTGCGGGCCGTCGAGCGGGCGTACATCGAGGCGGCACTGCGCCGCAACGGCGGCCACCGCGGGCGCACGGCCCGCGAGCTGGGGATCGATCCCAAGACGCTCTACAACAAGCTGGGGACGGAGCGGCCGCGCCGCAGGACGGCCGCGTCTTGAGGCGCACGTGGCGGGCCGCGGCGCTGGCCCTGGCGCTGGCCCCCCCCGCCGCGGCGATGGACCTGACCGCCTTCGTGGCGGCCGGCGGCCCGCAGGCGACCTGGGGCCAGGGGTACGGCGGATCGCTCGGCGCGCGGCTGCTGGGGCTGGTGACGCTCGAGGGCGAGGCGATGCGGCTGCCGGTCGAGGCGGCCACGCCCTCGGGGTCGGTGACGGCCTTCACTGCCTCGGTGCTGATCTCGCCGCCGCTCGACCTGATCGTGCCCTACGGCGGTCTCGGCGTCGGTCTCTACCGCCAGAGCTTCCGCAACGTGTCCGACACGGGGCGCCTGTCGGCCCTGGTGCTCGGCATCCGCGCGAAGCTCGGGCCCGCCTTCGCCCGCGCGGAGTTCCGCTCCTACACGCTGCCCGAAGACGCGCTGCTCCCGCTCGAGAAGCGCTACTCGCTGGGCGTCGGCATCACCTTCTAAGGCCCGCGGCCGGCCGTGCGAGCTTGCCGGCGCTCGCGGCCCGGGTGTTATGCTCCCTGACCGTGGTCTTCCTGAACTACACCACGATGCAGATGACGGCCAAGATCGTGTACTACGGTCCTGGCTTGTGCGGGAAGACGACCAACCTGCAGTTCATCCACAAGAAGACCGCGCCTGGGTCGCGCGGCGAGATGGTCAGCCTCGAGACCGAGGCCGACCGCACCCTCTTCTTCGACCTGCTGCCGCTCGACGTCGGCGTGATCGGCGGCATGAAGGTCCGGCTCCAGCTCTACACGGTGCCCGGCCAGGTGTTCTACGACGCCACCCGCAAGCTGGTGCTGAAAGGGGTCGACGGCATCGTGTTCGTGGCCGACTCGCAGGTCGCCATGCTCGACGCCAACGTCGAGTCGTTCAGCAACATGGAGACCAACCTGCGCGAGCTCGGGCTGGCCGCCGGCACGGACGTGCCGCTGGTGCTGCAGTACAACAAGCGCGACATCCGCAACACGCTCTCGATCGAGGAGCTCGACCGAAACCTGAACCCGCAGGGCCGGTTCCCCAAGTTCGAGGCGGCCGCGCTGCACGGCATCGGGGTCTTCGAGACGCTCAAGGGCATCTCGAAGGAAGTGATCAGCGGCATCCGCGCCCGCGCCCAGGCCGACCGCAAGCCCGCGGTCGCCCGTCCTGCTGCGCCGGCTCCGCCGCCCCCGGTCGTCGCGCCGACACCGGTGGTCGCGCCGGTCCCGGTCGCGCGCCCTGCGGCGGTGCCACCCCCGCCGCCCCCGGCGGCAGCGCGCGCGCCGCAGCCTCCCGCGCCGGCGGTCGCCGACCCGCTCGGCCACCTGCTCGGCGACGTCGGCGTGGAGTTCGCCGAGGAGGACACCGACAAGCACCTGCGCGTCGTCCAGACCCGGCCCCAGCTCGACATCCACGACGAACTGGAGAAGCTGCGCAGCCTCGCCGCGGGCAAGGCGAAGGCGCCCGCGCCGCGGCGCAGCCCCGAGGTGCAGCTCGACGACGTGCTGCGCGGCCCCGAGCGGACCGAGATCCGCCGCCGCGCCAGCGTGACGCTGCCCGCCGAGGTCCTGGCGCGAGCAACGAACGTGCGGGTCGAGCTGGTGTTCGAGACCCCGGGCGGCGAGGAGCGGGTCGCCCCGCTCGAGGTCCGGCTGACGCCGGCGCCGCGAGCCCGCCTCCAGCTCGACCTGGCGATCGAGGCGAAGCCGGGCGAATAGACGAAGGGCCCGCCCTCCCCTGCAACCGGGGAGAACGGGCCCTGGCGGCGCGCCGCGCGGCTACTTCTTCGCGGCGGGTGCGGGGGTCAGCGGCGCGGCGTCCTCGACGCCGCCCTCGGGCAGCGTGCCGAGGCGATCCGCCTCGCCGACGTAGAGGTGGTAGACCATCACGCCCAGCTCGCGCTCGTCGGTGTTGTTGACGCCGCGCGCCTTGGGCACGAACGACTGGTTCAACGCGAGCTTCAGGTCGACCCACTCGCCGTCGCCCAGGTCGGCTGCCTTGAAGCGGATGCGCTTGAGGAAGACCTCGGAGTCCGCGATCGGGATCGCGAGGCCCGCCTTGTCCTGCACCGAGACGGTCAGCACCGGCGGCTGATCGAAGGCCTTGGCGTTGGTGTCGGCCTCGAGATAGACGACCACGTCCTTCTTCGGGTTCTTGAAGGAGGCCAGCGCTTCCTTCTTCGTCCAGGTGCGCTCCAGGCCCGGGTTCTGCGGCGACGACTCGGGGCTGTGCCAGCCCTCCTTGTACACGAGATAGATGTTCTCGGTCTGCGGCAGGAACTCCATCTTCGAGACCTTGTACTCGCGCAGGCCGAGGTCCTCGCCCTTCATCGCGATGCGCTCGCCGCGGCCCGAGGCCGGGTACAGGCCCATCACGACCTGCACGTCGCCGACGTAGGGGTAGACCGGCACGAACACGGTGCGCTTGTACGAGTAGGTCTTGCCGGGCTCCCACGTCGCGGGGGCCGGGTTCGGCGTGTGGTCGTCGGTGAACAGCACGACCTTGTGGGAGTCGAGGTAGTGGACCAGGGCGCGGTAGTCGCCGGCGATCTTCTTGGCGCCGGGCTCGAGCGTCCAGGTGTAGGTGACCTCGATCGCGCTGCCGAGCGGGGCCTGCGGCCGGTTGACCGCGAAGCTCGGGACGATCGCATTCACCTCGGTCGCCTTCTGGCCGCCACAGCCGGTCACGGCCGCGAGGGCGCCGATCACGGCGAGGGTCGCCGCAGGGCGTCGCACGTTCATCTTTTCTGTTCTCCTCCCGCCGGCATCCGCGGTCGCAGGGGCGGGGCCAGGTTCGTCAAAGCCAGGCACGGCCAAAAAACCCGGTCAGGATAACGGACGAAGGCTCGATCCGTCAAAGAGTTCGCGACGGCCCGGTGACGCCGCCGCAGGCGCTTTGCTAGACTGCCGCGACTCCGGCGGGCGCGGCGCGGCCGGCGGAGGAGTGCCCCGGGACCGGAGGGAGAGTGACCGACCGCGACCTGCGCTCCGTGCAACAGGCCCGAGACCTCGCGGTACGCGCCCGCGAGGCGCAGGCGAGCCTCGCCACCTTCAGCCAGGAGCAGGTCGACGCGATCGTGGCGGCGATGGCTGCCGCGGCCCGGCCGCAGGCAGAGCGGCTCGCGCGGCTCGCCCACGAAGAAACGGGCTACGGCAACGTCGCCGACAAGACCCGCAAGAACCTGTTCGCGTGCGAGGACGTCGCCGCCTTCATCGCCCCGATGAAGACGGTCGGCGTGCTGCGCGAGGACCGCGAGCGCCGGGTCCTGGAGATCGCCGAGCCGATGGGGCCGGTGGCCGCCGTGATCCCCTCCACCAACCCGACCTCGACGGCGATCTACAAGGCGCTGGTCTCGATCAAGGCCCGCGACGCCTGCGTGCTCTCGCCCCACCCGTCGGCCGAGAAGTGCATCCTCGAGACCCACGCGCTGCTGCTCGAGGCCGCGCGCAGGGCCGGCCTGCCGGAGCACGCGCTGTCCTGCATGACCGACGTGACGCTCGAGGGCACGCAGGAGCTGATGAAGCACCGCGGCATCGCCGTGATCCTGGCGACGGGCGGGATCGGCCTGGTGCGCGCCGCCTACTCCTCGGGCAAGCCCGCCTACGGCGTCGGCCCCGGGAACGTGCCGGTCTACGTGGACCGCAGCGCGGACGTCGCCCAGGCCGCGCGCGACGTCGTCGCCGGCAAGACGTTCGACTTCGGCACCCTCTGCTCGTCCGAGCAGGCGGTCGTGTGCGACCAGCCCATCGCCGACGCGATGCTCGCGGCCCTGCAGCAGGGCGGCGCCCACCTGCTCTCGGACGCGGACGCCGCGAAGGTGGCCGCCACGGTGGTCCAGCCGAACCTGCTGCCGAACCCGAAGATCGTGGGCAAGCCGGCGACGCACATCGCCTCGCTCGCCGGCGTCACCGTGCCCGAGGGCACGAAGGTGCTGCTGGCCCGCCTCTCCGGGGTCGGCCGCGACCACCCGCTTTCGATCGAAAAGCTCTCGCCCGTGCTCGCCTTCTACGTGGTCTCCGGGCTCGACGAGGGCATCGAGCGCTGCCGCCAGTTGCTGCGTTTCGGCGGAACCGGCCACACCTGCGGCATCCACGCGAAGGACGAGGCCGCGGTCCGCCGCTTCGGCGAGGCCCAGCCGGCGTTCCGCGTCGTCGTCAACACCCAGACCTCGATGGGCGCCACGGGCTATGCCACGGCGCTTTCGCCCTCGATGAGCCTCGGCTGCGGGGCGTGGGCGGGCAACGCCACGTCCGACAACGTGACGCCGCTCCACCTGCTGCACCTGAAGCGGGTGGTCTGGGGCCTGCCTCGGGAAGAGCGGCAGGCGCTCTACGGCCGCCCGCCGGCTCCGGCGTCCGTCGTGCCGCCCCCCGTCTGCGTGCCCGCCGGCACGCCGGGCACCCCGGCGACGACACCCGAACCCGACGAAGCCGTCGACTTCGTGGCCGAAGACGACGTGCGGCAGGCGCTGCGGCGCGGGCGCACGCTGCGGCTGCTGGAGCGCGCGATCGTCACACCCGCCGCCCGGGACGCGGCCGCCGGACACCGCGTGCTGCTGCGTCTCGACGGGGAGCCGTGGGCTTGAGGGCGCCGCTCGCGACGCTCGGGCTCGCCGTCGCTGCGCTGGCCCTCGCCGGCTGCGGGGCCGGCCGCGGCGCAGCCCCGAACACGGTGCCGCGCCCGGCCGCCGGCGTGAGCGACGCCGTCACCGAGCGCATCGCCCGCGCCGAGGCGTTGCTCCAGGAGGGCCTCGGGAGCCTGCGCCAGGGCCACGTCAACGCCGCCCGCGAGCGCTTCGACGCAGCGGTGGAGGCCTACCTGGAGGCACCCGGCGGGGCCTACTCCGACCCGCGGCTGGCCGAGTCCTACCGGCGCACGCTGGAGGCCGTGCACGTGGCGGAGGTCGAGGCGCTGGCCCAGGGCCAGGGGCTCGGCGAGACGGGGCTCGAGCCGGCCCTGATCGACGAGGTCGGCGACCTGCCGATCGCCGCCGGCGCCAGCGAAGAGGTCCGCCGCACGGCCGAAGCGGCCGTCGCGGAGGAGACCAACGACTTCCCCGTCGAGCTCAACGACCGCGTGCTGGCCTCGATCGAGCTGTACCAGGGCCGGCTGCGCGACTGGTTCGCCGAGGCCCTGGCCCGCGGCGGGCGCTACCTGCCGTTCATCCGCGAGGTGTTCGCCCGCGAGGGCATCCCCCAGGACCTCGCCTACGTGGCGCTGGTCGAGAGCGCGTTCAAGACGAGCGCCTACTCGCGGGCCCGCGCCCGCGGCGTGTGGCAGTTCATCCCGGCGACCGGCAAGCGCTTCGGCCTGCAGCAGGACTGGTGGGTCGACGAGCGCTCCGACCCCAAGAAGGCCACCGAGGCGGCGGCCCGCTACCTGAAGGCGCTGTACGAGCAGTTCGGCGACTGGAACCTGGCGCTGGCGGCCTACAACGCCGGCGAGGGGCGGGTCGCGCGGGGGCTCAAGAAGTACGGCGTGCGCGACTTCTGGTCGCTCGCGCAGACCCGGGGGCTGTTCCGCGAGACCAAGAACTACGTGCCGCTGATCCACGCGGCGATCGTCGTCGCCAAGGCGCCCGAGCGCTACGGCTTCCAGGTGACGCCCGACGACCCGCTGCGCTACGAGCGGGTGGCGGTGGAGGGCGCCGTCGACCTGCGGACGATCGCCGAGTGCGCGGGCACCGAGCTCGAGACGGTGCGCCAGCTCAATCCCGAGCTGCGGCGGATGGCGACGCCGGCCAACCGGACCTTCGAGGTGCGGGTGCCGGAGGGCAACGGCGCGGTGGCGAAGACCTGCCTCGACGCGCTGCCGGCCGATCAGCGCCTCCGCTTCCGCACCCACACGGTGGCCCGCGGCCAGACGCTGTCGACCATCGGCCGCAAGTACGGGCTGACGGCCTCGGACCTTGCGGCGGCCAACGGCATCAGCGTCCGGCGCCTGTTGCGGATCGGCCAGGAGCTGATCGTCCCGTACGAGCCGCCGCAGCGGTCGGCTTCGACCCGCGCGGCTCGCGGCCCGCGGCCGACCGCGCCGCGCGTCGAGACCCGCGAGGACGCGGTGCGCCTCTCCTACCGCATCAAGCGCGGCGACACGCTGTCGGGGATCGCCTCGCAGTACGGCACGACGGTCAAGGCGATCCAGTCCTGGAACGGCCTGCGCGGCACCCGTCTCGCGGTCGGCCAGGTCCTCACCCTCTACACGGGCCGCCGCAACTAGCCGGCGGACCTCGCGCGGCCGTCCCGCGCGCGACGATCCGTGCTGTCGCGGCTCTCCCCCGCGCCTTTCGCCAGGGGGGAGACCGCTTGCTCGCCACTTCGCTGACCGCCGCGCTCTCGGGCGTCCGCGCCCGCCTCGTCCGCGTCGAGGCCGACCTCGCCGCGGGCTTCCCCGGCTTCACCATCCTCGGTCTGCCGGACTCCGCCGTGCGCGAGAGCGAGGGCCGCATCCGGCCCGCGCTGCGCAACTGCGGCTTCGACTTCAAGTGGGACCGGCGCATCACGGTCAACCTCGCGCCTGCCCACCTGCGCAAGGTCGGCTCCTCGTTCGACCTGGCGCTGGCGGTCGGCCTGCTCGGAGCCGACGGCGCTCTCGAGGCAGGTCGCCTGGGCGAGTTCCTGCTGGTCGGCGAGCTGGCGCTCGACGGCGCCCTGCGCCCCGTCGGCGGGCTGCTGCCGATGTGCCTCGCGGCGCGCGAGTCGGGCCTGCGGCACGTGGTCTGCGCCGAGGCGAACGCGGCGGAGGCCGCCGCCGTGCCGGGCCTCGAGGTCTACGGGCTGCGCTCGCTGCCCGAGGCCTTCACCCTGCTGCGCAGCGACCCGCTGCCGCCGCCGCCCGCGCCGCCTCCGCCGCCGGCAGCCGACGGCGGAAGCGCGGAGGTCGTCGACCTCGCGGACGTCCGCGGCCAGCCGCTCGCTCGCCGCGCGCTCGAGGTCGCGGCCGCGGGAGGCCACAACCTGCTGCTCTGGGGGCCACCCGGCTCCGGCAAGACCATGCTCGCGCGCCGCCTGCCCGGCCTGCTGCCGCCGCTGACCGCGGCCGAAGCGCTGGAGGTGACGGCCATCCACTCGGCGGCCGGCCTCGGCCCGCGCTCGCTGCTGACGACGCGCCCGTTCCGCGCGCCCCACCACACGGTCAGCGCGCCGGCCCTGGTCGGAGGCGGCACGCCCCCGCGGCCGGGCGAGGTCAGTCTCGCCCACCTCGGCGTGCTGTTCCTCGACGAGCTCGCCGAGTACCCGCGGAGCGCGCTGGAGGCCCTGCGCCAGCCGCTGGAGGACCGGGCGGTCAGCGTCGCCCGCGTCCGCGAGCGACTGGAACTGCCGGCCCGCTTCCAGCTGGTGGCCGCGACCAACCCCTGTCCTTGCGGCGGCCGGGGCACCCCGGGTCGCGCCTGCCGCTGCACGCCCCGGGCGGCCGACGGATACCTGCGGCGGCTCTCGGGGCCGCTGCTCGACCGCATCGACCTCCACGTCGAGATGCCCGCGCTCGGCCTGCTGGACCTGGAGGCGCCGTCCGGCGAGCCCTCGGCGGCCGTCCGCGAGCGGGTGGCCGCCGCGCGGGCGCGCCAGCAGGGTCGCCCGGGAGCCCTCGGGCGGCTCAACGCCGACCTGGCTGCAGCCGCCCTGCGGGAGTTGCCCGAGCCGGAGCCGGCAGCGCGCCGGCTGCTGGCGGCGGCCTTCGACCGGCTCGGCTTGTCGGCCCGGGCCCACGATCGGTTGTTGCGCGTGGCCCGGACCCTGGGCGATCTCGACGGCGCCCCTCGCCCGGGCGTCGCCCACGTCGCGGAAGCACTGCATTTCCGGTGCCCGGCCGGCTCCACAAACCCTTGACCGGACTGGAGAAAGTCTGCTAGTTTCCCGCGGTTCGAATGGCCAACGACTTCTTCACCCTGATCGTCGTCCCGCACGCCAAGGCGCGGTTCAGGAAGATCCAGGTTCCCCTCAGGCTGGCCCGCTGGGCCGGCGGCGCCGTGGCCCTCGCAGCCCTCGTTTTCCTAGTCGTGGTGGGACGTTACGCGACGATGGCCTACGAGGTCGCCGAGCTCCACCGCCTCCGCTCCGAAAACGAGAGCCTGCAGGCCCGCAACCAGGAATACGAGCGCCACGCCGGACAGCTCCAGACCAAGGTCGAGGGGCTGGAGCGCATGGTCGCCAAGCTCGGCGTGATGGCCGGCCTGGAAACGGTGGTGCCCTCGGCCGCCCCTTCGGCCGGGCTCGGCGGCGTGCTGGGGGTCGAGTCGCAGGCGCCGCGGGCGTCGCTGCCGCTGCTGAACCGCAACCTCAGCGAGCTGGAGCGCAAGTCCTCGAAGCTGGAGGAGTTCTACCGCGACCAGCGGGCGCTGCTGGCGGCCACCCCGTCGATCTGGCCGGTCCGCGGCTACCTCTCGTCGCACTTCGGAAGCCGCCAGGACCCGTTCACGAGCCAGCGCGACTTCCACCCCGGCCTGGACATCTCGAGCCCGGCCGGGACCCGCATCGTGGCGCCGGCCGACGGGCTGGTGGTTTCCGCGGGGGTCGCGGGCGCCTACGGCAACGCGATCGTGATCAACCACGGCTTCGGCGTCGTCACCCGCTACGGGCACATGTCCCGGTTCAACGTCCGACCCGGACAGCGGGTGCGGCGAGGCGAGGTGATCGGCTTCGTGGGGTCGACCGGGCGATCGACCGCCCCTCACCTCCACTACGAGGTCTGGGTGCGCGACCAGGCCCAGAACCCGATCCACTACATCCTGGACGAGTACCGCTCCTTCGGATAGCCAGGGCAGGGCCGTTCGTTGGTATCCTAGCCGTCTACCGGCCGTGATGCCCTGCCCCGGGAGCCGTGACGGCATCCCACACCCGATCTCCCCGCTCCCCGCGGAGCTCCGCCTGCCCGGGGCTCCCGCCGGCCGCCCGCGGCTTCCTGGAAGGACATGCTGAACACCCTCCTGACCAAGATCATCGGCACCAAGAACGACCGCGAGCTGAAGCGCATCCAGCCGATCGTCGCCCGCATCAACGAGCTGGAAGCCGGCGTCAAGCCGCTCTCCGACGACGCGCTGCGCGGCAAGACCGCGGAGTTCCGGGAGCGCCTGGCGAAGGGCGAAACGCTCGACGACCTGCTGCCCGAGGCGTTCGCGGTCGTGCGCGAGGCCGGCTGGCGGGTGCTGCGGATGCGCCACTTCGACGTCCAGCTCATCGGCGGCATCGCGCTGCACCGCGGGATGATCGCGGAGATGAAGACGGGCGAGGGCAAGACCCTCGTCGCCACGCTGCCGGCGTACCTGAACGCGCTGGCCGGCCAGGGCGTGCACATCGTCACCGTCAACGACTACCTGGCGCGGCGCGACTCGGAGTGGATGGGCCGCATCTTCCGCTTCCTGGGCCTGTCGGTGGGCGTGATCCAGCACGCGCTGACCGACCAGGAGCGGCAGCACGCCTACAACTCCGACATCACCTACGCGACCAACAACGAGCTCGGCTTCGACTACCTGCGCGACAACATGAAGTTCGACCTCGGCAGCTACGTGCAGCGGGGCCACCACTTCGCGATCGTCGACGAGGTCGACTCGATCCTGATCGACGAGGCGCGCACGCCGCTGATCATCAGCGGCCCGGCCGAGGAGTCGACGGACAAGTACTACCGCATCAACGCCATCATCCCGAAGCTGATCCCGGGCGCGCGGATCGCGGGCGACAAGAAGGCCGAGGAGCGGGCGGAACTCGAGAAGACGGGCGACTACATCGTCGACGAGAAGGCCAAGACGGTCTCCCTGACCGAACAGGGCATGGCCCACGTGGAGCGCCTGCTCGGCGTGCAGAACCTGTGGGACCCCTCCAACATGGAGACCCTGCACCACGTCAACCAGGGCCTGCGCGCGCACACCCTGTTCGAGAACGACGTCGACTACGTGGTCAAGGACGGCCAGGTCATCATCGTCGACGAGTTCACCGGCCGGCTGATGCCCGGCCGCCGCTGGTCCGACGGCCTGCACCAGGCGATCGAGGCCAAGGAGAAGGTCAAGATCGAGCGCGAGAACCAGACCCTCGCGACGGTCACCTTCCAGAACTACTTCCGCATGTACGGGAAGCTGTGCGGCATGACCGGCACGGCCGAGACCGAGGCCGCCGAGTTCGACAAGATCTACAAGCTCGAGGTGCTGGTCATCCCGACCAACCGGCCGATGATCCGGATCGAGAACCCGGACGTCGTCTACCGGACCGAGCCCGAGAAGTTCGGCGCCGTCGTCCAGGAGATCAAGAACCTCAACGCCGGCGGGAGGCCGGTGCTGGTCGGCACCATCTCGATCGAGAAGTCCGAGCAGCTCTCGACGCTGCTCAAGCGCGAGGGCATCAAGCACGTGGTGCTCAACGCCAAGTACCACGAGCGCGAGGCCGAGATCGTGGCCCAGGCCGGCCGCTTCGGCGCGGTGACGATCGCCACCAACATGGCCGGGCGCGGCACCGACATCATCCTCGGCGGCATCACCGACAACCGCGTCAAGGCGATCCTGCTCGAACGGCAGAAGGCGCAGGCCCCCGACGCCCCGCCGCCCGGGGCCGAGGCCGAAGACGAGGCCAGGCGCCAGGCGCTCGACGAGATGGCGCGCGACTTCCGCAAGGGGCTCGACGAGCGCAAGCTCGACGCCGACGCGAAGCGCGAGCTGGCGCTGCGCTACCTGGGTCTCGCCGCCGCCTTCTCCGCCGACCACCCGACGATCGCCGCGCTGCAGGAGATCGCGCAGCCCGGCACCGCGCTGCGCGGGTACCTGGACGCCGCTCACGCGCTCACCCGCAAGGCCAAGGAGGCGATCGCCCGCGCCTTCTACCCCCAGATCGAGGACCCGATCGACTTCTTCGCGGTCCACCCGATGAAGGCGCAGCTCCAGGCGCTGGCCGACGCGCCCGAGTTCGCCCGCGTCGTCTCGCTGCTCGACTCGGTCGAGCGCGAGCGCGTCGTCGCGCTGGGCGGCCTGCACATCCTGGCCACCGAGCGCCACGAGGCCCGCCGCATCGACAACCAGCTCCGCGGCCGCGCCGGCCGCCAGGGCGACCCCGGTTCCTCCCGCTTCTACCTCTCGCTGCAGGACGACCTGATGCGGATCTTCGGCTCCGACCGCATCAGCGGCCTGATGCTGAAGCTGGGCATGGAGGAAGGGGTGCCGATCGAGCACGGCATGGTGACCCGCTCGATCGAGCGCGCCCAGAAGCAGGTCGAGGCCCAGAACTTCGCCGTCCGCAAGCACCTGATCGAGTACGACGACGTGATGAACAAGCAGCGCAAGGCCGTCTACGACCTGCGCCGCATGGTCCTCGAGGGCAAGGACACCCGCGCCCACGTGCTCAACCTGTGCGACGAAGTCGGCGACTGGTACCTCGACAACTACTGCGAGGGCGAGCCCGACAAGTGGAACGTCGAGGGCCTGGAGCTGGCGCTGAAGGAGACCTTCGGCCTCGGGATCCCGCAGTCCGAGCTGCACCAGATGGGCCGCAGCGAGCTGAAGGAGCGCATCTCCGCCGACGTGCTGAAGGCGCTCGAGGAGAAGGAGCGGCGGATCGGCCCCGAGCTGATGCTGTTCCACATGCGGATGCTGATGCTGCAGATCGTCGACGCGCAGTGGAAGGACCACCTCTACTCGCTCGACCACCTGAAGGAGGGCATCGGCCTGCGCGCCCACGGCCAGCGCGACCCGCTCGTCGAGTACAAGAAGGAGTCGTACTCGATGTTCCAGGCGCTGATGGACCGGATCGACGAGGAGACCCTGAAGTGGATCTTCCTCTACGAGCCGGTCGTGGCGCCCGCCGAGGCGGCCGCCTCGGCGGCCGCGCCGCGCGGCCGCGCGGCGGAGCCCGAGGCGGAGCTGGAGCCGGCCCTCGCCGCAGCCGCGACGGCCGCCGCCCGCGCGCCCCAGGTGGCCGCTCCGCTGCCGCTGCCGGGGGCCCGCGCGATGCGCAACCTGAGCTTCAACGACCCGTCGGAAGCGCCGTCGGCCTTCGCGCGCGCCGAGCGCCCGGAGTCGAAAGGCGGCATGGACGGAGCCGTGGAGCAGGTCCGGCGCGACCAGCCCAAGGTCGGCCGCAACGACCCCTGCCCCTGCGGCTCCGGCAAGAAGTACAAGAAGTGCCACGGCCAGTGACCAGCCCCCGCACCGCATCACTCCGGCGCCGGAACCCGGCGGGGGTTTGGGGGCGGAGGAGGCCGAAGTCGTCCGACGGAGCCCCCATGGGACCGGCGCCGGATTCGCTCCGGCGCCGGAACCCGATAGGAGCAGCCAGATGATCGAGGACCGCATCACCGAGGCGTTGACCTTCGACGACATCCTGCTGGTGCCGCAGCGCTCCGAGGTGCTGCCGTCGGACGTCGACATCACCACCCGCCTGACCCGCAACATCGGCCTCAAGGTGCCGATCGTCTCGGCCGCGATGGACACCGTCACCGAGGCGCACCTCGCGATTGCCCTGGCCCAGGAGGGCGGGCTCGGCATCATCCACAAGAACATGACGGTCGAGCAGCAGGCGGCCGAGGTCGACAAGGTCAAGCGCTCGGAGTCCGGCATGATCGTCGACCCGGTCACCGTGGCGCCCGACGCCCGCGTCGCCGACGCCCTCGACGTGATGGCCCGCTACCGGATCAGCGGCGTCCCGGTCACGGTCGGCACCCGGCTGGTCGGCATCCTGACCAACCGCGACCTGCGCTTCGAGACCCGCACCGAGCTGCGGGTCGACGAGCTGATGACCAAGGACGACCTGATCACGGTCCCGGTCGGCACCACGCTCGAGCAGGCGAAGGAGATCCTCCACCGCCACAAGGTCGAGAAGCTGCTGGTGGTCGACGCCGAGGGCAACCTCAAGGGCCTGATCACCGTCAAGGACATCCAGAAGCAGATCAAGTACCCGAGCGCCTGCAAGGACTCGCTGGGCCGGCTGCGGGTCGGGGCGGCGATCGGGGTCGGCCCCGAGGTGCTGGAGCGCACCGCGGCTCTCGTCGAAGTGAAGGTCGACGTGGTGGCGATCGACACCGCCCACGGCCACACGAAGAAGGTGCTGGAGACGATCGAGAAGGTGAAGAAGGCCTTCCCCGACCTCGAGGTAATCGCCGGCAACGTCGGCACCTACGAGGGCGCCCGCGAGCTCGCCGAGGCCGGCGTCGACGCCGTCAAGGTCGGCATGGGCCCGGGCTCGATCTGCACGACCCGCATCGTCTCGGGCGCGGGCATGCCGCAGATCACCGCCGTGGCCGAGGCCGCGCGCGCCTGTCGGCCGCTCGGCGTGCCGGTGATCGCCGATGGCGGCATCAAGTTCTCCGGAGACGTGGTCAAGGCGATCGCCGTCGGCGCTGACTCGGTCATGATCGGCTCGCTGTTCGCGGGCACCGACGAGAGCCCGGGCGAGCTGATCCTGCGCCAGGGCCGCTCCTTCAAGAGCTACCGCGGCATGGGCTCGCTGGCGGCCATGAAGCAGGGCTCGAAGGACCGCTACTTCCAGGAGTTCGAGGGCAACGTCGGCAAGCTGGTGCCCGAGGGCATCGAGGGCATGGTGCCGTACAAGGGCCCGCTGCACGCCATGATCCTGCAGCTCGTCGGCGGCCTCCGCGCGGGCATGGGCTACTGCGGAACGGCCGACATCCGCGAGCTGCAGACCCGCACCCGCTTCGTGAAGATCACGAGCGCCGGGCTCAAGGAGAGCCACGTGCACGACGTGACGATCACGAAGGAGGCCCCCAACTACCGGCTCGAGTAGCGTGCGGAAGCGGATGCTCCTGGCGGTGGCGCTGGCCGCCGCGCTCGCCGGTCCCGCCTGCCGGCCCGGGGCCGAGGCCCTGCTCCTCAGCTACGACGACGCGGGCTCCCTCTCGCTCCCCTATCCCGCCGGCTGGACCACGGAGCAGGACGTCAAGGACGGGCAGTGGTACCGCTACTTCCTGCCGCCCGCCGGTGCCGCCGGCCCGGCGCACGGGGTCAGCGTAATGCTGTTCGTCGGACCGCTCTCGGGGCGCGCCCTGGGCGACTACGCGACGACGTACCTGGAGGGCGGCGCGAAGGAGTCGGAGCGCGAGGTCCGCCAGGCCGGCCTCGCCGGCCGCGAGTACCGCTACGCCGACGCCGACGGGCGCACGGCGCACGCGCTGCTGCTGCTCGAGGCGGGAGACCGCCTGTACGGCCTGCACGCCCGCGGGCCACGGCCGGAGCTCGAGGCCTTCCTGCCGACGCTGGAGCGAATGCAGGCCGGGCTCCGGGTCGAGCGCCCGGAGGACTGGCCGCTGCGCCGCGAGGCCGGCCACGGCTTCGCGCTGCGGGTGCCGGAGAGCTGGCCCGAGGCCCGACGCTTCGCAGGCGACGAGCGGCTGCTGGTGGTCCACACGTCGCCGCTGATGGCCCGCGACACGAACGGCCAGCCCGTCCACGCCTCCTTCTCCGTCACCGTCGAGAAGCTGCCGGCGGCGGTCGCGAACGCCGACGCGTTCTACAATGACGTTCGCATGAAGCTCGGGGATTCCTACAGCGTCGTGTCCCACGCCACGTGGCAGGACGGGTTCGTCGACGTGATGAAGAGCGAGACCCAGCTCTCGGGGGTGCGCGTCAAGCGCTACTACCGGGTCCGCGACGGGCGCGGCTACGTGCTCTCCTACGAGGCGCGGGAAGACGTCTTCCACCGCTACGCGCGCTGGTTCGACCGCATCGCCGGCACCCTCGAGCTGGGCCCGGAGGCCGCGCGATGAGCACGGCCTTCGCCCGCGTCACCGGCGCGCTCCGCGGGCTGCTCGGCGGCGAAGAGGATCTCGAACTCCGGGTCGGGCCGGAAGGCCCGTCCGGGCCGATCGGCGTGCCGAACGCCGGCGACGGCCGCTGGCAGCTCGCCACCGCCGGCGGGCAGCCCGTGCTGACGCCCGCGGAGGACGCCCACTACCTCTATTTCACGTTGCCCGAGCGCTTCCGCGAGCGCGCGACGGCAGGGCTGTGGCTCGAGATCGAGTATCACGGCGCGTCGTACGCGCGCTTCCGCGTGCAGTACGCCTCCGCCGACCGTGGCGCCGAGTTCGACGGCCTCTACAAGGGCGCCGAGCAGCGCTGGAGCGGGTCCGGCCAGGGCCTCGCCCACTTCCGCAGGGCGCTGTTCCCGCTGCCCGACTTCGCTCCCGGCCGGCTCCAGAACCACGATGCCTCGTTCCGCGTCGAGTTCCGCGAGGACGTGAAGGTCCGCGCGCTGCGCGCGCGCCTCGCGCCGCCTTCCGACATCTCCGCCTTCCCCGCCGTGGCGCCGCTGCCCGAACTGCGCAAGCTGCCGGGCCGCTTCTACCCGATCAACTACCTGTTCATCGAGATCACCAACGCCTGCAACTTCAAGTGCACCTGGTGCCCCGACGACATCATGGGCCGCAAGCGCGGCTTCATGAAGAAGCAGAAGGCGTTCCGCATCCTGGACGAGATCGCCGAGAAGCGCCCGCGGCTGGGCCCGCTCTACCCCGTCAAGCTGCACCAGATGGGCGAGCCCTTCCTGCACCCCGACCTGGCCGAGATCGTCGCCCACGCCGAGTCGCGCGGGGTGGGCATCGAGCTCAACACCAACTGCGGGCTGCTGACCGAAAAGAACGTCGACGCCCTGTACGACGCAGGCCTGACCAACCTGATCCTCTCGTACCAGACGCCGGACGCCGAGTCGTTCAAGACCCGCAAGGCCCCCAGCCTGAAGTTCGACGCCTACCGCGACAAGGTGCGGATGGCCGTCGAGCGCAAGGTGGCGAAGGGCGCCCGCACGCGGCTCGAGATCGACATCATGAACACCAAGCACGCCGACGGCTACGCGATCGTCAGCGAGGACGAGCAGGCCAA
Source organism: Acidobacteriota bacterium (assembly GCA_011526565.1). Taxonomy (GTDB): domain Bacteria; phylum Acidobacteriota; class Vicinamibacteria; order Fen-336; family Fen-336; genus WYBL01. The sequence continues at coordinate 71,961 of WYBL01000009.1, read as the reverse complement.
GGCCTTCCTGCGCGACTGGATCTCCTTCACGCAGGAACTCGAGCAGCGCCACGGGCTCACCCCGCGAGAGCACGACTGGGCGACGCTCGAGAGCCGCGCGTTCCTCGACGCCGACGAGAACGGCAGCCGCTACGACCTGCTCGACGGCGTGACGCTGATCTGGAAGCGCTGTCACTCGTGGGGCAACGTGATCGGCGGCCACAAGCTGGCCGAGGTCAAGGACACCTACTGCCCGGCGCCCTACGACCAGTTCGTGATCCAGTGGAACGGAGACGTGGTCTCCTGCTGCACCGACTACGAGGGCGGCACCAAGATCGCGAACGTGTTCCGCGAGTCGATCGAGTCCGTCTGGACGGGCGAGGCGCTGAAGCGCCGCAAGCAGGACATGCTCGAGGGCCGGCTGCTCGACGTGTGCGCGAAGTGCATCGGCGTCAAGTAGCCGACAGCCGCAGCAGCGCCTCCTCCGGTCCCTCGTCGTCCTCGCGATAGCCAGCGATCACCAGCGCCTCCAGGGCGAGGCCCGCGCGCTCGGCGTAGGGATGAGCCGAACGGCGCGACCCGCGCATCACGACCGCTCGCTCCGGAAAGCGCAGCGGTCCGCCCGGGACGCGCCGCACTCGCTCGCGGCGCGCCAGGTCGAAGACCGGCAGCGAGGCTGAAACCACGGCGCCGGGGGCAACCACCGTGTGCCGGTCGAGCACCACAGGCCCTTCGACGAGGGCGCCGGCGCCCACCCACGCGCCTTCGCACAGCACGGGCGACAGGGTCCCGGGCGGCTCCAGGTCGGCGGCCAGCACCGCGCCGGCCCGGACCGCCGCCCGCCGTCCCACGTGGACGCAGGGCCCGACCCAGGCGCCGGGCCCGATCTCGGCCTCCTCGCCGATGCGGGCGCCGAGGTCGAGGAACGCCCGCGCCCGCAGCGTCGCGCCGCGGCCGACGTGGACGCCCGGCCGCACCAGCGGGCCGCCCGAGGCGGGCAGCGAGCGCGGCTGCAGGGTGTCGATCTCGAGGAAGCGCAGGGGCCCGAGTTCGGCCTCGATGACGCGGCCGAGGCGCATGCCGAATCCGAGGCCGGCCTTGACCCAGGCGTGACCGAACCAGCCGTCGTCGCCCTCTTCGCTGGGCCTCAGTTCCCCCGCCTCGAGACCGGCGATCAGCTCCTCGAAGGCCGCCAGCGCGGCCTCGCCCCACGCGGTCGGGGGCAACGCCGCGAGCGCCAGGACGCGGTCGCGGAGCCCGCGGCTCACGAACAGCCGGCGACGACGTAGCCGAGCGCCTTGAGGTTCTCGCAGGCCTCGGGGCTGAGCTTCTCGTCCCCGCTGCGCCCCTGCAGCTTGCGCCGGGTCGCGGTCCACTCCCGGTCGCGCGCCTCGAGGAACAGCTCGAGTTCGCGGCGCCACTGCCGCAGCTCGTCGGGCCGCTCGCGGGTGACCTTCTTCTCGTCTGCCGAGCCGCGAGCCCGCGCGTAGAGCTCGTAGCGCTGGCCGGCCTCGCCCGGCGTCGCGACCACCTTCGTGGTCGCGTCGAAGGTGGCGCTGAGGTTGCGGTCGTTCTGCGCGTCGAGGCGGGCGCGCGCGGGCGCGCGCCCCCCGGCCACCGCGCCGAACAGGCTGCGCCCGGCGAGGTCTGCCGGGTACGAGACCTTGACGGCGTCGAGCACGGTCGGCACCAGGTCGAGCGTCGACGCCAGCTCCGCGACGCGCACGCCGGCCGGCGCCCCGGGGGCGACCACCAGCAGCGGGATGCGCAGCGATGGGTCGAACACGTCCTCGCCGTGGTCGAAGTAGTAGTCGTTCTCGCCCAGGCTCTCGCCGTGGTCGGAAGTGACCACGATCAGCGTGCGGCCCGCGTGCGGGCTGCGCTCGAGCGCCTGCAGCACCTGGCCCACCTCGGCGTCGACCGTCGCGATCTCGCCGTCGTAGAGCGCCACGTACTCCGAGAGCTTGCGGCGACCCGGCATCGCCCACTGCTTCGGAATGCCGCCGTGGAAGCCGGAGACCACGTCTAGCACGGGACCGCGGCGCGACGCCTCGTCCATGAAGGCGGTGTCGTACGGAGGCGGCGGGTCGTAGGGCGCGTGCGGGTTCACGTAGTGGAGCCACAGGAAGAACGGCTTGTCCGCCGGCGCCTTGCCGATGTACGAGACACCGGCCGCGGTGATCGCCCGCGTGCGGTCCATCTCGGTCGCGAGGTCCTTCTCCTCCCAGGTCTCGCGATAGGACGAGAAGCCCTTCGCGTAGCCCAGCGAGGCCGCGACGTTGGGGTTGTCGACCACGGCCGCGGTGTCGTACCCGGCCTCGGCCAGGGTGCTGGCGAGAGTCGGGTTGAAGTCGAGCAGCATCGGGTGGTGCTTGCTGTAGCCGTTGAGCGACGGGTGGCGGCCCGTGTGGATCATCACGAAGCTGCCGCGCGTCTTGGGCCAGTAGGTGTAGGCCTGCTCGAACAGCGTGCCGCGGGCGGCGAGCGCGTCCAGCACGGGGCTGGTGGGGCGCCCGTAACCGTAGGCACCGAGGTGGTCGGCACGCAGCGTGTCGATGGTCAGCAGCAGCACGTTCCAGCCGTTGCCGGCCGGCCGCTGCTCCGTCGCCGCGGGCGCGGCCTTCGGCTCCGGTGTGCGGCCGGGACAGGCCACGATCGCCAGCCCCAGGCCGACGACGGCGGCACTCGAGAAGACCCTCTTCACTCCGGCTGCTCCACGCTCACCTCGCGTCGATCTTCACCCCGGTGCGCGATGCGGACCGTGATCGCCCGGGCCCACCAGGGCCGCGGCAGGCGCTCGGCCCACTCCACCGCCAGCACGCCGTCGGAGCCCGGGAGTTCCTCCAGCCCGAGTTCGCTCGCGTCCGCGTCGCCCAGGCGATAGAGGTCGGCGTGCCACAGCTTCAGGCGCCCCGGGTACCAGGTCAGCAGCACGAACGTCGGGCTCCCGACCTCGCCCGGGTCGGCGCCGAGCCCCTCGGCCAGTCCCTTGACGAACGCCGTCTTGCCGGCGCCCAACTCGCCGTGGAGGAGGACCACCTCCCCGCCGCGCAGCCCGGCGCCGAGCGCGCGCGCCACGGCCGCCGTCTCTTCGACGGCCGCGGTCTCGTGGACCACGGTCGTCACGCCGTGGCGAGTTCCCGCAGCGCGGCGGGCAGCGCATCGAGCAGGTCGCCTGCGGTCACCGCGTCTTCGCCCATCCGCTCGGCGGCCAGATCCCCCGCCCGCCCGTGCGCCCACACCGCCGCCCGCGCCGCCAGCGACAGCTCGGTGCCGCGCGCCAGCAGCGCCCCGACGAGCCCGGCCAGCACGTCGCCGCTGCCCGCGGTGGCCATGCCCGGATTGCCTGTCGGGTTGAAGGTGGTCTGACCGTCGGGCCGCGCGACCAGGGTGCCCGCTCCTTTCAGCACGACGACCGCCTCCGACTCCGCCGCGCAGGCACGAGCCGAGCCGAGCCGATCGGCCTGCACGCTGTCGGAGACCGTGCCGAGCAGGCGTGCCATCTCGCCCGGGTGCGGCGTCAGCACCGTCGGAGCCGGGCGCCGCAGCAGGGCCGGCGTGCCCCGGGCGAAGTGCAGGCCGTCGGCGTCGATCACCATCGGCCCCGAGTAGCGACGCAGCAGGCCGCGGCAGAACTGGGCCGGCGGCGCGCCCTGTCCCAGCCCCGGCCCGAGCACGACGGCGTCTGCCACGCGCGCCAGCGACAGCGCCCGCTCCACTCCGTCCGCATCGAAGGGCAGGGCCTCGACCATCAACTCGGGCCGGGCGCCGGCGACGATCGCCTGGACCTCCGCGGGGACCGCCACGGTGACCAGGCCCGCGCCAGCGACGAGAGCGCCCAGTCCCGCCAGCACGGCGGCGCCGCTCTTGCCCTCGGAGCCGGCCAGCACCAGGACGTGGCCGAAGTGGCCCTTGTGCGCGTCGCGGCCGCGCCGGGGAAACGCCACGGCTGCGTCGGGAGCCTCGAAGATCGCGCACGTCGAAGCGAGCAGCGACGAGGGGATGCCGATGTCCGCGACGAGCAGTTCGCCCACGTGGTCGCAGGCCGGGGCCAGCACGTGGCCGAGCTTGGCCGCGCCGAAGGTCACGGTCAGGTCTGCGCGCACCGCGGCGCCGGGCACGACGCCCGAGTCGGAGGAAAGCCCGGAGGGCAGGTCGACGGCCACCACTGCGGGCCCGCCCTGCAACTGCTCGAGGTCGGCGATCGCGGCGCCGAGCAAGCCCCGCGGGGCCTCGGTCAGGCCGGTGCCGAGCAGCGCGTCGACCAGCACGTCGCACGCGAGCAGTGAGTCGCGCCCGGCAGCCCAGGCGGTCTCGTCCGCGATCACCTCGACGGCACCTCCCGCCTTCTCGAGCGCCGACTTGTGGAGCGCGGCGTGGCCCGAGACGGAAGCGGGATCGCCGAGCAGCGCGCAGCACACCTCGAGCCCGTCCGACAGCAGGCGCCGGGCGGTGACGTAGCCGTCGCCGCCGTTGTTGCCGCGCCCGCACAGCACGTGGACCCGCCGCGCGCCGGGCCAGCGCTCGCGCACCGCGCGCGCGACCGCGGCCCCGGCGCTCTCCATCAGCACGGCGCCGGGCAGGCCGATCTCCTCGATCGTCCGTCGGTCGGCCTCGCGCATCAGGGCGGCAGTCAGCAGCGGTCTCACGGCTGATTCGACTCTACCCCCGGCCCCCGGCGCGGACCAACACGGCGCCGAGCGTCAGCGCCGCGAAGGCGAAGCGGTACCAGACGAAGGGCAGGTAGTCGCGGGTGCGCACGTAGCGCAGCAGCAGCCGGATCGCGGCCAGCCCGACCAGCGCGGCGGAGACCATGCCGACCAGGACCGCGGTCCAGTCGCCGCCCTGCAGGATGGCAGGCACCTTCAGCGCGGCCGCCCCGAAGGTGATCGGGGTCGCCAGCAGGAAACTGAAGCGGGCGGCCGCCTCGCGGCGGTGGCCGAGGAACAGCGCGGCGCTGATGGTGGCGCCCGAACGCGAGACGCCGGGCACCAGCGCCAGCGCCTGGGCGCAGCCGATCAGCAACGCGTCGCGCAGGCTGACCGCCTCGCCCGCGGCGTCCGTGGAAGGACCTGCGGCGCGCCGGTCGGCCATCCACAGCACGCCGCCCATCACCGCCATCGTCACGCCGACGAGGGCCGGCGACCGGAACACCGTTTCGGCCCAGTCGTCGAGCAGCAGCCCGGCGACGGCGCCGGGGACCGACGCCAGCGCCAGCAGGCCGAGCATGCGGCCCTCGGGGTTGCCGAACGGTCGGCCCGTGGCGAGGCCCGAGAAGAAGCCGCGGAACAGCCGTACCCAGTCCCCGGCGAACGCGTAGACGACGGCGGCCAGCGTGCCCAGGTGCAGCGCGACGTCGAAGGCCAGGCTCTGGTCGGGCCAGCCCAGCAGCCAGGGCACCACGATCAGGTGGCCGGAGCTGCTGATCGGCAGGAACTCGCCGAGGCCCTGCAGGGCGCCGAGCGCCGCGGCCCGCCAGGCGGGCAGTTCGTTCACCTCCGCCCCCCGGCCTCAGCGACTACAATGGCGACACTCCGAGGCGACATGGGATTCTTCGCGTCCGTCGACGGCCTGATCACGCCCGCGCACGAGGCGCGGGTTTCCGTGCTCGACAATGGTTTCACCTTCGGCGACGCCGTCTACGAGACGCTGCGCACGTACGGCGGCCGCCCCTTCGCGCTCGCCCGCCACCTGCGCCGGCTGCGCGCCTCCGCCGGCCGGCTGGGGATCGCGATCCCGTTGGCCGACGCGGAGCTCGCGACGCGGCTCGACGCCCTGCTGGCGCGCGCGGAAAACGCGGAATCTTACATCCGCTTCGTCGTCAGCCGTGGCGTCGGCGACATCTCCTACCACTTCGACAAGGTGCAGGGCCCGACCGTCGTGATGGTCGTCAAGCCCTACGTGTTCCCGCCCGCGGCGTGGCGCACGGAGGGCGTGAGGGTGTCGCTCGTCGACGTCCGCCGCAACCACCCTGACGCGCTCGACCCCGCGATCAAGTCCTGCAACCTGCTCAACAACATCCTCGCGATGCGCGCGGCGCAGGCCGCAGGAGCGATGGAGGCGATCCTGCTCAACGCCAGCGGCGAGATCGCGGAAGGCGCGGGCTCCAACGTCTTCGTCGTCCGCGGCGGCGAGGTGCTGACGCCGCCGCTGGCGGCGGGCATCCTGGCCGGCATCACCCGCGAGGTGCTGCTCGAGCTGGCGCCGGGCTGCGGTGTCGCGATCCGCGAGACCCCGCTGCGCGCCGACGACCTGCTCGGCGCGGACGAGGCGTTCCTCACCAGCACCCTCAAGGAGCTGGCCCCGATCACCCGCGTCGACGACCGCGCGATCGGCTCGGGACGCCCCGGGCCGCTGACGCTCCGCCTGCTCGACGCCTTCCAGCGTCACGCGCCGAGCGAGTCGATCTGAGCGCCGGCGCGGCCGGACCTACTGCCGGCGCCAGCCGACGCGGCCGAACCAGCGGGTGACCTCCTCGCGCGGGATGCGCACGAAGGTCGGCCGGCCGTGCGGGCAGAGGCTCGGGTGGCGGGTCGCGAACACGCCGGTGACGATCGCCTGCTGGGCCTCGCGCGGCAGCCGCTGCCCAGCCTTCACCGACGAGTGGCAGGCCAGCGTCGCCGCCAGCTTCTCGCGTGCGGTCGCGACCGCCCAGTCTCCCGCGTCGCGGTCCAGGTAGTCGGCGAGCAGCGCCGCGATCGCGGTGCCCGGGTCGCGGCCCTGCAGCAGCGTGGGCACCGCGGCGACCCTCACGGCGTCTCCGCCGAAAGGCTCGGCCTCGAAGCCGAGTCCCGCCAGCAACTCGGCCTGGGCCTCGAGCACGCCGCGCAGCGCCGGCGGCAGCGTGATCACGAGCGGGCCCAGCAGCCGCTGCGACTCCACGCTGCGGCGCTCGAGGCGGTCGAGGATCGCCTCGTAGCGGGCCCGCTCGTGAGCCGTGTGCTGGTCGACAAGCAGCAGTTCGTCGCCGTCGCTGGCCACGAGGTAGGTGTTGCGGTGCTGGCCGAGCACGAGGACGAGCCGTTCGTCGAGCGCACGCGCGGGCGCTTCGCCCCCGGCCGCGGGCTCTTCCGCGGCGGGCGCGGCCCCGAAGTCCAACCGGCGCGGCTCGGCCGCCTCGTCGGCCGTGCCCGCCCGCTCGAGGTAGCGCTCCACGGCCGCCTCGACGCCGCGGGTGTCGGCCCGTGGGGCCGCCTGGCGCGCGCCGCGCGAGAGCCCGGCCCGCACCGCGCGTTCGACCGCGATCCAGGCGGCCCGCGCGTCGGCGAACCGGACCTCGACCTTGGCGGGATGCACGTTGACGTCGACCAGGCTCGGCGGCACTTCGACGAACAGGAAGGCCTCGGGGCGGCGGTCGCCCGCACCCGCGAGGCGATAGGCCTCCGTCACCGCCCGGGCCAGCCCGCGGTCGCGCACCGCGCGGCCGTTCACGTAGATCCGCAACGTCGGACGGCCCGTCGCTTCGCGGTCGGGGCGGCTGACGAGGCCGCTCACCCGCACCCCGCCCTCTCCCCCGTCGACCTCGACGAGATCGGCGAGCAGCGCGGCGCCGAAGAGCTGGAAGACGCGCGGCCCGAGGCCGGACGTCGGCGGCGCGTCGACGATCCGGCGGCCGCCCGAGAGCAGCGTGAAGCCGACGTCCGGTCGGGCCAGAGCGGCGAGGGTGAGGGCCTCCGCGACGTGCGAGGTCTCGGTCGCGTCCGCGCGCAGGAACTTGCGGCGCGCCGGGGTCGCGCCGAACAGGTCTCGGGCCTCCACCGTCGTGCCCCGCGGATGTCCCGTCGCGCGCACGTGCACGAGCGAGCCGTGCCGGACCTCCACCTCGGTCCCCTCGACAGCGCCCTCCTCTCGCGTGCGCAGGACGAGGTGGGAGACGCTGGCGATCGAGGGCAGCGCCTCGCCGCGGAAGCCGTGGGTGGCGAGGCTGTCGAGGTCCTCCAGCCGCTGCAGCTTCGACGTGGCGTGGCGCTCGACCGCCAGCCGCGCGTCTTCGGTCCCCATGCCCGCCCCGTCGTCGCGGACGCGGATCAGCCCCTTGCCGCCGTGCTCGATCTCGACCTCGACGCGGCGGGCGCCCGCGTCGAGCGCGTTCTCGACCAGCTCCTTGACGACCGAGGCCGGCCGCTCGACGACCTCGCCGGCGGCGATCTTGTTGACGAGGTCGTCGGGGAGCCGGTGGATGCGCGGAACTGGCGGAGCCGCCACTTCGCGCGGCCCTAGATCCAGCCGCGGCGGCGGAAGTACCAGACGAGACCGCCCGGCAGGGCCACCATCAGCAGCAGCGCCCACAGGTACCCGAAGCGCCAGCGCAGCTCGGGCATGTGGTCGAAGTTCATGCCGTAGATGCCGGTGATCACGGTCAGGCAGGCGAGCACCGCCGTCACCACCGTCATCCGCTTCATCGTCTCGTTGAGGCGGTTGTTGACGGCGTTGAGATACGCGTCGAGCGTGCCCTGGGTCATGTCCTGATAGGCGTACGACGCGTCCACGATGCGGTACAGGTTGTCGTAGATGTCTCGGAAGTAGATCGCGGCCTTGCGGCTGATCATCGCGAACTCGCCGCGCGAGAGCCGGTGCACCATCTCGCGCTGCGGCGTGCAGATCCGCCGGAGCTGGGCGACGTCGCGCTTGAGGTGGAAGATGCGGTCCAGCGTCTCCTTGGTCGGGTGTTCGAACACTTCGACCTGGACGAGCTGGATCTTGTCCTCGAGGCTGTCCAGGTTCGGGAAGTAGTGCTCGAACATCTGGTCCAGGATCTGGTGCAGCAGGAAGTCGACGCCACGGGGCATCGCCGCCTGCAGGTTCTTGCCGCACTGCTCGCGAGCCGCCGTGATCGAGCGCATCGGCCCGCGGTGATGCGTGATCAGGAAGTTGCGGCCCAGGAACACGTCGAGTTCGCGGGTCTCGAACTTGTCCGTCGGCGCGTCGAAGCGGATGCCGTGGACGATCAGGAACAGGTAGTCCTCGTAGTCGTCCACCTTGGGGTGGTTGACGTCCGAGAGGCAGTCCTCGATCGCCAGCGGGTGCAGGTGGAACGGGTTCTCGAGCACCGTGGCCTCGCCGACGGTCGGGTCCTCGAGGTCGATCCAGTGCAGCGCCTCGGGCGCCTCCGTGTACAGCTCCGGCCGGAACTCCGCGTGCTGCTCGATGCGGCCGTTCTGGAAGCGGAAGTAGCTGAGCAACGGAGGCGCCCTCCCCGGGGTGCGGAGTCCTAGTCCGAGGCCCGCTGCGCGAGCTGCGCCTGCGCGGCCGCCAGCCGGGCGATCGGCACCCGGTACGGCGAGCACGAGACGTAGTCGAGCCCGACCTTGTGGAAGAACTGGATCGACGACGGGTCGCCGCCGTGCTCGCCGCAGACGCCGATCTTCAGGCCCGGCTTGGCGGCCCGGCCCTTGGTGACGCCCATCTCCACGAGCTGGCCGACGCCGGACGCGTCGAGAGAGACGAACGGGTCCTTCTCGAGGATGCCGTGCTCCTGGTAGTACAGCAGGAACTTGCCGGCGTCGTCGCGCGACAGGCCGAAGCCCGTCTGGGTCAGGTCGTTGGTGCCGAACGAGAAGAACTGCGCCTCCTTCGCCACCTCGTCGGCGGTCAGTGCGCCGCGCGGGACCTCGATCATGGTGCCGACCAGGTACTCGACCGGCACGCCCTTGGCCTTCGCCAGCACGGCCTCGGCCTCCTCGATCACGATCGCCTTCTGGCGCTTGAGCTCCTCGACGTGGCCGACCAGCGGGATCATCACCTCGGGCTTGACCGGGGTGCCCTTCTTCGCGACCGCGACGGCGGCCTCGAAGATGGCGCGCGCCTGCATGCGCGTGATCTCGGGGTAGGTGATGCCGAGGCGGCAGCCGCGGTGGCCGAGCATCGGGTTGAACTCGTGCAGCTCCTCGACGGCGTGCAGGCGCTTCTGCAGGTCGGCGATCTTGCGCGCGTTCTTCTTCTCCCCCAGCGCCCGCAGCGTGGCGAGCTGCACCATCAGCTCCTCGCGCTTCGGGAGGAACTCGTGGAGCGGCGGGTCCAGCGTGCGGATCGTCACCGGCGTGCCCTTCATCTCCTTGAAGAGCCCGGCGAAGTCGGCGCGCTGCATCGGCAGCAGCTTCTTCAGGGCGCCGGTGTAGTCGGCGATCGGCTGCTTGTACTCCTTCTGGACCGCCGCCAGCTCCTTGCGGATCGCCGCGGCCTGGGCGCCCTTCGCGTCGGCGAGGCGGGCCTTCAGCCGCGCGATCAGGTCGAGACCACGCTGCCCGCGGGAGGCCGCCAGGATCATCTTCACGACGTGCGGCATGCGCTCGGACTCGAAGAACATGTGCTCGGTCCGGCACAGGCCGATGCCGCGGGCGCCGAAGGCGTAGGCCACCTTGGCATCGCGCGGGATGTCGGCGTTGGCGCGGATGCCGAGCCGGCGGGTCTCGTCGGCCCAGCCGAGCAGCTTCTCGAACTTCTGGTAGATCGCCGACTTCGCCGGCTTGAGCTGGCCGGAGACGACCTGCAGCACCTCGGACGGGCTGGTCGGCAGCGCCTGCAGCATCACGTCGCCGGTGGCACCGTCGATCGAGATCGCCTCGCCTTCCCTGACGACTTTGCCGGCGACCTTCAGCGTGCGCGCCTTGGCGTCGATCTGCAGCGCGCCGCAGCCGACGACCGACGGCTTGCCCATCTGGCGGCCGACGACCGCGGCGTGCGAGGTCATGCCGCCCGTCGCCGTCAGGATGCCCTGCGCCACGTTCATGCCGTGGATGTCGTCCGGCACCGTCTCCATGCGGACGAGCAGGACCTTCTTCCCCTTCGCCGCCCAGGCCACCGCCTCGTCGGCCGTGAACACGACGGCGCCGGTCGCCGCGCCGGGCGAGGCCGGCAGGCCCTTGGCCGCCACCGCGGCCTTGGCCCGCGCCTTCGGCTCGAAGATCGGGTGCAGGAGCTGGTCGAGCGCCTGCGGCTCGACCTTGAGCAGCGCCTCCTCCTTCGTGAGGATGCCCTCCTCGACCAGGTCGACGGCGATGTGGACGGCCGCCAGCCCCGTGCGCTTGCCGTTGCGCGTCTGGAGCATGAACAGCTCGTTCTCCTGGATCGTGAACTCGAAGTCCTGGATGTCCTTGTAGTGGTGCTCGAGGCGGGTCGTGATCTCGCGCAGCTTGCGGTACGCCTCCGGCATCACCTTCTCGAGGTCGGCGATCGGGTGCGGCGTGCGGATGCCCGCGACCACGTCTTCGCCCTGCGCGTTCTGCAGGAACTCGCCGTAGAACTCCGGGGCACCCGTCGAGGGGTTGCGGGTGAAGCCGACGCCCGTGGCACAGTCGTCGCCCATGTTGCCGAACACCATGCACTGCACGTTGACCGCGGTGCCGAGGTCGTGCGGGATGTCGTTGAGCTTGCGGTAGGTGATCGCGCGCGGGTTCATCCAGCTCTCGAACACCGCGTTGCGGGCGCCGGCGAGCTGGGCCCGGGGGTCCTGCGGGAACTCGTGGTGGGTCTGGGCCTTCACGACCTTCTTGTAGCGGGCGATCACCTCGTCGAGGTGGCCCTCGGTCAGTTCGACGTCGGTCGCCGCCTTCGCCTTCTTCTTGACCGCGGAGAGCTCGTGCTCGAAGTGGTCCTTGTCGATGCCGAGCACGACGTTGCCGAACATCTGGATGAAGCGGCGGTACGAGTCCTTCGCGAAGCGGCCGTTGCCGGTCTTGGCCTTGAGTCCCTCGACCGAGGCGTCGTTGAGGCCGAGGTTGAGGATGGTGTCCATCATCCCGGGCATCGAGAACTTCGCGCCCGAGCGGACCGAGACCAGCAGCGGGTCGGTGGCGTCGCCGAGCTTCTTGCCCATCAGGCTCTCGAGCTTGGCGAGGGCCGCGGCGATCTGCTCCTCGATCTCGGGGGTCAGCGAGCCGCCCCGCTCCTGGTAGAGGTTGCACGCCTCCGTCGAGATGGTGAATCCGGGCGGGACGGGCAGGCCGGCATTGGTCATCTCGGCGAGGCCTGCGCCCTTGCCGCCGAGAGTGTCCTTCATGTCCCTGTGGCCGTCGGCCTTGCCGCCGCCGAAGAAGTAGACGTACTGGGTGCTCACGCGATGCCTCCGAGTCGAGAAAGATCGGCGATGCGATAGAAGAGGCCGAGCGTCTCCCGCAGGAGCGCCAGCCGGTTGCCGCGGACGCGGGCGTCCTCGGCCATGACGAGTACCTGATCGAAGAATCCGTCGACCGGCGCGCGCAGCGTGCGCAGCGCGACCAGTCTTGCCGCGTAGTCGCCCGCCGCGCCCGCCAGCGCAGCGACGGCGGCGTGGAGCTCGCGCTCGGCGTCGTGGTCGAACAGCGTCGGGTCGACCGCCGCCGCCGGCGCGTCCTTGTCGAGGATGTTGCGGGCCCGCTTGAAGGCGACCGCGAGGCTCTCGAAGTCCGCCCGCGCCTCGCCCAGCACGTGGGCCAGCGCGCGGGCCCGCAGCAGCACCTCGCGCGGGCTCTCGAGGGCCGCCGGCTCCGCGGCGCCGATGGCCGCGCGCACGACGTCGACGGCAAAGCCGCGGGAAGCCAGCACGGCCTCGAGGCGCTCCAGCAGGAACGTGTCGAGCGCCTCGGCCGTACCCGGCTTCGCGGCCGGGAACGCCTCGAGTGCGCCGCGGACCAGGGCCCGCAGGTCGGGGGACGCGCCAGGCCAGAAGTCGAGCAGCACCCGGATCGTCCCCTGCCCCGCCCGCCGCAGGCCGTAGGGATCGCGGCTGCCGGTCGGCGTCTCGCCGATCGAGAAGTAGCCGGCCAGGGTGTCGAGCTTGTCGGCGAGCGAGACCGCGGCGAACAGCCGCTCGCCGCGGCCGGCGACGGCGCCGGCCGGGGCGGCCGTCTCCTCCACCGAGACCGGGTGGTAGTGCCAGCGCACCGCCGCCGCGACGTCGGCGTCGGGATGCCCCTGAGCCTCGAGGTAGCGCCCGCCCATCACGCCCTGGAGTTCCGTGAACTCGCGCACCATCGCGGTGGTGAGGTCGGCCTTGCACAGCCGCGCGGCCTCGCTCGCGCCGTCGACGTCCTCCTTCGCCAGCGCACCGGCCGCGGCCATCGCGTCGACCAGCTTCACGAGTCGCTCGGCCTTCTGGCGGTAGCTGCCAAGCTCGCGGTGGAACGTGACGCCCTCGAGGTCGGCCACGCGGTCCGCCAGTGGCCGCTTGCGGTCCTCGCTCCAGAAGAACGCCGCGTCGCGCAGGCGGGCGACGACCACCCGCTCCATGCCGGCCACGATCGCCGCCCCGGCCGCCCCGTCGGTGTTGGTCACCGCGGCGAATCGGGCAATCGTGCCCCCCTCGGGGATCGGCACGTACTTCTGGTGGTGGACGAGGACGGTTTCGAGGACCTCGGAGGGGAGCGAGCGGAACTCCTCGGGGACCGAGCCGATCAGCACGGCGGGCCACTCGACCAGGTCCCGCCACTCGCCGGCGATCTCGTGCTCCGGCGCGTCCGCTGCCTTCAGTGCGGCCGCGATCCGGGCCGCGCGCTCGGCGGGGTCGAGCAGGACGTGGCGCTCGCGCAGCTTCGCGACCAGGTCGTCGAAGCCCCGGACCTCGACGGGCGCCGCCCCCGCGCCACGCGGCAGGAAGCGGTGGCCGTGGGTCGCGCGCCCGCTCTTCAGCAGGCTCGGCCCCTTCGTCCCGTTCACGAGCTCGAAGATCTCGAACGGGATCACCGCGCCGCCGTGCAGGGCCACGATCCAGCGGATCGGGCGCCCGAACGGAAACGCGCCCTTGCCGTCGTCGAGCCAGGCGTCCCAGCTCATCCGCTTGGGGAACGCGAGCGACCGCAGCAGCGCCGCCAGCAGCTCGGGCAGCACGTCGGCCGCCGGCCGCCCGGGCACGGCCTTCACGAACAGCAGGTTCAGCTCGTCGGGCTTCGCCGGGTCCTTGGGCCGGACCTCCAGGGCGTCGGGCGCGACGGCGTTCTTCTTCGCGAAGCCCTCGGCGGCCTTCGTCCACGCGCCCGCGGCATCCTTCGCCTGCTTGAGCGCGGGGCCCCAGACGAGCGTCTCGGCGTCCGCCTGGCGCTCGCGCACCGAGGCGCCCAGCGCCAGTCGGCGTGGCCCCCACATCACCCGCACGTCGGACGCCCCGCCGTCCCCGCCGAGCCCGTGCTTCTCCCGCAGGCTCGCGAACGCCGACGCGAAGCCCTCGCCCAGGGCGGGCAGCCACGACGCTGGCATCTCCTCGAAGCCGATCTCGATCAACAGCTCAGCCACGGGCGTGCTCCACTTCCACCCACGCGGCCGCGATGGCGCAGGCCAGCTTGCGGATCGAGAGGATCATGCCGGCGCGCTGGCTGACCGAGATGGCCCCGCGGGCGTCGAGCACGTTGAACGCGTGAGAGCTCTTGAGGCACCAGTCGTAGGCCGGCAGCACCGTGCGGCCGCCCTCGAGCTTCAGTACCCGCCAGCCCTCGGCCAGCGCCTGGTCGAAGATCCGGCGGTGCAGCTCGACGTCCGCCTGCTCGAACGAGTAGCGGGAGAGCTGGAACTCCTCCTCGTGGCGCACGTCGCGGTAACGCACGTCGGCGTTCCAGCGCAGGTCGTAGACGTCGTCGACGTCCTGCAGGTACATCGCGATGCGCTCGAGGCCGTAGGTGATCTCGGCCGAGATCGGTGCGAGATCGACGCCGCCCGCCTGCTGGAAGTAGGTGAACTGGGTGATCTCCTGGCCGTCGAGCAGCACCTGCCAGCCGATGCCCCAGGCGCCCAGCGTCGGCGACTCCCAGTTGTCCTCCTCGAAGCGCACGTCGTGGGCCGCCGGGTCGATGCCGATCGCCTCCAGCGAGGCCAGGTAGACGTCCTGCACGTCCTTCGGGGCCGGCTTCAGGATCACCTGGAACTGCTGGTGCTTGTAGAGCCTGTTCGGGTTGTCGCCGTAACGGCCGTCGGCCGGGCGCCGCGAGGGCTGCACGTAGGCGACGTTCCAGGGCCGCGGCCCCAGCACGCGCAGGAAGGTCTCCGGGTGCATCGTGCCGGCCCCGACCTCGACGTCCCAGGGCTGGTGCACGAGGCAGCCACGCGACCCCCAGTAGCGCTGGAGCGCGAACACGATCTCCTGCAGGTTCATCCGTGGACCTCGCGCGAGAGCTCGCGGAACACCCGCGAAGAGCGCAGCTCGCGCTCGAGATGGCGCTCGATCAGAGCGCGGTGGAAGGGCTCGAGCGGCTGCAGCGTCGCCGCGGCGGGCGGGTCGGCCGCGAAGGCGACCGGCGCCTCCCTGAACAGACGGCGCAAGGCGAGCCGCACGGGCTCCGCCAGGATCGGCCCGGAAGCCGGGCTGCAGCCGTCGCAGACGAAGCCGTGGGCCAGCGAGTGGTAGACGAGGCGGCCCGCGGGCAGCCGGGAGCCGCAGCGCGCGCAGTCGTCGAGCGACGGGTAGAGGCCGTGCAGCCGCAGCAGCCAGGCCTCCAGGTAGCGCGCGAGCGGCGTGCAGTCGCCGCCCTCTTCGCCCGCCCGGGTGACCGCCGCCGCCAGCCGGTAGACGGCATCTTCGGCCTGGCCCTCGGGAGCGAAGGCGTCGAGCAGCTCCGCGAAGTAGGACAGCGCCGCGGCGGCGTCGGGGCTGCGGCCGGCCATCGGGAACGCCGAGTGCAGCAGCTCGCACTCCCCCACCCGCAGCAGGTCGGCCCCCTGTCGCCCGTACAGGCCCACCCGCACCTCCGACAGCGTCTCCAGCGAGGACTGATAGCGCGAGCGGGGCCCGCGCGCGCCCCGCGCCACCGCCCGCAGCTTGCCGTGGTCGCGCGTCAGCAGCACGACGACCTTGCTCGTCTCGCCGAGCTTGAACGAGCGCAGGACCAGGGCGTCGGAGGTGAAGGGAGGCATTCTGGAGAGTCGGTTCGCGCCGCGAAACGCCTCAGTTTCGCACACCGGGGCAGGGCCGTGTTAGCTTGGCCAGCGGTGCCGATCAAGCTCTTCCGCGTCGCCGTCATCGTGCTGGCCGGGGCCGCCGCGGGCCTGGCCGGGAACGCCGTCCACCCCGCGGGCCTCGAGCTCGGGCGCAACGCCTTCCTGCGCCAGGGCGACGAGATGATCCCGGTCTCCGAGGCGAAGGCCCGCCACGAGCGCGGCGCGCTGTTCCTCGACGCCCGCGGCCACATGTTCTGGGAGATGGCCCGCATCCCCGGCTCGGTGAACCTGCCCGAGGAGGACTTCGATCGGTCCTTCGCCGCCCTCGAGCCGCAGTTGCGGGCGCGTTTCGACCTGGTGATCTACTGCTCGGGCTACGGCTGCGAGACCAGCCACAAGGTCGCCGAGCGGCTGCGCGACAAGGGTATCCACGCCGCGATCGTGGAAGAGGGCTTCCCGGCCTGGCAGGACGCCGGGTACCCGGTCGAGCAGGGGCCGGTGCGGCCGTGAGGACCGCCCGGGAGTTCCTGCGCCGGGAACCGGTCCACCGCGTGCTGAGCCTCGTGCTCGGCGTGGTGTTCGTGTTCGCGAGCCACGACAAGATCCTCGACCCCGTCGCCTTCGCGCGCATCGTGTACTACTACCGCCTGCTCGGGCCCAACGCCGAGATCCCGCCGTTCGTCGCCAACGCCTGGGCCGTGACGCTGCCGTGGATCGAACTCGTCGCGGGCGGCCTGCTGATGCTGGGCGTGGCCCGCGACGTGTGGCGGCGCGAAGCGGCGCTCGTCTGCGGCGCCCTGCTCGTGATCTTCGTGGGCGCCGTGAGCTACGCGCTCGCCCAGGGCATCGACCTGCAGAACTGCGGCTGCTTCTCGGTCGACGGCGCGGGGCGCGGCGCCGGCCTCGCGCTGATCGCCGGCGACCTCGTGCTGCTCGCGGTCGCCGGCGTGCTGGTCTTCCTGCCGCCCGCTCAGGGCAGCGGCGGCGACCAGTCTCCCTCGTAGAGCAGCTCGACCTCCCCGGTCTGGAGCACGTCGCCGCCCTCGGGCCAGGCGACCTCGAGGGTGCCGCCATCGCACACGGCGCGCACGCCGTCGCGCTCGACGCGGCCGTGGAGGATGGCCGCGACGACCGCGCTGGCCGAGCCGGTGCCGGAGGCCTCGGTCGGCCCGACGCCGCGCTCCCAGAAGCGGACCCGCAGTTCGCGCCGCGAGAGCACGGTGACGAACTCCACGTTGGTGCGCTCCGGGAAGAACGCGTGGCGCTCCAGCGCCGGCCCCACGCGGGCGATCCACGCGTCGTCCGCGACCGCCTCGCAGAACACCGCGCAGTGCGGGTTGCCGAGCGATGTGGCGGTGACGCGCACGCTTTCGCCCGCCGCCTCCAGCGGGTGGTCGATCACCCGCGGCGCCGCAGGCAGGAGCGCCGTCGGGATCTCGCGCGAGCCGAGGATCGCCGGCCCCAGGCCGGTGCGGACCCGGAAGCGGCTGGAGCCGAGGTCCTCGATCTCCACCGGGCGCGGGCCGGGCGGCGGCAGCACGACGTGGCGCTCGGGCACGTGGCCGCGGGAGAAGGCCCACGCCGCGAGACAGCGCAGCCCGTTGCCCGAGAGCCCGCCGTCGCTGCCGTCCGCGTTCCACAGCCGCATGCCGAGCTGCCCGGCGCCCAGCGCGCGCCAGGTGATCACGCCGTCGCCGCCGACGCCGCGGTGGCGGTCGCACAGCCGCCGTGCCGAGTCCCCGTGGGGCACCGGCAGGTCGGCCTCGGCCACCAGCAGGAAGTCGTTGCCGAGCCCGTGGGCCTTGGCGAACTTCACTTGCGATCCTTCTTGCCCTTCTTGTCGAGCTCGGGCGGCGGCGGCGGGAAGGTGCCGAGGGCCAGGATGCGCCGATCCGAGAGGCCCGCTTGCGTGAAGCGCTCGCCGCCGTCCTGGGTGCGGTACACGCCGCGCTCGGTGCCGATGAAGAACTCGGCACCGGAGTCGGGAGCCAGCGGGAACAGCATCACCGACGGTGCGCGGTCGCGCAGGTCGCGCTCCGAGAGCCGCTCCCACGTCTCGCCGAGATCGACGGTGCGGTACAGCCCGTCGTGGGCGCACGCGTAGAGAAACGGCCCGAGCCAGAACAGGTCGGACACGGCCTGTCGCTCGAGGCCGATCGAGGCCCAGGTCCGGCCTGCGTCGCCCGAGCGGAACACGCCGACGTCGCCGACCGCGGCCAGGATCACGGGGTCGACCGCGAAGAAGCTCGACACGGCGAGCGCCCGCACGTGCGTCGGCGGAAGCCCCTCGCCGGGGCCGCTGAAGGTCTCGCCGCCGTCCACCGAGACGAACACGCCGCGGCTCGTCGCCAGCACCAGGTGGGGGCCGGGCCACTCCATCTCGTACACGGCCGCATCGAGCGCCAGCCGGCGGAACGGGCGACCGGGTTCGTCGCGGCGAAAGAGGCCGGCCCCGGTGGCGACGAACAGCGTCGGGTCGGCCGGCGCGTAGCGCGAGGTCAGGACCGCGAAGGCGTTCTCCTCCAGCGGCAGCCGCTGCCAGGTCTCGCCGAAGTCCTCGGAGTGGAACAGCCCGCGGTCGCCGCCCGCGTAGACCTCGAGCCCGTAGGGCCGCAGCAGGCGCACGGGCGAGGCGTCGGGCGGCAGCACGTCTTCACCGGTCAGCGCGACGGGTTCCCAGGTGCCCGCCCAGTCGCGGGTGCGGAACAGCCCCCCGTCGGTGCCCGCGAACATCGTGAGCGTCGTGATCACGGGCGGCCCGGGCCGCGGCGTCGGCGTCGGTTCCGGTACCTGGGCATGGGCGCGGGCCGCCAGGCTGGCGGCGACGCCGGCGAGCCAAGCGCGCCGCTTCACCGCGAGAACGCCTCGCGCAAGCGCCGCGCGGTGACGACGGGCTCCTCGGGCACGACCCGCGTCGCGCCCACGGTGGTCATGAAGTTCGCGTCCCCCGCCCAGCGCGGCACCACGTGCATGTGAATGTGGTCGGCGACGCCGGCGCCGGCGACCTGGCCCAGGTTCATGCCGACGTTGAAGCCCTCGGGCCGGTACAACTCGCCCATCAGCGACTCCAGCCGGCGCGACAGCGCCATCATCTCCAGCAGCTCGGGGTCGCTGGCGTCGGCCAGCCGCCCGACGTGCCGGCGCGGCGCGATCATCACGTGCCCCCCCGTGTACGGATAGAGGTTGGCGATCACGAAGCAGTGCTCGCCGACGTGCGCGACCAGGCTGTCCGCGCCCGCCGCCTGCTCGAGCGCCGCACAGAAGACGCAGCCCGCCACCTTCGCTCCCCCGCTCACGTAGCGCAGCCTCCAGGGCGTGAACAGCCGGTCCAAGCTCAGATCCGCGGCGCCTCGGGCTCGACCTCGAATACCGGGAAGGTCGCCCGCACGCCCTTGAACTTCGCGTCGCCGGCGTAGCGCAGCAGCACGCGCCGGCCCAGTTCCTCGTCGGAGTATCCCATCAGCCGGACCGGCCCCTGGTAGACCTCCTTGAGTTCGACCAGCGTCTCGAGCTGCACGAAGCCCGCGCGAGAGAGGGCGATGCCCTCGTTGAACAGGGCACCGTCGGGGCCGACGGTGACGCTCATCTCCGGGTTGCTCGGCGCGGCGGACGCGCCGGGGTCGGTGAACTCGTCCTGGTCCATCGGCTTCTTGGCCGCAGACGACAGCCGCCCGGCGAGGTTGACGTTGCGGCCGATCACGGTCGTCTGCACGTTCTCCTCGTCGGCGATGAAGCGCGCGACGTAGACGCGGCCGTAGTGGATCGAGACGCCCATCCGGAACGCCGTGCGTCCCTGCTGCCGCAGTCGCGCGAGCGCCTCCTGGCACAACACGGCCGTGCGCACGGCGTGCAGCGGGCCCTTGGGGTCGCCGCGCTCCGCCCCGAACGTCACCATCATGCCGTCGCCGAGGAACTTGTCGACGATGCCGTCGAAGCGGCGCACGATCGGCACGAACGCGTCGAACACCGTGTAGAGCTCGCGGGTCAGCTCGGCCTCGGAGATCTGCCCCTCCGAGGTCTGGGTGAAGCCGCGCAGGTCGAGGAACAGCACCGTCGCGTTGACTGCGTTGTTGGCGACCTTGGCCGCCTCGGCGAACTCGAAGACGCGGTCGCCCGCGCGCAGCCGGCGCTCGAACTCCTGCTCCGCGGCGAGCCCCTGGGCCACCCGCACGCGGTCGCGCAGGTGGCAGATCACCTCGAAGCGGCGTACGGCCGTCGCCATGTCGAGGAACGCCTCGGCCACCTCCCACGGGCGCCGGCGGTCGAGTTCGGCGCGCACCCGCGGCGCGGCGGAGAGGCGTGACGCCAAGGTGGCCGCGTCGGCGAACAGGTACTCGACGAGCCCCTGGTGGAGCGCCATCCGCGCCGCGCCGCCCGGCGCCCCGAGCAGCGCCTCGTACCCCGCGCCGAAGTGGCGCTCGAGGCGCGCCACGAGGCCGCGCTCGCGCTCCTTGAAGCGGCGCTCGACCTCGGCGGCGAGCACCTGGTGCAGCTCGCGGAAGGCCTCGTCGGGCAGCCGGTAGCCCCCGGGCGCCTGGAAGGCGGAGAGGTCGAGCGGGTCGATGCCGCGGTGCACGAACGCGAAGCCGTCGCCGACGATCGCGTCGGTGACGGCGTTGCCGGGGTGGATGCCCTGCAACACGCGGTCGCGGGCCTCGGGCGGCAGCCCGGTCGCCCGCGCCGACTCCTCCACCGCGCGGTGGATCGGCTGCAGCAGCGCGGGCAGCCGCGGGCGCAGGCGGCGGGCGATCGGCTTCTGGGCCTCGTAGTCGGCGAGGCAGGCGGCGGCGTCCTTCGAGTGGGACAGCCAGAACAGCGTGACCAGGCCCTGCCGGCGATCGGAGCGCCGCGCGGCGCGCAGCATGCGGCCGAGCGCCGCCTCGTACTCGGCCTGCTCGGCGACCGCCAGCTTCAACGCCCCGCTGCTCCCCGCGCGGGGAGCGGCCGAGGCGGGTCGCGCCGGGGTTTCCAGGTCCTTGACCAGGGCCTCGAGCAGGCGCCGGTAGCTCGCCCGCAGTTGCGGGTGCAGGCGCACGAACCAGACGGGCTCGTGGCCGTCGATCTCGCAGGGGGGCAGCGGGGGCAGCGGGGCCCCGAACAGGGCCTCGGCCTCGTCGACGCCGCCGGCCGCGTAGCGGGCCGCGGCCGGGTCCTTGCCGTAGAGCGAGTCGCCGCTGATCAATGGGCGCCGATCAGTCCCGGTTGATCAGCTCGCGCAGTTCCTTCCCCGGCTTGAAGTGGGGCACGACCTTCTCGGGCACGACCACGCCCTCGCCGGTCTTCGGATTGCGCCCGCTGCGGCTGCCGCGGCGGCGCAGGCGGAAGCTGCCGAAACCGCGCAGCTCGACCTTGTCGCCCTCGCGCAGCGCGTCGAGGATGGAGGAGAACACCGCGTCGACGATCACCTCGGTGTGCTTGCGCGAGAGGTCGGAGGCCCGCGCCACCTCGTCGATCAGCTCCGCCTTCGTCATGTCGAAGCAGCCTTTCCGTTGCCGGCTCAGCACGGGCCCGGGCCGCCGCCCTTCGAGGGACGGCGACCCGGACCGGACGGACGCGAGGAGACTATTCCTCGGCGGGCTTGCGCGCCCGAGCCTGGGCGGCGCGCAGCGCCTCGGCCATCGCGGTGGACGACTCGCCCGACGACGACTCGCGGTAGGTGTCGAGATCCTTGCGCTCCTCGTCGTGCTTCACCGCGCGGATCGAGAGGCCGATCTTCTTCTCCTCGGCGTTGATCTTGAGGATCTTCATCGGGAAGGTGTCGCCCGGCTTGAACGCGTCCTCGGGCTTGTCGATCCGCTTCTCGTCCAGCTCGGAGACGTGGACGAGACCCTCGATGCCCTCGGCCAGCTCGACGAACGCGCCGAAGTTGGTCATGCGGACGACGCGGCCCTCGACGATGTCGCCGACCTTGTGGTGGGTGAAGAACTCGTCCCAGATGTCGGTGGCGAGCTGCTTGAGGCCCAGCGACAGCCGCTGGTTCTCGGCGTCGATGTTGAGCACCACCGCGTCGACGGTGTCGCCCTTCTTGAGCACCTCGGACGGGTGCTTGACGCGCTTGGTCCACGACAGGTCGGAGATGTGGATCAGACCGTCGATCCCCTCCTCGACCTCGACGAACGCGCCGAACTCGGTCAGGTTGCGCACCTTGCCCTGGATCCGCGAGCCGACCGGGAACTTGTCGGCGAGCTGGCTCCACGGATTCTGCTCGATCTGCTTGAGGCCGAGGCTGATGCGGTGCGCCTCCTGGTCGAGGCCGAGCACCTGGCACTCGACCTCCTGGCCCACCGTCAGCAGCTTCGACGGGTGCTTGATCTTCTTGGACCAGGACATCTCGGAGACGTGGATCAGGCCCTCGATCCCCTCCTCGAGCTCGACGAAGGCGCCGTAGTCGGTGAGGCTGACCACCTTGCCCTTGACCCGGGCGTTGGCCGGGTACTTGATGGTCGCGGTCGTCCACGGGTCGGCCTTGAGCTGCTTCATGCCGAGCGAGACGCGCTCGGACTCGCGGTCGAACTTGAGGACGATCACGCGGACCTCGTCGCCCACGTTGAGCACTTCGCTCGGGTGGTTGACGCGGCCCCACGACATGTCGGTGATGTGGAGCAGGCCGTCGAGGCCGCCGAGGTCGACGAAGGCGCCGTACTCGGTGATGTTCTTGACGACGCCCGTGAGGGTCTTGCCCTCCTCAAGCGTCTCCAGCGTCTCGCGCTTGCGGGAGGCGTTCTCCTCCTCCAGCACCGCCTTGCGCGAGAGCACGATGTTGCCGCGCTTCTTGTTGACCTTGATCACGCGCATCCGGAGCTCCTGCCCCTTCAGCGCGTCGAGGTTGCGCACCGGCCGCACGTCGACCTGCGAGCCGGGCAGGAAGGCGCGCACGCCGATGTCGACGGCGAGGCCGCCCTTGACCCGCTCGATCACGCGGCCCACGACGACGCGGCGCTCCTGGTAGGCGCGCTCGACGTCGTCCCAGACCTTCATCTTCTCGGCCTTCTCGCGCGAGAGGACGACGTAGCCCTCGCGGTCCTCGGTCTTCTCGATCAGCACGTCCACGCTGTCGCCGACGGCGATCGCGACCTTGCCGGTCTCGTCCTTGAACTCGTCGGCGGGGATCATGCCCTCCGACTTGTAGCCGACGTCGACGATCACGGCCTGGTCCGAAACGCGCAGCACGATGCCGCGCACAACCTCGCCTTCCGCGAAGTTGCGGAAGCTGACGTCGTACATGTCGAGGAGCTTTTCGTACTCCTCGGGATCGAACTCGCCGTCAGCCAGCGCCACGGCCTCGTCCTGGTTCTTGATGTCCGACATGAAACTGTTTTCGACCTCCGGGGTCTCTAGATTCTTCCGCCTGGCCCCGGGCAGACGGCTCCCGGGCGACGAAACACTTGAGGATACGGGACTTGCAGCCCCGCGGTCAAGACCGGCGGAGGGCGATCAGACGCCGCTGACCACGACCTCGGCGCCCGCGATGCGGGCCGGGAAGCTCGACAGTGGCCGGGTGGCCGGCCCGTTCACCACCTGCCCCGTGACCAGGAAGCGCGAGCCGTGGCACGGGCAGTCGAGGCTCGCGCCGTTCCGCGCGGGCAGGTCGACGGTGCAGTTCTCGTGGGTGCAGACGCGGCTGACCGCCACGACCGTGGTCTCGCCCGTACGGGTCACGGCCAGCGGCGTGACCAGCCCGCCGACCAGGCGGATCGAGGCCGCGACGGTCTGGCCGACGCCCATCAGCGGGACCCGCACCTCGTTGGCGGGAGTCGGCGTCGGGGTGGCGCCGCCGGTGGGCGCCGTCGGCGTCGCCGGCGCCGACCCGCCGCCTCCCCCGCCGCAGGCTGCGAGGGCGCCGGCCGCGCAGGCGCCGGCGCAGGCGCTGGCGACGAAGCGTCGCCGCGTGGCCGCGCTCACTCGCGGGTTCCGAACCGCCACACGAGTCCCGCGCCCGCCCGCAGGCCGGAGGCGTCGCCGGCCTCGACGTCGCGCCACAGGTAGTCGCCCTGGACGCGCAGCGCCAGGCGCTTCGAGAGGCGCACGTCGACGCCCGCACCGGCCAGGGCTCCGAGGGCCGAATCGGTCTCGGAGATCTCCGCCTCGAAGATCGTGAGCGAGACCTCGTCCCTCACGAGTCCCGCCATCGCCCGCACGAAAGGCCGCGCGCGGCCGTGGCCGAAGCTCAGCCCCGGCCCGGCCATCAGCGTCGTCGTGGTCAGGTCGACGCCGCCGACGGTCGCGGCCTGGGCGGAGGCGTCGATCCAGACCCGAACGCGACCGGCCGCGCGGAACGACAGCGCCGCGGCCACGCCGTGGCGGGCCTGCTCGTCGAGGTCGAGCAGCGAATAGCCGGCCGCAAGGTCGGGGCCCTCGGCGGGCGTGGCCGGCAGCGGGAGCGCGGCCAGCACGGCGGCCGCGGCGAGGCGAGCGAGCGTCTTCATGCGGGTCCTCTGGTTTCTAGACGACGCCCACGCCCGGACCGGGCGTGTAGCCGGGGAACAGCGACTCGGAGAGGCCGAACTGGGCGCGGGCCAGCTCCTGGAACACGTCGCGGAAGTCGGTCGTCGCGGCCAGGTCGCGGTTGTCCCGCAACTGCGACGCGTCCAGCCCGGGCCAGCGGCCGAGCACGCGCCCGCCGCGCACGCCGCCACCCATCACCAGCATCGCGTAACCGGTGCCGTGGTCCGTGCCCGCGGCACCGTTGACGGCGGCGGTGCGGCCGAACTCGGTGGTCACCATCACGACCACGTCGTCGAACAGCGCCCCGAGGTCGGTCGCGAACGCCGCCAGCGCCAGGCCCAGCGGCCTGAAATCGTTGACGTTGTTGGCGAGCTGGTTCGAATGCGTGTCGAACCCGCCCGTCACGTTGACGTAGATGCAGCGGGTGCCGAGGCCGGCCTTGATCAGCCGCGCGGCCTGCCGCAGCGAGTTGCCCACGCTCTGGGTCGGGTAGGCGGCGCCGTTGGCCGGGGCCGGGTTCGGGGCCCGCAGCAGGCTGTTCACCGCCTCGAAGGTCTCGAGCGTCACGCTGCCGACGCGGGTGTCGTCGGCGCGGTACATCTCCGTCAGCAGCGCCTCCGCCTCGGCGCGCCAGGTGCGCGCCCGCAGGTCGAAGGCCGCGAGGTTCTGCGCGACCAGCACCGGCTCGGGGCCCAGGAACGAGCGCACGAGCTGGGTCGAGAAGGAGACCGCCTGGGTGACCTCGGAACCGGGCAGCCGGGCGATCGCGCGATCCAGCCAGCCGGTCGCCGTGGCCTTCTCGCCCGGGGTCCCCGACTCCATGAAGTCCTGGGCGTCGAAGTGCGAGCGCGTGAGGCCCGCGTTGCCCACGGCGTGGACGAAGGCCAGCCGCCCGTCGCGCCACCAGGGATCGAGCGGCGCCAGCTCCGGATGCATGCCGAAGTAGCCGTCGAGGTCGACGACTCCCCCGCCTGCTCCCGGGCGCGGCAGCGCGATCGCCCCGCGCAGCGCGTAGTAGCGGGCGTCGCCGTGCGGCACGCAGAAGTTGAGGCCGTCGCAGCCGCCGCGCAGGAAGACCTTGACCAGCACCTTCGGCCCCGCCCCGGCGGCATGCGCGGTGCGGGTCAGCAGGGCGGACGGCGCGAGGCCGATGCCGGCGGCGGCCAGCGAGGCCCCGCGGAGGAACACGCGGCGCGAGGGGTCGAAGGCCATCGCTCACCTCACCTGCATCTCGGGGCCGGCCAGCAGCAGCGCCGTGACGCGCGCCGCCACTCCCGGCGTGCCGGTCGTGGCCACCTTCGCGGCCGCGGCCCGGCTCGAATCGTTCAGCGTCAGGCCGAACACCTCGCGGTCGATCGCGTCGACCACCCCGCGCGCGCTCGACGCGTCGCCGCCGCCCGAGGCGACCAGGCCGGCCAGGTTGACGCTGGCGCCGGCGAGCGCTCCCGTGCACAGGTCCAGCGCGAAGTTCATTCGCGCGAGCTGGGCCGAGGGGTTCAGCCAGTCGAGCCCCCGGTTGCTGTACCCGGTCGGCGGGTTGCAGGCGTAGAGAGGCTGCCCGGCCTCGGTCAGGAACGCGCGGATCGCACGCGTGGCGGTCACGTTGGCCCCCACAGCCCGAAGCGCTGCGATCGCGTACTCGAAGGGCGTCCTCGGCTTGCCGGGACCGTAGGCCTCGGCCCAGAACTCCGCGCTGCCGAACAGCGCGCGCAGCACGGCGGCGATCTCGCCGTCGTGGGCCAGGTAGACCTCCGCGAGCCGCTCGACCAGTGCCGCCGGCGGGTCGTCGGCGACGAAGCGCTGGGCCAGCCGCCCGCACACGAAACGCGCCGTGGCCGGGTGGGCCGCCAGGTGGTCGAGCAGCCGCTCGAGCTCGTCGGCGCCGCCGCCGGCCGCCACGCTCAGCCCGAACACCTGCTTGGCCCCGGTGTCGTGGTTGGCCGCGCGGAACTGGTAGTTGCCGCCGGTCTGCACGTTGTCGATGCCGTGGCCCGTCATCACCCGCGCCGCGGCGATCACGTCGTCCTGCGAGTAGCCCGCGTCGACGCCGACCGTGTGCAGCTCGAGCAGCTCGCGACCGTGGTTCTCGTTGATCCCGCCGACCTGGCGCCCGCCCGCCGCGCGGGGCAGCGTGTTCAGGTAGTTGTCCAGGTAGAACAGCATCGCCGGGTGCTTCGTCGCCGCGCCCAGCAGGTCGCGGAAGCGGCCGAGCACGAAGGGGCGGATCGCGTCGCGCTCGTAGGACAGGATCGAGTAGCGGTCGAAGCCGTCGTTGACGAAGACGTTGAAGTGGTTGAACCAGAAGTCGACCAGGTTCTCCACGAGCTGGTTCCTGCCGTGCACGGCGCGGATCACCTTCGCGCTCGCCATCTCGTCGAGGATCACGCCGATCGTGCGGTTGTCGGCGTTGTAGAGCTGGAGCACCCGGCTCGTCGAGTAGCCCAGCGTCGTGAAGCCCGAGAGCCGGGCGTCGAGCTCCGGGTCGGGGCCGGGCTCGAGCTGCTCGAGCGCCCAGCGTTCGAGGCCGCGGGACAGGGCGGTCGCCAGTTCCCCGGGGCGGGGTCCGAAGCCGGCACGGGACAACAGGTGGAGCGCGGTGCGGTAACCGAGACGGTTGGGGTCGGGCACGGGGCCTCCGGGAGCAGTCGCGAATATTGGACCGGAAACCGGGGGCGGAGGTTGAAGCGGCCGCGCGCCCGTTCTCTGCTATCCTTTCGTGTTTGCGGCGCCCGCCCGCCGGCCCGATGGCCGGTGCGGTACGCCGCGCGGAAGGAAGAGCGATGAAGGCTGGCATCCACCCCGAGTACCCCGAAGTCAAGGTCCACTGCGCCTGCGGCGCCACCTGGATGACGCGTTCCACCAAGGCGCCCGAACTGCGCCTGGAGATCTGCTCGTCCTGCCACCCGTTCTTCACGGGCAAGCAGAAGCTGATCGACGCCGCCGGCCGCGTCGAGCGCTTCAACAAGCGCTACGGCAAGGCGACCGCGAAGAAGGCGGAGGCCTAGGGGCAGACCCCCGCGGGCCCGGGCCGATCGCCATGGACCCCCTCACCTTCGAGAAGCTCCGCGACATCGAGAACCGCCTGCGCTCCCTCGAGGAGCAGATGGCGGATCCCGCCGTCGCCCAGGACCCGTCCGCCTGGCAGAAGCTGGCCAAGGAGACGAAGGGCCTGACGCCGGTGGTCACGCTGTTCCGGGACTACAAGTCGGTGCTGGGCGAGATCGTCAAGTGCCAGGAGATGGCGAAGGCGGAGACCGACCCGGAACTGCGCGAGATGGCGCAGGAAGAGGTCCGCTCGCTGGAGGCGAAGCGGGATCAGCTCGAGGCGGACATCCGCGTCCAACTCATCCCGAAGGACCCCAACGACGAGAAGAACGTGCTGCTGGAGATCCGCGCCGGCACCGGCGGAGAAGAAGCGGCGCTTTTCGCCGGCGACGTGTTCCGCATGTACTCGCGCTACGCCGAGCGCCAGGGCTGGAAGGTCGACGTCGTCTCCTCGAGCCCGTCCGCCTCCGGCGGGATCAAGGAAGTGATCGCCATGGTCGAAGGCGATCGGGTCTACTCCAAGCTGCGCTACGAGAGCGGCGTGCACCGCGTGCAGCGGGTGCCGGAGACCGAGGCCTCGGGCCGCATCCACACCTCCGCGATCACCGTCGCGGTGCTGCCGGAAGCGGAAGAGGTCGACGTCAAGATCGAGCAGAAGGACATCCGGGTCGACACCTTCTGCTCGTCGGGGCCCGGCGGCCAGAGCGTCAACACGACCTACTCGGCCGTGCGGCTCACCCACCTCCCCACCGGTCTCGTGGTCTCCTGCCAGGACGAGAAGAGCCAGATCAAGAACCGCGAGAAGGCGATGAAGGTGCTGCGGGCACGGCTGTACGAGATCGCGCTCGAGGAGCAGCAGAAGAAGATCTCGGCCGACCGCAAGAGCCAGGTCGGCAGCGGCGACCGCAGCGAGAAGATCAGGACCTACAACTTCCAGCAGGCCCGGGTCACCGATCACCGCATCGGGCTCACCATCCACCGCCTGCAGGCCATCCTCGACGGCGACATGGACGAGGTGTTCGACGCGCTGATCGCGTTCGACCAGGCGGAGCGGCTGAAGAGCTAGGCCGTTTCGGCCGTTTCGAACTGACGCGGCGCCGGCTGACAGTCGCCGCGCCGGTTTCGAGCGAACGCAGCGTCGGGCTGACGAACGCTGCGCCGGTTCGAACGAACGGTCCGATGTCTTGCCGACGGACCGCCGGCTCGAGCAGCGGAGCGTCGGAATCCCGGCGCTCCGTCGGTTCGAACAGCGCGCCGCCGGCCAGCAGTCGGCGCGCCGGTCCGAACCAACGCGGCGTCGGCTGACCAGCGCCGCGCCGGCTCGAGCGAACGCAGCGTCGGGCTAGCGGACGCTGCGCCGGTTCGAACCAACGGTCCGCTACCTGCCCGACGGACCGCCGGCTCGAGCTGGCGGAGCGTCGGAACTCCGGCGCTCCGTTGGTTCGAAAACGACACGAGTCCCTGCGGTCGTTCGCGGTTGTCCTGCACGGCTCGCGCCAGCGCGACGGGCCACGGTTCGCGCTGTCACGACCCGTGCCCGGCCGTCCTCGAACGCGGCTGCAGCGCGTCACCTCCTCGCCAGTACGGCTGCTGGCCCCGCCTCCTTCTGCGAAGGCGGGGCCAGCAGCCCCGCCGAGGAGGTGACGCGATGGCGCACAGCACGAACTCGGTGACGACCCAGCTCGATCAGCTCGACGCGTATCGGCTGGCCCGACAGTTCTCCCAGCTTGCGGACGGGCTGGCTCCGCATGGCTCCGGTCTCGGCGATCAGCTTCGGCGGGCGTCGTCCTCGATCGTGCTCTGCCTGGCGGAAGGCGTCGGGCGGACCTCTCGGAAGGACCAGGCGCGTTTCTTCGCGATGGCGCGGGGCTCGGCGCTGGAGTGCGTGGCGATCCTGGACCTGCTGGCCGTGAACTCGCGCAGGGCGATGCAAGTGGCCGAGGCTCGGCAGATTTTGGTCCGGGTCGTCCAGACCACGACGGGTCTCTGGAGGAAGCACGCGCGGTGACGGGTCCCAACTCCTTGCCGTTCCGGCGACGGGGCGGCAAGATCGGGGCTCCCATGGCCAAGCGGAAGGCGGCAGCGAGGAAGGGCGACAGCAGCGGCCCGGGCCATAGCCGCCGCCCATGAAGGTCCACCTCGTCGACGGGACGTTCGAGTTGTATCGGCACTTCTACGCGATGCCGTCCGCGAAGAACCGGGAGGGTGAAGAAATCGCCGCCGTGCGGGGGGTGATGCACTCGATCCGGCGGCTGGTCGAGGACGGGGCGACGCACGTCGGGGTGGCGACCGATCATGTGATCGAGTCGTTCCGCAACGAGTTGTGGCCGGGCTACAAGACCGGCGAAGGCATCGACCCGGCGCTGTGGGCGCAGTTCCCGCTGCTGGAAGAGGGGCTCGTGGCGTGGGGCGTGAAGACGTGGGCGATGGTCGAGTTCGAGGCGGACGACGCGCTGGCCGCGGCCGCCGCGAGGGCCGCTCGCGACCCGCGCGTCGAGCAGGTGGTGATCTGCACGCCCGACAAGGACCTCGCGCAGTGCGTGCAGGGCACGCGGGTCGTCCAGTTCGACCGCATGCGGCGCACCGTGCGCGACGAGGCCGGGGTCGTCTCGAAGTTCGGGGTCCCGCCGGCCGCGATCCCCGACTACCTCGCGCTCGTGGGCGACAGCGCGGACGGCTTCCCCGGGCTGCCGGGCTGGGGGGCGAAGTCGGCGGCGGCCGTGCTGGCCCGTTTCGGCCGGCTCGAGGCGATCCCCGACGACCACCGCGAGTGGGGATTCAAGCTGGCCCGGGCCGAGGCGCTGGCGGCGACATTGCGGTCGCAGCGCGAGCAGGCGCTGCTGTTCCGCCGGCTCGCCACGCTGCGCACGGACGTGCCCGTCTTCGACTCGGTGGACGAGCTGGAGTGGCGCGGGCCGACCGCCGCGCTGCCGGCGCTGCGGCGCCGCCTCGAGCTCGGCGACTGAGGGCCGCTCAGGCCATCGCCAGCAGTTCCGCCACCGCCTTCTCGATGCCGGCCGCCGCCTCCGAGATGCGGCCGGCCAGCATGTAGGCCGGGGACGAGATCAGCTTCTTCTCGCGGTCGACCGTGACGCCGTCGACCGGGCAGGTCTCGTGGCGGGCGCCCATCGCGGAGAGCGCGGCCGCCGTCTTCGCGTCGTCGCCGATCGTCAGCTTCGGCGCTTCGCCGCCCAGCACCTTCGCCAGCACTGCCGGCGCGATGCAGACGGCCGCGATGGGCTTGTGCGCCGCGTGGACCTCGCGCAGGAGGCGCGCGACGCCCGGCTCGACGTGGCAGTCGGCGCCCCTGACCGCGAAGTCGCACAGGTTCTTGGCGGCGCCGAAGCCGCCCGGCAGCATCAGGCCGTCGACGTCCGCCGCGCGGACCCGCGCCACGTCCTGGATCCTTCCGCGCGCGATCCGGGCCGACTCGACGAGCACGTTGCGCCGTGCACCCGGCTCGACCTCGCCCGTGAGATGGTCGACGACGTGCATCTGCTCGACGTCCGGCGCGCAGATCACGGCCTCGGCTCCGTGGCGGTCGAGGGCCAGCAGCGTGATCACCGCCTCGTGGATCTCCGCGCCGTCGTAGACGCCGCAGCCCGACAGCACCACCGCGATCTTCTTCATGGCTTCCCCCGCAGGCTGCCGGGATTCTTCTCCCCCGCGCCCGCGGCCGCCATGGACCGTTTGATCCGGAACGCGCTCCCGTCAGTCCCCGGCCAGCAGCGGCTGGTGGCGGGCGACCAGCGTCGCGAACTCCTTCGGGGGCACGGCGGGGCTGACCAGGTAGCCCTGCACGGCGTCGCAGCCGTGGGAGCGCAGGTAGCGGAGCTGGGCGGCGTTCTCGACACCCTCCGCGACGACCTGGAGGCGCAGCCCGTGCGACATCGCGATCACGGCCGCCGCGATCGCCGCCGCGTCTTCGCCACGGTCGATCTCGCGCACGAAGGAGGCGTCGAGCTTGACCGCGTCGACCGGCAGCCGGCGCAGGTACGACAGCGACGAGTAGCCGGTGCCGAAGTCGTCGATCGAGACCTTGATGCCGGCCGCACGCAGCGCGCGCAGGGTCTCGGCCGTGCGCTCGAAGTCCTGCAGCGCCGTGCCCTCGGTGATCTCGACGCCCAGGCGGTGGGGCGGGACGCCATGGCGCTCGAGCACCTCGCGGATGCGGCCCTCGAGCCCGGAGCGCTGGAGCTGGCGCGGCGAGAGGTTGATCGAGATGACGAGGCCGTCGGCGGCGGAGCCGAGGCCGGCGATGGCACGGCCCGCGGCGTCGAGCATCCAGGCGTCGAGGGCGAGGATCAGGTCCGACTCCTCCGCCAGCGGGATGAACTCCGACGGCGTGTGGAACGAGCCGTCCGGCGCGGGCCAGCGCACCAGCGCCTCGGCGCCGAGTGCGCGGCCGTCGCGGGCGTGGACGATCGGCTGGAGGTACAGCTCGATGCGGTCCTCCTCGATCGCGCGGCGCAGTCCCGCCTCCAGCGTCAGCCGCCGCACCTCGCGCGAGTTGACCCGCGAGGTGTAGTGGCGCACGACGTCGCGGCCCAGCCGCTGCGCCGCCCAGGTCGCCGCGCTCGCGTTGCGCAGCAGCACCTCGGCCGTCGCGCCGTCGCCCGGATAGAGGCCGACGCCCACGCGGGCGCTGATCGCCACCTCGCCGGCGGGCAGCACGAACGGACGGCCCAGCGCGTCGACCAGCGCGACGCCGAGGCGGGTGGCGGTCTCGCGCTCCGAGACGTCGCGCAGGAGCACCGCGAACTCGTCGTCGCCCACCCGCGCGACCATGTCGCCGGGGCGCGCGCTCGCCTCCAGGCGCCGCGCGGCCATCGCCCGCAACTGGTCCGCGGCAGGACGGCCGAACGAGCTCTCGACGCTGCGCAGCCGCTCGAGCCCGAGGTGGAGCACCGCGAAGCCCGGGACTTCCGCACCGCCGCGCTCGATCCACTGCCGCAGCCGCGACACGAGCTGGCGGCGGTTCGGCAACCCCGTCTCCTCGTCGTGGAGGACCGCGGCCTCGGGCACCTCGCCGCGACTGCCCGCGACGACGGCGATGGCCTGGCCCGCGGCGACGGCGAGGATGGCGGCCAGGATCAGGCCCGTGCCCTGCCCCGCAGCCAGCGCTGCGCCGCCCACGATCACGAGCGGGCCGACGCTCGCCAGCAGGTGCAGGCGCAGCGGGGCCGCCCAGACGGGCTCGGGTGCGCGGAAGCGATGCCGCGCGTGCCAGGCCAGCGTCGCCGCCTCGGCCACCGCGGCGCCGCCGAGGCCGACGAGGGCCGGCCCGAACCACGGCTGCGCGGTCCCGGCCGCCGCGCTCAGGGCGAGGCCGATGGCCCAGGCCACGAGCGCCGCCGCAGTCACGCTGTGCGTGATCGTGGCGAACCCGAAGACCGCCGCCGCCTCCAGCGCATGTCCCGCCATCAGCGCGAGCCCGGCGGGCCACAGCCCGAGCAGCGTGAGTGCGGCCCCCGCGACGCCATGCGGCAGCCGAGCGGTGCGCAAGGCGACGAAGGCTGCAGCCGCCCCCAGCGCCGCGCCGCCGCCGGCCCAGGCACCGAGCAGGTTGACGGCCGCTCCGATCAGGCCGAGCGCGACCACGAC
Source organism: Acidobacteriota bacterium (assembly GCA_011526565.1). Lineage (GTDB taxonomy): Bacteria > Acidobacteriota > Vicinamibacteria > Fen-336 > Fen-336 > WYBL01. The sequence continues at coordinate 39,048 of WYBL01000009.1, read as the reverse complement.
GGGCAGCGCGAGCTGCGGTGCCGGCGCGACCGCTTCGATCGTGAACGGTCCCGTCAGTGGAGCGGGCGGCGTCTCGGGCGCATCCAGGGAAGTGGTCAACGTGCCTTATCATCCCGCCTTTCTTTCACCTCGGGGAGTCCATGAACCGACTTTCGATGGCGTTCTGCTGCAGCATGCTGCTTGCGCCGGCCGTCCTCGCCGACGTCTCCGCCCGCGGTCGGCTGGAGCCGCGCAACGGCGCCCGCCGGGTGGCCGGCCCTGCCGAGATGGTCGCGGTCGTGGCGCGCCTAGACGTAGAGGAAGGCGACGCCGTCCGCCGCGGCCAGGTGATCGCGGTGACCGACACGTTCGAGGTGCGCGAGGCCGCGGTCGCCCGCCTGCGCGCCGCGCTGGCTTCCGCGGAGGCCGCGATCGTGCGCACCCGTGCGGACGCCGAGAACGCGCGCCAGGAGGAGGAGCGCGCCGGCCAGCTCGCCCGGCAGGGCGTGGGCCCGGCCTCCGAGGCCGAGCGCTGGCAGAAGCGGCGCGAGGCCGCGGACGCGGCGCTGGCCCAGGCGGAGGCCGATCTCGGCACCGCCCAGGCCTCCCTCAAGCTGGCCGAGACGGAGCGCGACCGCGCCCTGGTGCGCTCGCCGATCGACGGCCGGGTGCTGAAGGTCCACGCCCGCCAGGGCGAGCGGGTCACGGAGCACGGCATCGCGGAGCTGGGCGAGACGGGCGCGATGTACGCCGTCGCCGAGGTCTACGAGACCGACGTCCCGAAGGTGAAGGCCGGGCAGCGCGCCGAGGTGAAGAGCCCCGCGCTGGCGCGCCCGCTCGCGGGCGTGGTCGAACGGGTCGGCCTCAAGGTCGGCCGGCTGCACGCGGTCGGCGCCGATCCCGCGGCCCGCAACGACGCGCGCGCCGTCGAGGTGAAGATCCGGCTCGACGACTCGGCGGCGGCAGCGGCCTTCACCGACCTCGAGGTCGAGATCCTGATCCGCGCCCGATGAGGGGCCCGTTCCGCCTGGCCTGGCGCCAGCTCACGCGCGAGAAGGTCCGCTTCGCGGTCGCCCTCTGCGGCGTCGCGTTCGCCGTCGTGCTGATGCTGATGCAGCTCGGCTTCCGCAGCGCGATGCTCCGCAGCTCCAGCCGGTTCCACGAGCGGCTGGCCGCCGACCTGGTGCTGATCTCGCCGCAGTCGCCCTACCTGATCCGGATGGCGAGCTTCCCCAAGCGGCGGCTGGACCAGGCGTTGGGCGTGCCCGGGGTGCGCGAGGTCGCGCCCGTGTACGCGACGCTCGCGATCTGGAAGAACCCGCGCGACGGCGCCACGCGCACCGTGTTCCTGGCAGGCATCGACCCCGACCGCGAGACGCTGCGGATGCCCGAGGTGATCGAACAGCTCGACGTGCTGCGGCGCCCCGAGCGGGCGCTGTTCGACCGCGCGGCGCGCAAGGAGTACGGGCCGGTCGCGGAGTGGCTGCGCGAGGCGCCCGAGGCCGAGGTCGAGGTCAACGCCCGCCGCCTCTACGTCGCCGGGCAGTTCGCGATGGGCACCTCGTTCGGCATCGACGGCACGCTGATCACCAGCGACCGCAACTTCCTGGCGCTGACCGGCCACGAGCCCTCGCAGATCGAGATCGGGCTGATCCGGCTCGCGGACGGTGCCGACGTCGCCGCGGTGCAGGAGAAGCTGCGGGCGGTGCTCGAGCACGACGTGCTGGTGCTGACCCGCGAGGGCTACGCGGCGCGCGAGCGGGCCTACTGGAACACCGTGACGCCGATCGGCTACATCCTCGGCCTCGGGGCGCTGATCGGGTTCGGGGTCGGCGCGGTGATCGTGTCGCAGATCCTGTTCGCGGACGTCTCCGACCACCTCGCCGAGTACGCGACGATGAAGGCGATGGGCTTCCGCAACCGCTACCTGGCCGGCGTGGTGCTGTCCGAGTCGCTGGTGCTGGCGGGCCTCGGATACCTGCCGGGCCTCGGGATGGCCGCCTACCTGTACGGCGCGGCGGAGCGCGCCACCCGGCTGCCGATGGAGCTGACGGGCGTCGTTGCGGGGCTGGTCTTCGCGCTGACCCTCGGCATGTGCTGCCTGTCGGGGATGCTGGCGCTGCGCAAGCTGGCCGGCGCCGACCCGGCGGAGATCTTCTGATGCCCGCCCCGCTCCTCGCGAGTTCGCCGGAGGCCGCGCAGGAGCCGCTGATCGTCGCCCGCGGCGTGAGCCACTTCTACGGCCGCGGCGCGCTGCGCAAGCAGATCCTGCACACGATCGACCTCTCGATCGAGCCGGGCGAGATCGTGATCATGACCGGGCCTTCCGGCTCGGGAAAGACCACGCTGCTGACCCTGATCGGCGCCCTGCGCTCCGCGCAGGAGGGCAGCCTGCGCGTGCTCGGCCACGAGCTGCGCGACGCCGGCGAAGAACGCCTGATCGCCGTGCGCCGGCAGATCGGCTACATCTTCCAGTCCCACAACCTGATGCGCTCGCTGAACGCCCAGGAGAACGTGGAGCTGGGCCTCGAGATCCAGCCGCTGTCGCCGGCCGAACGGCGGGAGCGGGCGCGCGCCGCGCTCGAGGCGGTCGGCCTCGGCGAGCGCCGCCACCACTTCCCCGACGAGATGTCCGGGGGCCAGAAGCAGCGCGTGGCGATCGCCCGCGCGCTGGCGCCGCGACCGCGACTGATCCTGGCCGACGAGCCGACGGCCTCGCTGGACAAGCAGTCGGGGCGCGACGTCGTCGACCTGATGAACGATCTCGCCCGCCGGCAGCGCTGCGCCGTGCTGCTGGTCACCCACGACAACCGCATCCTCGACATCGCCGACCGCATCGTCCACCTCGAGGACGGCTTCCTGCAGAGCTTCGCTGCCGCCGTCTCGACCGAGGCCCAGCGCATGCTCGACGCGCTGATCCACACGACCCGCGAGAACGACATCGCCGAGCGGGTCCAAGGCCTCGCCGACGAGGCGTTCGCGACGTTCCTGGCCCAGGTCACCCAGGAGTTCGAGCAACTGCTCCGGGTGATGGAGCTCTCCGGCTCGGACGCCTTCGAGTCGATGCTGGAGCAGGTGCTCGAGGCGTTCACGCTCCGCATCGGCCGCATGCTGCGGGCGGACCGCGCCACGCTGTTCGTGGTCGACCGCGAACACGGCTTCCTGTGGTCGAAGGTCGCGGACAAGGCCGGCCTGATCAAGCTCTCGCTGGGCCAGGGCATCGCGGGCCGCGTCGCCCAGACCGGCGAGCCGATGAACATCGCGGACGCCTACCAGGAGCCGCTGTTCAACCGCCGCATCGACGACGAGACCGGCTACCGCACGCGGACGATGCTCTGCATGCCGGTCAAGAACGCCGCGGGCGAGGTGTTCGCGGTGATGCAGTTGCTGAACAAGGCCGACGGCGCACTGTTCGACGACGCCGACGCGAAGCACTTCGCCCACGTCGCCGAGCGGATGGGCGTGATCCTGCAGGCGTGGGCGCGGATGGCCCGGCGCACGGTGATGGACCCTCCGGAGGAGGCCGCCTGAGCACGGCGGCCTCGGCGTTGCGCGAGGCCGCCGCGCGGCTGCGCGCCGCCGGCGTGCGGGCGGCCGAGTGGGACGCGGAGCTGCTGCTGCGACACGTGCTCGGCTGGTCGCGCGCCGATCTCGTGGCGCGCTCCGGCGAGCCGCTGCCCGCGGACGCGGCCGAGCGCTTCGGCGCGCTCGTCGAGCGACGCGCGGCGCGGGTGCCGCTGCAGCACCTGACCGGGGTCCAGGCCTTCTGGCGCCACGAGTTCCTGGTCACGCCCGAGGTGCTGATCCCGCGCCCGGAGACGGAGTTGCTCGTGGAGCGCTCCCTCGAACTGCTGCCGGCGACGAATCCCGCCCTCGTCGTCGACGTCGGCACCGGCACCGGCTGCCTCGCGCTCTCGATCGCCGCGGAGCGGCCCCTCGCCCGCGTGTTCGGCCTCGATCTCTCCCCCGCCGCGCTGCAGGTCGCGCGCCGCAACGCGGTCCGGCTCGGGCTCGAGGCCCGGGTCGACTGGCGGCAGGGCGACCTGCTCGCGCCGGTCGACGAACTGCACGGGCAGATCGACCTCATCGTCAGCAACCCGCCCTACGTCGACCCGGCGGACCCGCTCGAGCCCGAGGTCCGGGACCACGAGCCCGCACTCGCGCTGTTCCCGCCGGGCGAGCCGCTCTCCGTCTATCGGCGACTGTGGCCGCAGGTCGCGATCGCGCTGCGGCCCGACGGTCGCGCGCTGGTGGAGGTCGGCGCCGGCCAGGCGGACGCGGTCGCCGACCTCGCGCGCGCGGCGGGCCTGGTCGAGGTCGAAACGTGGCCGGACCTGCAGGGCATCCCGCGGGTCGTCGGGGCGGCGCGGCCTCGCTGAATCAGCCGCGGACGAAGCGGACCGTCAGCACGACGTCGCCGAACTCGACGCGGTCGCCGTGGCGCAGCGCGGTCTCGCCGCTCACCGGCCGGCCTTCGACCCGGGCCGGGTAGCTCGCGCCGAGATCGGCCAGCGTGGCCGTCCGGCGATCGGCCGAGAGCGTCAGCCGGGCGTGCCGCCGTGAGACCGTCGGATGCTCCAGCCGCAGCGCCGCGCTGCGTCCGATCTCGTGTTCGCCCGGCTCGGTGACCACGACGTAGCGGCCGGCGCCCTCGAGCCGCACCACCGCGATCGGGCGCGGGTCGTCGGCCGGCTCGCGTTCCGCGGCCGCCGCCAGTTCTTCGCCGGCCGCCTCCAGCTTCGCCCGCCAGTCGGCGTCGAAGCGGCGCACGATGGTCACGTCGGCGTCGTCGTCGGGGGCCACCGGCTCGGACGGAACGGTCGCGGCCGTGGTCGCCACCTTGCCGCTGACGATCCGGACCCGGTAGCGGGCGGTCCCCGCGAGCACGATCTCGTCGCCGTCGCGCAGGCGGGCGCGGGCGACGACGCGGTCGTTCAGCTCGGTTCCGTTGCTCGACCCGAGGTCCTCGACGAAGACGGCCGTCGGGTGGCGCTCGATCCGCGCGTGGAGCTTCGACACGGCCGGACTCTCGACGACGTGGTTCGCGCTCGCTGCGCGGCCGAGGGTCAACTCGCCGGGCGGCACGGCGACGCGCTCTCCCCCGTCCGCCGGCTCCAGCCACGCGTCCACGACGCCCTCGAGCTCGATCCGCTCGGCGCTGCGGCCGGTCAGGAACAGCAGGTCGACGTCGGTCGCGAGCGACACGACGTCGAGATCGCGCAGGCGCTGGCGCCGGGCCAGCCGCCCGTTGACGCGGGTGCCGTTGGCGCTGCCCAGGTCTTCGACGAGGTGGCGGCGGCCGTCCCACGCGATGCGCGCGTGGAGCCGCGAGATCGTCTCGTAGGGCAGGCACAGGTCGGCGGCGCGATCGCGTCCGAGCGTCGTCTCCTCGTGCTCGAGCACCTGGGTGCGCGGGGCTTCGCCCGGCAGACGGAAGCGCAGGAAGGCGCGGGGCGCGGGCCCGCTCATCGCCTCGTCCCCGGATGGTACGAGTGGCACTCGATGCACCCCGAGCCGACCTCGCCGCGGCCGTGGCAGCGCGCGCAACTCGCGACGGCGGGCAGGTGCAGGTCCTCGGCCTTCGCGCTCTTCTCCACACCGGCGTGGCAGGTCGCGCAGCGGCCCGCAGCGGCCTCCGGCTCCCCCACCCACGCCGCCACGTCGAGGTGGGGGGCGTGGAGGAAGCGGGCGTGGGCGAGCACGCCGGCGGCCGAGCGCACCTCCGGGAGCGGCGCGGCGGTCGCTCCTCCCGGGTGGCACTTCGCGCACGGCGCCCACAGCGCACCGAGCGCGCGCTGGATCTCCTCGGGCGCCTTCGCCGGCGGCCCGGGCAGGCCGGGATCGGAGGCCGCGAGCGCCGCGTCGAGGCGCGCCAGTTCCTCCGCCGCGGCCGGGGCCGTCAGCGGCAGCCCCAGGCGGCTGCCTGCCGCGGCGCGCACGCCGCCGTCGATCAGGCGCAGTTCCTCGCGGACCGCCTCGAGGCCGGCCACCACGCGACGCCGGGTGCGCTCGAGGCTGCGTTCCGCGTCGGCGTCGACGCGGGCGACCCGGAGGCGCGCGATCAGCGGCTGCAGTTCGGCTTCCAGATCGGGTCGCTCTCGCGCCAGGTCGCGTGCCGCCGCCAGCAGCGCCTGCCGGCTGCGGTCGCGCTCGCCGCGGTCATCGGCGACGCTCGCGCTGCGGGCCGCGGCGAGCAGCTCGCGCGCGCTCGCACCCAGCGCCGGGTCCGAAACGAGGCCGCGCAGCGGCGCCTCGAGCGCCCCGAGCGGAGCGGCGTCGACGGCCGTCGCCCGCGCCGCCAGGCGCTGGTCCAGCGCAGCCGATTCGCCCACCAGCTCGAGCTCGCGCGCCCGCAGCTCGTCACGCGAGAGCGCGGCGAGCGCAGGGGCGTCCGCCAGCCGCTCCACCAGGGCGTCGCGGCGCTCGATCAGCCGCTCCCGGGTCGCGGCGAACGCGGCAGGCGCCAGCCCGCGCGCGAGGCGGTCGCGGTTGCTCACGATCCAGGCGTCGCGGTGCACGGCGCGCCGCAGCCGCACCTCGCCGAAGTCCGTCGCTTCGAAACGCGCCGACTCCAGCGCCGCGGCTTCGGCTTCGATCGGCGGCAGCCCCGGCCCCTGGACGCCGTACGACGCCAGCTCGCGCGGCGACAGCACCAGCTCGGCCGCGACCTCGCGGCTGCCCGCCTGCAGCTCGCGCTCGTGGCAACGCGCGCAGTGGCGATCGAAGCCCGGCGCGACGAATTCGCGGGTCGCGGCGTCCGGCTCGTGGCAGAACGCGCACACGGCCTCGCCGCGCGCGCGCTCGCCCAGTCCCTCGGCCGCGAAGGCCTTGAGGGCGTCGGGCCGCAGGTGGCGCTCGTGGTTGAAGGCGATGCCCGGCGCCTCGGGCGCGCGCTCGCGGACGGCCTGGAACTCGGGGTGCGCGCCGAAGCGGCCGAAGTGGCAGCTCGCACAGTGGCCGTCGGCGACCGCGGCCAGGTCCGCGGCGCGCCCGCGGTGATCGACGTGGCAGCTCGCACAACCGGGGCCGGCGTGGCGATCCACCGCCCAAGGGGGTTTGGGGGCGGAGGAGGCCGGAGTCGTCCGACGGAGCCCCCATGGGACCGGCGCCGGGTTCATCCCGGCGACGGAACCCGTCGAATCACCGCCGCCGGCGCGCACGTGGTCACGGTGGTCGAAGTCGCCCCCCGGCGTGACGGCGTGGCAGCGCACGCAGCGGGCGTCGGCCGCTCCGCGCTCGAATGGCGAGGCGCTCTGCGAGTGGCACTGTGCGCAGCCGTCCTCGAACACCGCGTGGGCCGCCGCCACCGGGCCGGGACTGGCGTGGCGGCGCAGCCGCCAGCCCTCCGGCGACAGCAGCAGGCCGCAGCCCACCAGCGCGAGCAACGCGAGCAACGCGAGCGCGCGGCGGTAGCCGCGGTTGGCGGGCGGCGGCGGCACCCAGTGCGGGCTGCGGGACGGCGTGCCGAACGGGACCTCGGGCGCCATCTCAGTACACCAGGAAGCCGAGCACGTGGAGGACCAGCAGCCCGAGCAGGGCGCCCGCCGGCCACGCGTGCCACGAGAGCCAGCCGCGCAGCACCCGCTGCAGGCGTAGCTGGGCGTCGAGCTCGAGCTTGGTCGCGAAGAGCGCGAGCAGCCGGTCGATCCGCTCGCGGTCCTCGGCCTCGACGAACGGCGCCAGCCGCCGCAGCGGGCGCAACTCGTCCTCGCGGCCCGCGCGCACGTCGATCAGGTAGCTCCAGCGCGGCTCCGGGGCCGCGAAGCGCGGCGCCAGCCGCTCCTCCCACAGCCCCTGCAGCGCCTCCCCCGCGCCCTCCATGGCCTGCTCGGCCTTCGCCCGCGCGTCGGCGACCAGCCCCGGGATGCGGTCGTGCATGGCGTACACGCGCAGCCCCTCGGTCGCCGCCGCCGGCAGCGCCTTCTGCAGGAACGCGCCGCCGAGACCGGTGGCAGCGGTCAGCGCCGAGCCCAGCAGCAGCGTCCAGCCCATGAACCCCGCCGGCCACGCGAAGCCGGCGTGGGTCAGGGTCAGCACCAGCCCCAGCACCCCGAGGTAGACGTGGGCCTGGAACCAGTCCTCGGCGTTGCGCAGGGGCCGCGCTCGCGGGCGCCGTGCCGGGTAGGCCATCGCGATCGTGAAGCACAGCGCCGCGGCGATCCCGAAGACGAGGCCGAGCCCGCGCTTGGGGCTCCACGGCCCCGACAGCGACGAGGCCGCGAAAGCCAGCCCGCACGCCGCGCTGGCGGCCGCGGTCGCCGCCAGCAGGTCGAGGCGCTTGGGGATCAGCCGCTTGCGGGTCGAGGCGCGCATCGAGGCTACCCGAGCAGCGCGGCCACGCGGCCGAGGTCCTTGAAGGAGACGCGGGTCGCGCAGCCGTGCGGGCACATCTGCACGCAGGCCGGGCCCTCGGCGCGGCCGACGCACAGGTCGCACTTGGTCGCGAACTCGACCGGCTTGCCGTCCGGCCGCAGCGTGCCCGGCTCGTGCATCACGATGTTGCCCCACGGGCAGCGCTTGGCGCAGTTGCCGCAGCCGATGCAGGGCCGGGTCGGGTGGTCGAGCGCGTTGATCGTGACCTCGAGCGTGCCCATCTGGCGCGAGATGGCCCCCGTCGGGCAGTCGATCATGCACACGGGATCGGTGCACTGGTAGCACGCGGTCGCGATCAGCCAGTGCCGATACGTCGTGCCCTCGCGCAGGAAGCGCGGCACCCCGCCGTGGGTGGAGGCGCAGCCGCGCACGCACTCGTCGCAGGAGGTGCAGGCGGCGAGGTCGACGAGCAGCACCGACTCGCCGTGGATCAGCCCGGTGTCCATGGCCATCTGCACGTGCTCGGCGGCCAGCGGGTCGTCGAGCACCGCGCCGCGCGCCTTGAGCCGCTCGATCGCCCCGCGCCACAGCGCGTCCTCGAACGCGGAAGCGCCCGGCGCAGCGGCGCGCACGTCCTCGAGCTTCAGCTTCACGGCCTCGACGTGCTCGAGCGCCTGCAGCCGGAACGGCCACGCCGCGTCCTCGAGCACCGCGCCTTCGCCCGCGCAGTCGCCCGTGCGCAGGTAGGTCACGGCCAGGTCCGCGGTGCCGGCGCGAACGCTGACCTTCACGTAGCCGCCGCGCACGACGTAGAGGTGGCTGGCGGGCGCGCCTTCCTCCTCGATCACCGCGCCCGGCTCGAACGAGACCAGCTCGGCCTTCTCCTTCAGCGCCTCGAGGGCGTCGTCCGGCAACCCGGCGAAGATCGGCGCCTGGCCGAACAGCGCCTTCAGCGCGCGCTTGCGGTAGCGCTCGTCGAGGAACTTCTTCAGCTCCTTCGAGGCTGCCAGCAGCATGCGCAGGCCGGGCACCTTGACGTGCAGCAGCGTCACGGGCCCGCGCGCGCGCACGTCGGCCGAGGCCGGGAAGCGGGTCAGCGCCGAGAGCTCGCCCAGCAGCTCGCCCGGGCCCATCAGCACCGGTTCGTGGCCTTCAGCAGGCCCCAGGCGGCGCTCGCTCTCCGGCACCAGCACCTCGACCTCGCCCTTGACGACGAAGTACGCCGTGTCCGAGTAGGCGCCGGCCCGCAGCACCAGCTCGCCGTCCTGGTAGTCGACGAAGTGCAGGTTGCGGCGGGCCTTGTCGAGCACCTTCGGCCGCACCTTCTCGGGCAGGCCCTGGAACAGCGAGAGCGGCAGCAGGTCGTCGAGCGGCGCCGGCACCATCAGCCGCAGGCGCTGCTCGTGGCGGGCCATGAGTTCCACGCGGTCGACGCTCACGGCGTGCCTCCCGGCGACGGCGCGGGGGTCGGCGTCGCGGCCGGCGCGGGACGCAGCGCCAGGCCGAAGAGTTCGTCCTGCAGCCGCAGCAGCTCGCTGTCGGGCCCGCCGTACTCGCCAGGGGCGAACGCACCCGGGCCGCGACCCGCGCGGGCCGCCTCCAGCAGCAGCTTCAGGGCCTCCTGCCGCAGCGCCAGGCGGGAGCGCGGGGCCGGCTTGCGCTCGCTGGCGCCGGCCCCCTGCGCCGCGCGCGCGGTCGCGAAGGGCGAACCCGCGGAGGTCGCGGCCGGACCGGCCACGTCGAACGCGGGCAGATCGAAGTCGCCTCCCGGCGCGGCGACAGCCGGCTCCGTGTAGTCGTCGGGCAGCGGCTGGGCAGCGGCCGGATCGAGCCCGCGGCCGGAGGCCGCCGGCGCGGAGGCCTCTGCGGCCACGCCCTCCGGGCGCGGCTTCGGGGGCGGGATCTTCGCGACCTGCCGCGCCACGGCCGCGCGGCCGAGGCGGTCGATCTCCTTCATGTCGATCACCGTGCGCCGCTTCTCCCACACCCAGTGCTCGATCTTGGCCAGCGAAGCCGCGACGTCGAACTTCTCGCCCGCGGGATGGCCCGCGTCGCGCAGGTCGCCGTCGACCGTGACGTGGCAGCGCACGCAGACCTCGACGATGTTGGCCGGCTTGACGCGCAGGTCCGCCATGCCCAGCGACACCGACAGCGCGTACTGGTCCGGCTTCTGGTGCGGCTCGTTGTACTTCGAGCCCGGCCCATGGCAGCTCTCGCAGGAGACGCCCGCCCGCGGCCGGCCGCGCACGACGGTGCCGTGGCAGGCGACGCAGCGCGCGTCGTCGGGGCGCAGCCCGGCGAGACGGGCGATCTTCTGCGCCTCGGGCAGGCGGAGCTGGCCGAGCGTGTTGAAGTGGGCCTTGCGGCCGAACTGCTCCACCTCGCGCTTCTGCCAGCGCTCGGCCTGCAGCGAATGGTTGTGGCAGCGAATGCACTCGGCCGGGCCCAGCACCTCCTGGGAGCGAGCCGGCACCGCCGGCAGCAGCAGGAGCGCGAGGGCCGCGGCCCGGCGCAGGAACGGTCGGCTGTGGTGGCCGATCGTCATCAGCGAAGCGGGCGCGATGCTACAGCAATCGCGGCCACTCTCAAGGCTGCTCGGGGTTGCGCGGGAACTTGAGATAAGGCAGGCGCACCTTGCGGCCGTCGAGCGACCGGATCTCGCTGTTGTCGACGCGCAGCGCCAGCGGCGGCTCGAAGCCCTGGGCGCCGCCTGCGGTGACGAGGTCGTTCTGCTCGACGCCGTCGCCCGACACGCCGAGGCCGCCGACGAGGCGCCCGTTCTTGAACAGCGGCGCGGAGCCCGGGAACCAGGTGATGCCGTTCTGGTTGACGAAGGAAGGGTCGCCACCGCGCGAAGGGCCAGGCCCCTCGCTGCACGGGTTCAGCGTGTCGTAGACGAACAGCTCGAACCACGGCCCCGGAGTCCTCGGCGCGTTGCGGTCGATCCCCGGCGGGAACAGCGGCTGGCCGCCGAAGCTGATCGTGCGCGAGGTGAGCGCCCAGCCCTGGCCCGGCGGCGGCTCGTCCCAGCCGTAGCCGGCGCGTTGCACGTAGCCGCGCAGCACGTCGTAGCCCTCGCGGGTCGAGAAGTAGTAGGCGTTGCGCGCCTTGCTGGGCACGACGTCGACCGCGTCGAACAGCGCGTCGCCCATCCGGTACTCGGCCAGCACCTCGCCGCGCTCGTCGCTGACCGCGATGATGAAGCGCGGCGCCGCGCCCCCGTAGGGCAGTCGCACCTGGGCCCGCGAGCGCTCGGCCTGGGCCACGGCCTGCTCGACGATGCGGCGCACGTCGGCCTCGTCGAGTCCGCCCGCCACGGCGCTGCCGCGCGGCCCGATCAGGTAGCCCTCCGGGGCCTGGCGCCCGTCGCGCGGCGCGACGACGTACGCGCCGTCGGAGAAGCGGCCGGGTGCCGAACCCGCGGGCCGCCGGTCCGGAGCAGCGGATGTGAAGGGCAGGCGGATGCCCTCGATGTAGATGGCGCCCGGTGGCGGCAGCGGCTTCGGCAGGTCGATGCCCGTGGTCAACCCGCGGCCCGCGCCGAGCGCCGCGACCAGCGCCGCGAACTCCGCCCGGTCGCGCGCGACGCCGGCGACGCCCACGCCACCCACGAGTTGCGCCCCGCGGTAGAGCGGGATGCCGCCGGGGTCGATGGTCGACTCCGCGCCGTTGTCGCTGTCGAGCAGGTCGCGCTTGCCGGTCGTGATGCCCAGCGACCAGATCGGCTGCCCGTCGAGGCCGGCGATGGGCCCGCCCACGGCGCAGCCCCGGGTGTCGCCGGGCCGGCACGGCAGCGGGCTCGCGCCGAAGGTCCCGGCCAGCGAGCGCGGGCGCACGATCGGCGCGTTGAAGATCGCGTCGCCCGTGTCGTCCAGCGTACAGCCGCGGTTGATGTTCTCGACGCCGTAGAGCGCCGCGTTGGGAGCGTCGAAGATGCCCGGCGGAAAGTGGATTCCGCTGATGAAGCGGACGGTGCGCGAGCTGAGCGGCGCCTGGTCGTTCGAGAAGTAGGCGGTCGTGCGCGCGAGCGAGACCGCGACGTCGGGCGTGCGCTCCGCGGCCTGCGGCCGCGCGTAGACGCCGAGGATCGTGCCCGCGCGGTCGACGACGGCGACCGCGAGCGTCGGGTCGTCGAGTGCCTCGGCGGCGGCGCGCAGCACCGCTGCCACGTCGTCGGCGACCAGGATCGCGGCCGGGCCGCCCGGGCCCGCCGCCCGCGCCACGGGCGGCGCGGCCAGCGCGAGCAGCGGGCGTGGAGCTCCCGAGGGCAGCTCCGGCACCAGCGAGGCGGTCAGCAGGATCGCGACGGCGGCGACCGTCGCGCGGGCGGGCCATCTCATGGGCGGAGGATGATACTCTGCGCGCCTTCGCGATGCGGCTCACCCCTGCACTTTCACTGGTGCTCGCCCTCGCCGCCGCCTCGGCCCCGGCTGCGTTCGCATCGGAGCCGCGCTTCGGACCCGCGCTGGTGCCCGAGGCCCCGGTCCCTCCGGAGCCGGCGCCCTTCACGCTCGAGCTGCGGGACGGGCGCCGCTTCCGCGTGATCGAAGCCGTGCGCCGCGACGGGCAGGTCGTGTTCCAGACCGCCGCGGGTCGCACCTTCAGCGTGGCCGAGGACCAGGTGGTCGAGCCGGCGCTCGAGCAGCTGCCCGCCGAGATCCTCGAGCTTGCCGACGGCCGCAGGCTGCCGGTGCGCTCGCTGGCCCGCCAGGGGGGATCGGTCTACCTCGAGACGATGGGCGGAGCGACGTTCTTCGTGCCCGAGGACCGCGTGCTGTGGCCACCGCTCGCCCGCATCCCCCGCCTCGACGGCGGCGCGGACGCGGAGCCCGCCGCGGGCGCCGCTGCCGACGCCGGGCTGGAGGCGCCCTTCGAGCCCTCGCCGCGGCCCGATCCGCGCCCGCGCGGCGACCGTGCGCAGATGGCGGCGCCGCTGCCCGACCGCTGGTCGATCGCCTATCCCCCTGACCCGCGCTTCCCCGCCGGCCGCGCGAAGGACCCGTACAACCAGAATCGCCTCAAGGGCGACCTGCCGATCGCCGGCCAGGACCTCTTCCTGGTGCTGACCGGCATCCTCGACGCGCCGACCGAGGTCCGCCGCGCGCCGGTCTTCACCGGCGTCAGCACCTCGCGCCCCGACACGGACGAGTTCTTCGGCCGCGGCGAGCAGCTCTTCACGACACCGCGCGCGTTCGTCTCGGCCGAGCTGTTCAAGGGCCAGACCGCGTTCAAGCCGAAGACCTGGGCGCTCAAGGCGACGCTCGCCGCCAACGTCAACGTGCTGGCGACCCGCGAGCGCAACCAGGTCTACACGGACGTGCGCGAGGACGAGACCCGCGTGCGCGCCGACCTGGCGCTCGAGGAGGCGTTCGCGGAGGTCAAGCTGGCCGACCTCTCGCCGCGCTACGACGCGGTGTCGCTGCGCGTCGGCATCCAGCCCTTCGTCACCGACGCCCGCGGCTTCCTGTTCAACGACTTCAACCTCGGCGCGCGGCTGTTCGGCAACCTCGGAGCCAACCGCTGGAGCTTCAACCTGGCCGCCTTCGACCTGCTGGAGAAGGAGACCAACTCCGAGCTCAACACCTTCGAGAAGCGCAAGCAGCAGGTCTACGTCGCGAGCCTGTTCCGCCAGGACACGTTCGTGAAGGGGTTCACGCTGCAGGCCAGCCTCCACCACTCGCGGGAGGCGGCCGACACCCACTACGACAAGAACGGCTTCCTGGTGCGTCCCGCCCGCATCGCCCGCGTCGAGGAGCGCGCGGTGCGCTCCACGTACTTCGGGCTCACCGGCGACGGGCACTTCGGCCGCCTGAACCTGACGTCGGCCCTGTACCACGTGCGCGGCACCGACGAGAACGACCTGATCACGGGCGAGGAGCACGAGATTCGCGGCTGGTTCGCCGCCGCCGAGGCCTCGATCGACAAGGACTGGGCGCGCTTCAAGGTCTCGGCGCTGTGGGCCTCGGGCGACGGCGACCCCAACGACACCCGCTCCGAGGGCTTCGACGTCATCTACGACCTGTCCAACTTCGCGGGCGGCCTGTTCAGCTACTGGACCCGCACCGGCGTGGCGCTGACGCAGACGGCGGTCACGCTGAAGCCGCCCGGCTCGCTGATCCCCTCGCTGCGCAGCAACAAGTTCGAGGGCCAGGCCAGCTTCGTGAACCCGGGCCTGCAACTGCTCGGCGTCGGCGTCGACGTCGAGCTCAAGCCGGAGCTGAAGCTGGTGACCGCCCTCAACCTGCTCCGCTTCGACGACGTCGACGTGCTGCGGCTGCTGCTGTTCCAGGACCGGGTCCGGCAGTCGATCGGCCTCGACGGCGGCGCGGGCGTGATCTGGCGCCCGCTGCTCAACGAGAACGTCGTGGTGACGGCGGGGGTCACCGGCTTCCTGCCCGGCGGCGGCTTCCGCGACATCTACCGCTCCTCGTGCGCGGCCGGGATCTGCGGCGCCCCCTCGAAGCCGCTCTTCGCCGGCTTCGCCCTCGTGAGGCTGTTCTACTGATGATGATCATGCGGCCCCGCTCGCCCCGCCTCCGCATGCGGATGCGCATGCTCGCCGTCGCGCTGCCGCTGGCCGTCGTCGCCGCCTGGACCGTGGCCCGCGCCGACGAGGCGCCGGCTGGCGGACGCCTGCCCGGCGATCACGTCGTGCCCCGCCAGCAGTCGCCCGAAGACGTGCAGCGCAAGAGCGCCGGCTGCCTCACCTGTCACACGGCGACCGACGCCCCGTCGATGCACGCGACGGCGCAGCCGATCGGCTGCGCCGACTGCCACGGCGGTGACCCCGCCGTGCGCGTCGACGGAGAGCCCGGCAGCGCCGCCTACGTCGCCGCGACCGACCGTGCCCACGTGCTGCCCCGCGACCGCGAGCTGTGGAGGAACTCCGCGAACCCCGAGCGCACGTACGCGAAGGCGCTGCAGGAGGACCTGGCGTTCGTCCGCTTCGTCAACCCCGGCGACCTGCGTGCCGCGCCTTTCGCCTGCGGCGGCTGCCACGACACCGACCAGAACCCGATCGTCCACCACGTGACGCGCAGCCCGATGACGACGGGCGCCATGCTCTACGCGGCGGCGCTCTACAACAACGGCGTGCTCCCCGGCCGCGACCCGATCGTCGGCGAGAGCTACGACAGCCAGGGCCGGCCCCAGGTGCTGAAGCAGTTGCCGCCGCCGAGCGCCGACGAGATCCGCGACCGCGCGCTGGTCGGCGCGCTGGTTCCGTTCCCGCGCTGGGAGCTCTCGCGCCCCGGCAACATCTACCGTGTCTTCGAGCGCGGCGGCCGCCGCCGGCTCGAGGTCGGCCTGCCCAACCGCGAGGAGGAGCCGGGCCGCCCCGACCGCGGCTTGTCGGAGCGGGGTTTCGGCACCTTCAACCGCACGGACCCGGTGCTGATCGGCGCCCAGAAGACGCGGCTGCTCGACCCGCTGCTGTCGCTGTTCGGCACGAACGACCACCCGGGCGATTACCGGGCGTCGGGCTGCAGCGCCTGCCACGTCGTCTACGCCAACGACCGCGAGGGCGCCAACTCCGGGCCCTGGGCGCAGTACGGCAACCGCGGCCGCTCGCACAGCGTCGACCCGACGATCCCGAAGGACCGCTCGGGCCACCCGGTGAGGCACGCGTTCACGCGCGCGATTCCGTCCTCGCAGTGCATGAGCTGCCACATGCACCCGGGGACCAACATGGTCGCCACCTACCTCGGCTACACGTGGTGGGACAACGAGTCCGACGCGGCCCTGATGTACCCGAAGCAGCCGCGCCGCCTCTCGGACGCCGAGGCGGCGGCGATCGAGAACGCGAACCCCGAAGGCGCGGCGAAGAAGGGCCTGTGGTCCGATCCCGAGTTCCTCGCGGAGCTCTGGCGCGACGTCAACCCGAAGGCTCAGGTCACCCAGTTCGGTGACTTCCACTCCCACGGCTGGGTTTTCCGCAAGGTGTTCGCGCGCGACCGCGAGGGCCGGCTGCTCGACCGCGAGGGCCGGGTCGTGCCCGACGCGGCGCCGGACCGCTTCCAGCGCGCGGTGCACCTGCTCGACATCCACACCGAGAAGGGCATGCACTGCGTCGACTGCCACTTCGAGCAGGACAGCCACGGCGACGGCAACCTGTACGCGGAGCCGCGCGCGGCGATCGAGATCGACTGCATCGACTGCCACGGCACTCTGCAGGCGCGGGCCCGGGTCTTCGACGAGAAGCCGTCGGGACCGGCGGCGACCTCGAAGAGCAAGCCGCTCGGCGAGCTGGTCACGCCGTTCGGCCGCCAGCCCCGCTTCGACGAGATCGAGAAGGACGGGCGCAAGGTGCTGGTCCAGCGCTCGATGGTGACGCCGGGCCTGCAGTGGGAGCTGCCGCAGGTGCGCGACACCATCACGCCCGGCCACCCGCGCTACTCCGAGGCCGCGCGGCTCGCCAAGACGATCCTGCGCGACGGCCTCACCAGGGGCGACGGGGACGCGGAGCGCGCGCAACTCGCGCACGCCAACGACAAGATCACCTGCTACGCCTGCCACTCGGCGTGGACCACGTCCTGCTTCGGCTGCCACCTGGCGCAGAAGGCCAACGAGAAGAAGGACAACCTGCACTCCGAGGGCGGCGAGAGTCGCAACTGGACGAGCTACAACTTCCAGACGCTGCGCGACGACGCCTATTTCCTCGCCAAGCAGGGCCCGGTCGTCTCCCGCGAGGGCGGCCTCGAGATCCGCGACCGCGTCGCGCCGGCCCGATCCGCCTGCTCGATCCTCGTCTCGTCGCAGAACCAGAACCGCGAGTGGATCTACTGGCAGCAGCAGACGGTGTCCTCGGGCGGCTACTCCGGCACGGCCTTCTCGCCCTACGTCCCGCACACGGTGCGCGGCAAGGAGACCAAGCGCTGCACCGACTGCCACGTGGCCGCCTCGGGTGACAACAACGCGTGGATGGCCTCGCTGCTGCTCCACGGCACCGGCCTGATGAACTGGATCGGCCGCTACGCGTGGGTGGCGCTGGAGGACCACGGGTTCGAGGGCGTGGTGGTCGCCGAGCGCGACGAGCCGCAGGCGGTGATCGGCTCGGACTTCCACGCGGTCGTCTACCCGGACCAGCACGCGGCCCACGTGAAGCGCGGGCGGGCGCTCACGGAGGCCTACCACCACGGCGGGCGGGTGGACCAGGTCCAGGCCTTCGGCGAGTACCTCTTCGCCGCCCAGGGCCGCAAGGGCGTGCGCGCCTACGACATCGCAGCGATCGACAACAAGGGTTTCTCCGAGCGCATCGTGACGGCGCCCGTCTCCCCGCTGGGCCAGCGCCTCTACGTGAAGACGAAGGACGCGGCGATGGTCGCGCTGGCCTCGACGCAGGCGATCGACGCGCTGCGGCCACAGCTCCCCGACAACCTCGAGCGGCCGGTGCACCCGCTCTACGCCTACGCCTACGTCGCCGACCGCGAGGAGGGGCTGGTGGTGATCGGGCCCCTGCGCACGCTGCTCGACGGCGACCCGCGCAACAACTTCATCTCCCGCCAGGCGACGTTCGACGGCGGCGGGGCGCTCCTGGGCCTGCGCCACCTGACCCTCGCCGGCACGGTCGCCTACGGCCTGACGCCGCGCGGGCTCGTGGTGCTCGACCTCGACCAGCCGCTGCAGCCCCGACTCGTGGCCGAGCTGCCGCTGCGCGAGCCGCGGGCCATCGCGGTCCAGTTCCGCTACGCGTTCGTCGTCGATGCCGAGGGCCTGAAGGTGCTCGACGTCACCGACCCGCTGGCGCCGCGCCTCGTGCCCGGTGCGGCCGTGCCCTTCGCCGACGCGCGCAACGTCTACGTCGCGCGCACGTACGCGTACGTGGCCGCCGGCCGCGAGGGGATCGGCATCGTCGACGTCGGCCGGCCCGAGGCGCCACAACTCGTGGAGCGCTTCGACGCCGGCGGCCAGATGGACGACGTGCACGACGTCAAGCTCGGCATCACCAACGGCTCGGTCTTCGCCTACGTCGCCGACGGCCGCCACGGCCTGCGCGTCGTCCAGCTCGTCTCCGCCAATCACACGCCCGGCGCCTACGGCTTCTCGCCGCGCCCGACGCCGCAACTGGTCGCGACGTACCACACGCACGGCAACGCGGTGTCGATCTCGCGCGGCCTCGACCGCGACCGCGCGGTGGACGAGACGGGCCATCAGACGGCCGTCTTCGGCCGCAAGGGCTCGCGCCCCCTGGACCTCGCCGAGCAGCGCCGGATGTACCTGCGCGACGGCAAGCTGTTCACGGTCACCGACACGCCGCCCGGCCCGCCGAAGGCGGCCGCCTCGCCCGCCGGATCGGGCGGGCGCTGACCCCACCGGCCGTGGCCGCTCCTCGCCTGGAGCCCGAACAGGCGGCGGCCCTGCGCCGCCGCCTCCTCGCGTGGTATCGCCGGAACCGCCGCGACCTGCCGTGGCGGAACAGCGCCGACCCCTACCGGGTCTGGCTCTCGGAGGTGATGCTCCAGCAGACCACGGTCAGGACCGCGACCCCGTACTACGAGGCGTTCCTCGCGAAGTACCCGACGCTCGAGGCGCTGGCCTCCGCCGACGAAGACGAGGTGCTGGCCGCCTGGTCGGGCCTCGGCTACTACCACCGCGCGCGGAACCTGCTGCGGGCCGCGCGGCTGGTGCGCGAGCGCCACGGCGGCACGTTTCCGAAGCAGCTCGAGTCGGCACTCGCGATTCACGGCGTGGGGCTGTACACGGCGAGCGCGGTGCTGTCGATCGCCCACGGGGTGCCGCTGCCCGTCGTCGACGGCAACGTGCGACGCGTGCTCTCGCGGCTGTTCGCGCTGCGCGGCGCGGCCTGGCAGTCCGACCCTCCTTTCTACGCGCTCGGCGAAGAGCTGCTCGACCGCGAGCACCCGGGCGACTGGAACCAGGCGCTGATGGAGCTCGGCGCCGTCGTCTGCACCCCGCGCCGCCCCGCCTGCCCTGCCTGCCCGCTGCGCGCGGACTGCCAGGCGCTCGCCGGCGGCCTGGTCGACCGCATCCCGGAGCCGCGCGAGCGGCGCAAGCCGGTCGACGTCACCGTGGCCGTGGCCGTGGTGAGGGAACGCGGCCGGGTGCTGCTCGTGCGGCGCGCCGAAGGCCGGCTGCTGGGCCGCTTCTGGGAGCTGCCTCAGACCTCGCTCGAGTCGCGCGGCCTGGCCGACCTCGTCCGCGAGGCCCGCGAGGGCCACGGGTTGAAGCTGGCCCCCGGCGCGCTGCTGGCGACAGCCCGCCACGCGATCACGTTCCGCCGCATCCGCGTCGAGGCCTACGCCGCCACGCTGCTGGCGCGGCCGCCACGCGATCGCGAGCGGGTCCGCTTCGTCGCCCCCGACGAACTCGCGGCCCTGCCGCTCGCCGCCCTGTCACGCAAGGCGCTGCGCGGCCTCGACCAGCCGCAGCGCCCGCTGCCTTTCGCCTGACGTGCGCCCGCTCACGGCGGGCAGGCCGGGCAACACGGCGGGGCGCGCGCAGGGTTAGACTTTCGCCATGGCCTGCCTGTTCTGCGAGATCGTCGCCGGCCGCATCCCCTCGAAGAAGGCCTTCGAGGACGACCTCGTGTACGCGTTCCACGACATCGCGCCGCAGGCGCCGACCCACGTGCTGGTCGTGCCGAAGCGGCACGTCACGAGCCCGAACGACCTCGGTCCCGACGACGAGGCGCTGGTGGGCCGCATGGTGCGCGTCGCGAAGGACCTGGCTCGCGACGCCGGGCTCGCGGAGCGCGGCTACCGCATCAACTTCAACTGCGGTGCCGACGCCGGGTACTCGGTGTTCCACCTGCACCTGCACCTGCTCGGCGGCCGCACGTTCTCGTGGCCCCCCGGCTAGTTCGAGCTTGAGCTCCTCCCCGCCGCCGCTCCCCGCAGAGATCGCAGGCCGCTATCAGGTCGAGTCCCGCCTGGGCGCGGGTGCGTTCGGCACGGTCTACAAGGCCAAGGACAAGCTGCTCGGCCGCCGCGTCGCGATCAAGACCATCCGCCTCGACGGGCTGGTCGCGACCCAGACCGCGCTCGAGGAGCTGGTCGAGCGCTTCCAGCGCGAGGCGCGGGTCTCGGCCCAGCTCCGCCACCCCGGCATCGTGACGATCTACGACGTCGGCGAAGCGGACGGCGCGAACTACCTGGCGATGGAGTTCATCGAGGGCTCGGGGCTCGACCGCATCATCGCGGGCGAGCGGCGCGTGGCGCCCGGCCGGGCCGCCGCGATCTGCGCCCAGGTCGCCGAGGCGCTGCACTACGCCCACGAGCAGGGCGTCGTGCACCGCGACATCAAGCCCGCCAACATCATGATCGAGGCGGGCGACCGGGTGAAGGTCGCCGACTTCGGCATCGCGAAGGTCAAGGACGCCGGCGAGCAGCAGCTCACCGCCACCGGCAGCCTGCTCGGCACGCCTTCTTACATGAGTCCGGAGCAGGCCCGCGGCCAGCAGCTCGACGGCCGCTCCGACCTCTTCTCGCTCGGCTGCGTGCTCTACGAGATGCTCAAGGGCCGCAAGGCGTTCCAGGGCGACTCGATCACCGCGCTGCTGTTCAAGATCATCGCGGAGGAGCCGCCGCCGCTGCGCGACGACGATCCCGAGATCCCCGACGAGCTCGAGGCGATCGTGCGCAAGGCGCTCGCCAAGTCGCCGGCCGACCGCTACGCAAACGGGCAGGAGATGGCGGACGCCCTGCGCGCCGTCGCCTCGGCCGGTTCGCTGCCGACGCTGAAGGCGGCGGCGCCGGGGGCCACGCCGGCCACGCGGGTGCTGCCGGCGACCGCTCCGGCGGCGTCCACCGCCGTCACCGAGGCCCCGACCGCGCAGACCGACGCGCCCACGGTCGTCGGGGCGGCCCCGACCGTGGGCCGGCCCGTGGCTTCGCCGCCGCCCCCGCCGCCTGCGGCGGTCCGGCGCCCCGCGCCGCCGGCAGTGCCGCCCCCGCCCCCGCGTGCGTCGGCGGCGCCCGCGCGCGTGCCGGCGCTGGCCCTCGGCCTGCTCGCGGTCGGGGCGCTGGGGTTGCTCGTGATCGCGGCGGGGGGCGCCTGGTGGTTCCTGGGTCGCGGACCGCAGCCCGTGGCGACGGCCACTGCGACGCCGGACCCGGCTCCCGTCGTGACGCCGCCGCCCTCGGCGCCTGCGCAAGACGCGGTCGCCCCGGAGGCGACGCCCGTTCCGAACAGCGCGGAGGAGCACGAGCCCGAGCCGGCGCCCGAGCCCGCGCCCACCGCATCGGCGGCGACTCGCACCGCCGACGCCCGCACCGCGGGCCGCGAGGGCGGGGCCGGGCGCGCCATGACGGCGCCGCCGGTGCCGGCCCCGACGCCTGCCGCCGCGGGCGAAACCACCCGGCCCGGGTTCGAACACCTGGACGACGAAGTCGACGGCGGTGAGCCGGACGGCGGCGAGGCCGGGCGGCGGGTCGCCGAGGCCTTCCGCAGCGGCGGTGGCAGCAGCGCCCCCAGCGGCCGTTTCGCGCCCCGAGCGCGCAGCCCCCAGGGGTTGCGCCTGCCCGAGCGCCCCGCGGTCGCCACCCTGCGCCACTTGATCGACGCCCAGGACACCTACGCCCGGCGCGAGGGCCGCTACGGCTCGCTCTCCGAACTCGCTTCGGCCGGCGTGCTGCGCCTCGACGTGCCGCTGCGCGGCGACGGCTTCCAGCGCCGCGGCTACCGTTTCGAGCTGCAATTGGGCGACGAGGAGTTCCGCGTCAGCGCCCGGCCGCTGCTTCCGGGGCTGCGGTCGTTCCAGGGCGACGAGTCGGGCCGCATCCAGTGACCGGACCGGGCGCTATACTGCGCCCCGGCACGAGGCAGCGGTGAACGACCTGATCGAGATCCTGCGGGCGATGGCGTCCAAGAAGGGCGAGGTCGAGAACCCGAAGGAGCTCTTCCTCGACATGGCCGACCGCGTCGTCAAGACCGCGGTCAACCTGTTCGGCGCCAAGCCCGACGAGGTCGCGATCCTGATGCTGACCTCCGACGAGAAGCACCTTCGCTTCGTGGCCCCGCGCAAGCTGGCCGAGCTGGGCACGATCCCGGTCACCAAGCGCGACTCGATCGCGGTCACGGTGCTCAACCGGAAGACGGGCGACGTCAACAACAACGTGCCGATGGTCAAGCACGTCGCGTTCTTCGAGAGCGTGCGGCTGCGCGAGTCGCCGGCCCCGATCCAGAAGATGATCACGCTGCCGATCCTGCACGGGGGACACGCGTTCGGCGTCGCCCAGATCTCGCGCAAGGGCGACAGCCTGGCCGCAGCCGGGCCCGACTTCACTGCCGCCGACCTGCGCCGCGCGCAGGAGCTGTTCACGGGCGTCGCGGAGTTCCTCGTCGAGGCCCGCCCCGAGCGCTTCTGAGCCCCGCCCTCGAGGCGCTGCTCCCGGCGCGCGGCTCCTGCGCGCTGTTCGAGAGTCCCGGGCCCGAGACCGCGCTCGCCCGCCGCACGCTGCTGCTGCGGGAGCCGTTCGCCGCCCTCGAGCTCGGGCGCCACGGAGCCGTGCGCCGGGACCTGCACACGGATCGAACCGTGCCCCTGCCCCCCGATCCCGCCGCAGCATTGCGCGCCCTGCTCGCCGAGGTGCCGACGGGCGGCGCCGTCGCCGGCCTCGTCGCGTACGACCTGGCCCGGCCGCCTCGGGTCGGCGAGCCCGCGACGCTGCTGATCGCGCTGGCGGGGGCCCGGCTCGAGGCCTTCGCGCCGGAGGCCGCGGATGCCGGCGCGAGCGCCTTCCGCGACGCCGCGCGCCGGGCCGCCGGAGGCCTCGACCTGGCTCCCCACTCGAGCCTGGGCCGCGCCGAGCATCGCCGCCTCACCCTCGCCGTGCAGGAGCACATCGGCCGCGGCGACGTGTACCAGGCGAACCTCTCGCAGCGCTTCGAGCTGCCGTGTCCGCGCGGGGGCCTCGCCCTGTGGCGCGCGCTGCGCCGCGTCTCGCCCGCCCCCTTCTCCGGCTACTTCCGCCACGGCGGCCTGGAACTGGCGTCCGCCTCGCCCGAGCGGCTGCTGCTCGTGGAGGGCCGCGAGGCCAGCACGCGCCCGATCGCGGGCACCCGGCCCCGCTCGGCGAACGCCGAACGGGACCGCGAGCTCGCCGCGGAGCTGCTGCTGTCGGAGAAGGAACGCGCCGAGCACCTGATGCTCGTCGACCTGGCGCGCAACGACCTCGGCCAGGTCGCGCGCACCGGCTCGGTCCACGTCGACGAGCTGATGGTGGTCGAGGACTACGCCCAGGTCCGCCACATCGTGTCGAACGTGCGGGCGGCGCTCGCGGACGGCCGCGACGCGTTCGACGCGCTGTTCGCGCTGTTCCCCGGCGGCACCATCACCGGCGTGCCGAAGCGCCGCTGCATGCAGATCCTCGACGCGCTGGAACCGGTGCCGCGCGGCTTCTACACGGGCGCCCTCTTCTACGCGACGCCCGAGGGCCCCGGCGCCCTTCGGCTCGACGCCAACATCCTGATCCGCTCCGCGGTCGTCGAAGACGGCGTCGCCCGCTTCAGCACCGGCAGCGGCATCGTCGCCGACTCCGATCCCGACTTCGAGTACGAGGAGACGCTGCACAAGGCCGAAGGCATGCGGCTGGCGCTGGCCGCCACGGCTGCCGCCGACCTGTTGTAGATTCGCGCACCGCCCTGGAGGCTCGCCCATGCGTCTGGTCCCGATCGCCCTCGCCATCGCCTGCGCCGCGCTGCCGGCCCTAGCCCAGTCCCGTTCCGGTGCCCAGGCCAAGGCCTCGCCCACGCCGCCTCCCCCGCCGCGGGCGCTGACGGCGGACGACCTGCGCGCTCTGGCGCCGCGCGCGATCGGCCCGGCCGTGATGGGCGGCCGCGTCTCCGACGTCGCCCTGCACCCGGCCGACCCCTGGACCTTCTACGTCGGCCTCGCGACCGGCGGCGTGATGAAGACGACGAACGGCGGGCAGTCCTTCGCGGCCGTGCTCGAGAAGGAAGGCACGTCCTCGATCGGCGCGATCGAGATCGCTCCTTCGAAGCCCGACGTCGTCTGGGTCGGCACCGGCGAGGCCAACGACCGCAACTCCTCGGGCTGGGGCGACGGCGTGTACCGCTCGACCGACGGCGGCCAGTCGTGGACCCGCGCCGGCCTCGCCGGCAGCCGGACGATCCTCCGCGTTCAGGTCGATCCGCGCGACGCGGACGTCGCCTGGGTGGCCGCCGTGGGCGACCTGTGGGTGCCGTCGGCCGAGCGCGGCTGCTTCAAGACGACGGACGCGGGCCGCACCTGGAAGGCGGTGCTGACTGCGCCGGCCCCGTACGGCGACCGCGTCGGCTGCGGCGACCTGCAGCTCGACCCGCAGAACCCCGACGTCGCCTACGCTGCGCTGTACGCCCGCCGCCGCACGCCGTGGTCGTTCACCTACGGGCCCGACGCGACGGAGGGCAAGGACCTCGGCGGGATCTTCAAGACGACCGACGGCGGCGCGACCTGGACGAAGCTGACGAACGGGCTGCCCGCGCGCACCGGCCGCATCGGGCTCAGCGTGCACCGCAAGGACCCGAAGATCGTCTACGCCGTCGTGCAGAGCGACGAAGGCGGCCAGAGCGGCATCGACCAGGTCCACAGCAAGCGCGGCGGCGTCTTCCGCAGCGACGACGGCGGCGCGACCTGGACCCGGCAGAGCGCGCTCAACCCGCGGCCGTTCTACTTCAGCAAGCTGCGCGTCGACCCGGAGGACCCCGACCGCGTGTTCGTGCTCGGCTTCGGCCTGCACCACTCGGAGGACGGCGGCCGCACCTGGCGCGAGGATCGCTTCGAGAAGGTCCACCCCGACCTCCACGCGCTGGAGATCGACCCGAAGGACCCGCGGCGGCTGCTGCTCGGCACCGACGGCGGCGCCTACCTGAGCCACGACCGGGGCGAGAGCTGGGGCCACCTCGACCGCATGGCCGCGGGCCAGTTCTACCGCGTGAACGTCGACGACTCCGTGCCCTACCGGATCTGCGGCGGCCTGCAGGACAACCTCAACTGGGTGGGTCCCAGCCGCACGCGGACGAAGGACGGGATCGTCAACGCCGACTGGATCAACATCGGCGGCGGCGACGGCTTCTACTGCGCGTTCGACCCCGACGAGCCGCAGATCGTCTACGCCGAGAGCCAGGGCGGATACCTGCACCGCTTCGACCTGCGCTCGGGCCAGAGCAAGGACCTGCGCCCGGAGCCGACCGAGGGCCAGCCCGCGTTCCGCTTCCACTGGAACTCGCCGCTCGTCGCCAGCCGCCACGAGAAGGGCGTGCTGTACCTCGCCGGCAACCGCGTGTTCCGGCTCGAGCACCGCGGTGAGCAGTGGCAGCCGATCAGCCCCGACCTGTCGAACCGCGAGGCGGACAAGATCACGGCGGTGGGCTCCGGCGCGGAGAACTACGCGGTCGTCTACGCGTTCGCGGAGTCGCCGCTCGAGAAGGGCCTGCTGTGGGCCGGCACCGACGACGGCAAGCTCTGGGTCACCCTCGACGGCGGCGCGAACTGGTCCGACCTGACGAAGACGCTGCCCGCCGAGGCCCGCGGCCAGTGGATCAACCGCGTCGAGCCGGGCCACTTCGACGCCCGCGTCGCCTACCTGGTGGTCGATGCCCACCGCGCGGGAAACCACGCTCCGCTCGTGTGGCGCACGGCCGACCTGGGCAAGACCTGGGAACGGATCGGCCTCGACCTGCCGAAGGACGTGCCCGTGCGCGTCGTGCGCGAGGGGCTGTCGAACCCCGACCTGCTCTTCGCCGGCACCGAAACCGGCCTCTTCGTCAGCCTCGACCGCGGGGCCCGCTTCGTGCGCCACCCGGGGATCCCCACGGTCCCCGTCGACGACCTGCTGATCCACCCGCGGGAGCGCGACCTGGTGGTCGCGACCCACGGCCGCAGCCTCTACGTGATCGACGACGTCGGCGGCCTCGAGGCGCTGACGAAGGAGGCGATCGCGACTGGCGCGCAGCTCTTCGAGCCGCGCCCGGCGGAGGCCTTCCACCTGCTGCCCGGGTTCTCGGACTGGAACGGCGTCGCCCACTTCCGCGGCGAGAATCCCGAGCCGGGTGCGGCGCTGACGTTCTGGCTGCGCGACGTCGCGCCGCAGGGCGTGACGCTCGCGATCTCCGACGCGAAGGGCCGCGCCATCGCGGAACTGAAGGCGCCCGGGGTACCCGGCTTCGGCCGCGTCACCTGGGATCTCCGGATCGGCAAGGAGCACCTCACCGAGTACGGCGGCGAGGGCCAGAAGTTCGTGGCGCCCGGCGAGTACACGGTCAAGCTGACGGCGGGCTTGCACTCCGCGGAGCGCAAACTGAAGGTCACTGCCGCGCCGGGGGTCGAAACCCGCTGAGCGTCCCACCGCTCCGGCTGCTGCGGGCCAGCGCGCCGCCGCTGCTGCTGGCGGCCGGCCGCGTCGCGCCCGCCGGCGCCTCGCCGTCGCCGGCCTGCCGCACGGTCGACCTCGGCGAGGCGCGGGTGCTGCCCGGCCTCGTCAACGCCCACGACCACCTCGACCTCGCAGCCTGCCCCCCGCTGGGCCGCCCCCCGTACCCGAACGCCTACGCGTGGGCCGAAGACGTCGCCCGCCACGACGCGGCTGCGGCAGCGGCGGCGATGACCCTGCCGCTCGTCGACCGGCTGTTCCTCGGCGGGGTCCGCAACCTGCTCTGCGGCGCGACCGGCGTGCTCCATCACGCGCCCTTCCACCGCGCCCTGCAGCGCGACGACTTCCCCGTGCGCGTGCAGCACCGCTACGACTTCGCCCACTCACCGGGCCAGACGCCGCAACTGCGCAAGGCCTACCGCACGACCGACCGCCGCATCCCGTTCCTCGTCCACGCGGCCGAAGGCACCGATCCGGTCGCGGCAGCCGAGATCGAACGCCTGGCCGCGGCCAACGTCCTGCGGCAGAACACGGTCGTGGCCCACGCGATCGCCTGCTCCGAGGCCGATCGTGCGGCGATCGCCGCGGCGAAGGCGTGCGTCGCCTGGTGCCCCGAGGCCGGCCTTCGGCTCTACGGTCGAGCGGCCGACGTCGCTGCGCTGCGCGCGGCCGGCGTGCGCGTGGGCCTCGGCAGCGAGAGCGCGATGGCGGGCGGTCGCGACCTGCTCTCGAGCCTCGCCTGTGCCGCGCGCGGAGGCGCCTTGACGCCGGACGAGCTGCTGGAACTGGCGACCGCGGGCTCCGCGGAGGTCGCGCGCCTGCCGCGGGCCGGCGAGGCCGTCGGCGACGCGGCCGACCTGCTCGTCACCCGCTCGTCCTCCGACCTGCTGGCCGGCCGCCGCGACGCGGTCGCGCTGGTGATCGTCCGCGGCGTGGCGCTCTACGGCGAGCCCGGGTTGATGGAGGCCGCCAGCCCGGCCTGGACGCCGCTGAGCGTGGACGGAGTGCCGCGAGCCCTCGAGAGCGCGGTGCATCGTCGCCTCGCTTCGCTGCTCCGAGCCCACGCGGGCGTGCTGGCGCGCGTGCCGTGGCTGCAGGGCGTCGAGCCATGAGGACCGGCGCGAGCGACGCCCGCGACGCGATCGTGGTCGGCTCCGGCCCCAACGGGCTGGCGGCCGCCGTCGAACTGGCCGGCCACGGGCTCGACGTGCTGGTGCTGGAGGCGGCAGACGAGATCGGCGGCGGCACCCGCACCGCCGAGGTCACGCTGCCCGGTTTCCGCCACGACCTGTGCTCGGCGATCCACCCGCTGGCGGTCGCCTCTCCCTTCTTCCGTTCGCTGCCGCTGCACGAGCACGGCCTCGAGTGGGTCCACCCGCCCGTGGACGTCGCTCATCCGCAACCAGACGGCCGCTCGGTGCTGGTCGTGCGCAGCATCGAAGAGACGGCTCGTGGACTCGGCGCGGATGCCGACGCCTACCGCCGGATCGCGGAACCGCTGGTCGAGGGCGCCGACCGGCTGCTGCCGCAGTTGCTGAACCAGGTGCTGAGCTGGCCGCGCCACCCCTTCACGCTGGCGCGCTTCGGCCTCGACGCGATCCGCTCCGCCGCCGGCTTCGCGCGGGCGCGCTTCCGCGAGCCGCGCACCCGCGCCCACTGGGCCGGGCTCGCGGGCCACTCGGTGCTGCCGCTGGAGGCGCCGCTCACCAACGCGTTCGCGCTGATGTTCACGCTGCTGGCCCACACCACCGGCTTCCCGCTGGCGCGTGGCGGCTCGCAGCGGATCACCGAGGCGCTGGCCTCGCTGCTGCGCGCGCGCGGCGGCGAGATCCGCACGGGCGTGCGGGTCGAATCGCTCGCCGAGCTGCCGCCCGCGCGCGCCGTGCTGCTCGACCTGATGCCGCGGGCGGTGTCCCGTCTCGCCGGCGACCGGCTGCCGCCGCACTTCGCGGACGCGCTGATGCGGTACCGGCACGGCACCGCGTCGTTCAAGCTCGACGTCGCGCTCGACGGTCCGGTGCCCTGGAACGACCCGCGCTGCGGGGAGGCCGGGACCCTGCACCTCGGCGCGACGCTCGACGAGATCGCCGAGGCCGAACGCCGCGCCGCGTCGGCGCTCTCGGAGCGCCCGTACGTGCTGGTCGCGCAGCAGAGCCCGTTCGACGCCTCGCGCGCACCGGCGGGCGCGCACACGCTGTGGGCCTACGCCCACGTCCCGTACGCGGGCGGCGCCGACGCCAGCGAGCCGATCCTCGCCCAGGTCGAGCGCTTCGCACCCGGCTTCCGCGAGCGCGTCCGCGCGGTCACGGTCTCGGGTCCCCGCGAGCTGGAGGCGCGCAACGCGAACCTCGTCGGCGGCGACATCTCGGGCGGCTCGATGGCCTTCCCGCAGTTCCCGTTCCGCCCCCGGGTCGCGCTCGATCCCTGGGCGACGCCCGATCCCGCTCTTTTCCTGTGCTCCTCGGCAACACCGCCCGGCGGCGGGGTCCACGGCATGTGCGGCTTCCACGCGGCCCGCTCGGCACTGCGCCGCCGCTTCGGCGTGCGCCCCTGAGTCGCTACGGGCCGGACCTCGCCCACGTCCACGACGCCGGATTCGCCGGCTTCTCGGAACGCGCCGCGGGCTTCGTCGTGGAGCTGTTGCGCCGGCGCCGGCCCGCGGGCGCGCACGTGGTCGAACTCGGCTGCGGCGGCGGCCAGCTCGCCGCCGCGCTGGTCGACGCGGGCTTCCGCGTCACGGCCGTGGACCACTCGCCCGACCTCGTCCGCATCGCGCGCCGGCGCGCGCCCGGCGCCCGCGTCGTGCTCGCCTCCGCGTTCGCCTTCGAGCTTCCGCCATGCGACGCCGTCGTCGCCCTGGGCGAGGTGCTCTGCTACCGCGGCCCGGCCGGCACCTCCGCGGCCGCGCGGCGCCGACTCTACCGGCGCTGCGCCGGCGCGCTGCCCGAAGGCGGCTTCCTGCTCTTCGACTTCGTCACTCCGGCGCTCGCCGGTCCCGAGGTCCGGCGCGGCTTCGCCGAAGGAGTGGGCTGGGCGTGCCTCGCGGAGACCCGCGCGACCGGTCGATCGCTGGAGCGGCGCATCGTCACCTTCCGGGCGCGCGGAGCCGGCTGGCGCCGCGCCGCCGAGACGCACCGCCAGGACCTGCTCGACCCGGCCGAACAGGCGCGCGAGCTCCGCGCGGCCGGCTTCACGGTGCGCCGTCTGCGCGCCTACGGCTCCCAGCCGATGCTGCCCGGGCGAGCCGCCTTGTTGGCCGTGCGCAGTCGCCGGCTGAGCTCGACCAGCCCGCGTTCGACGTCGAGGCCGTAGACGCCGGTCGCGACGCGCAGGCGTGCAAGGAAGTGGATCAGCCAGCGACCGAGCCCGCGATCGGGCCGCTGGTGGGCCCAGCGCAGGTAGAAGTCGAAGCGCCGCGCCCAGCGCCGTATCGGGGCGGCGATCCACTCGGGCTCGCGGGTTTCCGCCGCGGCCCAGGCGGCGACGTCGGTGGGCTCCGGTACACCGGGGCCACCCTGGGAGCCGAGGCCAGCCGCCCGCGGCCGCCACAGTGCGATCGGCGTCTCGCCCCCGGCAGCGACGCGATGCAGGCGGCGCGCGAATCGATAGGTCTCGAACAGCGCGTCGCGCGGCTCGCCGGGCCGGCCGACGACGAACTCCCACCGCGCCGTCAGCCCGCCGCGGGCGAGCTTGTGAGCGAGCTCCACGACCGCCGCTTCGTCGGGCGCCCCGGGCCAGAGCGCACGCGCGCCCGCGCTGCCGCTCGCGACCTCGATCCGCACCCGTTCGCAGCCCGCCTGGCGCAGCGCGAGCACGGCGTCTTCGGTCAGCAGGCGCAGGGTCTCGACGCGGCCGCGCGCCGTCCAACTCGCGCGCACTCCGGCCGCGCAGAGCCCGCGCGCGATCGCCTCCGCGCGGCGCAGGTCCGCGAAGAACTCCTCGTCGACGAAGTCGATGCCCGTGGCGCGGGCGCGCGCCACCCATTCCGTCACCTCGGCGACCACGGCCTCCGCCGCGACTCCCGCCCAGCGCCACTCGGCCGGCGATCGGTTCGCCTCGCGAGCGACCCGGCTCGAACGGCACGGCAGGCGTCGCTCGCCACACCAGCGAAAGTGACGCTCGAGATCGAGGCGGTCGAATCGCGCCGGCGTCGGGGGCGGGCCGAAGTCGGCGCGGAGGCCCGTGCTCCGCTCGCGGCCCGCGTCGTCGAGCACGAGACCTGGAACCCGATCCGCTGCCAGGCCCGCGTCGAGCACCCCCAGCAACTCGCGCAGCGTGTGCTCCGCCGGGCCGACGGCACAGGCGTCCGCCCCGCCCCGCAGGCACTCGCCGGGCCGTGCCGTCGCGTGTTCTCCGATCCAGAGCACGCGCAGGCCGGGGCGCGCCGCTCGCGCCGCCCGCGAGATGCGCTGCGCGTCCAGCAGCGCCGGGCCGGACGGGGCCGCCACGACCAGCAGCGCCGCTTCGCGGCACAGCTCGACGACCCGCCCCTCGGGCGCGACCTCGAGCCGGCCGTCGACGATTTCCACGGCGCGGTCGTCCACGCGGGCCGCGGCCAGCAGCAGTTCGATCGGCAAACGCCGCCCCGGGCCGCGCGGCTCGTAGAGGACCAGGGGCCGCCGGGCGCTCATGGCAGCGCACCTTCGCCCAGCGCGCGCAATCGCCGCCCGCCGAGTGCGACGGTCACGGCGAACGCCACGACGCCCGCGGCCACCGCCACGCGGACGTCGCCCCCGGCCAACGGGGCCACGCAGAGCCCCATCGGCACCGTGGCCACGGCGGCAGTCGCGACCGGGCGCGCGATCGCCACCGGGAACCCGGCCGACCGCGCCCGTCGCCCGGCGAGGGCCAGCAGCAGCAGTTCCGAGACCAGGAAGCCGAACGCCGCACCGGTCGCCCCGAGGCCGGGGCCGAGCACGGCCGCGA
Source organism: Acidobacteriota bacterium (assembly GCA_011526565.1). Classification (GTDB taxonomy): domain Bacteria; phylum Acidobacteriota; class Vicinamibacteria; order Fen-336; family Fen-336; genus WYBL01. The sequence goes on along the minus strand of WYBL01000009.1, from coordinate 7,501 downwards.
GCGTCGCGGCGACGACCAGGCGCACGGCCGTCAGCCGCGGCAACTCGCGCGCGTGGCCCGCGGCGACCAGCGCGTGGAGCCGCACGTGACCCATGAAGAGGGGCACCAGGGCGACCGCGAAGACGGCCGCGGCCGGGCCGCCGGCCGCGAACTCCGCGCCCCACAGCAGCGCCATCAGCCCGGGCGCGGTCAGCAGCAGGCCGACGGCGCTCGGCAGCGCGAGCGCCGCGGCGAAGAGCGCGGTGCGCCGGCGCACGGCATCCCCGCCGCCGACGGCCTCGCGGGTCAGCGCCGGCATCGCGCCGGCAGCGATCGCGTTGGGCACCGCGTTCGACACCTCGACCAGGCGCAGAGCTGCGGCGAACAGGCCCACGGCGGGGTGCGCCTTGCCCAGCACCAGGCCGAGCACGATCAGCTCCGCGCGCAGGTTGAGCAGGGCGAGGCCGCCGTTGACCGCGAGCGGCCAGGCGACGCGCAGCACGTCCCGCGGCGGACGATCGGCGCCGTCGGCGGCGGGCAGGCCGGCGTCCGCCCGGCGCAGCAGCAGCAGCGCGACGACGATGGCCGGCAACGGCGAAACCGCGTGGGCGAGCGCCATCCCGAGCAGCCCGCCGCCGCGTTCGTACACGAGTGCGACGGCCGCGAGGGTGCTGCCGCGCACCAGCCACAAGACCACCGCCTCCTGGACCCGGCGACCCCTGCAGCGCAACGCGACGCCCGCGAACTCGACCCAGCCGGAGCCGCCGAAGAACAGCAGCAGCAGTGCGAGCACGGGCGAGAGCGGGAAGAGCGCCAGCGCGACCGCGCCGCCGGCGAGCAGCAGCCACAGCTTGGCCCGCAGCATCGAGCGCAACGACAGCTCGCCGCTGACCAGGGCGCGCTGCGCAGTGCCGTGGAGGCCGAGGTCGAACAGCTCGGCCGCGACGACGGCGACTCCCGCCAGCCAGCCGAACTCGCCGAAGCCCGACACGCCGAGCCCGTGGGCGAGCAGCAGCGCGGTGACGAACGTGAGCGCGCGGCTCCCTGCCTCGGCGAGCAGCCGCACCGCGCTGCCACGAGTCGCCTCGCGCCCCGCGGCGGCGTCCGCGCCCTCCATCGAGCGGCGCTACGGGCTCAGCGCACGCGACAGGTGGAGGCCCCGACGCCGGAGCCGCAGCGCTTGCCGACGACGTTGCCGCCGCCGTCCAGGAAGTTCACGCAGACGAACCCGTCCTTGCAGTCGGAGTCCGTCTCGCAGACGTCGCACTCGTCGCCCTTGGTGCAGGCGACGACCGACGCTCCCGCGAGCAGCAGCAGGACCAGGAACAGGCGAGAGCTTCGCTTCATGCAGGCCATCATACACTGGTTCCAAGTCACTCTAACCATTGGTTTTGACCGCTTTCGACCCGCGTGCTACCGTGACCGTTCCCATGGCGATGGACCTCAAGGCGACACTCAACCTCCCGCAGACCGATTTCCCGATGAAGGCCAACCTGCCGCAGTCCGAGCCGCGGCGGCTGCAGGCCTGGGAGGAGGCGGGGCTGTACGCGCAGGTGCGCGAGGCGCGCCGCGGCGCGCCGAAGTTCGTGCTGCACGACGGCCCGCCCTACGCCAACGGCGACATCCACCTCGGCACCGCGCTCAACAAGATCCTCAAGGACTTCGTGGTTCGCTCGCGCACGCTGGCCGGCTTCGACGCGCCCTACGTGCCGGGCTGGGACTGCCACGGCCTGCCGATCGAGCTCAAGGTCGACAAGGACCTCGGCGCGAAGAAGAAGGAGCTGAGCCCGGTCGCCTTCCGCAAGGCGTGCCGCGAGTACGCGACGAAGTGGCTCGACACCCAGCGCCGGCAGTTCGTGCGGCTGGGCGTGATGGGCGACTGGCAGCGGCCGTACCTGACGATGAGCCCGGTCTACCAGGCCGAGATCGTGCGCCAGCTCGCCGGCTTCGCCGAGGCCGGCCTCGTCTACAAGGCCAAGAAGTCGGTGCACTGGTGCATCTCGTGCCGCACCGCGCTGGCCGAGGCCGAGGTCGAGTACGACGACAACCACGCGAGCCCGTCGGTCGACGTGCGCTTCGCGCTGTCGGCCGGCGAGCGCTCGAAGGTCGAGACCAGCGTGCCGGCGATCGCGGGGCGCGCCGTGTCCGCCGTGATCTGGACCACGACGCCGTGGACGCTGCCGGCCAACCTGGCGCTCGCGTTCCACCCCGACCTCGACTACGGCTTCTACCCCGTCGAGGGCTCGGCCGACGTGCTGGTGCTCGCCCAGGGCCTGCGCGACCGCTCGCTCGAGCGCTTCCGCCGCGAGCACCCGGAGCTGGCGCTGGGCGAGCCGCTGGCGGTGGTCAAGGGCGCGCTGTTCGAGGGCGTGGCCTTCCGCCACCCGTGGATCGACCGCGACTCGCCCGGCGTGCTCGGCGATTACGTCACCCTGGAGGCCGGCACCGGCGTCGTGCACACGGCCCCGGGCCACGGCTGGGACGACTACCTGACCGGCGTGCGCTACGGGCTCGAGGTCTACTGCCCCGTCGACGAGGGCGGCCGCTTCGCGGAAGAGGTCGAGCACTTCGCCGGCCAGCGCGTGTTCGACGCCAACCCCGAGATCGTGCGCTTCATGCGCGAGCGCGGCGTGCTGCTGTCCGAGGGCCGCGAGGTCCACTCGTACCCGACCTGCTGGCGCTGCCGCAAGCCGATCATCTTCCGCGCCACCTGGCAGTGGTTCATCGGCCTCGACAAGGACGGGTTCCGCGAGCGCGCGCTGGAGGCGATCGCCAAGGTCCAGTGGCACCCCGCGTGGGGCGAGGAGCGGATCCGCAACATGATCGCCACCCGCCCCGACTGGTGCATCTCGCGCCAGCGGCTGTGGGGCGTGCCGATCACGGCCTTCTACTGCCGCGGGTGCGGCGAGGCCCACCTGCTGCCCGAGCTGTGCCGCCACGTCGCCGACGTCTTCGAAAAGGAGAGCGCGGACGCCTGGTACGAGCGCGACGCGAAGGACCTGCTGCCCGCGGGCTTCGCCTGCCGCAAGTGCGGCGGCTCGGAGTTCGACAAGGAGCAGGACATCCTCGACGTGTGGTTCGACTCGGGCTCCTCGCACGCGGCGGTGCTGGCCCGCGACCCGTCCCTGACCTGGCCCGCGGACGTCTACCTCGAGGGCAGCGACCAGCACCGCGGCTGGTTCCACTCGTCGCTGCTGATCGGCATCGGCACCCGCGGCCACGCGCCGTACAAGGCGGTCCTGACCCACGGCTTCACGGTCGACGAGAAGGGCCGCAAGATGTCGAAGAGCCTGGGCAACACCGTCGACCCGGTCAAGGCCTGCGACAAGTCCGGCGCCGAGATCCTGCGGCTGTGGGTCGCGATGGTCGACTACCGCGAGGACATGCCGATGTCCGAGGCGATGTTCGCGCGGCTGTCCGAGGCCTACTTCAAGATCCGCAACACGCTGCGCTACCTGCTGTCGAACCTGGCCGACTTCGACCCGGCGCGGCACGCCGTGGCCGACGAGGCGCTCGAGGACCTCGACCGCATGGCCCTGGCGAGCCACGACCGCGTGGTCGCCCGCGTGCGCGAGGCCTACGAGGCCTTCGAGTTCCACGTCGTCTACCACCAGCTCGTGCAGTACTGCGCCGCCGACCTGTCGGCGTTCTACCTCGACGTGCTCAAGGACCGGCTGTACTGCGACGCGAAGGACGCCGCCCGCCGCCGCTCGGCGCAGACGGTGATGGCGCGCATCGCCCGCGACCTGACGCTGCTGATGGCGCCGGTGCTGCCCTTCACCGCCGACGAGGTGTGGCCGCTGCTGCCCGGTCGGCCGCAGGGCTCGGTCCACTGCGCCCACTTCCCCGCCGCGACGGGCCTGAAGGCGCCCGAGGGCTTCGAGGCCCTGCTCGCCGCGCGCACCGTGGTGCTGAAGGCGCTGGAGGAGGCGCGCGCCGCCAAGGCGATCGGCAAGAGCCTGGAGGCGCGCGTGGCGCTGCGCGGGGGCGAAGCCGAGCTCGCGCCGCTGCGCGCCTGGGAAGCGCGCTCGAGCGCGTTCCCCGGCAACCTGGCCAACCTGTTCATCGTCAGCGAGGTGGCGCTGGAGCCCGGCGCCGGGGCGCTGGCCGTCACCGTCAGCCGGGCCGGCGGCCGCCGCTGCGAACGCTGCTGGACGTGGTCGGAACAGGTCGCGGGCGACGACGCCCCGCTGTGCCCGCGCTGCCGGCCCGTCGTCGAGGCGCTGGCGTGAGGCGGGCCCTCGCCGAGCGCCGCGGCCTGGCCGCCCTGGTGCTCGTGCTCGTCGCGCTCGACCAGTGGACGAAGAGCCTGATCCTCGAGCGGCTTCGACTGCACGAGAGCATCGAGGTGATCCCCGGCCTGCTCGACCTCACCCACGTCCGCAACCGCGGCGGGGCCTTCGGCTTCCTCTCCGACGCCGACCTGCCGATGCAGCCCTTGTGGTTCGGGCTGATCGGCGTGGTGGCGACGATCGCCATCGCCTGGTACTCGCTGCGCACGCCGACCGGCGAGCGCCTGGTGCAGCTTGCGCTCGCGCTGGTGCTCTCCGGCGCCGTCGGCAACCTGATCGACCGCGCCCGCTTCGGCCACGTGATCGACTTCGTCGACGTCTACTGGGGCCGGCACCACTGGCCGGCCTTCAACGTCGCCGACTCCGCGATCACCGTCGGCGTCGTGCTGCTGGTGTTCGACATGCTGCGGCGGCCGGAGGACGAGCCGGCCGCGTCGCCCGACCAACCCGCCGCCGCGGGCTCCGGCGCGCCCGACGGCGGCGCCAGCCCCCGCGTCGCGGCGGCCGCGGAGTAGACCATGTTCCCCCGCCTGTTCACGATCCCGGCCTTCGACCTGGCCGGGCGCACGCTCGGTCCGTTCACCCTGCACAGCTACGGCGTGCTGCTGGCGATCGCGTTCGTCGCCGGGCTCTGGATCGCCTCGCGCCAGGCCCGGCGCGAGGGCCTCGACGGCAACAAGGTCGCCGACCTGGCGATCTACGTGCTGCTGTCGGGCCTGCTCGGCGCCAAGCTGATGCTGCTGGTCGTCGAGTGGCGCTCGTTCTCCTTCTCGATGGCGGAGCTGCTGACGCTGCTGCAGAGCGGCGGCGTCTTCTACGGCGGCCTGCTGCTGGCGCTGCCGGTGGCCTTCTGGTACTCGCGCACCAACGGACTCGACGCCTGGAAGACGGCGGACGCGCTGGCCCCCGGCGTGATCCTCGGCCAGGCGATCGGCCGCCTCGGCTGCCTGTGCGCCGGCTGCTGCCACGGCGCCCCGACGAGCTTGCCGTGGGGCATCACCTACACCGACGAGTACGCGTCGCGGACCGTCGGCGTGCCGCTCGGCCAGGCGATGCACCCCGTCCAGCTCTACGAGTCGATCCTGGCCTTCGGCATCCTGTGGTGGCTGCTGCGCACCGCGGCCCGCAAGCGCTTCGACGGGCAGGTGGTGCTGTCGTACCTCGGGCTCTACGCGGTCGCGCGCTTCGCGCTGGAGACGGTCCGCGGCGACGTGGCGCGCGGGCTGTGGCTGGGCGGCCTGGTCTCGACCTCGCAGCTCGTGGCGATCGGCCTGTTGGCGCTCGCGGCCTTCCTCTGGCCGCGGCTGTCGCGCACTCGCGCGCTCGCCACGGCTCCTGCCGCCGAGGCCTGAGGCGCCCGCGCGGGCCTTGGGAGCACCCGACACCCTGACCGCCGCGCCCGACGCCGAAGGACAGCGGCTCGACCGCTATCTCGCCGCCCGCCGGCCCGACCTCTCGCGCGCCCGCATCCAGGTGCTGATCGACGGCGGCGAGGTGCTCGTCGACGGGGACCGCAGACGCCCCTCGCACCGCCTGCGCGGCGGCGAGACGATCGCGGTCCACGTGCCGCCCCCGGTCGAGGCCGCCCCGCGGCCCGAGGACATCCCGCTGCGCGTGCTGCACGAGGACGCCCACCTGCTGGTCGTCGACAAGGACGCCGGCCTCGCCATGCACCCCGGCGCGGGCCGCGCGAGCGGCACGCTGGTCAACGCCCTGCTCCATCACGTCGAGGACCTCTCGGGCATCGGCGGCGAGTTGCGCCCCGGACTCGTCCACCGCCTCGACAAGGGCACCTCCGGGCTGGTGCTCGTCGCCAAGGACGACGCGTCCCACCGCTTCCTGGCCGCCCAGTTCGCCGACCGCAGCGTGCGCAAGGAGTACCTCGCGGTCGTGCTGGGCCAGCCCAAGACGGCCGCAGGGCGCGTCGAGCGCCCGATCGGCCGCGACCCCGTGCATCGCAAGAAGATGAAGGTCGACGCTCCGCGCGCGCGGCACGCGGCCAGCGAGTGGTCGGTCGAACGCCGCCTCGACGGCGCTGCGCTGCTGAGAGTTCGCATCTTCACCGGCCGCACCCACCAGATCCGGGTCCACCTCGCCTCGATCGGCCACCCGGTCGCCGGCGACCACCTGTACGGAGCCCGCTTCCGCCCCGCCTGCCGGCGTGCCGAGGCGCGGGCGGCGCTCGACGCCCAGGAGCGCCCGGCGCTGCACGCGACGCGGCTGTGCTTCACCCACCCCGACGGGCGCAGCCTCGAGTTCGAGAGCCCGCTGCCCGCCGACCTGCGGCGGCTGCTCGCCGCCCTGGAGGAACGATGAAGGACGCGGCCGGCGGCGAACGCCTCGGCGGGCGCCGCCTGTACGAGGGCAAGGTGCTGGCCCTCGACCTCGACGAGGTCGAAGAGCCCGGCGGGGTGCGCGCGATGCGCGAGGTCGTGCGCCACTCGGGCTCGGTCGCGGTGCTGCCGGTGCACGAGGACGGCTCGATCACCCTGGTGCGCCAGTACCGCTGGCCCGCGCGAGCGCTGGTCTGGGAGCTGCCGGCAGGCCGGCGCGATGCGGGCGAGACGCCCGAGCAGGGCGCCCGCCGCGAGCTGGTCGAGGAGGTGGGCCTCGAGGTCGAGCGCCTCGAGAAGATCGCCGAGTTCTGGACGACGCCCGGCTTCTGCGACGAGGTGATGCACCTGTTCCGCGGCTCGGGCCTGCGCGCCGTGCCGCCGCGGCCGGAGCAGGACGAGCGCATCGAGGCGCGCCGCTTCACGCTCGACCAGGCGATGGGCGCCGTCGCCCGTGGCGAGATCCGCGAGGGCAAGACGCTGGTGGCGCTGCTGCTCGAGGCGCGCCGCGTCGAGGGTCAGCCGCCGGAGGCTTCATGATCTGGATGTACGCGGGCTTCATCCTGCTGGTGCTGGCGCTGCTGGCGCTCGACCTCGGGGTGTTCCACCGCAAGGCGCACGTGATCGGGGTGCGCGAGGCGCTGGGCTGGTCGGCGTTCTGGATCGCCCTCGGACTGAGCTTCTCCGCCTTCGTCTACGTCGGCTACGGCCACCACTGGATGGGCCTCGGCCTGACGCCCGACCTGATGAGCGCCCAGCCGCAGGCGGTCCCCGGCGTGGGCCTCGTCTACAACGACGGGCCCACCGCCGCCGTCAAGTACGTCACCGGCTACGTCGTCGAGAAGTCGCTCGCGGTCGACAACATCTTCGTGATCGCGATGATCTTCTCGTTCTTCG